>CAZVNS010000066.1:0-3294 GCA_964628905.1 uncultured Muribaculaceae bacterium | reverse complement strand
GTAGCTGTTTGTCGCCCAACTCGTGCCAGCCCTGCGGCACGGTGAAGTCGATTGAGATTGTCTGCATAGAAAATCGGGTGTCAGTAGCGCAAAGCTACCAACACCCGATTGTGCGGTAAAAGACAGAACTTTAACCTTTCAAATTAGGCAAGTCCTTTTTGTTTTTCTTCATAAAAAGATATATCGCCGAGTCTTTAAGAAGATAAACAGCGCAAAAAGCAGATAGTGCCATAAAGACAATAAGTTCTATCCGATTTCTGCCGTAGAAAATTGAATGAGCGTGTAACAGATAACCAATAAAGCTAATAATGCCAAATAGCAGAGGAAATAGGAGGACTAAACCAAGAATGGCTTTGAATTTATTGGCCCTGCTTTTTGCTATTTCCAAATCGTCAATCTGTGCTATTGGAGGTGTGATATTTGGGGTTCCCTTCTGAGCGTTATCTTCTGTGCTAAGGTTTGCTGTTACAGTAGCCTTATTCGTTTTGGGTTGACCTTTAGTGATGAAGAACGTAGCAATATAGACAAGGACTGCTATGGCCGTATATCCCATGTTGTGACTGGCTGCATACGCAAGATTTGGCCTCCCTCCTATAGCAAATAGGAAAGAAAAACCAATCCATACCAGTAATGGGAGCACTACCCCAACAAGTATTTTACTTTTGCCCACGTATTCCAGATTTTTCTTGGCATAATAGCCGATAAAAATTGGTAATACGATGTTGATAGATAAAAATTCCATATTAGCACGATTTTATGTGCAAATATAGGGAATTATTTTAGAACCAGTAGCCGGAGGCGGATTTTTTGTTCTCGAACTTGGGAGGGCTGAACAGCCGGGCGGTGGCCGACGAGTGCCACCCGGGGAAGTCGTCGGGACGGTGGCGAATGAAGTTCACCACGTCCATCATCGCGCGGGTGGAGATTGGGCGGTCGCAGAGCACGGCCACGACCTGCGCCCGCAGGGCGCCCACCACGCGGCGCTCGGCGTCGGTGAGTGGCTGCACAATCTGCCGGCGCCGCAGGGCGCGGAGCAGTTCGGGCGACACGAACTCCTCTCCTAACCCTTCCTCGACGTCGATTGCGCGGGGGCGCAGCGCGAGGTACGCCTCCCAGCGGTCGTTGGCCGTGGAGCCTGCGAGCACGGGCAGGTCGATGTTGGGAAACAGCGACGCGGCGAAGAAGCGCCCCACGTGGCTGTCGGCCCAGCTGGGCATCGACGGCACCAGGCGCAGCAGTTGCTCGACGAGGCGGTCACGCTCCGCGAGCAACGAGCCAATCAGGCGGTCGACGCGCTGCTTGCTTGCAGGCGCGAGGTTGTTGGTCTGCGTCACGGCGAAGCCGTTGGGGGTGAACACCACGTCGAGCGAGGGCACGGCGCGGCGCAGGGCCTCGGTGGCGACAAGATGCGCTGCGGCCTGCCGCAGGTCGTCGTCGGCGCCCCGGGCGGCCACTTCCTCGAAGCAGTCCTTCGAGAAGAAGTTGGCCTCGGCCCACAGCTCCGCCGCCACGAGCGAGGGACAGATGCGCTCGAAAAGAGGTTGCTCCCCGCGCACGGCGGTTATGTTGTTGGGCACAAAGGCCAGCAACGTGTCGTTATCTTCTATTAGTCGCATGGTCTATTAGTGTCTATGAGGGTCTATTCAGTGTCGTTGGAAACCTGCTTTGCATCGGTATGTTCGTCGAGGGTGGAGAGTTGCATGAAGGGCACGGTGGGGCGCACGCCTGCCCAGCCGTTAAGCCGTATGATAATGCGGTGTACGGTAAAGAGCAGGTCGTGGTAGGGTTTCTGAAGGGCCTGCGCTATGGTGTACAGCTCGCGCTTGTCCGAGCCGGAGTTGTTGCTCTGTCCCTTGCCGGGCACGGAGCCGACGAGGTTGGAGTGCACGCGCATGGTGAAGCACATCATGTTGACGGCCTCCTGAATGTCGCTCTCCCAGTCGCCCCCCTCCTTGGTGTCGTCGACCTTGTTGATTACGACGTCGTGCTGCTCCTTGCCGTCGGGGGTGATGTAGAATGTCGAAAACCAGGCCTTGCCGCTGTTCTCGGCGCCGGTGAGGAAGTCGAGTATCGACTGCTTCTCGCGCACGACGCGCTCCTGCTGGAGGCGGCGGTCGGTGATGCCCTCGGCGCGGAAAATGCTGTCCCAGTATTTTGCCGAGATTTCGATGTGGTACTTTATCGGGGCGGTGTTCCTCAGCTTGGCCTCCTTGGCCAGGCCGATGAGCTGCTTGATGTTGTACCACTTGCCCCGGAACAGCGCGGCGTAGTACGGAATGGGATAGTAGGTGCTGTCGGGGGTCGGCACCCGGCTCACGACGGCGAATTTCCTCGCCTTGGTACCGGCTTTCAAGCGCTCCTGTAGGTCGGGCCACGGGGCCGCAGGGTCGAGAAGGTCTATGACCTCGATGTCCTTGCGGTCGATGGGCGACGCGGGCTGCCGCCAGTTGGCGTAGAGCACGAAGGGTATTCTGCCCTTGCTGTCGGCGGGGGCAAAGCGGCAGTAGCAAGCCTCCTTGCGCAGCAGGCGCACGACGCGGGTGCCGTCGGCGTTGAGGATTATGACCGAAACGGCGAACCCGAAGTGCTTGAAGTCCTGGCACACGCCGAGGAAGTAGGCCGGCAGGTCGTTTGAGAGCATGAACTCCTCCACCTCGGCCTCTATTCTCGGTCTATTGGAGTCTGACGTGTCTGTCGGTGTCTGAGCGGGAAGCTCGTAGAGCAGCCCGCTCCCGTAGCAGACCTCGGCGTTGAAAAGTTGGCAGGTGCTTAGGGTCTCGTCCTTCTCTATGAGGTCGATGATGTCGTAGGGCATCTGATTGTCTGCCCCCCACGGCATATAGCTCAGGCGGCTGTCGATTTCGCAGGGCAGCGTGTCGATGTCCTCCTTGAACACCGCCTGGCTGTTGACGGTGAACGCGGCTCTGCCGCGCACGCCGGGCAGGTTTTCGACGGAGTTGAAATTCAGCGAGGTGGTCATAGGAAAACTTCTTGGTCGTTGACGGAAAAGATGCAGACGTCGCGGACGCGGCGTATTTGGCCGGAGGCCAGGAGCTTGACGTTGCGCCAGCCGCCGTAGTAGTCGTAGCGCAGCGACACGGCGTTTTCGAGGCGAAGCACCGAGCCGTCGCTTTTCCAAAGCGCGAGCGTCACGGGGTCGCCTGCGTTGAGGATATGGCGGGCGGTTGATATATGAATGGAGTTAGACATAGTGCAGCGTGTATTGGTCAGTAAAGATGCCGAGGGGCGAGCGGAGCACGACGCGGGCGCGGTTGTCGGCGTAGCGCCAGGTGA
>CAZVNS010000065.1:0-3477 GCA_964628905.1 uncultured Muribaculaceae bacterium | reverse complement strand
GTTTCTATAAGCTCCCCACCAAAACACAGGGATTTGTACGTGTCCCGAAATTTTTATGTACTTTTGCGGCAAGATAACCAAAAAAACTATATAAGCGATGGCAACAAAACCGTTTCGATACCAGCCGATGTTCCCGCTGGGTCCCGACACCACAGAGTATTACCTGCTGACGTCGGAGTATGTGAAAGTAGAGAATTGGAATGGCCACGAGATGCTCGTGGTCGACCCGGAGGCGCTGACCGTGCTGGCGCGCCAGGCCACCCACGACAACGCATTCATGCTACGCCGCGAGCACAACGAGATGGTGGCGAAGATCCTCCACGACCCCGAGGCGTCGAAAAACGACAAGTATGTGGCGCTGACGATGCTGCGCAACGCTGAGGTGGCAGCCAAGGGTCAGCTCCCCTTCTGCCAGGACACCGGCACGGCGATCATCCACGGCAACAAGGGTCAGCACGTGTGGACCGGCGGCGGCGACGAGGAGCGACTGTCGCGCGGCGTCTACGACACCTACACCACCGACAACCTGCGCTACTCGCAGAACGCCCCCCTGAACATGTACGACGAGGTGAACACCGGCTGCAACCTGCCGGCGCAGATCGACCTGCACGCCGTCGACGGCGACGAGTATAAGTTTGCGTTCGTGGCCAAGGGTGGCGGTTCGGCCAACAAGACCTACCTCTACCAGGAGACCAAGGCGCTGATCAATCCCAAGACCTTGGTGCCCTTCCTCGTGGAGAAGATGAAAACCCTGGGTACAGCAGCCTGCCCACCCTACCACATCGCCTTCGTGATTGGCGGCACATCGGCCGAGAAGAACCTTGAGGTGGTGAAGAAAGCCTCGATCAAATACCTCGACGCGCTCCCCACTAAGGGTAACGCGCTGGGCCACGCCTTCCGCGACGTGGAGCTGGAGAAGCAGCTACTCGAGGAGGCCCACAAGATAGGGCTGGGCGCGCAGTTCGGCGGTAAATACTTCGCCCACGACATCCGCGTGATCCGCCTGCCGCGCCACGGTGCGAGCTGCCCCGTGGGCATGGGCGTGAGCTGTTCGGCCGACCGCAACGTCAAGGCCAAGATCAACCGTGAGGGGCTGTGGATCGAGAAGCTCGACGCCAACCCCGGCGAACTGATCCCTGAGGAGCTGCGCCAGGCCGGCGAGGGAGAGGTGGTGAAGATCGACCTCAACCGTCCGATGAAGGAGATCCTTGCCGAGCTTACGAAATACCCCGTGGCCACACGCCTGAGCCTCAACGGCACCATCATCGTGGGCCGCGACATAGCCCACGCCAAGATCAAAGAGCGCCTCGACCGCGGCGAGCCCATGCCCGAATACCTGCAGAAGCACCCCATCTATTACGCAGGGCCGGCCAAGACCCCGCAGGGATTGCCCTCAGGCTCGTTCGGCCCGACGACCGCAGGCCGCATGGACCCCTACGTCGAACAATTCCAGGAGGCTGGTGGTTCTATGATTATGATAGCCAAGGGCAACCGCTCGCAAGTGGTGACCGATGCCTGCAAGAAGCATGGCGGCTTCTACCTCGGCTCGATCGGCGGACCCGCCGCCATCTTAGCCCAGAACTCCATCAAGAAGGTGGAGCTGCTGGAGTATCCCGAGCTGGGCATGGAAGCCATCTGGAAGATAGAGGTAGAGGACTTCCCCGCCTTCATCCTCGTTGACGACAAGGGCAACGACTTCTTCAAGGAAATCGCCCAGAAGTGCCAGGGCTGCCCCGCGGCGAAGTAAAGGAAGAGCGAAGCTCGACTTAAAACGACTTAAATCGAAACTCTTAAAACTTTAAAAACTCTTAAAACTCCCATAATACTATGGCTCACAAAGCATTATTAATGATCCTTGACGGCTGGGGCATCGGCGACCACGGCAAGGACGACGTGATTTACCAGACCCCCACCCCTTTCTGGGACTACCTGCTCAAGACCTACCCCCACTCACAACTCCAGGCTTCGGGTGAGAACGTAGGCCTCCCCGACGGGCAGATGGGCAACTCCGAGGTGGGTCACCTCAACATCGGCGCCGGCCGCGTGGTGTACCAGGACCTGGTGAAGATCAACAAAGCCATCAAAGAAGGCACCATCAGAGATAACAAGGAGATCAAGAGCGCATTCGGCTACGCCAAGCAGACGGGGCGCGCCATCCACTTCATGGGCCTGACCAGCAACGGCGGCGTGCACTCATCGCTCGACCACCTGTCTGCCCTGTGCGACCTGGCCAAAGAGTACGGCCTGGAGAAGGTGTACATCCACTGCTTCATGGACGGCCGCGACACCGACCCCCGTTCAGGCAAAGGCTTCATCGAGGAGCTGCAGGCCCACTGCGCCAAGAGCGCCGGAGTGGTGGCGTCGATCATCGGCCGCTACTACGCCATGGACCGCGACAAACGCTGGGACCGCGTGAAGGAAGCCTATGACCTGCTCGTCGAAGGCAAGGGTGAGCAAGCCACCGACATGGTAAAGGCCATGCAGGAGAGCTACGACAACGACGTGACCGACGAGTTCATCAAGCCCATCAACAACTCCACAGTCGACGGCACCATCAAGGAGGACGACTGCGTGATATTCTTCAACTACCGCAACGACCGCGCCAAGGAGATCACCGAAGTGCTCACCCAGCACGACATGCCCGAGCAGGGTATGAAGACCATCCCCGGCCTGCAATACTACTGCATGACACCCTACGACGCATCATTCAAGGGCGTGCACATACTCTTCGACAAAGAGAATGTGGACAACACCCTGGGCGAATACCTGTCGAACCAGCACAAGAAGCAGCTGCACATCGCCGAGACCGAGAAGTATGCCCACGTGACATTCTTCTTCAACGGCGGCCGCGAGGCACCCTTCGAGGGGGAGGCCCGCATACTGGTGCCCTCACCCAAGGTGGCTACCTACGACCTCAAGCCCGAGATGAGCGCCTACGAGGTCACCGACAAGCTCGTCGACGCCATCCGCTCAGAGAAGTACGACTTCATCGTGGTGAACTACGCCAATGGCGACATGGTGGGCCACACCGGAGTCTACGAAGCGATAGAGCGCGCCGTGGTGGCCATCGACGAGTGCGTGGACCGCGTGATCTCCGAAGCGCGCGAGGCCGGATATGAGGCCATCATCATCGCCGACCACGGCAACGCCGACCACGCCCTCAACGACGACGGCACCCCCAACACCGCCCACTCGCTCAACCCCGTGCCCTGCGTGTACGTGACCGACCGCAAGGACGCGACGGTGGAGAACGGCCGCCTCGCCGATGTGGCCCCGACGATACTCCGCATCATGGGCCTGCCACAGCCCAAGGAGATGACCGGCCACGCCCTGATTATCTGACACACACAAGGCCCCCGCAAGCCTGCGGGGGCCTCTTTTAACCCCTCTAATTAAAGGGGACTTCTATAAATTAAGTGCTCGTAAATTAGAAAAATAATTTGTATCTTTGCATAAAAGAACACGAATTATGTCAAA
>CAZVNS010000064.1:0-3531 GCA_964628905.1 uncultured Muribaculaceae bacterium | reverse complement strand
GCCACCCTCACCGGCAGGCCCGGACGCCACAGGCGCCCGGGCCCGTCCTTTTTTAGGCACAAGCCGTAATTTCGGTGCATAGGTTAAAATGATGCGGGCTGAAATCTACCATTTCAAACAACTCATCCAGCCCTTCCGGGAGGAACATCCAAAATGCTTCTGCGGCTCTCATACCGCAAATTTAACACTTCCCCTAAATTTTATGCACTGGACTTTCGGCTTGTGCCGTTATTGGGGTATGGATTGATTGCAATAGGGGGGCGTTTATTTGGCGGCGGTGCCGATGGCGGTCATCAGTTCGTCCATGGTGAAGTCGCCTGACATGTACATGTAGACTAGTTCGTCTTTCTGGTCGGCCATGATGACGAGGCCTTTGTAGAGTTCTGGGTTTGTGTCGTTGGGGATGGCCAGGATTTCGACGTTTTCATCTTTTTCTTTGACTTCGACAAGTGTCTCTGTCTTCATGCCAGTGAGTGATTGCTGACATAGCTCCATGACTTTGGTCTTGAGATTTTTTGGGGCGGTGATTACTTCGATGGAGTTGAGTTTGTCCATCAGTTTGCCTACGTCTACTCCGTCTTGGTTGCCCACGGATGCTCCGGCGAGCTGGAGCATGGGTTTGGTGACAAGCACTGAGGTTACGCCGTCGACCTTTGATGCTTCTGAGAATAGTCGCTGTGCTGAGCACGATGCGGTTGTGATGGCACAGATCAGTGCCACGAACATTGTTTTGATTGCTTTCATAGTAGTTTATATGTTAGTGATTATTTGATATACATGATTTAGTTGGGTGTCAACTTCATCAGCGACGCGTACGGTTTGCTGATTACCCTTCGTCAGGAGTTCAGCACAACGAGTTGCTATGGCCCGGGCTTCAGCGATGTCGGTCACTTCACGATATGTGATGTCAGCTTTGGGTTTGGCTGACGTGGTCATATGTTCTGTGGGTTTGGCATGGGCTACAGGTGTGGCTGCAGATTCCTCCAAAAGCTCGGGCGTGGTTACCACAGGAGGGGCGGTGTAGATGCTGGTTGTGTCTGTCTCTACGGTTGTTGTGGACACAAGGTCGACTGACTCTGTGGTTGATATTAAGCGGACTGCTACAAAAGTCACAATGGCGAGTACGGCCACTGCTGCTGCTATTGCTGCGTATCGCCGAATTGACACCCAAGGGGTGATGGATTTCCCGGGCTCTGTGATCAGCTCAAGACGATGGCCAAGTTCTTCCGGAATTGCTATAGAGGCATCGGCTGTGTCGAGTGCGCGCAAACCATCGAACATCATCTTGTCGGCTTTCATTCCTTCGGGCAAGTCGTCGATATCAACCACGGCGAATAGCTCTTTAAGTAGTTGTTCGTCAGCGGGGGTTGTCTCTCCATCGTAGTATTTATGGAGGAGCGTCTGTATCTCATTTATTTGGGGTTTATAGTTCATGGGCGAGTATTTCTTTAAGTTTACGGTGTCCGCGGCTGAGTATCTGTCGCACATTGGCTGAGGACTGTCCGGTGGCTTTTTCAATCTCTTCGTTGCTTAGTTTGCTTATTAGGCTAAGCAGTATGACTTTGCGCTGCGCGTTGTTCATAGTCGCCACTACTTGTTTGATTGCTCTCAGTAGGGTGGTGTAGCAGGCCTGTGAGTCGCTTGACAGGGTCGAAGGTACGTCATATCCCATCATGGTTTCGTCGTCAATCGACATGCGGCCTTTACGACGGCGGAGGATGTCGATGCAACAGTTGCGCACCGCTATTGAGCAAAGCGAAGTATGTGATACTTCGACATCAAGCTTAGAGCGTTGTTCCCACAATCTTGCTACTACCTCCTGCACTGCGTCGCAGGCGTCAGCGCGATTTCTGAGGATCAAGTAAGCTGCCGTATACATTTTGCCGTAGTTAGGCAGTATCTGCTGCTTAAATTCACCGTCGGTCATCTCGATGTGGTTTTTTCGCGTTTCATATCATATTGACGAGAGTGCCACCCGATTTGTGACAAATCCTGCAATTTTTTTCAGAAATCCTTAACAGAGATGAGTTTCAATCCGTAGTCCCATAGGGGGTAGAACAAATTTCCCTTGCTGCACTCAACTTCACCGACCTGCTGGTCAACAGTTTCGGAACGGACAAATCGCTTGGCTACACCAAGCTCGCCGCATATTCCTGAATTGGCGGCCATGCGGTAGGCGTCGATGCCCGTGGAATAGAAGTTGCGTATGGCGGAGTCTGTAGAGTTGGCGTAACGGCCGAAGGATACATCGACCGGCACCCACCCCACGCCTTCAAAATACACTTCGGCCCAATCGTGGATGCCAACCTCGCCGGGGACGAGCATCCACCCGCTCTCCCATCGGGCCGGCACGCCCAATGACCGCATCAGCGAGATATATAGCAGCGCCACCTGGCCGCAGTCGCCATAGCCGCGGTCGACTACGTATTGCGGTATGCACTCGATGGTGCTATATTCGCGGGCTCCTGCCCAGGGATAATGTGTGACTATATGTTCATACACCATCTCGCTCTGCTTAAAGGGGTTGTTCTCATTGCCCACAATCTTCCGAGCTATCTCGCCCATATCTATGATATGCGGCAGTTCAAGTTGGGTATATCGTTCATATTCATCGTTATGTACATACGGCTTAATGTTGGCCATGATGCTGTCAGGGTCGAAATACACTCCCCGGGCTACATACTCCACGTCAATCTCGAAGCGGGAGTTCTCCCCGGTGTTCACCGGACGCTGCATGTATATGCCTGTATGATAGGTGCCCGGCTCATCGCCATAGATTTGGGCTTTGTCGATGTTCGTAGTCACTGAGAGCCGATTTTGTCTCCATGAATTTTTGGGGATTGGCATCCACACTCGCAACGTGTCACCTTTGAGGTCGTCGATGTAGGGCACGTCAATCCACATCTTGTAGTGGATTTTGTGGCGTGCACCTTGCGACAATTCGCTCCTCGAAGCTTTTATTATAGTGTCGGCGTAGGCTTGACGTGATGCTGAAGCAGAGGCGCCGCGAAGCACCTTCGACCCATCACGTGGCACCATCAGAAGTGGCAGATTGCGGGGCGATTTTCGGTACATGCGTTCCTGCCCATCTATAATTTTGGTTTCAATCAGTTTCTCATTGGCCAATCGACGCATATCATCGGCTGTCAGTTGCGGATTGCGTTCTTGAAGAAGCTGTAATCCATCTTCCATGGTGTAAGGGAAGTCGCGGCGTATCCTCTCGTCGATGGCTTGTGCGGAGTCACGTTCAATCCATCGGTTAGTTACGCTTGCGCTTGCGGCCTCCATGCCCAACAGGGCGCACATCGCTACCAAATATTTTGTTGTTTTCATGGCATCATATATTTAATCAGACAAATATACCATAATGGAGGGGGAGGTGCAAAAAGATGGTACAAAAAAAATCTGCAAGAGTTGAAATTCAGCTCTTGCAGATTTAACAAGTGTCCGAAATGAGACTCGAACTCACACGATCTAATGATCACTACCCCCTCAAAGTAGCGCGTCTACCAATTCCGCCATCCGGACATT
>CAZVNS010000063.1:0-4607 GCA_964628905.1 uncultured Muribaculaceae bacterium | reverse complement strand
TCGAGCGCTGGCCCGGCGGCATGCTCACCAACTTCCCCACCATCCGCAAGGCTGTCAAGAAGATGGCATCTATCGACAAGATGGAGAAGGACGGCACTTTCGACAACCTCTCAAAGCGTGAGAAACTCCAGATCACCCGTCAGCGCGCCAAGCTCGAGAAGAACCTTGGCTCTATCGCCGACCTCAACCGCCTCCCCACGGCTCTCTTCGTAGTCGACGTACTCAAAGAGCACATCGCCGTAGCTGAGGCCAACCGTCTGGGTATCCCCGTATTCGCCATGGTCGACACCAACTCCGACCCCACCAACGTCGACTTCGTGATCCCCGCCAACGACGACGCATCTAAGTCAATCGAAATCATCCTCGACACCGTCGTTTCAGCAATGGCCGAAGGCCTTGAGGAGCGCAAAGCCGAGAAGGTTGACGAGGCTGCCAACAAGGACGCTGAAACCGAGGAGGCTGCTCCCCGCCGCGAGCGTCGCCGCGTGCGCCGCAACGAGGCTCCCGCAGCTGAGGCTCCCGCAGCTGAGGCTCCCGCCACCGAAGCCCCCGCAGCCGAGGCTCCCGCCACCGAAGCCCCCGCAGCCGAGTAATTTCTCCCTATTTTTAACCGATTATTAGAAAGGAAAACATATCATGGCAGTAACAATGGCCGAAATCACCAAGCTCCGCCAGCTCACTTCGGCAGGCTTGATGGACTGCAAGAAAGCCCTCACCGAAACCGACGGCGACATCGAAGCAGCTGTAGAAATTCTCCGTAAAAAAGGTCAGGCTGTAGCAGCCAAGCGTGAGGACCGCAACGCCGCCGAGGGTTGCACACTCGCCAAGAACGAAGGCAACTTCGCCGTCATCGTGGCCCTCAACTGCGAAACCGACTTCGTGGCCAAAAACGCAGGCTTCGTCGAGCTCACACAGAAGCTCCTCGACCTCGCAGTGGCCAACAAGTGCAAGTCGGCCGACGAGCTCAAAGCCCTTGTCGTTGACGGCCGTCCCCTCGCTGAGCACATCACTGAGGAGAGCGGTAAGACCGGCGAAAAGACCGAGCTCGGCGCCTACGAGTGGCTCGAGGCCCCCTCAACTTCCTCTTACACCCACTTTGGCAACAAGCTCGCCGTTATCGTCGGCTTCAACCAGGAGAGCGTTGACTACCAGGTAGGACGCAACGTGGCCATGCAGGTAGCTTCGATGAACCCCGTGGCTGCCGTCCGCGAGGACGTGCCCGAGAAGGTGATCGAGACCGAGAAGGCTGTAGCCATCGAGAAGACAAAGCAGGAGCAGGTACAGAAGGCTGTCGACGCAGCTCTCAAGAAGGCCGGCCTCAACCCCAACCACTTCGGCTCTGAGGACCACATCGAGTCAAACATGGCCAAGGGCTGGATCACCGCTGAGGAAGCCGCCAAGGGCCGCGAGATCATGAAGGCCACAGCCGAGGCTAAGGCCGCCAACCTCCCCGAGGCTATGATCGAGAACATCTGCAAAGGCCGTATCAACAAGTTCTTCAAGGAGTCAGTCCTCATGGAGCAGGAGTACATCTCCGACGGCAAACTCACCGTCGGCGAGTACCTCAACGCCGAGCAGAAGGGCCTCGTAGCCATCGCCTTCAAGCGCGTAAACCTCAACCAAGACTAATCCGATAGTCATAACAACCCCAAATAACCGCGGCGGCGGACATCCTCACCGATGTCCGCCGCCCTCTCTTTTGCCCCAAAGCTCCCTCGACATCACTCGATCTATATCGATTTAAGTCGATTTAAGTCGACTCCTTAAAAAAAAAGCCGCTCTCTCAAGCGCGGCCCTGTTTCCTGTTTCCTTATTTCTTAATCAGCTTCAGGCACTGGCCTGCCTCGGTCACTGTGATGTAGTGGCCGGAGCGGAGCGAGCTGAGATCGAGCGTGGCCACTGTGGCCTGGCCCATGTCGGCGGTCAGCGCAAGGCGTCCGTCGATGCCGTAGACGCTCACCTTACCCATAGGCTTGCTGGCTGCGAGGGCGGTGGTGCCAATCACGGGGTTGGGGAAGGCGGTGAATGTGCCCTTATCGTCAGCAGCTGCTACTGTCTGCACGCCTGACGACTTGGCCTTAACCTCATATACGCCGTAGCCATTGCCCATGGTGTAGTTGTAGAGGTGGTATACGTCGTCAGCCACATTTACGGCCTTCATCATTGTGCCGGTCGAGGCGTTCACATCATAGCCCTGCGAGCCGAGTGCGGGAAAGGTGATCAGAGGCGCCTGGTCAGCTGTCATGTCGCGCACGGTGAAGCCACCGTTATAGTTGGTACCCGAGGTGTGCACCAGCAGGTCGTGGCCACCGATGTTCAGGTAAGCGCCGCCACACGATGAGTTGCGGTTGGGCGAAGTGGTGCTGGCCGACTTGGTGAAGTAGTCACCCTTGTCCTTGCCGTCATAGAGAAAAAAACCGACGTTGCGCACCATGTAGATGTACTTCTCAGCGCCGTCGATGGGGATGATCACCGATGCCGACGAGCCTTTGGCCGACATGTTTTCGTGGTTGATCACATCCTTCACTTGGCCGTTGGCGATATGCACAATCGACACGGTGGTCTGCGAGTTGGGGAGGAAATAGAGATAACCGCCCTCCTCTGAGAAGACGTCGCCCGATGCGCTGATGAAGTGGTTGCCACCGGTGGTGCCGATGGTGAACTCCAGGTCTACAGGGTCGGCGGTGCTGCCGTAGCGAAAGATGCGCACCTTCGAGGGAGTGTCGTTGATACCTGACTCCCAACGAAAAATCAAGTTCTGGGCATCGTCGGTGCAGATGCCGTGCACGGGGCCGCCACCAAGCTCTGTCTCGCTGTAGGGAAGCACCACGGGCTCAGTGCAGTTCTCGTCGAAGATCAGAAGCGACTTTGTGCCATAGTCGTTTACGTAAAACTTGCCGTCGACCACAGCCGCCATCTCGCCGGTCTTATAGGTTGCGCCGGCCTTCGAAGGGTAGTCGGTGGGGAGATTGCCGTCGAGCTCGCCGCGGGTCCAGAGCACGCTGCTCTCAAGCTCCACAGCGTCCGGCGGGGGGAGAATCTCCTGATCGGGATCGTTGACGGTCAGCTCAGGCATCGAGCTGGGCATCAGATAGTCGCATGTCATCATAAACACGCCCATCTCGCCATATTTCGTATAGTTGGCCTCGGTGTTGACAGTCCAGATAGCCACCTTCAGTCCCTGCTCAGCGTAGCGCTGCACGATAGCCTGGGTCACGACGCTTGCGGTGAAGCTGGGGTTGATCTTGTTGTTCTTGCAGAACTGCAGCTTAGCGTCGCTGTCAGAGCTCAGCAGATACTGGCAAGTGGCCTCAGGATAGTTAGCCTTGATGTACTCCAGCGAATTCTGCATCGAGGTCAGGAAGATGGCCTTGCCCTGCAGGTTGCGGTCGGTCACAAGCTTCCACAGGCCGGGGAAGTTCGACATGTCGTTGTTGTTGATACCGGTAGTCCACTTCAGCTCAATCATGGGGAAGCAATCCTTCTCCACGCAGATGTCGAGATACTCCTCCACTGAGCAGATCTGGCCGGTGTAAGTGTTGCCCGAACGGGTCTGCTCAAACGTCAGAGCGCGCAGATCGTCGTAGTTGGTCGAGGCCACATCCAGGTCCTGGTCGCAGAGCGAGCCGGTGGTCTCGTCGTGGAGGATCACGTATTTGCCATCCTTGGTCACACGCACGTCGCACTCAAGTCCCTGATAGCCATAATAGTCCGCACCGTTGCGGTAAGCCTCAACGGTGTTGGCCACGCCGCGATACGACCCGCGGTGGCCCACAAAAATTGGTTTCCATGCCCACGCCGAGCTCACAGTCAGCAGCATGGCAAGCAGAAGTAATGATTTGTGTTTCATGATGATTGGGTTATTGTAAATCTATGCCGCAAAGATAAGCTATTTTCCCCAATCGCGCAATAGCCCCAAGGCTTCCCCTTGTGGGGGGGTGAGTGGGGCCTCCCCGAGCTTACTGCTCTTCCCCAACTTCATCTCCTACTTCCCGGTCGACATCGGTCTTAAGAACCTCACCCCCACCGTCGCGGCGCTCTACGGCTACGTGATCCTCATCGTGGCCACGGTGGTGAGCTACATCCTTGGCCAGGACCACCTCGACTGGTGGCAGATGGTCTCCATCGCCCTGATCATCGCCTCCATCTACTTCGTGGAGATCGCCGAGCGCCGCCGCCACTCCCCCGAGTCCTCCCGCCGCCTGACGTAAAAAAGGGCGCGGCCATCAGGCCGCGCCCTGCTTATTTAGGGGAGAAGATGATTAGAGAATGATCTTCGATACCTTGTTGCCCTCGCGTACGATGTAGAGCTGACCCTTAACGGGAGCGTTGACGCGGATGCCCTGGAGGTTGTAGTACTCAGCCTGGGCAGCGTTGTCGGCCTCGATAGTCTCAACACCGTTGGTATCCTCAGTGATGGTGATGGTCATATCCTTGAAGTTGACGATGAACTTAACATCCTTGGGATATTCGGTGAATGCCCAGATGTCGAATGCGTTCTCGCCTTCCTGGAATGATACGGGGGTATCGGTCATAACGGCGGTGCCGTCAGCAGCTGCACCCCAGCGGGTACCGATGTTGCTCCAGTCGGCTTCACCATCAGCGGC
>CAZVNS010000062.1:0-4763 GCA_964628905.1 uncultured Muribaculaceae bacterium | reverse complement strand
GGTCATTGGGTTCGGCCTTGGGTGTCGGGAAGCAAAAAATAGAACCTCCCTATAAACGAAGTTTCTATTGAGGAGGTAAATGAAGTAAGGAAGCCTTGTCAGAAATGCTATAGATAATACGGCAAATTGCCGTTTCAGATAAACGATAAATAGATATGTATAGTAACAGTAATTTGAATGTGTCGCCCAAGTTGGTGAAGGGCGTGGTGTGTGCTGTGGCCGGCATCGTGCTGCTGGTAGTGGCTATGGCTTTTGCGCGGCCGTGGTACAATGTGTGGTCGCAGGAGATGGAGGGTAAGGCTGAGTTTGCCAAGGCTGAGCAGAACCGCAAGATCCGAATTGAGGAGGCCAAGGCCAACCTTGAGGCTGAGAAGCTCAACGCTCAGGCTGAGGTGGAGCGCGCCAAGGGCGCGGCTGAGGCTATCCGCATCGAGAACGGCTCACTCACCCCCACCTATATCCAGTATCTATGGGTGCGCCAGCAGTCTGACCTGAGCGACAAAACGGTGATCTATATCCCCACGGAGACTAATCTGCCGATCCTGGAGTCGACACGTGCGCTGTTGATCCCCCAGAGCGGGGAGTCTGACCAGGCGCAACCGTCGACTCAGGAGTAGGCTGTCAGAAGGTGATGACGAGCGACTCGATGGCTATGGTGGCTATGCCGGCCAGGTAGCCGATGAACGCTATCCATGTGATGCGCTTGAGATACCAGGTGAATGGTATCTTCTCGATGCCCATCGCCACTACGCCGGCGGCTGAGCCGATGATCAGCAGCGAGCCTCCAGCGCCGGCGCAGAATGTCAACAGGCGCCAGAAGAGGCCGTCCTCTACGAAGAGGCTCATGTAGGCGGGGTCGGCGGCTATCATGTCGGGTGTGGCCACGGGGTACATGTTCATGCAGGCTGCCACCAGAGGCACGTTGTCGACTATCGATGAGAGCACGCCGATGATGCCGTCGATGAGGTATACTTGGTGGAATGTGGTGTTGAGCCATCCTGCCAGCTCGGTGAGTATGCCGGCCTGTGAGAGGGCTGCCACAGCCATGAGGATGCCTAAGAAGAAGAGGATGGTGGACATGTCGATGCTCTTGACCACTTGCGAGATGCGCCCCTCCATCTTATCGTCGAGGCGGTAGTGGTTGACTATCAGCTCGATGATGAGCCAGAGCACTCCCAGCGACAGCAGTATGCCCATGTAGGGGGGCAGGTGGGTGACTGACTTAAACACCGGCACGAACAGCAATCCGGCCACTCCCAGCACCAGTATGGCCACCGACAGCACGAAGTGGTGCTCCGACAGCACGTAGCCCACGCGCTTGTCGCTCTCGTTGAGGGCTTCGACGGGTTGGGGCGATATGTAGCGGGTGGCGATCCATGTGGGCACCACGACTGACACCAGCGAGGGTATCAGCAGGTTGGTGATCAGGCTCACCGACGACACATAGTTCTTCATCCACAGCATGATGGTGGTGATGTCGCCGATGGGCGACCAGGCTCCGCCGGCGTTGGCGGCAATCACTATCACTGAGGCAAACATCCACCGCTCCTTTTTGTCGGTGAGCATGCGGCGCAGCATCATCACCATGATGATGGTGGTGGTCATGTTGTCGAGGATGGCCGACAGGAGGAATGCTGCGATGGAGAGCACCCACATCAGGCCGCGCTTATTTTTGGCCGAGATGTGACGCACTATGATGCTGAAGCCGCCGTAGCGGTCGATCAGCTCCACGATGGTCATGGCGCCGATCAGGAACACCACGATTTCGCAGGTGTCGCCCAGGGCTACGATTAGGTCTTCCGACAGCACGGCGTCGTGGCCCAGCATGGCGTAGACTGCCCACAGGAGTCCGCACATTATCAGGGCGAAGGTGGCTTTGTTGATGTGGCAGATGTATTCGAAAGCTATCCCGAGGTAGCCCAGCACGAACAGCGTGATCATCGCGGTTATCATACTTGAAAAATGGTCTTACAGTAGTTGAAACGTATTTTTATATGCAATAACAAATAAGCGGGCACAAAGTTAGTGATAAGTGGCGTGCCGACAAAGAAAGTTTGGCGCGAAATGCGTATATTCGCGGTGGAAAACGCAAAAACACTCTGACTTTGACATTCGAAGACCTTCCATTAAGCTATGATGTGCTCGATGCTATCGACGCGATGCATTTCAGCGAGTGCACCCCCATACAGGAGCAGGCCATCCCGGTGATACAGCAGGGGCACGACCTGATAGCCGTGGCTCAGACCGGCACCGGCAAAACCGCCGCCTACCTGCTCCCGGTAATCGACGAGATAGCCGGCGGCGACTACGACCCCGACCATATCAACTGCCTGGTGATAGCCCCCACCCGCGAGCTCGTGCAGCAGATCGACACCCAGATGCAGGGCTTTGGCTACTACCTCAACGTGGGCTCGCTAGCCATCTATGGCGGCACCGACGGCAAGGTGTATGAGCAGCAGAAGCAGGGGCTCAAGCTCGGAGCCGACGTAGTGATCGGCACCCCCGGCCGCCTGCTGGCCCACATGAGCATGGGCTACGTCGACTTCTCCCACGTGGGCTTCCTGATCCTCGACGAGGCCGACCGCATGCTCGATATGGGATTTTACGACGACATCATGCAGATAGTCAACGCTCTGCCCCGTGAGCGCCAGACACTGCTCTTCTCGGCCACAATGCCCCCCAAGATAAAGAAACTCGCCCAAACCATACTCCGCGACCCGGTGGAGGTGAAAATAGCCGTGTCGAAGCCCGCCGACAACATCGACCAGGGATGCTACATCGTGCAGGACCCCACCAAGACCCCGCTGCTGTGCCACCTGCTGCGGCAGCGGCGCGACGGGCAGCGCATCATCGTATTCGCCTCGTCGAAGAAGAATGTCAAGGATCTTAGCCGCTCGTTGCGGTCGATGCACCTTGGCGTGGCGGAGATGCACTCCGACCTGTCGCAGGATGAGCGCGACCAGGTGATGCTCGACTTCAAGGCCGGGCGCAAGTCAGTGCTCGTGGCCACCGACATCGTGGCCCGCGGCATCGACATCGACGACATAGCCATGGTGGTCAACTACGATGTGCCACACGATGCCGAGGACTACATACACCGCATCGGGCGCACAGCCCGCGCCGGAGCCGACGGCGCCGCCATCACTCTGGTGTCGCCGCGCGACCGCCGTCGCTGGGCCGACATAGAGCGCTTCCTGGGCAAACCCATCGCCCGCCGCGAGCTGCCGCAACCATTCGCGCCCCGCAAGCGTTCCAAAGAGGAGGGACAGACCCGTCAGACCCGTCAGACCCGTCCGACGCCCCAAGCGCCGGCGGCAGAGGCTACCGGCAAGCCCAAGCGCCGCTGGCACCGCCGCAAGCGCCCCTCAGGCAAGCCCAAAGGACCCTCGCAGCCCTCAGCCGGCGAGTGACGCGAAAAAATATTTTGCCAAAAGAGAATTTTGTGCTAACTTGCGCTTAAAATTCTTGCGAACCATTTTTCAAGGGCCAAAGAACATATCTTAACATTAACCAAAATCATATCGAAATGGAATTCTTAACCAACGACAAGCTCGTGATTGTAGGTGCAGCCGGCATGATCGGCTCTAACATGGCCCAGACAGCTATCATGATGGGCCTTACCAGCAATCTTTGCCTTTACGATGTATTCTCGCCCGAAGGCGTGGCCGAGGAGATGCGTCAGTGCGGATTTGACCATGTCAACATCACCGCCACCACCAACCCCGAAGAGGCATTCAAGGACGCCAAATACATCATCTCGTCAGGTGGCGCTCCCCGCAAGGAGGGTATGACCCGTGAGGACCTCCTCGCCGGCAACGCCGCAGTAGCCAAGGAGCTTGGCGAAAACATCAAGAAATATTGCCCCGACGTGAAGCACGTGGTGATCATCTTCAACCCCGCCGACATCACCGGTCTGGTCACTCTGCTCTACTCAGGCTTGAAGCCCAACCAGCTCACCACCCTCGCCGCCCTCGACTCATCACGTCTGCAGAGCGCTCTGGCCAAGCACTTCGGCATCGCCCAGTACAAGGTGGAGAACTGCTGCACATTCGGCGGCCACGGCGAGCAGATGGCAGTGTTCGCATCGCCCGTCACCATCGACGGCACCCCGCTGCTCGACCTGATCGGCACCGGTAAGAAAGTCAACGGCGTAGAGCTCACCGCCGAGCAGTGGGCTGAGATGAAGAAGGCTGTAACCCAAGGTGGAGCCGCCATCATCAAGCTCCGCGGCCGCTCATCGTTCCAGAGCCCCGCTTACATGAGCGTCGAGATGATCGCCGCCGCCATGGGTGGCAAGGACTTCCGCTGGCCCGCAGGCTGCTACGTGGCTTCAGAGAAGTATCACCACATCATGATGGCTATGCCCTCATGCATCACCGCCGACGGTGTCTACACCAAGATCGTCACCGGCACCCCCGAAGAGATGGCCGACCTTGAGAAGAGCTACGGTCACCTTTGCGCACTCCGCGACCAGGTAATCGGCATGGGCGTCCTCCCCAAGATTGAAGACTGGGGCAAAGTCAACCCCTACATGGCCTAATCGCCACGCGACATTAGCGACCTTAGAGTCCTTAGGCCCCCAATAGTAAATCAGCCCTGCGAACCGCTCGCGGGGCTGATTTGCTATTACTTATCCTGCATCTTGCGTTAACGCGGCCGCTCCAGGGAGCGACCCTACTTGCTAACGTTTCGCCTATAACTATTTAACCTATAAAACCCCACAGAAAAGCGTAATATTCAGAGCCGATAGTCAAAATTTGACC
>CAZVNS010000061.1:0-4940 GCA_964628905.1 uncultured Muribaculaceae bacterium | reverse complement strand
CCTATAACCTTCTGATCCGTAGTCAGATGCTCTATTCAGTTGAGCTAACGAGCCATTCTTTTTAGGATTGCGGATGCAAAGTTACAACTATTTTCCGGATTTGCAAAAGTTTTTTTTCAAACTTTTTTGTTTTATGGCGTTAAGAGGCGGATTTGTCGGAAATTGTGCGTAAATTCGTAGGTTGAATTTTCAAAACTCTGACATAAGTATTATAAACTAACCCCTAAGGATATATCCATGAAACTGCAACGTATACTTTGCGCGCTGACACTGAGCGCTCTCACGGCCTCGGCTATCTATGCCGACAAATTGGTGATCGTGGCTACCAACGACACTCATTCGCAAATCGACCCTGACGATAAGGGGCAAGGTGGCATCTTGCGCCGCAAGGTACTGGTCGACAGCATCCGCGAGGCCAACGACAACGTGCTGCTCATCGATGCGGGCGATGCCGTGCAGGGCACCCTGTACTTTAATATATATAAGGGTGAGGTGGAGCACAAGATGATGAACTTGCTGGGCTACGACATGGCGATACTCGGCAACCACGACTTCGACAACGGCGTCAGCGAGCTTGCACGTCAGTTACGCATCGACTCGGCGCAGTGGCTCACCACCAACTACGACTTGCGCAATAGCGAGCTCAACGGCCTGTTCTCCCCCTACAGTATCCGCCAGGTTGGCGATAAGCGCGTGGGCTTCATCGGCATCAACCTCAACCCCAAGGGGATGATCGCCGAGGGGAACTACGAAGGTGTGGAATATCTCGACCCGCTCAAAGCCGCCAACTCAACGGCCTGGCACCTGAAGCACAATGAGGGGGTGGACTATGTGGTGGCCATTACCCATATCGGATACCGCCCCAAGGGGGAGTTTGGCGATGTGGACCTCGCCGCCAACAGCGATGAGATTGACCTGATCATCGGTGGCCACTCCCACGACACCATCAATCCGTCAACACCTCAAAAACTCAACTATCAGCTCACTAACGCCGCGGGCGACACCGTAGTCGTGACCCAGGCTGCCAAGGCGGGGCGTCTTGTGGCCGAAATCACACTCGACCTTGACAATGGCGACATCGATTACCGACTCGTTCCGGTCAACTCACGCCTTGATGCGGGCATCGACCCCAAGTGGCGCGAACTGCTCGCCCCATACCGCCATGGCGTCGACTCGCTGATGCAGGCATGGGTAGGCACCACACAGCGTGAGATGCCTAACAATCAGCCCGCTCTGCTCAACTTCGCAACCGACTTTGTCAAGACCATGGGCGACAAGCTCAACAGCGGCCAGCCCGTAGACCTTGCGCTGCTCAACGCCGGCGGTCTGCGCACCACGCTCCCCAAGGGGAAAGTGTCGGAGGGCATGATCATCAATATGATGCCATTCAGCAACTATATAGTCAACATCGACATCAAGGGCTCCGATCTGCTTGAGGCCCTTAACATCTCGGCCGCCCGCCGTGGGGGCGATGGCCTAAGCTCCGGGGCAAGCGCCACCATCGATGGCAAGGAATGCTCGCAAGTGCTCATCAACGGCCAACCTCTTGATCCTGACCGTACTTACCGCTTAGCCACCATCGACTATCTGGCCAACGGCGGCGACTATCTGGAGCCTCTGAAGTGCGGCACGGTTGTGGCCCGCAGCAACAACGTGCTCTTCAACGATCTGATCAACTGGCTGCGCACCGACATGCGCGGACGCAAGATACCCTACGACCCCAAAGCCCGCATGACTACAAAATGAAACGGCTATCACTCTGCATAGCCGCTCTGCTATGTCTCTCCACCACCTGGGCTGTCACCCCCAAGATGCTCGCCGATGTCGACCGCAAGGCATGCGACCGGTGGGTCGACTCCGTCTACAACTCCCTCACGTCCAGGCAACGCATCGCCCAATTGATTATCGCGAACGTCAGCCCCGCCGCCGGACAGTCCTCACGAAACAGCATCTCACTATTGGTGAAAACCAACGATATTGGAGGTCTGCTGTTCAGCAAGGGCACACTCGCCCAGTTTGCCGACATGACATCATACGCCCAGTCGATAGCCCGCACACCGCTGTTGATGACCCTCGACGGCGAGTGGGGCCCGGCGATGCGTATTGCCGAGTTGAGCCGCTTCCCCCACAACATGGCCCTTGGAGCAATCAGCGACGATCGACTGATTTATGACTATGGTCGGGAGGTGGCCCGCCAGTGCCGTCTGCTTGGTGAGCATGTCAACTTCGCACCCGTGGCCGACGTCAACTCCAACCCCGACAACCCTGTGATCGGCTACCGCGCCTTCGGCGAAGACCCGCAGAGGGTCAGCGCCCTGGTGCGCGCCTACTCCCGCGGACTCGAAGATGGCGGGGTGATGTCAGTGGCCAAGCACTTTCCCGGTCATGGCGACACCTCCGACGACTCACATCATGCCCTACCCACTGTCGACCACTCAGCCCGCGAGCTCGACGAGGTTGACTTAGTACCTTTCCGCACCTATATCAACGCCGGACTTTCAGGCGTGATGGTAGGACACCTCAACGTGCCCGCTCTCGACAAATCAGGCACCCCGGCTTCTCTATCCTCCAAAATTACTACCGACCTATTGCGTAAGAAGTTGGGATTTGAGGGGATGATTTTCACCGACGCACTTGCCATGGATGGAGCCAACTCCAAGACCAACAGCGCTGTAGCAGCCCTCCAAGCCGGAGCCGATGCGCTGCTTGGAGCCAAAGATCCCATTGGCGATATCCGCGCCATAGAGCAAGCCATCAAAAAAGGCAAACTCAAGCAAGCCGACATCGACTCACGGTGTCGCAAAATGCTCACCTACAAATACATCCTGGGGTTGAGCAAACCTCAGCGCATCAACAAAGCCACACTCCTAAACGACCTGCAGACACCACAGTCAGAGGCACTAAATCGCCGCATTGCCGCCGCTTGCATCACCGCTATCCGCAACGACAAGGGCATTCTGCCACTTACATCACTGTGGAACAAGTCGATAGCCGTGGTGTCAATAGGCAAAGCTCCAAATAGCGAGTTTGCCAACATATGCGCCAAATATGCCCACACCACCAACTATGTCGGCACCGAGCGGCTGTCGGCTATCAAACAATCAGATGTGATAATCGCACCCGTCTACAACGATAACGCCGCATGCCGTCAGCAACTTGCGCAACTCGTCAAGACAGGCCGGAAGGTGATACCCGTATTTTTCATCAACCCCTACCGCATGGCCAAGTTTGCCGACGTGATCAAGCAATCCCCCACCCTGATCATAGCCTACGACGACACTCCAGAGCTATGCAGCTATGCGGCTCAGGCAGTCTTTGGAGGCATTAACGTGTCGGGCAAGTTGCCTGTGGAAGTTGAAGGCGTGGCACAGCGCGGCTCCGGCGTTCGACTCCCCAAAACCCGCCTCGCCTACACCACACCCGCCGATGCCGGGATGCAGTCCTGGGTGGCCGACAGCATTGATGCCATAATTACCAAAGGACTCAAAACCAGTGCGTTTCCCGGCTGTCAAGTACTCGTGGCCAAGGATGGCAACGTGGTGATCGACCGCAACTACGGATACACCGACTACCAGAAGACCACCCGAGTGACCTCGGATGTGGTCTACGACCTGGCATCAGTGTCAAAAGCCACCGGTACTCTCCCCGGCGTAATGGCAGCCTACGATGACCACCTCTTCGACCTCGACCGCCCGGCCTCAACCTACATCACACCACTGCAAGGCACCGACAAGGAGGGCATCACCGTACGCCAACTGCTTTACCATGAAACGGGGATGCCGGCATCGCTCAACGTGTTCGCCATGATGATGGATACCGCCAGCTACACGGGCCCACTATTCACCGCCAAACCCACGCGCGCCAACACCATCAAGTTCGCCAACCGCAGCTACGGTAACGCCTCGGCTCGGCTACGCAACGACCTAATGTCTAAGACCTCCACCGCTGAATTTCCCATAGAGGCAGCCCGCAACTTCTACGTAGGCCCAGCCACCATCGACACCGTGATGCAGCGTATCTACAACGCCACCCTGCGCCCCGACAACAGCTACAATTACAGCTGCCTCAACTTTGCGCTGCTGATGGACATGGAGCAGCGCGTCACCGGCCGTCCCCATCAGGAGTTCGTGGCCGAGCGCATATACCACCCCTTGGGGATGGCCAACACCGGTTATCGCCCTCTCACATTCACCAAGCGAACCTTAATAGCCCCAACTGAGAACGACAAATTCCTGCGCCGTCAGACCGTCCATGGCTATGCCCACGACGAACTTGCCGCCATGTCGGGTGGAGTGCAAGGCAACGCCGGACTCTTCTCCACAGCCACCGATCTCAGCCGCCTGTGCCAGATGTGGCTCAATGGTGGCGAATACGGTGGGGAGCGGGTGCTTTCACCGGCCACCGTCAAGCTGTTCACCACAGCCAAGAGTCCCACTTGTCGTCGCGGCTTAGGTTTCGACAAGCCCGACACCGTCAATCCCGACAACTCCCCCACGACCGAGTTGGCCGACCCGTCTGTCTACGGCCACTTAGGATTCACCGGGACATGCTTTTGGGTCGATCCCAGCAACGGGCTGGTATTCATCTTCCTGACCAACCGCGTCAACCCTTCGCGCGACAACGCCGCCTTCAACTCACTCAACCCGCGGCCACGCCTCCTCGAGCAAGTCTACCGCTCCCTCCAATAATAAGACCTTACCAAAGAGCAACTTTCATTTCTCCTACAGATAATTCGCCTGGTACTCCCAATGCCTTCAGGGCCTTAGCGATAGTGTTGAACGTAAGATTGCGGACCCTCTCTATTTTTGATATTTGCGCACGCTGCACACCCATCCTTGCGCCCAATTCCTCCTGTGTGAGATGTTGCTGTTGGCGGGCTTGTTTAATTAAACTATAAAACCCCACCGTTAGACGTAATATCAAAGCCGGCGGCTTGCACA
>CAZVNS010000060.1:0-5970 GCA_964628905.1 uncultured Muribaculaceae bacterium | reverse complement strand
GAATTTCAATAATTTCAAAGAACTCTTATGATTTTTTAGTGGACACTAATGATTTTTGCATAAACAAAAATGCGAATGACACAATTCGAGATTAAGCGCGAAAACCGCGAGAATAATCAACTGGAAGCTAAATCGGTGAAAGGTGGGTTCCCGGGTTCTTTTTGGGAGACATATTCTGCCTTTGCTAATTCTAATGGAGGCACGATACTCCTTGGGGTAAGGGCTGGAAGCGGACTGAATGAAATATGTACTGTGTGGGAGAAAGTGTATCATACTCCGGCCATATTAGAGGAAACACATAAAAATGGCGTTGACCGAACGGAGCTGACATTGTCAACTGGTGGAAATGAGCAGGATGTAGAGGCCATGCTTAAATTATATGGTTTGGAGCATCCCGACCAGAGCCGACCAGAGCCCGGCCGGAAAGAAGTGATATTAGATATAATTAAAGAAAATCCTAAGATATCGCGCGCTGATTTGGCTATAAGGTTGCACATTCATGAAAGCAGCGCAAAACGACGGTTAGAGTCGCTTGCGAGGGAGAAGCGTCTAAGAAGAGCAGGCCTGACAAAGGTGGTTCTTGGGAAGTAATAGAATGATGTGTTAATCAAGATATGAACAAGCGACTCAACAGGTTTGGATGTAGGGTGAAGGAGGTTGTGCGGCGGGGACTGGCCGCTGCCGGGCGCATGATGCGCGAGCCGCTGCAGAGGCCGCTGGCAGCGTGGATGCTGGCCTTTGGAGCGCTCACCACAGTGCTGATTATCGCCGGTCAGTGGATATACCCCCCGTCGGACTACGAGCTGCAGATCAAATATGAGCCCAAGGCGTGGGAGATGGGATGGAACTGTCTGATGAGCCTCGGCTACGGGATGCTCTGCGGGTATGTGCTGACGCTGATCATGGCGGCGCTGCCCAAGTGGCCCGGGCGCCTGTGGATGGGGCTGTGCATGCTCTTGGCGGTGGTCGACGCCGCTATCGACGCCGGTTGCCTGGGGATGCTGCGCCGCAACTACAACCGCCTGTTTGTCGAGATCATGGGAGCCACCAACCCCGAGGAGGTGCGCGGCTTCTTCGCCACATATTTCCATACTGACTTCCTGCTCTTCCTGGCCGCGGCGTTGCTCCTCGGAGCCATACTGTGGATCGTGGGCCGGAGGTGGATGCCTCGGCGTATCAGCGCCCCGGCGGCTACGGCCTCGATACTGGCGATGGTGGCCTGCGGAGTGGTGCTATGGAGCGTGGGCCCGGCATGGATGAGGGGGTTGAGCTACAAGTTTGAGTCGCTTGGCAACAAATACCTGCTGCCGCGGGTGGTAGCCGCCAACCCCCGGATGGAGCGCGTGCGCCCTGAGGCTGAGGAGCCTGAACTGCTGATCGTGGTGTTCGGCGAGAGTCTGTCGTCGACCAAATGTTCGCTCTACGGCTATGAGCAGCCCACACAGCCGCTGTTGGAGCAGTTGCGGGCCGACAGCACGCTCTATGTGTTCGGCCCCGGCAAGTCGGTGGGCTACTATACGATAATGTCGTTCAGATACCACCTGTCGACCTACGACATGGACCATCCCGAGCGCGGTGCGTGGAACACTGAGCCCAACATCATCGAGATGGCCCGCCTGGCCGGATACCATACCGAGTGGCTCTCCAACCAGCGTAAGGCCGGACGCTTTGAGAATATCATCACACGCTTCGCACAGTTTGCCGACGAGGCATATTTCACCAACGAGTCGACCCTCGACCTTACGGAGAACGAGCCGGCGAAGTACGACCAGGAGCTGCTCCCCATGATCAGCGACCACCTCCCGGCCCGGGGTGAGAAGGGGATGCTGATGGTGCACCTGATGGGCAACCACCCCTACTATGGCGACCGCTATCCAAAGGAGTACGACCACTTCGCCGAGGCCGACTATGAGCAGTATCCTGAAAATCAGCGAAAGAAGCGCCGCATGTACGACAATTCGGTGTTGTACAACGACTGGATCGTCGACCAGATCATCGAGATGACCCAAGGACGCCGCGCCATGGTGCTCTATTTCTCCGACCACGGGTCAGACATCTACGACAGCGACCCCAAATACTGTGGCCACGGTCGCACCAACAAGCTCTCAGTAGCGGCTTGCCAGAAGATACCTATCATATTGTATGTCAGCCCTGAGATGAAAGCCTCTGCCCCCGAACTGATGGAGCGCCTCAACCAGGCGGGCGAGCACTCTGAGTACAACACTACCAACATCATCTACACCATCAACGACATCCTGGGACAGCGCTTCGCCGACCGCCCCAACGGCCCCTCACTGCTCGACCCCGAGCCCTAACGCCCCGGAGGATATTCACGATTAAAGAAGTCCAGCCATGCATATCGGCAGACATATGATGGCATGCCCATTAAACTAAATTATATATTTGGCTTATAATCAGGATAAAAATAAATGTTTTGCACTGTAATTGTCAGAAAACACGAAATGTTTTGAGCCTAAAATGACAGAAAACACGAAAAGTTTTAGAATATGCGGCCGCACAACAATGAGAAATCTGAAAAAAGCGGCCGCGGATTTCCAGCGCGGATTGGCGCAGATTTTTGTTGTGGCGACACGATGTAATCCTATTTTGGATTGAAAATTCCACATTTTATGTGGCCGGGGTGTGTCAGCGGCTTTGGGGTTAGTAGTGGAAGGAGGAGCCGCCGAGGAATTCGCGGAGGAGCGAGGTTGGGGGGATGAGCTTGTCGCCGATGGGCTGGAAGTAGCTCAGGAATGTGAGTAGGCGGTTGGCTTCGGCGTATTCGGGGATGTCGTGAGGCACGCCTTTGAGCAGCGACTCGCCGTACTCCTTCATTACGCCGAGCTCGAAGATGAGTGAGGAGTTGAACATCGCGTCGGCGTTCTCCTGATATGGGAAGATCCACTTTTCCTCGCCGCGTCGCACGCTGGGCCAGCGTCGTATGGTGTCGGTGGCCGACGCTCCGCGGTATTTGTGGTCGCGGATGATGCGGCGCAGTAGTCGGTTGTCGGTGGTGGGCACCCAGTTGTGGTCGTCGATTGAGAGGGTGGTGAGGGCTGAGACGTAGACGCGGTATTTCATCTGCTCGGGGATTTGGGCTGAGAGTCCGGGGTTGAGCCCGTGGATGCCTTCGATCAGCAGTATCGACCCCTGGGGGAGCGACAGGCGGTCGCCACGGTATTCGCGCCGGCCGGTCTCGAAGTTGTAGTGCGGCAGCTCCACCTCCTCGCCGGCGAGAAGGCGGTTGATGTGGTCGTTGAATAGCTCGAGATCGAGGGCGTAGAGCGACTCGTAGTCGTAGTCGCCCGTCTCGTCGCAGGGTGTGGCGTGGCGGTCTACGAAGTAGTTGTCGAGCGAAATCAGTCGCGGCTTTAGCAGGTTGGTCATCAGCTGAATGGCCAGGCGCTTTGAGGTGGTGGTTTTGCCCGACGATGATGGTCCGGCGATGAGCACGATGCGCGCGCCCCCCTGGTGGTAACGGCGGGTGATGTCGTCCGATATGTTGGCTATCTTCTTGTCGTGGAGGGCTTCGGCCACGTTGATTAGGTCGGCGGTGCGACCCTCGATCACGGCGCGGTTGAGTTCACCCACGTTTTGCACCCCGATGATGTGGTTGAACAGCAGATGCTCTGTGAAGGCGTGATACATCTTATCCTGGGGGATGGGTGCGGGGGTGATGGAGTCGGAGTTGTTGTCGGGGCCGAGCAGGAGCATCCCCTCGTGGTAGGGGATGAGGTCGAAGGTGTGGAGCATGCCGGTCGACGGGGCGAGGTTGCCGTAGTAGGAGTCGCAGAGTCCGTCGAGGCGGTAGTAGACGGTGTAGAGTTGGTGGACGGTCTCCAGCAGGTTGACCTTGTCGAGCAGCCCCTGGCGGCGGAAGCGCTCTATCACGTGGGCTGTGAGGCGCTCCTTGCGCTCAAAGGGGAGGTCGGCCGCGACAAGCTCCTGCATCTTCTGCTTTAGGCGCTCGATCAGTCGGGGGGTCACGTCGACGTCGCCAAGGAGTCGGCAGTAGTAGCCGCACGATATTGAGTGCTCGATGCGCAGGGTGGCCCCGGGGCAGAGCGCGTCGACAGCGCGGTAGAGCATCATGCAGAGTGAGCGCACGTAGACGCGGTGGCCAGAGGGTGAGGTGGCGGCCAGAAATTCCACCATCTTGGGGCCGAACACGGGGAATTGCAGGTCCTCTGTCTTGTTGTTGACGCGGGCGCAGATTGGCGTGAAGGGTATGCGGTGGGCTATCGAGGGGAGTATTTCGGCAAGGGTCTGACCCCCCTGGATGGGCACGTATTCGTTGATGTTGGTGCAGAATATTCTCATAGTGGGATGAATTGACGTAGAAACATGTATTCGAGCATATATAACGCTTGGGGGCGGCTAAAGTTCGTCAGAGTACCACGCCAGGGTAAGCACTCGCCGGGGTGACGACACGTGATGGATGACCGCGATGCCGTCGGGGTGCAGAGGGATGTCGCGAAGGGCGGTGCCGGGCTGGCCGATAAGCTTGTAGATGGCCTCCTTGGTGGTCCAGGCGCAGAGTAGCCGCTCGGGGTCGTCACCGGCCCACAGCAGTTCGCTTTCGGAGAGGAAGTGCGGTGCCACGCGCAGCAGCTGCTCGCGCCAAGTCTCCACGTCGACTCCTATGGGTCGCGGCGCGATGGCCACCACGGCCTGGTCGCAGCAGTGGCTGATGCTGATGCAGTCGCCGGAGCCGGGGATGTATGGGGCACCGGCGGGGGTGTGCCCCAGCCCCACACTACGGCCATAGTGGTCGCTTAGGAGGGCTCTGACGGTGCGACGCTCGGCCTCTCGGCGGCTCTCGCCCGGCAGGGGCTCAATGGGAGCGGAAAGGAGTAGTGGGTCCATCGGGGTCAGAAATCGCTGAATAGCGTGGGCTTGATCACGAAGCCGATACGCAACTCGGAGTGGAATTTGTTGTACTCCAGCAGCCCCTCGCCGTAGCCGTTGTAGTACTGGGCGAAGAGATATTGGTTTTGGTTATTGTTGAAGCGGTAGTTGAACTCGATCACCGTGTTGTAGTTGAGGTTCCACCCGCGGCGCTTGGTGAGCACCACTGAGGCACCGAACTTGCGATTGAGCGACATGAACGATGTGCCGACCTGGTACAGGCCGTTGTAGTCGAGGATATCGCGGTTGTTTTGCCCGTCGACGATGGGTATCCACACCTTGCCGTAGACCATGAGCGTGGGGTCGATCATGATGTTGGCCCCGAGGCTCACTTTGTTCCACGAGCGCGAGGCGTCGCCGTCACGGCCGTTGCTCTCATGCTCAAGCATCAGCGTCAGGCGTCCTATGAAGCGGTCCTTGACAAACAGGGGTTTACTAAGGCCGATACCAGGGTTGAAGTTGAGGTCTGACATAGGCATCGACTCCTCAAGCACATTCCAAAACACCTTCTGCGTGTAGAACAGGTACAGATATGTGTGCCAGGGGAGGGTGGTCTTGGTGAGACGCTGCGAGATCGAAATCTGGAATTTCACGTTGGAGTTCTCGCGTGTGGGCTTTGGCCCTACTGATGTGCCGAATATGAAGTAGTTGTCTTTGTACAAGCCGAAGTAGGGCGACTTGTCGAAGGCGCGGCGCAGCGAGTCGGCGTCGACCGGCCGCTCCTGGGGATTGGTTACAATCTGGGCCGCTCCCGTCAGGGAGAGGCACGCGGCGATGCATAATATGAGCAGACGGCGTATCATCAGAGCGCAAATTTACTAAATGTTAGCGATGGTTTACGTAATTAAGGTAAAAATTTCCAATAAATTGGCGAAAACGGTGAGATATTATACCTAAAAACATTTGGTGGAATGGGCTGGAATTTGTAACTTTCCACATATCAATTGACAACGACAATGAAGCTGTTAGAATTCGCATCAAAATACCCTGACGAAGCATCCTGCATCGCAAAGCTGAGGGAGATGAAGGAGAAAGGGCCGCATGTATGCCCCAAATGCGGGC
>CAZVNS010000059.1:0-6082 GCA_964628905.1 uncultured Muribaculaceae bacterium | reverse complement strand
AGAGCATCAGCCTTCCAAGCTGAGGGTCGCGAGTTTGAGCCTCGTCTTCCGCTCAATATTTTAAGTTGCCTATGTAGCTCAGGGGTAGAGCACTTCCTTGGTAAGGAAGAGGTCGCGGGTTCAAATCCCGCCATCGGCTCAAAAAAACCAATCAAGCCTGAACAGCCACGATAGTGCCTTTACATTATCGTGACGTTCTGTTGAAAAGTTAATCATTTATTCAATTCCAGATAAAATAGCAAAGTTATGGCTAAAGAGAAATTCGAAAGAACGAAACCGCACGTAAACATCGGTACTATCGGTCACGTTGACCACGGTAAAACTACCCTTACCGCCGCTATCACCACCGTGCTCGCAAAGCAAGGCCTCTCTGAGGTGAAGTCGTTCGACCAGATCGACAACGCACCCGAGGAGAAGGAGCGCGGTATCACAATCAACACCGCTCACGTTGAGTATGAGACTGCCAACCGTCACTACGCTCACGTTGACTGCCCCGGACACGCTGACTATGTGAAGAACATGGTAACTGGTGCCGCTCAGATGGATGGCGCTATCATCGTAGTTGCCGCTACCGACGGCCCCATGCCCCAGACCCGTGAGCACATCCTGCTCGCCCGTCAGGTGAACGTGCCCCGCATCGTGGTGTTCCTCAACAAGTGCGACATGGTCGACGACGAGGAGATGCTCGAACTCGTAGAGATGGAGATGCGCGAACTTCTCTCAGCTTACGAATACGACGGCGACAACACCCCCATCATCCGCGGTTCTGCCCTCGGCGCACTCAACGGTGAGCCCGAGTGGGAAGCCAAGGTCGTTGAGCTCATGGACGCTGTTGACACCTGGATCCCCCTGCCTCCCCGCGACGTGGACAAACCCTTCCTGATGCCTGTTGAGGACGTCTTCTCAATCACCGGTCGTGGTACCGTAGCCACTGGCCGTATCGAGGCCGGTGTCGTCAAGGTTGGTGATGAGGTTCAGATCATGGGTCTCGGCGCTGACATGAAGTCAACCGTTACCGGTGTCGAGATGTTCCGCAAGCTCCTCGATCAGGGTGAGGCTGGTGACAACGTAGGTCTCCTCCTCCGCGGTATCGACAAGAAGGATGTGAAGCGCGGTATGGTTATCTGCCACCCCGGAGTCGTTAAGCCCCACAGCAAGTTCAAAGCTTCAGTTTATATCCTGAAGAAAGAAGAGGGCGGCCGCCACACTCCCTTCCACAACCACTATCGTCCCCAGTTCTACATCCGTACACTCGATGTTACCGGTGAGATCACTCTTCCCGAGGGTGTTGAGATGGTAATGCCTGGCGACCACGTAGAGATCATCGTTGAGCTCATCAACCCCGTTGCCTGCGACCAGGGTCTCCGCTTCGCTATCCGTGAGGGTGGCCGCACCGTAGGTTCGGGTCAGATCACCGAGATCCTCGACGATTAATCCACCTTGAAGTTAACACGCCTTGACCCCAAGGCATAACTAGTCAATACAGCGACCGGCCCAAGGCCACTGACCCTAAGCCGGTCGCTATCTACGGGAATAGCTCAGTCGGTAGAGCACTGGTCTCCAAAACCAGGCGTCGGGAGTTCGAGCCTCTCTTCCCGTGCATTGAAATTGAGAAATGAAAAAATTGAAACTACTTACGAATATCGAGGAGTCTTATACCGAGTTGCGATATAAGACTTCTTGGCCTACAAAGAAGCAAGTTGTCAAAAGCGCCATTATCGTCATGGTAGCTTCCGTGATTATCGCCCTGATAATCTTCCTGATGGACTTGGTCGTTGACAACTTCATGCACTTCATTTACAGCTTAGGCAGATAACCTTTTAAAGTGGATTAATAGCAATGGCAGAACTTAAGAGAGCGTGGTATGTGCTGCGCGCCATTTCTGGAAAAGAGGCTAAGGTCAAAGAGGTCCTTGACGCGGCGATCCGCAACACCGACCTGGGCAAGTCAGTTTTCCAAGTGCTAATTCCCACTGAGAAGGTAGTCACCGTGCGCAACGGCAAGAAGGTGGTCAAGGAGAAGAACCTCTACTCCGGCTACGTCTTTGTCGAGGCGATCCTTCATGGTGAGGTGATGCATGAGCTGCGCAACACCACCAATGTGATTGACTTCCTTGGAGCCAAGGGCAAAGGGATCATCCCCGAGGCCCTGCGCGAGAGCGAGGTCATGCGCATGCTGGGCAGGGCTGATGAGCTGGTCGACCTGACCGAGGAGGGTGTCAACGACTACATGGTCGGTGAGACTGTCAAGGTCAACGTCGGTCCGTTCGCCGGCTTCAGCGGCGTCATAGAGGAGGTGAACCCTGAGAAGAAGAAACTCAAGGTGTCGGTGAAAATCTTTGGTAGAAAGACTCCGTTGGAGTTGGAGAATTCGCAGGTAGGGCGCGAATAAGCAGCTGGAGCTTGACGGCCGGTTACGAGGCCCGGGGGCGACTGACAGCGTAGGAGCGCGACTAATAAACAATCGTTTTAAATAGTATTTCAAAAATGGCTAAAGAAATTGCTGGACAGATCAAATTGCAGATTAAAGGTGGAGCTGCAAACCCTTCACCGCCAGTAGGGCCCGCCCTGGGTTCTAAGGGTATCAACATCATGGAGTTTTGCAAGCAATTCAACGCCCGTACCCAGGACAAGGCAGGCAAGGTGCTCCCTGTAGTGATCACTTACTACAGCGACAAGAGCTTTGACTTCATTGTCAAGACCCCCCCTGTGGCTATTCAGCTCAAAGAAGCAGCCAAGATCAAAAGCGGCTCGGCACAGCCCAACCGCAACAAGGTTGCAGAGATCACCTGGGAACAGGTAAAGGCAATCGCAGAAGACAAGATGCCTGACTTGAACTGCTTCATCGTTGAATCAGCAATGAGAATGGTGGCAGGTACAGCCAGAAGCATGGGTATCACCGTTAAGGGGGCCTTCCCCGGCAATAACTAAAAACTTCAATTGACATGAGTAAACTTACAAAAAACCAAAAGTTAGCTTTAGAGAAGATTGAAGCCGGGAAAGCTTATCCCCTGTTGGAGGCCGCTGAGAAGGTGAAGGAGACGACTTTCACTAAGTTTGACGCTTCAATCGACATCGACGTGCGCCTCGGCGTAGATCCCCGTAAGGCTAACCAGATGGTGCGTGGCGTGGTAACACTCCCCCACGGCACCGGTAAGCAGGTTCGCGTGCTTGTACTTTGCAACCCAGACGCTGAGGCCGCCGCTAAGGCAGCCGGAGCTGACTACGTAGGCCTTGACGAATATATCGACAAGATCAAACAAGGATGGACTGACGTTGACGTGATCATCACCCAGCCCGCCATCATGGGTAAGATCGGTGCCCTGGGCCGTATCCTCGGCCCCCGCGGCCTGATGCCTAACCCCAAGAGCGGCACTGTGACCATGGACGTGGCTAAGGCAGTGGAAGAGGTCAAGAAGGGTAAGATCGACTTCAAGGTCGACAAGAACGGTATCGTGCACACATCGATCGGCAAGGTGTCATTCACCCCTGAACAGATGCGCGACAACGCCCGCGAGTTCATCAACACCTTGATTAAGCTCAAACCCGCTACCGCTAAGGGTACCTATATTAAGAGCATTTATCTTTCGAGCACCATGAGCCCCGGCATCCAGGTGGACTCCAAGACTATCGGTGAATAATCATTAGAAAAAGTATCGACATGAAAAAGGAAGATAAAGGCATTATTATAGACAAGATAGCTGATACCATCAAAGAGTACAGCTGCTTCTACCTGGTTGAGACCGCCGGCCTGACCGCCGAGAAGACCTCAGCGCTTCGTCGCGGGTGTTTCAAGAACGACATCAAGCTCATGGTGGTTAAGAACACCCTCCTGCACAAGGCTCTCGAGAAGCTCGAAGGGGACTACAGCGAGCTCTACCCCGCGCTCAAGGAGTCAACCTCACTGATGTGCGCCAACGTAGGCAACGCCCCCGCCAAGCTGATCAAGAACTTCGTAAAGAAGGGCGACACGCTCCCCCTGCTCAAGGCAGCTTATGTAGAAGAGACCGTGTATGTCGGCGCCGACCAGCTCGACGCACTGGCAAGCATCAAGAGCAAGAACGAACTCATCGCCGACGTTGTGGCTCTGCTGCAATCGCCCGCCAAGAACGTTATCTCTGCTCTGCAGTCAGGCGGTTCTAAGCTCCACGGCATCCTCGAGACACTCTCGAAAAAAGAAGATTAATATCATCACCAAGTAAAAAACAAACAAATTAAATCATACAAAAATGGCAGATCTGAAAGCTTTTGCAGAACAACTTGTTAACCTCACAGTAAAGGAAGTAAACGAACTTGCTCAAATCCTGAAGGATGAGTACGGTATCGAACCTGCAGCAGCAGCCGTTGCAGTAGCAGCTCCCGCAGCCGGTGGCGCTGCCGCAGCTGAGGAGAAAACTTCATTCGACGTAGTACTTAAGAGCGCCGGCTCAGCTAAGCTCGCCGTAGTTAAGCTCGTTAAGGAACTCACCGGTCTTGGCTTGAAGGAGGCTAAGGAACTCGTTGACGGCGCACCCAGCGCCGTTAAGGAAGGCCTTTCAAAAGCCGACGCTGAAGGTCTCAAGAAGCAACTCGAAGAGGCTGGCGCTGAAGTAGAACTGAAATAATATTGCCTGAAATCCAGGTAATTAGGTTAAGGATCATCAATCCTGATGATTCTTAACCTTATTGTGTTATATTTCAATTTGAGTTCCCTTAACCCCTTTATTATTAGATGTCAGTTTCTTTAGATAAACCCCGCATTAATTTCACTTCGGTAAAGAACCCGCTTCCTTACCCCGACTTCCTGGAGGTGCAGCTCAAGTCGTTCCGCGACTTCCTGCAGCTCGACACCGAGCAGGAGAAAAGAAATAACGAGGGCCTGTACAAAGTGTTCGCCGAGAACTTCCCCATCGCCGACACCCGCAACAACTTCGTACTCGAGTTCCTTGACTACTATATCGACCCCCCGCGCTACACCATCGAGGAGTGCCTCGAGCGCGGCCTGACATATAGTGTGCCCCTCAAGGCCAAGCTCAAGCTGTACTGTACCGACCCCGACCACGAAGACTTCGCCACCGTGATCCAGGACGTGTTTTTGGGCCCGATCCCATATATGACTGACAAAGGCACATTTGTCATCAACGGCGCCGAGCGTGTCGTGGTGTCACAGCTGCACCGCTCACCCGGCGTATTCTTCGGCCAGAGCACCCATGCCAATGGCACTAAGCTCTATTCGGCCCGCATCATCCCCTTCCGCGGCTCTTGGATTGAGTTCGCGACTGACATCAATAATGTGATGTACGCTTACATCGACCGTAAGAAGAAGTTGCCCGTGACCACACTGTTGCGCGCCATCGGTCTCGAAAGCGACAAGGATATCATCGAGATTTTTGACCTTGCCGAGGAAATCAAGGTCAACAAGACCAACCTCAAGAAGGCTATCGGCCGCAAGCTCGCCGCCCGCGTGCTCCGCACCTGGGTGGAGGACTTCGTCGACGAGGATACCGGTGAGGTAGTGTCGATTGAGCGTAACGAGGTGGTGATGGACCGCGAGACCGTGCTCGAGGAGGACAACATCCAGGCCATCATCGACTCAGGAGTGCAGACCGTGCTCCTGCACAAGGAGAACGCCAACTCCACCGACTACTCGATCATCTTCAACACCCTGCAGAAGGATACCTCCAACTCTGAGAAGGAGGCTATACAATATATATATCGACAGCTCCGCAACGCCGAGCCACCGGATGACGCGTCGGCCCGCGAGGTGATCACCAACCTCTTCTTCTCCGAGAAGCGCTACGACCTCGGCGAGGTAGGACGCTATCGTATCAACAAGAAGCTCGGGCTGGGCACCTCGATGGATGTCAAAGTGCTTACCAAGGAGGACATCATCGCCATCATCAAGTACTTGATCGAGCTCATCAACTCCAAGACCGATGTCGACGATATCGACCACCTGAGCAACCGCCGCGTGCGCACTGTCGGCGAGCAGCTCTACAACCAGTTTGGTGTAGGTCTTGCCCGCATGTCGCGCACTATCCGCGAGCGTATGAACGTGCGCGACAACGAGGTGTTCACCCCCATCGACCTGATCAACGCCAAGA
>CAZVNS010000058.1:0-6274 GCA_964628905.1 uncultured Muribaculaceae bacterium | reverse complement strand
ATAAGTTTCTATAAGCTCCCCACCAAAACACAGGGATTTGTACGTGTCCCAATTTATTACTATATATTACGATAGGTAGACAAGCGTTATTAACAAAATGGGTCACTTATCAACATTTTCAACAACTTTAATATCTAAAATTGTGGTAAAGTGAACTAAAATGGGTTACTTTGCACTGAAATTTTTTTAAAAATATGGGAAAGATTATAGCGATAGCCAACCAGAAAGGTGGCGTGGGAAAGACAACAACCACCATCAACCTCGGTGCATCTTTGGCCGCTAACGGTCAGAAGGTGTTGATTATCGATGCCGACCCTCAGGCCAACGCTACTTCAGGCTATGGGATTGACCCTCGCACTATGACTTCGTCAATCTACGAGTGCATGGTCGACGGCTACCCTCTAAGCGGTTCGCAAGTCGAAACCTGTGTAAAGGGCTTGGACCTTATTGGCTCGCGCATAGACCTCGCGGGGGCTGAGCTTGAGCTGGTCAACAAGCCTGAGCGCGAACGAGTGCTCCAGCATCTGCTCGACCCGCTGACCACTGAATATGACTACATACTCATCGACTGCTCTCCGTCGTTGGGACTTATCACCGTCAACGCTCTAACGGCGGCTAACTCTGTGATAATCCCCGTGCAGGCTGAATACTTCGCCCTCGAAGGTATCAGCAAGCTGCTCAACACAATACGTATCATCAAGTCACGTCTCAACCCCTCGCTTGAGATTGAAGGCTTCCTGCTGACCATGTACGACGCTCGCCTTCGACTGGCAAATCAAATCTACGAAGAGCTCAAAGGACACTTCGGCGATATGGTGTTCAACACTGTGATACCGCGCAACATCAAGCTGTCGGAGGCTCCAAGCCACGGACTCCCCGCCCTGCTCTATGATCCTGAGAGCCGTGGAGCCACAAGCCACTTGCTCCTTGCCAAAGAGATCATCCACAAAAATCGTCACCGCAAGGCATAACCATTATTCTATCACAATATGGCACAAAAACCAGCAATACCCAAAGGCACCCGTGACTTCTCGGCTCAAGAGATGGCCCGCCGCAACTATATATTTGATACTATTCGCTCAGTGTTCCGGCTCTATGGGTTTAACCCCATTGAGACTCCCGCCATGGAGAACCTGTCGACACTGATGGGAAAATATGGTGAGGAGGGCGATAAGCTGCTCTTCAAGATCCTTAACTCAGGCGACTATCTCGCAAAAGCCGATAAGGCGATGATTGAGGCAGGCGACAGCGTGCGGCTCACTTCTTCGATTTCAGAAAAAGGCTTGCGCTATGACCTCACTGTGCCCTTCGCACGCTTTGTGGTGCAGCATCGCGACCAGTTGCAGTTCCCGTTCAAACGCTATCAGATCCAGCCCGTATGGCGTGCCGACCGTCCTCAAAAGGGGCGTTATCGCGAGTTCTATCAATGCGACGCCGACGTCATAGGCACTGACTCTCTGATCAACGAGATAGAGTTGCTGCAGATGATCGACGAGGTATTCCGTCGCCTGCGGGTTCGTATCGCCATCAAACTCAACAACCGTAAGGTGCTCGCCGGCATCGCCGAACTGATAGGCGCACCCGATAAGATAATCGACATCACCGTAGCCATCGACAAGATAGACAAGATTGGCATCGACAACGTGGTGGCTGAGCTTGCCGAGCGCGGCCTGAGTGCCGAAGCCATCGAGCTTCTGAAGCCTATCATCCTGATTGATGGTACAGTGGAAGAGCGCTTGTCGCAATTGCAGACACTCTTGGCTGAAAGCGAAGCGGGTACACTTGGAGTCAAGGAACTCCGTTACGTGGTCGAGGGCACACAGGCTCTTGGCCTTGACGCAGTGCTCGATCTCGACGTGTCGCTGGCCCGCGGTCTCAACTATTACACAGGCACTATCATCGAAGTGAAGGCGCTCGACGTCGCCATTGGTTCAATCACCGGTGGTGGTCGCTACGACAATCTGACGGGTGTGTTCGGCATGCCAGGCGTGTCAGGAGTTGGCATTTCATTTGGAGCTGACCGCATTTACGATGTGCTCAACGCCCTTGACCTCTACCCTGCTGATACCACCAACTCCACCCGTGTGATGTTCGCCAACTTTGGTGAAGCCGAGGCTCAGGCTGCGATGAAGGCCGTTAAGGAGCTTCGCGGCCATGGTATAGCTGCCGAGGTTTATCCCGATGCAACAAAATTGAAGAAACAGATGTCGTGGGCCGACTCACGCTCGATACCCTTCGTGGCAATCATCGGCGACCGGGAGCTTGCCGAAGGTACAGTCACTCTCAAGAATATGGCGACAGGCGACCAGCAGACAGTCAAACTCGCTGAACTTGCCAATAATATCTGATTGATATAATTCGATCTTCCTCGAATTAAGTCGAATTAACTTGGCATCACTATATAATAAAGAGGCCGCTCATATCGAGCGGCCTCTTTATTGTTAAGCTGTCGTCGCTGCGGATTATTCGCCGGGGATGATAGCCTCGCTGGGGCAAACCTCAGCACATGAACCACACTCGATGCAGGTGTCGGGGTCGATGTGGTAGATCTCGCCCTCAGAGATAGCCTCAACGGGACATACGGGCTGGCAAGTGCCACAAGCCACGCAGCGGTCGGTAATTACGTAAGCCATGATTGTGTTGATTTAGATATTATACGAATTGAATTTGTGTTTTTACGGCTGCAAATGTATAGTTTTTCGCGGATATTTTCTAATTTTTATGTTGAAATTTTATCATGAAATTTTATCATCATGTTTTAAACTGCGAAAACAAATCACTAATTTTGTGCATTAATATTTAATAGCGTTAAAAACTATGACACTCAACGAACTCAACAACCTTCACAACGATAACAATCCTGTAACTAACGACGAGGCAACTCAGCCGGCAATTGTTGACCCTCAGGAGAAGATGAAGTCGCATCAGACAGAGGGTTCCCCCAGGTCAGGCAATAATTCCAAGCGATTGCTGATCATACTCGCGTGTGTGCTCGCCGCGGCCATTATCGGAGGGGGGATTTGGATATGGCAACTCGCCGACTCCAAGGCTGCTGTCGAAGCTGAGAAAGTACAAGCGCAGAATGATCTGGCTAACCTTCAACTCTCAAACGATGAGTTGCGACTGGCTAATCAGTATCAGGAGATACAAATGGAGTATGCTCAGTATGAAAACCAGATGCAACTCATAGCCAACGACTCGCTCAATCTGAAATATCAGGCTGCCAAGCAAAATGTAGAGAAACTCTTAGCGGAGCTCAACAGCGAAAAGACAAAGAGCGCCGCGCAGATTAAGAAACTTGAGGATGAGATTGCCACACTCAAGGGCATTATGCGTCACTATGTTGAGGAAATCGACCGACTCAACAAAGAGAATGAGGGATTGAAGGCTGAAAATGCTGAAATCAAAAACCAGAACCAGTCGCTGACTTCGCAAGTTGCCAACTACTCGCGCGAGAACTCAGTCATGCAGGAGCGCATCAACCTCGCCGAAAAACTCAACGTGACCGGCATCAACCTTATCGGACTCAAAAAGAACGGTAAGCAAGAGAAGAACATCACTAAGGCCAAACAGCTTGAAGTGACCTTCACAATACCCAAAAACAATTCCACCCCGGTGGGCGTTAAGCGCATTTATCTGCGTATCACCTCGCCCGAGGGTGACCTGCTGGGCAATGGCGGCAACTTCACTTTCGAGGGCGCGTCGCTTGCCTCCACCGCTCATAAGGATGTGGAGTATCAGGGCGAGGAGATCACCGGCATCAAAATTTACTATGATGTCAACACCACACTCAATCCCGGCCAATACCGCGTCGAGCTCTTTGCCGACAACTACCGCCTGGGCTCCAAGACATTCACTATGAAGAAATAACGATACTCATCGCTATGCTCCCACCTATGTTATCTATGATTCTATGTTCGGCACAGCCCGTGGCCGAAGCCTCAAAGGACGTGCAGATTGAAGGCCTCATAACTGACCTGGCCTTCATACTGCTGCTCGGAGGGGCTGTGACGCTGTTGTTTAAAAAGATTAAGCAACCGGTAGTGCTTGGCTATATCGTGGCCGGATTTCTTGCCAGCCCCAACTTCGAGTACCTCCCTTCTGTCACCACTCAAGCCAATATCGACTTCTGGGCAGAGTTGGGTATCGTGATCATGCTTTTCTCGTTAGGATTAGAGTTCAGCTTCAAGAAGTTGCTAAATGTCGGAGGCTCGGCGGGAGTCACTACGCTCATCATCGTGTCGGGCATGTCGACCGTAGGCTTCGTTATTGGTAAGATATGGGGCTTCTCTACGATCAACTGCCTCTTCCTTGGCGGCATGATATCGATGTCGTCAACCACAATTATCCTCAAAGCATTCAATGATTTAGGACTAAGACAACGCAAGTTCGCATCCTTGGTGTTCGGTGTGCTCATTGTCGAGGACCTGGTGGCGGTGTTGCTGATGGTGATACTGTCGTCGATAGCCATCAACAATAGTGTCGAGGGCTCAGAGCTGCTCTATAGTATCGCAAAACTCGCATTTTTCCTCATTATATGGACTGTTGTGGGCGTATTTGTGCTCCCATCTTTCCTCAACGCTGTCAGGGAATATCTCAATTCGGAGACACTGCTCGTGGTGTCGATGGCTTTGTGCTTGGGTATGGCCATGTTCTCTGTGTTGTGCGGATTTTCGCTTGCGTTGGGAGCCTTCGTGATGGGGTCGATACTTGCCGGAACGAGCATGGCAGAGCGCATTGAGCATGTGACGGCGCCTGTCAAGGATCTCTTTGGAGCTGTGTTCTTCATATCCGTGGGTATGATGGTGAGCCCGGATGCTCTTGTGGAGTATTGGCGACCGATACTCATATTGTCGGCTACGGTGATCTGTGGCGGCATCATATTCGGAACAACGGGTATGCTTGTCACCGGTCAACCGCTGAAGATAGCCATCCAGTCGGGTTTCTCCCTGACGCAGATTGGTGAGTTCTCATTCATTATCGCCACATTGGGTTTGTCGTTGGGTGTGATTACACCGGCTCTCTACCCTATCGTGGTTGCCGTGTCAGTGCTCACCACCTTCACCACACCCTATATGATTAAGGCAGCCAATCCGGCCTACGCCTTTGTTGAGCGCCATCTACCGGAGCGCCTCCACTTCCTGATTGAGCGATACACCTCAAGCGCCACCACCGAAAATGCAACCAAGTCGCTATGGCACGCCGTTTTGGGCCGCTATATGTGGCGCATCGTCCTCTACTCGATAGTGCTTATAGCTATGTGCCTGATATCGCGTATGTTCCTGATGCCTTGGTCGCTTCGAGTCATGCCTGAGTGGGGTAGATTAATAGGAAGTGTGATTACACTTGGCGCTATGTCGCCGTTCTTGCTTGCGCTATCTCTCCCGGCCTCGAAAAAGGTGGAGCGCGAACAGCTGATGAAGGCTAATGCTCGCTACAATGTGCCGCTCATTGTGATGACAGTGGTTCGCTGGATTATCACTGTGGCGTTTATCATTTATGTGCTTGGCGATTTGTACTCGCTGCGTGTGGGCTTTGTTGCCGGATTACTGATCTTCACGCTGTTGCTTCTCTTAGTGTCGTCCCGTATCAGAGTGCAGATGCGCAATATAGAGTCGAAGTTTATCAATAACCTCAATGAGCGCGACCTGCGCCGCTCAGGTCGCAACAACAACGTGGTGTCGGACCTCCATCTTGCCTACATGACTGTAGGATATGGATGTCCCTTCGTTGGGGAGCGACTTGTGCATTCCAATCTGCGTCAGAAGTATGGAGTCAACCTTGTGGGTATACAGCGTGGGGGAGAGGGTATCCCCCTACCCTCAGGTGAGACACGTATCTTCCCCCTCGACGTGATAGCCGTGGTCGGCACTGACGAGCAGATACAGCGGCTACTACCCATCGTAGAGGCTAAGGGGCAGACTGAGGGAGCTGCGGCCGACCCTTCGAAATTCAAGCTTACAGCTATCCCCCTGAGCGATAACTCACCACTTATCGGCAAGAGCGCCATCACCGCAAATCTGCGTCGCGACTATTCTGCTCTTGTGCTTGCTCTGCAGCGAGGCGAGGAGTTCGTGAAGATTGATGGCAACGAACGCTTCCAACCCGACGATATAGTGTGGATTGTGGGCGACCCGCGCCTGACCGATGCCCTCAACCCCACATCTTAACATCTTATGTGTGCAGAAAGACCAAGCTCATACGCGGCTATGACACCACGGATGCGAGCGTGCACGACTCGAAAGTTTCTGACTCACTGATAGATGTTAGCGAC
>CAZVNS010000057.1:0-6541 GCA_964628905.1 uncultured Muribaculaceae bacterium | reverse complement strand
TGTAGATAGCCTGAGGCAGAGCGCAGAGGGTCACTTTTTCGTTGACCGGCTCGAAACTCGCCTCCCAGGGGTCTTCGCATGGCGAGAAAACATATACCTTGATAGGCTCGGTGGTTTCCACCTTGGCTATCATTCTGACGATTTCATCAACATAGCGTTCATCGTATATGATAAGCATTTTGTTGTCGCCATGCTCAAAGTAGCGGTATATGTTTTTGAATGTCGGCATCCCTGCAAAGGTTTTCTTCTCGTCATAGAGGTTTTCCTTAATGCAGAGCATGTCGGTGGAGAGGGCCACCAACTTACGCATATTCTTTGTGGAGCGGGAGCGCCCAACAAAGTCGGTGCGGTAGTAGCGCAGATTGTTGTTGTGCAAGCCCTCGACGGCCTCACCGTTTGGCTTGGTGTAACCGTTGATAACGCGCTTGTTGCGCTCATAGGTCACGTTTTCGCAAATACCATTCTCGTTGTTGGTACAGAGAATGCACTGACGTTTGCCACCATCTTCGGCATTAAGCTGCATCACTGCATGAAGCGTAGTGCCCGACCCGGCAAAGAAGTCAAGAACAGTCAAGGTATTCCTCTCTATAAAGTTGATGAGATACTTTATAAGCGAGATGGGCTTAGGGTAGTCAAATAGTTTCTGATTATTAAATATCTCCAATAACTGACGACCAGCGTTTTCCGTTGTATCTACACCAACAGATGAATCTATAAAGTTCGGAGGTACTTCTCGATTATAATTACTGCGCTTGTATGATAAGACACCTTTCTTTGATAATTCAATATACAAGCCTTGTTTGATATTCTCATTGAGTGTTTCTTGTACCCAAATGAAGCGATTTTTAAATCTTACAGCATTAGAGTTTTTGCCGTTAACAATGATGATGTCATCTAATAGTTCATTTGGAAACTTATCGGTACCATAAATGCCTGCCTTAATTACACCATTCTGTTGAGGACAGGTAATGCTATTTGGGGCAAAGGTAAGAATCTTAAAAGTGTTTTGAGGTTTTGTAAAAGGATCATTACTTTTACTAACTTTTTGTACTCCTCGGAAAGTATCATCGTTGTTAGATGCTTTCCAACACAGGACATACTCAATTGTACGCTTTACTTTCTTAGAGAGGGCCGGAGGGGTTGCAGACTTGAACCAGTTCCATTGACCAACAAAATTTTGGGGAAGAAAAATTTCATCTCCAAGCAATCTCAGTGTAGCAACTTCATTTTCATCAATGGAAACGAAGATTACGCCATTATCGGAAAGTAGTCGCTTTGCGATTTTCAATCGTTTAGACATAAACGACAACCACTTAGAGTGCTTATAATCGTCCTCGCCATCTACATAATCATCATTATAGACGAAGTCATTGTTGCCGGTGTTGTAAGGAGGATCTATGTAGATTACATCGATTTTGCCGGCGTGGGTGTAGGCAAGGGTTGTGAGGGCTTCGAGGTTGTCGCCCTCAATCAGTATGTGGTTGGGGGCATCGTCGTCGCCGTCGGTGAGTGCCTTTGCGGTGTCCTCGACGAGCACAGGCAACTCATTGCGCAGCCGTTCCTCAACTTCTTCGGGCTTGTCCTCCCACACAAGACCATAGGTCTTGTTCTCGCGGAGCAAACCGAGGAGCGCGGCCCGCTCATCGTCGGTCAGGCCCTCCAACGTGCGTATGCGTTCTTCCAGTTTTATTTTGTCAGTCGCTTTCATGGCGATACGATTGGTGAATTATCACGTCGCCGATTACCCCTATTGCGACTGTTCGGTATATAAAAAGGTGTGGGTATCTGTACTGCTATTCTTAATTCTTGATGGATAAAAGAAATTGCCACATTTCAGTACCCAAGAATAAAGCGCGAGTAAACGCCTTTTAATTTTTCACGCCTCGGTTCCTCCCTTGGAAGCGGTCAGGCGTGATGATTGCAAAGTTAAGCATTATTTTGATTGGAGTAATTTAGCGCGCCGTAATTTTCCAAGAAATTTCGGCCACATAGTAGGGACGTGCCCTGGTGTGTCCGCTATGACCGACGATGTGCTGCGCTCCGACGCTCCAGATGCGACCCTACTTGCGGATGAAGAGGGGGACGTAGGCGCTGACCTCGGTGGGGGAGGCGTTGCCGTAGGCCCCTGCGGGGAGTGTGGTGTCGGCGTCGGAGAAAATGATGGTGACGCGGTTGTCGGACTCAGGGTCGGCCTTGTCGACGATGAGCACGCGGGCGCCATCGGCTGTGGTGACGGTGCGGAACTGCGCCGTGCCGCGCCACATGGCAGGGTTGTCGGCGCGGAAGTGCATGGCCCGGGCCACGAAATCCTTCAGCTGTGCTTCGCCGGGGTTGGTGGCGCCGAGGTGGCCGGAGGTACGGGCCACGTTGTCCTTCTGGCCGCCGGTGGTCTCGAGGGAGCGGTCGGCAAATTCATCTCCATAATAAAGGGTGATGGGGCCTGAGTAGGCGGCGAGAATGCCGTAGCGGGTCATCATCTTCTGGTAGTAGTGGGGGTCGTAGGGTGAGAAGTGGTCGGCCAGACGCGCTCCGTCGTGGTTCGACAGGAAGAGGTTGGGCATCACTTGGTCGTTGAGGTATCCGCGCGAGGTTGGGGGAGATAGCACGGTGATCACGTCGTCCCAACCGTTGAGCAGCCCTTCGTGAAGGTTCTCCTGCATCGGGCCGCCGATCAGCTCCTTGCCGTCGAAGTCGAAGGCTGAAAGCAGGCCGCCGTCGCGGTACACTCCGCGGTTGATCACGTCGGCGTCGCCCCAGTCCTCGCCTACCATATAGCCGAGGATGCCCCACTGCTCACCGCGTTGGCGGCGTGCTTGGGTGAGGGAGTCGACGGCTCCGCGGATTTCGAGCCAGTAGTTGTGTCCACCCTGGGTGGCTTGGTATGCTTGGTCGAGGCGCCAGCCGTCGATGCCGTAACGGTCGATCCAGTAGGTGGCCACTTCCTTGATGTAGTCGAGCGAACCGGGGTAGGCGATGTTGCCAGTGCCACCCTGCTCGCCGCGGTCGGAGAGCACCCACTGCGTGTCGAGCGTGTATCCCGAGGGGGAGGGGTCGGTGACACCGCCGTGGTGGCCGAACACGCCGTCGAGTATCACATACAGGCCGCGGTCGTGGGCCTTGTCCACCAATTCTTTAAACTCCTCCTCGGTGCCGAAGTTGGGGTCGATTTTAAAGAAGTTGTTGGTGAAGTAGCCGGTGGCTTGCAGTTTCTCGCCACCTCCGGCCTGGGTGCTGTCGAATATTGGTGTGAGCCAGATGGCGTTGACACCGAGGCTTTTGATGGAGTCGAGAGCGTTGATCACGCCGCGGAGGTTACCACTCTTGAGCGCGTCGTCAGGTCCCCACATCGCCTTGTAGCCCGGAGCGCCGTCGGGGCCATGCTGGTATGATGCCACCATGATCTGGTAGATTGATAGGGCGCGAGGGTCGGGGTTAGGAGTATTGGCTCCTGCGGTTGAGCCTGCGAAGATGGCCACGATGGCCATCCATATCATTTTCAGTTTCATACGATTATTTTGATGCGGACGCTCCGGGGAGCGACCATACTTGTGGGTGATATCATCTATTTTGACATCTATGTCTAAAATCTTTTGTCGTTATTTTGTTTTGGCGAGGATGAGAGCCGAGGTGGGGGCTACGGTGAGCTTGCCACCCTTTGAGGTGCCGAGGCCCTCGGCGTTGATGCGGCCATCCTCGGCTATAACAGTCCAGTTGCCCTTGGTCACCTTAACGGTCTGAGCTTCAGCTGAGCCGTTGAATATCACTTTGATTTCCTTCCACTCATCGCCGTTGGCGTTGTCGATCAACGAGTAAGAGATGAGGTTGGGGGTGTCGACTGAGTCAAACACAAGGTACTTGGCGATGTCGTCGGCTGTGGTCATGCGGAAGGCAGGGTGCGACTTGCGCAGCTTGATCAGCTCCTTGTAGTAGTTGAACTGCTCGATGTTCTGATGCTTGAGGTTCCAATCGATGGCGTTGATAGAGTCGGGCGACTTATAGGAGTTGTGCACACCTTTCTTGTCGCGGAAAATCTCCTCGCCGGTCCACATGAAGGGGGTACCCTGTGAGGTGAATATGATGGTCTGGGCCAGGCGGGCGGCGCGCTGACGCTCGGCCTCGGTGGAGCCGGGCATCGACTTGGCGAGCTTGTCGGTGAGCATCAGGTCGTCGTGGCACGACACGTAGTTGATGATCATTTGAGGAGATGTGGCGTAGGGGAACTTGGAGTTGTTGCCCTTGGAGTAGTCGACCTGGGGGTGGGCGGTTGAGGCCACGATACCGATTTTTACAGTCTCCTCGTTGCCGGGCTTGCCGGTTGCGAAACCGCGGTCGGCGGCGTCGCTATAGTGACCCTTGACGGCGTCGCGGATATCGTCGGAGAACACCGCGATGCCTTCCATCTTCGACACATTCTCCTTCAGGGCCCGCTGGTCGACGGGGAGGGGGGAGTCGCCGGCGGTCCAACCCTCACCATATATAAATATGTTGGGGTTGATCTCCTTGAGGGCGCGTGCCACATCGTTCATGGTCTCGATGTCGTGGATGGCCATCAGGTCGAAGCGGAAGCCGTCGATATGATACTCCTGCGCCCAGTATTTCACTGAGTTGATGATATAGTCGCGCATCTGCCGGCGCTCTGAGGCTGTCTCGTTGCCGCAGCCTGAGGCGTCGCTGTACGATCCGTCGGGGCGATGGCGGTAGTAGTAGCCGGGAGCGGTGAGCGAGAAGTTGGAGTCGTCGTTGTTGGCGGTATGGTTGTAGACCACGTCCATCACCACACCGATGCCGGCGTTGTGGAGCGACTGCACCATCTCCTTCATCTCGCAGACGCGGGTCGCGGGGTCAGCGGGATTGGTGGAATATGAGCCTTCGGGGGCGTTATAGTTGAATGGGTCGTATCCCCAGTTGTACTGGTTGGAGGGGAGGTCCGACTCGTCGACTGAGTTGTAGTCGTAGGAGGGTAGTATGTGCACGTGGGTGACGCCCAGCTCCTTGAGGTGGTCGATACCGGTGGCCTCACCTGTGGTGTTGGTGGTGCCTTGCTCGGTGAGGGCGAGGAATTTGCCCTTGTTGACGATGCCGCTTGAGGGGTCGATTGAGAAGTCGCGGTGGTGCATCTCGTAGATCACAGCGTCGTTGATTACCTTGAGCTCAGGACCCTTGTCGGCATCCCAGCCCGCGGGGTTGGTGGTAGCGAAGTCGATGATGGCAGCACGCTCGCCGTTGGTGCCCACGGCCTTAGCCCATGCTCCGGGAGACTCCTTGAGCCATTGGCCGTTATGACGGATACGGAAGGTGTAGAATTTGCCGTAGTTGTTGCCGGGTAGGGTGGCACGCCATGTACCGTGGTCAGAGCGGGTCATCTGCAGGGTGTCGGTGGCTGCCGAGTTGCGGTCGGTGGGGTAGATGAGCACTTGAGCTTCTTGAGCTGAGGGTGACCAGAGGGTGAAGTTGGCGGCTTGGGGAGTTACCGCCAGCTCGAGGTCGGTGCCATTGTAGGTTGGCCACTGCGAATAGTCGTCGGCGATTGCCGGGATTGTGGCCGAAAGGGGTAAAATCACTGCGGCCGAAAGTTTCAAGAGGTTATTCTTCATTATGAGTTTTGGTTACAATAATTCAATGTAAGTATGATGTCAATATAAGCCCTCGCCGGGCGTTAGGGGTAGGGGGAGAATGGTCAGCGAATCACCACCTGCTTGGCCCAATGGTCGCCGCGCACTATGTAGACCCCCTTTGGAAGGTCGACGGTGATGGCGGTGCCAGCGGACACCACGACGCTCTTGACCTGCTACCCGGTGACGGCGAAGATCTGGAACGCCACAGCATCAGAGCCGCTCACAGCAAGCTCTACAGCACCAGGGCGCACCTGCACCGACGACGTTGCCGACGGCAGCTCGTGCTGCTTCGCATCGACGGCAGCCATGGCCGGCATCGATGCCGCGGCTGCTGCGAGCATTAGGGATGTGAATATGTTGCGTAATCGTGTCATTTACAAGTTTGGTTGGATGTGTGGTACATTCTCTAATACAAATTTACGACTTTTCCGCGAAACTGCCAAATCTGTTCACAATTTTTATATATTTTCGGTGCGCACCTATTGAGCCGCGTCTGTTGCAGATGATGGAGGGGTTGCGCCAGTTGGAGCGCGAATAATCCCAAAAATATGTTGAAAAAACCATATGAGGCATGCAATAAAACGCCCTTACCATGCGTTAATTCAACAAACCCCATCCAATAATCACAAAACCCGCTTGCCTATGGCTGATACCTCTACTCATCAAACAACCCAAACAACTGCGAAATCATCTCGTCCCACCCCTCGCAAGTCGACCCTCGACTTCATCAGGCAGTTCGCCCGCGTCTACAGCCCCGAGCCTCAGCTCCACCCCACTGTAGCAACAATCATCCTCAACTGACCCCAGCGGATAAGATGAATTAACCCACTGAAGTGTGTCGCCCATCGCGGCACACTTTTTTTATCGCGGTAAATTGGGGTCACATACAAATCCCTGTGTTGAAAATTTATGAATATGGATGTTTA
>CAZVNS010000056.1:0-6798 GCA_964628905.1 uncultured Muribaculaceae bacterium | reverse complement strand
CACGTCTTATGGGTTGCAAGGTCAAGTATACCGGCATTTAAGGGTTGCTCGCCCATTGCCGGGGGGTAGACTGCTCGAGCCCTATGGCGACATCGGGCGTAGATAAATGACGGGCCGGCGGCTGCGCGGTCGCAATGACATCCGGCCGCCCGACATAACCCGGCTTATCGTCGGGACCGCTCCGAAATCCCCCATTTGGGGCCGTGCGCCGAGCGCGGCCCTTAATTATTGGAGGATTTATCCGTTAATAATTTGCCGCGGGTAAATTAGCATGCGTTAACATACATTTTGGTGTTGCACACCAATTGTTAAATAATGCAAAACGTTGAACTCTCCCCTGTTTTCACTAATTTTGTAGTCAAAAACTATACTTGCATTATGGATTTCGACAAACTCACCCAGCGCCGAGGCACCGGCTCATATAAGTGGGACACTCCCGAGGACCTCGATGTGCTACCCCTGTGGGTGGCCGACATGGACTTCACCACCGCACCGGCTATAGTCGACGCTCTGCGCCGCCGGGTCGAACACGGCATATTCGGCTACACCAAGGTGCCGGATGAATACTATGCGGCGGTTGTCGACTGGTTCGGCTCGCGTCATGGCTGGACCATCGACCCTTCACACATTATATATACGTCGGGTGTGGTGCCCGCCCTATCAGCTATAATCAAGGGGCTGACCCAGCCCGGCGACAAGGTGATAGTGCAGACCCCGGCCTACAACTGCTTCTTTTCATCGATTCGCAACAACGGTTGCCAGCTCGCCGCCAACGAGCTGATATACAATGCCGACGGTACTTACACTATAGACTTTGACAATCTTCAGGAGCTTGCCGCTGACTCCCGGACTCGGCTGATGATACTCTGCAACCCCCACAACCCTGCGGCTCGCGTATGGACCCGTGAGGAGTTGCTCCGCATCGGTCGTATCTGTCTCGACAACAGTGTGGTGGTGGTATCCGACGAAATCCATTGCGAACTCACCTCCGATGGCTTCCAATACACCCCCTTTGCCTCGCTATCCCATGAAATGGCTTGGAACTCAGTGTGCTGCAATTCACCAAGCAAGGCGTTCAACATCGCCGGGCTACAAATCGCCAACGTCGTAGCCCCTGACCCGGTGAAACGCACCAAAATCGACCGCGCCATCAACGACAACGAGGTGTGCGACGTCAACCCCTTCGGCATTGTCGGACTCATAGCCGCCTACCGCGAGGGTGCCGAGTGGCTCGACGAGGTTAAGCGATATCTGTGGGACAACTATCTGTGGATTAAGCAGCAGTTTGAGCGGCACCTGCCCGCGCTCAAGCTCACACCCCTCGAGGCCACCTACCTGCTGTGGGTCAACATCACCCCCACCGGCCTCAACGCCGACCAGCTATGCGACGCGCTCCTGCGCGAAGCCCGCGTGATGCTCTCACCCGGCACGATCTACGGCCCCGGTGGCGAGAACTTCGTGCGCATCAACCTCGCCACCCAGCGCTCCCGCCTTGAGGAGGCCTTCAATCGCATGCTCCCAGTTTTCAATAACTTCTGATGGCAGCCTCGCGCGATCAGCTTTTATCGATGATACGCAACGGCCAGCCCATGAACTTGGGCCAGCAGTTGCGCCTCACCGTCGTACTCTCACTGCCGGCTATCGTGTCCCAACTATCCGCGATCATCATGCAGTATATCGACGCGGCGATGGTTGGTTCGCTGGGCGAGACGGCCTCAGCCTCAATCGGACTGATGTCGACCTCCACATGGCTCTTCTGGGGATTATGCTCGGCGGCTGCTATGGGTTTCTCCGTACAAGTGGCCAACCGTATAGGCGCCAACGACTATCGCGGCGCCCAGGAGGTGGTCAAGCAGTCGATCATCCCCTCGATGCTCTTCAGCCTGGCGCTCTGTGCTTTGGGACTGCTGATAGGACCACATCTCCCTTACTGGCTCGGGGGTGACGAGGAGGTAGGTACCGGGGCGTCGCTCTATTTCATGATTTTCACCGGGGCGTTACCTTTCTTTCAGGTCAACTACCTGGCCGGAGCCATTTTGCGCTGTTCGGGCAACACCTTCTTCCCCGGTGTGGCCAACGTGGGGATGTGTGTACTCGATGTGGTGTTTAACTTCTTCCTCATATTCCCGTCGCACGAGGTATCGGTGGGGGTTACCACCCTGACCCTCCCCGGAGCGGGTATGGGAGTGGCCGGAGCAGCCCTGGGCACAGCCCTCGCCGAAGCTGTCACCGGACTGGTGGTGGCGTGGTATCTGTGGCGACGTAACCCGTCGTTCAACCTGCGGGGTTTCCGAGGAACATTCATCATTTCGCGCCGCTGCTTGGTGAGGGCGCTCAAAATCAGTACACCTCTGGGCACCGAACACATGCTGATGTGCGGAGCGCAGGTGCTGATCACCGCCATCGTGGCACCCCTTGGGCGTGTGGCCATCGCCGCCAACGCCTTCGCTGTCACCGCCGAAAGCCTTTGCTACATGCCGGGCTACGGCATCAGCGAGGCTGCCACTACTCTCGTCGGTCAGAGTCTTGGGGCAGCACGATATGAGTTGGCACGCCGCTTTGCCTCGATCACCGTGTGGTCGGGTGTGGTGGTGATGACTTTCATGGGAGTGGTGATGTGGGTTTGCGCGCCGCTGATGATGGGCATCATCTCGCCCGTGGCAGAAATCTGTGAGGCGGGAGTCGAGGTGCTGCGCATCGAGGCATGGGCCGAACCGATGTTCGCCGCCTCGATCGTGACCTACGGTGTGTTTATCGGCGCGGGCGACACGCTGATACCCAGCTGCATGAACCTCGGCTCCATCTGGGCCGTACGACTCACCCTCGCCGCCATCCTCGCCCCCACTTTGGGCTTGAAGGGGGTATGGATCGCCATGGCCATCGAGCTGTGCTTCCGAGGCGTTATGTTCCTGCTGCGCCTCCGCACCGACTACTGGATGCACCACTTCACAGAGAAATCAAAATAATTTTTGTAACTTCGCGGTCTGTTAAAATTATTTATAAAAAATGAAGGTAGCTATCGTGGGCGCAGGTGGCGCCGTGGGTCAGGAGTTTCTCCGAGTGCTCGACGAGCAGAATTTCCCTATTGATGAGTTGTTGCTTTTCGGCTCAAGCCGTTCGGCCGGCCGTACTTACAATTTTCGCGACAAGGCTGTGACCGTCAAAGAGCTGCGTCACGACCCCATGGACTTCGACGGCGTTGACTTTGCTTTCGTTTCGGCCGGCGGCGATGTGTCGCGCGAGTTTGCCGACACCATCACCGGCCGCGGCGCGCTGATGATCGACAACTCCTCAGCATTCCGCATGGACCCCGACGTGCCCCTCGTGGTGCCCGAAGTCAACGGCGACGACGCCATGATAGCCCCCCGGCGCATCATTGCCAACCCCAACTGTACTACCATCATCATGCTTGTGGCACTCAAGCCCATTAACGACCTCAGCCCCCTCCGCCGCGTGCATGTGGCGAGCTACCAGGCAGCATCAGGTGCCGGCGCGCAGGCCATGCAGGAGCTGTGGGACCAGTACGGACAGATAGCCCGCGGCGAGAAGGTGACCGTGGACCGCTTCGCTTACCAGTTGGCCAGCAACGTGATACCCCACATCGACTCATTCATGGACAATGGCTACACCCGCGAGGAGATGAAGATGTATTACGAAACAAAAAAGATCATGCACGCCCCCGACCTCGACGTCAGCGCCACCTGCGTGCGCGTACCCGTGATGCGCGCCCACTCCGAGGCCATCTGGGTTGAGACGGAGCGCCCGATCCCCGTGGCCGAGGCCCGCGGCGCGTTTGAGACGGCTCAGGGCATAGTGGTGGTCGACGACACGGCCAACAAGCGCTACCCCATGCCGCTCGATGTCACCGGCACCGATCCGGTGTATGTGGGGCGTCTGCGCCATGACCTCGCCAACCCCTGCGGGCTGGCATTCTGGACAGTTGGCGACCAGATCAAGAAGGGTGCTGCCCTCAACGCCGTGCAGATCGCCCAGCACATCCTCAGACAAAAAGACATAGAGAAATAGAGACAAAAAGGATATAGAGAACATAAAGACAAAAAGGACGTAAAGACAAAAGGAATATTAAATTCATGTTTTTATGTTTTTATGTCTTTATGTCTAAAAAATGTTTTTATGTCTTTCCTCACTCGAATTAAGTCGATGAAACCTCCATCGGACCGCCCACCGGGCTTGAGTGTAGGTGGATGTCTATTTATTTTGATGCGAGTTCTGTTTTGTGTTTTTTTGTGCATTTTTGTTGGGGGAAAGTTTGGAGGTTAGGGATATTGTGATTACATTTGTGAGCAAATATATGCGGACAACTAATTTTCCCTTATTCATCCATAAAAATCACAGTGATTATGAAAAAAACTCTACTCTCATTGGCATGCGCAATGACCCTTGGCTTCACCGCCGGCGCGCAGACCTATGAGGCTACCCCGTTTGCCGACCTGCAGACCGGCGACGTCGTGGTAATCGTTGACCAAAACGGTAAGTATGCTGTGCCTAACGCAGCAGCTAAGGCCGGAGGAGTAACAGTTTCAGCTGTCACTCTCAGCAGCGACAACAACACCGTCACCGCTACCGACATGACCGAGCTGACCTTCACCGTCACCAAGTCAGATGATGGTGTGAAGTTCACATCGACTGTTAGCGACGCAGGCGTGCTCTACTGCACTTCCACCAACAACGGCGTCGCCCTTGGCACTCCCACTTCTTCTCTTGCTACCAACTCTGACCTCTTCACAACTGAGGACAACAGCGACGGTGTTCCTTACTTGAAGAACGTAGGCCAAGCACGTTATCTTGGTGTCTACAGCAACAGTAACTGGCGTTGCTACAACACAATTGTTGACAACATCAAGAACACCCGTGTTGCTTTCTACAAGGAGACCACAACTGCGGCTACCGTCTACAAGCCCACATTCTCTCCCGCTGCCGGCACTTACTACGAGGCTCAGCAGGTGAGCATCCTCTGCTCTACCGAGGGCGCTACCCTTGAGTACTCCACCGATGGCACCACCTGGACCGCCTACACTGAGCCCGTCAACGTCGACAAGTCGATGACCCTCTACGCCCGCGCAACCAAGGATGGGGTCACCGCCGAGAGCCAGGCTGAGTATGTGATCAAGACCATGGCCAGCTACGCCTCCATCGCCGACATGATGGCTATGGACCTCCCCGAAAAGGGTAATGAGTCAGATCCTTTCGTGGTTGACTTCGACGCTACCGTGGTTTACCAGAGCGGCTCTTACACCTACCTCTACGACGGTAAGGACTACGCCCTCTACTATGCCAGCAACTCTGGCTTAGCCCAGTTCAACACCGTGAAGGCCGGCTGGCAAGCCAAGATCTCCAACTACAACAACCTCTACGAGCTCGTGCCCGTCACCACTCCCGAGAAGGGTGACGACGTGACCTCGCTCCCCGCGGCCACCGTAGTTGAGCCCGCTTACCTCACCGCCGACAACCAGGCTGAGTACATCACCCTGAAGTCAGTGGTGCTCGACGCTGCCACTCCCGCCACCGCCACCTCATTCACCGGCACAGTGGGCGATGCCACCGTAACATTCTACAACCGCTTCACCCTCCCCGAGGTTGAGGCCGGCACCTACGACGTGACAGGCTTCATCGCCGTCTACAACACCACCATCCAGATCTACCCCATCGCCTTCGACGAGCCCACCCCCGACACCCCCGTGGATCCCGAACCCACCGAACCCACCCTCGTCCTCGACTGGGAGACCACCATCGACCAGGATATTCTACCCATGGCTGATAGCCGCTTCGCAGCTACCAACCCCGTGACCGGTGAAATCCTCGTGCCCAACAAGTCCACTGAGAAGATTTACGCCGTATCAAAGAGCGGCATCACCGAGAAGTATGACGCATCAGGCACTGACCTCAAGATCAGCACCGCCATCGGTTGCGACACCAAGGGTAACGTGCTCCTCGGCCTTGGATGGCCCAACGCCACCATGACCACGAACTTCCTTCTCATCTCAGCCGACGGCTCTACCAAGAAAGAGCTCGACGCTACCACAGTTAACCCCGACTACGCAGGTGGCCGCCTTGACGTTTACGGCCGTATCCTCGGCGACATGATGGGCGAAGGTGGTCTGCTCAACATAACCCCCACTAACGCAACAGCTATATGGGGCATCCAGTTCGCCAACGGCGAGATTGAAGATGTGGTAGCCAGCCTTGACATCCCCACAAATTACGCAAGCTCTGTCAATGTCACACTCCCCATGGGTGCTACCTATGAGGCCCAGGTGGAACTTGGCGACGAGGCCGGTGACCTGGCTACTCCCAGCTACCTTTACACCCGCGGTTACTCCATGGCGTATTACGACTTAGAGACAGGCGAATACGTTCAGCGCGCTACATATAAGGACAACACGCCAAGCTGCTATGGCTTTGACTTCTTCGACCTCGATGGTGTGCGCTATTTCGTACAGTCAACCGGCTCAGCCAACTATGCCGACGGTATGGTAATCTACACCTACGATGAGGATGGCGTAATGCAGGTTGTAGCTTCTGACAATATCGATGCTTCCGCATTGACTTCATCTAATTACGTAACTATCAACGCCTATACTCGCGCCAACGGCAAGACCGCTGACATCTACGTGTACACATCCGGCAAGTACGCACGCCACTACATCTTCGGCGAGCAGCCCGCTGGCGACGAGCCCGCTCCTCTGTACCTGGCCGGTTCGTTCCAGGGCTGGGATCCCGCGAACGCTGTTGAGGCTACCTACGCTGACGGCGTTTACACCTACACCTTCCCCACCG
>CAZVNS010000055.1:0-7361 GCA_964628905.1 uncultured Muribaculaceae bacterium | reverse complement strand
GAATCCCTGTCTTTCCGCAACAAGCCAGTCAGAAGATTTCTGACTGGCTTTTTTCTTCGCCCCGCCGATAGCACTGCGAGGCGTAACCAATTGAAAGACAGTCATATCCTTAATTTTGAAGTTAATCGGTTAAGGGCTTACAGACTGCTCTTAGAGCAGTCTTGCAGTCCGAAAACAAGCCACAGGTGGTGACACGTTGGTGACAGCTTAAGAATTTTTAATTCTCGTGTCACCACAGACGGCTTACAGCATTGATATAGACGGAGTTACATCGGTTGAAAGTCCCGACCTTTGTGTCACCAAACCAGACGTTTTATCAACCGCATCTAACTTCAAAATTATGTGCAAAAACTTTCGCGTTAGCTTCTACCTCCGAAGTTACAAGACCAAGGAGGGGAAATGCCCCATTCTCGTGCGGGCATCGATGCGCGGTGAGCGCATCATCATCGGCTCCGCAGGGTTCTCGGTCGATGAGAAACTATGGGACAGCCGTAAAGGCCGTATGATAGGCCGCAGTGCTGAGGCTACCACAGTCAACAACGGCCTTGACCGAATTGAGGCCGACCTTACCTACATCTTCCGTCGCCACGAGTTTTCCGACACTATCTCCCTTGACTTCATCAAGGCGCAGTATCTCGGAAAGAGCGAGGAAAACAGTTCCTTCTTCGCCTTCTTCGACGAGTTCCTGAAGAAGACGGAGGCCGAGGTAGGCATAACCCGCTCCAAGGCCTCGTTCAAGAAGTACGACGTTATCCGTCGTAGGTTCGCCACCTTCCTCAAAACTCGCTTCAAGCGCTCCGACCTTCTGCTCGGAGAGCTGTGCTACAAGCACATCAGTGAGTTCGAGCACTACCTGCTAACCGAGTGCAGCTACAAGCACAACACTGCCATGCGCATTATGCGCAACCTTAAGACTGTTGTGCTTCGTGCCCAGAAGTTCGGGCTGCTCAAACAAGACCCCTACGCCAACTTCAAAATCCACTTCGACCGCACTGACCGTGGTTTCCTCACCGACGAGGAACTGACCGCTCTGATGAGCAAGCAGTTCCCGGTAAAGCGTCTCGAACAAGTACGTGACTGCTTCGTGTTCTCTTGCTTCACGGGCTTGGCCTATATCGACCTGGCCCAGCTCTCCAAGGAACACATCGTAACCCTCAACGGTAAGAAGTGGATATTGAAGAAACGTCAGAAAACTGATGTGCTCTCCAACATCTTGCTGCTCGACGTGCCACTGCGCATACTCGCCAAGTACAAGGACGAGATGCGAGACGACCCACACGGACATCTGCTGCCGGTTATCAGTAACCAGCGCATGAACGCATACCTGAAAGAAATTGCCGACCTCTGCGGCATCGAGAAGCGCCTCTCCTGCCACCTTGCCCGCCACACTTTCGCCACATTGGCCCTTTCCAAGGGCTGCTCCGTGGAGTCCGTGTCGCGAATGTTGGGACATACCAACATCGCCACCACTCAAATCTATGCTCGCATAACCAACGGCAAAATCGAACACGACATGGAGAAAATCTCCGGCCAGCTCGATTTCCCCAAGGTCGCCGACCTCTAAGGCTACCGCCACCCCTCGAAAACTCCCTTTCGGCCTGCCGGAGGGGAGTTTTCCGTGTTAAGGCTGTTTGCGTATGATTAAATTTGCGTAAATTAGTTGCATTATGCTTGCACAATTGTTTTAGTTAGGGTCGCTATCCGGCTACCTTTTAAGGATATGAAACAACTTACCAACCTTACAAACGCCTACGATGACCGCTTAATGAGGCTTGAATACGCCGACGGCCACTCTCTCTTTTTGGCTTACCGACGAGCCAAGTGACCAAATCCCGACCGCAGAGACCCTGCTGGTCGACGCCCACCACTACTTCCGAGAACGGTTCCTCGGGCAGAACCGCCGCTATGCGGTGTTCCTCAACGACTTCTTCGACAGCCACAGTTCATACTTTATCAATCGAGGGAAATTGGCATGGGCTACCAACCGCCTTATCAGTGTTTACAGCAGGGTGTACGACTTGTTAAGCCATTACGAGAAACGTATCATAGCAATCTTTTCACGCACGGGCAGCTTCGATAACGAGGCTGCCCGCGTTGTCCTTGACGAGTTCGAGTGCCGAGGCCGCGTGCCGCGCCTGCCGCTCGACACCCCGGTGCCCTACGACGGCTTGGCCGACGTGGCCAACGCCTTCGGGGTGTTCGCGCCCGAAGTCAGCGGCGCCGATCTTGAACGGGCCAAGAACGGCGACCACCCGCTGACCGCCCCCAACATAGCCCGCGCCGTGTTCTTCCTGTCGCTGATGCAGGCCTTCGGCTGGCTCCCCCGCGACTGGAAGAAACAGATGATCGGCCACGGCACCCTCCGCAAGGCCGACGGCTCCGTGCCCTCGCTCCACTACCTGCAGTCAAAGACGAGCGAATATGCCGTTGACACCTTCCTCGCCATTGAGCACGGCCCCCGGGGCTGGCGCGAGCGCCTGTCGGCAGCCTTCAAGGCCCTCGCTGAAAGTGTGTAGAATCCTTAAAAAAGGGGTGAGTTTTGTGTCGTTTACCCAAAGCTCATCTTTTTGCAGTTTTGCCGCGCCGTACCTTCGTGTCGAAATTTCAAAACTGTAAAACATGACAACCCCCTTATCTACAACTTTCAGCGAGAGGCAAGGCGAGCACATCGTCAAGCTGCTCCGCGAGCTTATGCAGCAGATGTTGGAGCTGCACAACATCGTGAAGGACTTGAAGGTGATGCGTGACGCGCTGGTCGAGAACATACAGCTCGACTCCTTCAGCCTCGAACAGATACTTGAAGTGTCTGACTCCACCCTCTACCGCTGGCGCAACTCGCCGCCGCCCTCCTGCCTGCCCTACTACACCCGCGACAACGGCAGCATATACTACAACTTCGACGAAGTGCTCAAAGCCCTGCGCAAAGGCCAGCTCTGCGCACGTGGCTTTAACCGCCTCCGCGCCATAGACAACATGATTGCCTACCGCGACAACCTCCTGCGGGGAGGCTCGCCCGACGGCTGGGCGCCAACACCATAAAAACACTACCGCCATGTGCAATGAAGAACCCAAAGTAAACCCCGCCGGCATCTACAACGTCAAGGACACCTGCAACCTCCTTGACGTCCACCGCCGCTCCCTGGGCCGCTGGCGCCGTCAAGGGCGCATCGTGCCCCTCAATCCCGACCTTACCCGGCTGTTCACCTACACCGGCGCCGAAATCATACGCTTTTGGCACGACTACAACTTCTTCAAGCAACTGCGCCATGATAAGTGAGAGCTGCAAGCAACGCATCATCGACGCCGCCGACTGCCTCGATGTCGTCAGCGACTTCCTCGACCTGCGCAAGAAGGGGGTCAACCACTGGGCCTCGTGCCCTTTCCACTCGGAAAGGTCGGCTTCGTTCTGCGTGACGCCCTCGCGCAACACCTGGCACTGCTTCGGCTGCGGCAAGCACGGCGACGCCGTGGCCTTCCTCATGGAGCACAAGGCCATGTCATTCGTCGAGGCCCTTGAATGGCTTGCCCGCAAGTACCACATCGACATTCAGTACGAGCGCCGGGAGCGCAGCGAGGCCGAGCAGGACGCCTCGCGCCACCGCGAGAGCCTGATGGCCCTGCTCGACACCGCCCAGCGCTTCTTCACGGAGCAGTTGCAGGAAGCCACGCCCGAGGCCGAGGCCGCACGGCAGTATGCCTATGGTCGTTGGGGCGAGCAGTTCTGCCAGGAGGCAGGCATAGGCTACGCACCCAAAGGCAACCGCCTGCTACAATACGCCGCCGAGCGCAGGCTCAACCTCGACCACCTCAAAGAGGTGTCGTTGGTGTCGGACGGAGAGCGCGGCCCCTACGACTTCTTCCGCGAGCGCGTCACTATCCCCATACGCAACCGCTGGGGAAAGGTCGTGGCCTTCACGGCCCGCTACATCGGCGACCGCCCCGACGCCCCCAAATACATTAACTCGCGCAACTCGTCGGTGTACGCCAAGGAAGAATCCGTTTTCGGTATCGACGTGGCGGCACGCCAAGCCCGAAGCTCCGGCTGCTACATCATGGTCGAGGGCGCCCCCGACGTGCTGCGCCTCCAATCCGTCGGCCTCAACGAGGCGGTCGCCACTTTGGGCACCGCCCAGACCGACAAGCACCTGGAGGCACTGCGCCGTGGCGGCAACTGCAAGACCCTGCGCTATGTCCCCGACAGCGACCCGCCCAAAGGGGGCGAGCTGTACCCCGCCGGTGTCGCTGCCGTGATGAAGAACGGCGCCGCCGCGATGCGCCTCGGCTTCGAGGTCAGTGTCCGGGAGCTGCCCCGCACCAAGGAGGACGACGCGCAGGGCGTAAAGCGCGACCCCGACAGCTACATCACCGGGCGCGACGTCTACCTGCAGTTGGAGGACAAGCCCTTTGTGGTGTGGTATGCCGAGAAACGATTTGTCGGCGCCGACACCCAGGACTTGAAACTGGAAGTGGTCAAGGAGGTTGCCGACCTGCTCGTCTTCATGGACGACGAGCTGAACCGCGACATCTGCATCGACCGCCTCTCAAAGCTCTACGGCAAGGCGAAGACCTGGCGCGACGCGCTGAAGACTGCCGGGCGCAAGCTGAAGGAGAAGTCCTACGAGGAACCGGCCTCGGACGTCACCGACACCGCCGAGCTGCAACTGCTGCGCAAGACAAACCTCATCATACGCAACAACATGTACTACACCCCGGGCAAGGAGGAAGGGCTTGAACGCCTCTCCAACTTCATTCTGCGCCCGCTGGTGCACGTCAAGTCCAAGGACAACTCCCTGCGCCTCTACCGCATAATCAACGAGTACGGCCACGAGGAGGCCCTGGAACTGCCGCAGAAGACCCTCGGCTCATTGCAGGCGTTCCAAATAGCCATTGAGTCGCAGGGCACCTACATCTGGCACGGCAAGGCCGACAAGTTCAACAACCTCAAGGAATACCTCTACGCCATTACCGAGAGCGCCGAGAACATCAACGTGCTCGGCTGGCAGGACAAGGAGGGCTTCTACGCCTTCGCCGACGGCATTTGGGCCGACGGCTGCTTCACGCCCGTGGACGAGATGGGCCTTGTCAGGCACCAAGGGCGCACCTTCTACCTGCCGGCCTTCTCGAAGATGTACGCCACCGAGGTCGGCAGCTACAACTTCGAGCGAAAGATGGAGTACCGCCACGGCAACGACGAGAGCCTGCGCGACTTCGCCCTGCGCATTGCCTCGGTGTTCGGCGACAACGGGAAGATAGGCTTCGCCTTCGTGCTCGCCTGCCTGTTCCGCGAGCACATCTACTCGCAGACCAACTATTTCCCGCTGCTCAACCTTTTCGGCATCAAAGGGTCGGGCAAGACTGCGCTGGCCACCACGCTCGCCACATTCTACACCGTGCCGCACGACCCGCCGAAACTGGCAAACGCCACTATCCCGGCGATGTCGTACATGCTCAACCACGCCCGCAACGCTATGGTGGTGCTCGACGAGTACACCAACCTCCTTCCGGCCAACAAGGTCGACCTTCTGAAGGCCATTTGGGGAGGCACGTCTAACACCAAGATGAACATGGGCGACACCACGCAGGGCATGGTGAGCAACCCGGTGTACAGCGGCGTCATTTTCTGCGGCCAGCACCAGCCGACCTTCGACGACGCCCTTTTCTCTCGATGCATTCACCTCGCTTTCACGCAGACCTCCCACGGACAGGAAGAAAAGAGGCGTTTCGAGGATCTGCGCGACCGCGCAAGCCTCGGCAACGCCCACCTCATAATGCCGCTGCTAACGCACATCGACACCTTCAAGGCCAACTTCATGCCGATGTTCAAGACGGTCAGCAACGAGCTGTCGGCCGCCATTGGCGACGACACGCTGCAAGACCGCCTGCTCAACGACTGGGCTATTCCGCTGGCCACCTACCGCGTGCTCGAAACCTGCGCCGACATGCCGTTCAGCTACGCCGAACTGTTCGGAGTGTTCGTCCGCGGCCTGCGCTACCAACACTCGATGGCGCAGCGCACGTCGGAAACCGCCGACTTCTGGTCGATGCTCAACGGCATGCGTATGATTGGCAAGGTCGTTGACGGCACGCACTACGACATAAAGCGCGAGCCCTCCTTCCTGCCCGAGAAGGCAAAGCCGGAGGAGCGCGTCAACTTCCCCGGCCCCCACCAACTGCTATATCTCGACTGGGCCTCCATAAGCGAGCTATTGAAGGCACGACCGGGGCTTAACCAGATGAAGATGGACTTGGGCGCACTCGAAAACTACCTGCGCCATTCGCCCCACTTCCTCGGCATGAAACGCAAGCGCTTCAAGAAAATCAAGCCCAACGGCGAGCCTGACTACATCGTCGAAACCGTCGACGGCAAGACCACGCGGCGCCTGGCCTACGGCAGGGCTACCGCTATGGTGTTCGACTATGAGGCCCTGAAGACCGCCGCTGACATCGACCTCGAGACATTCTACATCGTCGATGGCGCTCCCGACTACGACGATGAACCGCAGCCGGAGCCTCCGGCGCCGACTGCCCCGCAACAATCCGAATTACCATTCTAAAAATCACCAACTATGGATAATCACGATACCGACAATCCCCAAGGCAAGGTAATCACCTTCGCCAAGACTTGTGTTCGCTGCGGCGAGACCAAGCCCGCAGAGGAGTTTCACCGCTCGGCGAAGAACGCCGACGGACTCCAGTCCTACTGCAAGCAGTGCCAGGCCGAAACCGCCCGGCAGAAGTCAGCGACTATCCGGCTCTCAAAGAGCCGCCGTCCCTGCAACCCCGACCTCGCAGCCTTCCAGCCCCGCCACCTCATCGAGGAGCTGAGGGCGCGAGGCTACTACGGCGAGCTGAAGTACATTCAGGTGATTAAGGTGTAACGCTCCTTATAATCACCGCGTTAAGGCACAATCCCACACGATTGTGCTTTTCTTGTAGGGTCGCGTTTTTGCGTTTCAGACCCCACACATTTTTGCAAAACCTGTCGGACAACGCGGACAACGCTCATTGTCCGCGGTTTAGCCGTGGCCAAAGTGCGGACAACTTCGGACAATTGGCCGAAAACCCGCCACCCCGGCGGTCAACGGCGGCCAAAATGCCTCCGGCCCTCAATACTTATACTTTTTCCTTGAAAAGAGAAAGTATAGTAAGAATGAGGCGCTTACGCAGCCGACAGCACCTCATTTCAGGCCGTTGTCCGCGTTGTCCGCCGTTGGCCACCTGAAAAATGTGTGCTCTCAAAAATTTCAGAAAAATTTTTGTCGAGCCTGCACCCAAGCGCACCCACAAGCACCCAATAAAATGCTGCCTAACTCGCTGATTTTCGGTAAATTTGTAGGGTAAATGAGCGACCGAATGAGCGA
>CAZVNS010000054.1:0-7669 GCA_964628905.1 uncultured Muribaculaceae bacterium | reverse complement strand
GATACAAATTATTTTTCTAATTTACAAGCACTTAATTTATAGAAGTCCCCTTAATTGATTGGCTTTGATAAATATGCAAATCCCTACAGCCGGCAAATTTAGTGAAAAAAATCTCTCAATATCTCCTAAAATTAAATTATTTTTTCGCCGCTTTTCGCCGCTCCAGTACCACTATCATTCTTTACTGGTCGTTAAAGTCCCTAAGGTCGTTAAAGTCCCTAATGTCGTTGCCTTTTGGTTGCGGGCAAGGGTAGGGGTTGCGCGTTTGGGGGATTTGTTGTAACTTTGCGCGCAAAGCCGGCTCCACCGGAGTCAGCGACTTAAACCAACGATTTTACAGCATAATTATGTCAGAATTAAAGCGTACGAGGATTGTAGACCTCTTCGACCCGGCGCTCCTCGGTAAGGAGGTGAGCGTCAAGGGATGGGTGCGTACCCGCCGTGGCAACAAGCATGTGCAGTTTGTGGCTCTCAACGATGGCTCTACAATCAAGAATATCCAGATAGTGTTTGACCTCTCTCGGTTTACTGAGGATGAGCTCAAGGGCATCACAACCGGTTCGTCAATCCACATTAAGGGCATCCTGGTGGAGTCGATGGGCAAAGGACAGTCGGTTGAAATACAAGCTAAAAGCTTCGAAATCTATGGCGCCGCCGATGTTGAGTCGTACCCCCTGCAGAAGAAGGGGCACTCCCTGGAGTTCCTCCGCGAGATCGCCCATCTGCGTCCCCGCACCAACACCTTCGGCGCCGTGCTGCGCGTGCGCTCGGCACTGGCATTCGCCATCCACCGCTTCTTCCAGAAGCGCGGCTTCTACTACCTCAACACACCCCTGATCACCGCCAGCGACTGCGAGGGCGCAGGGGCTATGTTCCAGGTCACCACACTGGACCTCAACAACCTCCCACGCACCGAGGATGGCGCCGTCGACTATTCCTGCGACTTCTTCGGCAAGCCCACCGCCCTGACCGTCTCAGGACAGCTCGAGGGTGAGCTCGGAGCCACCGCCTTGGGAGCCATCTACACATTCGGCCCCACTTTCCGTGCCGAAAACTCCAACACTCCCCGCCACCTCGCCGAGTTCTGGATGGTGGAGCCCGAGGTAGCCTTCAACGACATCACCGACAACATGGACCTGGCCGAGGACTTCGTCAAATACTGCATCCGCTACGCCCTCGACCACTGCAGCGACGACATCGAGTTCCTGGCCGAGCATTACGACAAGGAGCTTATCGACCGGCTCAACTTCGTGATTGACAACGATTTCGTGCGCCTCACCTACACTGAGGGCGTAGAGATACTGAAAGCCTCAGGCCATAAGTTCGAGTTCCCCGTCGAGTGGGGCATCGACCTGCAGAGCGAGCACGAGCGCTACCTCGTGGAGCAGCACTTCAAGCGCCCCGTCATACTCACCGACTACCCCAAGGAGATCAAGGCATTCTACATGAAGCTCAACGACGACGGCCGCACTGTACGCGCCATGGACGTACTGTTCCCAAACATCGGCGAGATCATCGGCGGCTCAGAGCGCGAAGAGAGCTACGACAAGCTCATGAGCCGCATCGAAGATCTCCACATACCGATGAAGGACATGTGGTGGTACCTCGACACACGCCGCTTCGGCACCGTGCCCCACTCAGGCTTCGGACTCGGTTTCGAGCGCCTTGTGCTCTTCGTCACCGGCATGACCAACATCCGCGACGTGATACCCTTCCCCCGCACACCCAACAACGCCGAATTCTGATTGAGCGACTTCTTCACCATCCTCCGGCGCTTCGTGCCGCCCTATAAGAAGTACCTGTTCCTCAACATCTTCTTCAACATCCTGGCGGCATTCCTCACGCTCTTCTCGTTCGCAGTCATCATCCCCATCCTGGAGATGCTCTTCGAGATCAGCGAGACAGTTGTCTACACCTACATGCCCTGGGGAAGCGCCTCGATTAAGGACGTGGCCGTCAACAACTTCTACTACATCTGCCAGCAATGCATCGTAGAGTGGGGGCCGTCGGCCACACTGGCCCTGCTCGCCGGAGTGCTCGTGCTGATGACCCTGCTCAAGACCGGCGTCACCTACCTGAGCTCATACTTCGTCATCCCCATGCGCTCGGGCATCGTCAGGGATATACGCAACTACGTATACGACAAGATAGTCTCTTTGCCCATATCCTTCTTCACCGCCGAGCGCAAAGGCGACGTCATGGCCCGTATGAGCGGCGACGTGGCCGAGATCGAAAACTCAATCATGGCCTCGCTCGACATGTTCTTCAAAAACCCCGTGATGATCATCGTGTGCCTCACGATGATGATCGTAATATCCTGGAAGCTCACACTCTTCGTGCTCGTACTCCTCCCCATCGCAGGCATGGTGATGGGGCGCGTCGGCAAGCGCCTAAAGCGCCAGTCGCTCCACGGACAGCAGCAGTGGGGCACACTGTTGTCAGAAATCGAAGAGACCCTCGGCGGCCTGCGCATCATCAAAGCATTCAACGCTGAGGGCAAAGTGAAGCGCCGCTTCCACCGCGACAACCAAGCCTTCTACAAAACCTCCAACCGCATCGCCCGACGCCAGTCGCTCGCCCACCCCATGAGCGAGCTCCTCGGCACCACAGCCATCGCCATCGTACTGTGGTTCGGCGGCTCACTGATACTCAGCGGAGGCTCGTCGATGAACGCCGCCTCGTTCATCTACTACATGGTCATCTTCTACTCCATCATCAACCCCGCCAAGGAGCTCTCCAAAGCCATGTACTCAATCCAGAAAGGACTCGCCTCGATGCAGCGCGTCGACAAAATCCTCTCTGCCACCAACCCCATCACCGACCCCGCCCACCCCAAGAAGCTCAAGAACTTCACCGGCCACATACGCTACAACGACGTATCGTTCGGCTACGACCCCGCGGTCAAAGTGATTGACTCCGTCACCCTCGACATCCCCGCCGGAGCCACCGTGGCCCTCGTAGGCCAGTCAGGCTCAGGCAAATCCACAATGGCCGACCTCCTGCCGCGATTCTACGACGTACAGCAAGGCTCAATCACCATCGACGGCGTCGACATACGCCAGCTCCGAGTCCACGACCTCCGTGCCCTCATGGGCAACGTCAACCAAGATGCAATACTCTTCAACGACACATTCTTCAACAACATCACATTCGGAGTCAACTCAGCCACACTCGACCAAGTAATCGAAGCAGCCAAAATCGCCAACGCCCACGATTTCATCCAAGCCAGCGAAGACGGCTACGACACCAACATCGGCGACCGAGGTTGCAAACTCTCCGGCGGACAGCGACAGCGCGTATCCATAGCCCGCGCAATCCTCAAAAACCCGCCAATACTCATACTCGACGAAGCAACATCAGCCCTCGACTCCGAAAGCGAACAACTCGTGCAGCAAGCCCTCGAGCGACTCATGCAGAACCGCACCACCCTGGTCATCGCACACCGTCTATCCACAATACGCAACGCCGACCTGATATGCGTAATGCACGAAGGCCGCATCGTCGAAGCCGGAACCCACGACCAGCTCATGGCCCGCGACAAATACTACAAACACCTCGTCGACATGCAGAAGTTCTAAGCCACCCATATGCTCAACTTCACCCCCTTCATTCGCCCCTACTTCACCCGCCGAGCACGCCAAGTAGAGCGCACCTACCCCAACATCGAGCAGATCCAGCTCCGACAGCTCCAATACCTCCTGAGCCGCGGCGCCAAAACCCTCTACGGCACCCGGCACCAATTCCACCAAATCCACACCTACGACCAATACGCCCACACCGTCCCCGTAGCACCCTACCCACAGCTGCGACCATTGATCATGCGCATGGTCCAGGGCGAAAAGTCAATCCTCTGGCCCGGCCGCTGCACCAACTTCGCACAATCGTCAGGCACATCCGACGGCAAAAGCAAATACATACCCGTCACAGCCGACTCCCTGCGCCTCAACCACTACCGCGGAGGCTCCGACGTAGTAGCACACTACCTCCAAGCCTACCCCGACTCCCGCCTCTTCGCCGGCAAAGCATTCATCCTCGGCGGATCATTCGCCAACGAACTCACACTACCCCCGGGCGTCAACGTAGGCGACCTCTCAGCCAACCTGATCCAGCACATCAACCCCGCCGTCAACCTCCTGCGCGTCCCCTCAAAACAAATCGCCCTGATGGCCGACTGGGCCCAAAAACTCCCCGCACTCATCCAAGCCTCCCTCCACCAGGACGTCACCAATATCTCAGGCGTCCCCTCATGGTTCCTCACCGTGCTCAAAGGCGTCATCGCCCAGGCAGGGGCCACAACCATCCACGACGTCTGGCCAAACCTCGAAGTATTCTTCCACGGAGGCATCGCATTCGGCCCCTATCGACAGCAATACCAGCGCATCACCGACCCCGCCAAAATGCGGTACCTCGAGACATACAACGCCTCCGAAGGCTTCTTCGCCATCCAGTCCGACCCCACCGACCCCGCCATGCTCCTGCTGCTCGACGCAGGAGTATTCTACGAATTCATCCCCCTCGACCAAGTAGACGAACCCATCCCCCAGACCCTCCCCGCATGGCAAGTAGAGCAAGGCAAAGTCTACGCCATGATCATCACCGCCCCCAACGGCCTGTGGCGCTTCCCCATCGGCGACACCGTCAAAATCCACGCCGTCGAACCCCTGAAAATCACCATCGCCGGACGCACACGCCACTTCATCAACGCATTCGGCGAAGAAGTAATGGTCTACAATACCGACCGCGCACTCACCAAAGCCGCCGCTGACACCGGAGCACAACCACTCAACTACACCGCCGCACCCGTATTCGCCGGCGACCACAGCAGAGGCCGACACCAATGGATCATCGAATTCGCCACACCACCCGCCGACCTCCGACAATTCGCCACCACCCTCGACCTCGCACTCCAAGCCGAAAACTCCGACTACCAAGCCAAACGCACCGGCAACCTATTCCTCGACCCACTCCAGGTGATCCCAGCACCCGCAGGCACCTTCGACCGATGGCTCACAACCACCGGCCGCCTCGGCGGACAGCGCAAAGTGCCCCGCCTGAGCAACGACCGCACCATCATCGACACCATCCTCCCCCTCCTCCAACCATAACAACACCCCCAACCACCCAAAAAATCGACAAAATCACTCCATACAACACAAAAAACTAAAATTTTCACCAAAAAAATTGCACAATCCAAAAACGCGCCCTATCTTTGCACTCGCAAAACGGTTAAGACAACCGCCGAGCACTCTTAAAAACTGGTGCGTTAGTTCAGCTGGTTAGAATGCCTGCCTGTCACGCAGGAGGTCACGGGTTCGAGTCCCGTACGCACCGCTGGAGAGAGAGGAGAATGAGTAATTGTTAAGCCCAGGCTTGCGTTACTCATTCTTTTTTTTGCGCCACACCCCGCATGCACCTCCGGCGCTGAGCGTGGTGCTTACCACAGTAGCGGACCAACCGATGCTATCCGTTGACCCTAAACATCGGGCACCGGCCCAGAATTTTCGGGGCATTATTGAGAATATGAGAATCGTTATCCATCATTTCAAAAAATTTCAAAAAATTTATTTTATTTTGCCCCACATAACATTTTTTATTATCTTTGTTGCGAATTTTCGGTAAGTCAAAACATTGATTTAGAGAATTCAGACATTTTGATAAAGGTGTTATTGAAATCGCATCTTCGATTCTCAAACTTGGTCGTTTGACAACTACAAGAAGATAGGTTTGCAATAGCACCGCATTGATAGCTTATATACTGTCGTCAATGACAGGATACATAGCATATCGGTGTGGGGCTATTGTTTTATCCTTGTAGTTAGGTAGACCAAGACCTGAGAATCGGATAAGACAGAAATATATTCCTCACACCTTTTGTTTTTATTATGCTTCAATAGAGGATGAGAAGCAAAAAACAAATTCATTTTCATTTATGAAAAAATTAACAAAAATGTGTGTTGCAGCCGTAGCAGGTGTTGCAATGCTTGGTTGTGTTAGCTGTTCTACAGCTATGGGTGGTGCAGGTCTCCTTGCCTCATCTGTAACAGTTGGTCAAACAGCAACCTCTAATCCCGTTGGTACAAAAGTTGGTACATCTGATGCCTTTGGTATTCTGGGATTGGTTAACTTAGGCAACGCCTCAATCCAAAAAGCAGCTCGCGATGGTGGTATCACAAAGATCAGCCACGTTGACGTTAAGACCCTTGGTGTATTAGGTATCTTCACCCAGTACAAGACTATTGTTTACGGCGAATAATCCAAATTAATGCGATGGAGCCATAGCCACTATAAAGGCTAAGCCTCCATCGCTATTTAGTAATATTATGAAATCACTTAGAAAAGCAATATTGACAATTGCGGTAATTCTTTCCATTACCACAGTTTATTCTAAATCATTAGATAATTTATATGTGAGTCTGTTGACAGAAAAAGGAACAGTCTACCATACTTACCCACTGGATTTAGATTATTACAAAGAAAGCAACAATTTATCGGTCTCAAATCTAAAATACGATTATACATATGTCGATACGACAGACTCCGTAGATGTATTAATGACCGTCACTTACTCCGCATTGTCCAAACCCCTCGACATTAGCTTTGACAATTCTACGTCATACCCCCTATCAATCATCTACATCGATAATAAAGGAAACAAATTTATCTACCGTATTAAATGCACTATCTCATACAAGGAATGGGTTGAAATATATTCTAATGCTAATCCAATCAATATTACTCTTTTTTGTGAAGATAAAATCAAAATTAAATTTAATTGCCCTGATAAAAAATGGCCGTCATTACGCACTGATTTCACAAACTTATTTAAACTAATAGAAAAAGCAAAATGAACTATTTCAGACAATCAGTCAAAGTATTGGCTATAGTCCTATTTTCCCTTTGCTTTATACAATGCGGTGAGGATAAAGATTACATCGGACATTGGGAACGGAATATAGAAGACGGAGAATACTCTGGTAACGAGTTTATTGTCTTAAACGAAGATAGCACCATTCAAATGGGTAATAATCTGCAATTTAAGGGCATTGAAGATGGCTTCTCTTATAATATGAAATTTCAAACATCAATAGATGGCAAATGGGAAAAAGTAGGGAAAGACATAGTCGTCCATATAAATCTGGAAAGCTTCAAGTTCAAATCTGTTCCTAACACATTTAACATATATATGATGGATCGGGACAGCATGGAGTACAAGGGGGAATACCGAGATGAAATGAAAAATCTGTTAATCAACGAGCTTAAAAGTAGATTCACCAATTTCTATTCAATGTATGCGAACCGACCCTATGTATTGCAAGGTATAGAAGTCACAAATAACATCATGCATTGCACAACCGATATCGCCGAACTCAACTTTAACAGAAAATAATAACGCGAGTTCGGGATAAGAGCAGAGCTAATTTCGGACAGAAGAATGTACACAGAGTGTCGGGTGGCCAAACAATGGCCACCCGATGTGTTATGCGTCGCCGGTAGGTTGTTATTGGCACGTCCCTTATCCCGAACTCGCATTATAGTTTTCCAACACCCTCCGGTCCATGCCCGCCGGTTCGGCAGGTGCGGGGGCTCCTACCCCTTGTGGGGGGCGGGGCGGGGGGGCTTGGGCCCGGGGCTCCGGGGGGGTAAAAAAGGACGGGCCCGGGCGCCTGTG
>CAZVNS010000053.1:0-9085 GCA_964628905.1 uncultured Muribaculaceae bacterium | reverse complement strand
AAGCGCAGTTGCGGAGATTGTAGGGCGTATCTCCTTTATCTGCACGGGATGAAATCTTATCCCAATATTGATCAAGATGAGCTTTCACTGCGGGGTAGTCTTCGATGTGAATGCGTTCGAGTTTCCCTTTTATCCCATTGTGGGTATTGATGAGCCACAAACCAGCCCAGTTGTAGCCGTAACGTTTGATGTCGCGGCCGCGAAGAATTGGCCGGATTAATTCCTCAGTACGTTGACGTTCATCCTCTGTTGCACAGTTACGGAGAATATCATCTCTTGTTTCTGTGGAGATAATAAAAGCCTCGTTATATCCAGTAAGAACTCCTCGATAGATATTGATGTCCCAGTCTTTCAATGGGGTACCAATTGCTTCAATTTTCTTCTTTATGCTTAACTCTATTGGAGACAGAATAACCCAAGCATCAGACGTTGAGAAACTAACTGTCGCGGCTTTCTGCTGAACGAAATCGCTCAAATTATTTATGCCAGACTTGTTGTCCTTGCCGACAGTGACCGCAAGAGTGTTATTTTCATTCTTACCTTTTGAGAATAATATGATATTGGTATCGACAGTTGCACACTCAAATACCTGTACACCTCCAAAATCTATAAGAATCTGGGGATTGGTCTTTTTCGAGAATAGGGTTCTGAGTTTCTCACCATATCCTGCTCGCATCCATTTGTTAGATGTGATGTAACATACTGACCCATTGGGTTTGACAAAGTTATAGCCCAATTCATAGAACAGACAATACATGTCACCAGCCTTTGTGAATGACTCGTAACCATAGGGTTCATAGAGGTCCCCATATTTGAGGTCATAGGGTTTCCCCTTTTTGTCAACCCCCTTATCCCCAGTTGCATTTTGCAGTTGGACATACGGTGGATTGCCAATCACTACGTCGAAGCCGGTAGTGATTCCGAACATCCATTCGGGGTCGAAGAAACCGGCGGCGGAGTTTTGGTTGAACATCTCCCAGTCGGCAATCAGTGCGGCTGAGCTTGGACCGATAGTACCCAGTGATACAAGTTCGTCGCCATATTGCTTACGCAGCTCCTTAATCTTGGCTCGGATTGTTGTTTTGTCGCGGTTTCTCTTGGCGATAAAGAGTTTATGGTTATACCGAATCAGCTGTCTCTTGATTTTTTCAAGTTCATCAGTTGTCCCAAACAGGTTCTGTTCCTTTTCCAGTGGTATAAGGGTGTTGGCTGCCACGAACTTGGCCTCGAGGTTAGGGAGTGGTCTGATACCAAAGTTGGTTGAGGCATCGGCGGTGGGTCGTTGTTCTGCTACAAGCGATATGAAGAAGCGGAGTTTGCTTATCTGCACTGCAATGGGCTGGATGTCCACGCCATAGATGCAGTTTTCTATCAGATAGAGTTTGCGGGCATAGTCGGGATCATTGACTCTGTCGTTGAACGACTGCTCGATATCCTTGCGGAGTCTGCTTCTTTCGTCTTCATTGTCAATGTTTGTATAGACAGCTTTATCTTGCGCAAGTGCCATGTAGAGGATGAACTCACGCCACATCTCATTTGAGGGGTCGAGTTTCCGCAGGGCATGTACCATCTGTTGAAGCATACCCATCGGGAATGCTCCTGAACCGCAGGCAGGGTCAAGAACCTTGCACTCATAAAGAGCCTGCATAATCTTCTTGCGGTCTGCCTCTGACAATTCCAAGTTGTCAACAGAATAGTCAAAGAGGTTGCGGAATACAGACTCTTCCAGCTCCGGACATTTACGTTGTAGATGAGCTATAAGGCTCTCATCTACCATATACTGAACAATCTCACGGGGCGTATAGAATGAGCCTGTCTGTTTTCGTGCGGTCGTATTGGTTTCAGGGTTGTAGGATGCGAGGAGGTTTTCAAACACCTTGCCAAGCAATTCAGGGTCAAGGGACACTTCTTGGTCGAGGGGAGTGTTTTCTTCTACGGTGAAGTTGTAGTGTTTCAGGATGTTGATAATACCCTGAACATCAACATCCTTTTTCTTTGTGTCGTCGTACCATGTCGACAGGTCTGCAGTGAAATCTCCCTTCTCTCCAAAGAAGAAATAGTCAGGGAATGAGAGTTGCTTGCGTGCTATGGGATTTTCAGTGAAACCATCATAGTACATCCTATATTCAGGGTCTTCTTTATTCTTATGGTCAAGGCATTCAAACAATCCACCATTGAGGAATGGCACCTGCGAGTTGGCCACTTCAAGCAACCGGTCTGCGCCCCCTGCTTTGAATTCTGACTTATAACGCAGCAGATTGTTGATGTTGAAATCAGGGCTGATACCATTGTGTCTCTTGTCTGTTACAAACCGTCGGTTTTCATCTTCGCCGGTCACATCATCCTTAATGGGACGATTGAGCATAGCGAAGAAGAGGTTTTGAAGTATCAGACGATAATACTTGCTCTCCTCGGGGTTGTAGAACAGGATATTGGTGGAATGAGGGTCAAAGTTTTCGATAAAGTTATCGCGTATGGCTCCTTCGTTGAAGAACTCTTCGGGGATGAGTTTCTTTTGTTTGAGAAACCATACGAAAACCAGTCGTGTAATTAGACGGATTACAGCCTCGTGATTATATTTGGCATCATCCTCTGTGGTATTGATGTCGTTGGGAAATTTCACCTTGCCACTGCCAATGACCCAAGCATACCAGTCTGACAGTTCGGTATAGAACTTCTTGGTCAGCAGCTCTGATGAGAATACAGCAAGCCAATGCTTGTAGAGTTCATCAAAGGTGGGGTATGCCTTGTCACCAAGAGTTTCCAATATATCGAGATGACCTCTGTGGGGGTGTTCCAGATTGATGTCGCGCAGTATTGAAACCTTGCCGAGCTTCTCACCCCCTCTCCACTTCTGACTATATTCGGTGCGCTCACATGTGGCCAGCGACAGTTTGTCGCCGCTCCTTACTAATAATATCACCGGCAATGAGTCGGCCATGCGGTTGAAGCCGCGGGTGAGTGTTGCCAACTCGCTGCGGGTCAGCGTCTGAGCATGCTTGATGTCGACTGCGAAAACGAGCATCGATTGGTAGTGGCCGTCAACCGGCTGCCCAAGGTCGTAGTTAGAATTGAGTCCTTGCAGCGACTCCTGATTGATGGCGCCTATGAAGTAGGCATCGGCCACTTTGCCCACGACTTCGGCAAGTGATCGGGGCATTGGCGATGAAGTGGCGCCACGGTATAGAGCCTCGAATGGTATCGGCGTCTTGGTCTGTGGGGTGAAGCGTATCTTCAGATAATCGAGCAGCGAGGCTGAGGCATCGAAAAGCGACTCGCCAGTGAATTGGCGTAGTGTATCGGAGAGTTGGTGATTCATCGCGGTTTACGAATATCAGTGGTTGACGGTAATATATTCCCAGACGATAAGGTCGAAGTTTTCGAGACGGAATTTATCCTCGAGCAGACCATCGGCTGCCTGAGATTGCGCTTTTCTTGCTTTTGATGGGGATTTGAGCATGGTGAGGATGTTGGCAGTGGCCTTCTGTGGCACTTGGGCGGTCATCCACTCTTGCATCAGATGCGACAATTTGGCGATTTGCTCTTTATCGCCGGTTTCGATAGTTGCGGGCACAAAGCGCTCGGCCTTCTTGCTTTTGCGCAGGAATTCCAGCACCTCGGCTCGATTGAGCTGACGTACTGCGCCCGACCTTGTCGGGTCAACAGGCTGACACATTAGATATATCTCACGATATGGGGTGTTAGATCCCTCCGTGCGATGGGGGTAACCGATGACACCCACAAGGCACTCCCCAATATCGTCAGAAGAGTTGGGGTCGAGCGCGAAACCTGAGAATATGCCATTGGGCATGCTGCGGAACATTTCTTTGTTTTGCTCGAAGTATTCGACCAGGTCCTGACGGTATACCTCGAAGGAGAAGTCCTTCAGCGACAGGGCGCGAGGCGTTTCGATGTCAGAGATTGAGTTGGCTTCTAACTCTTTGAGCAGGCGGTCGGCATTGCGGTCCTGAAGTGGGTTGTCTTCGACCATCTTTGCGTAGGCATCGTTGAGTTCTTGAGTTTCGGAACCCACAAGGTTCATAGCAGCCATGCGGTTGGTGACGCGTGTCTCAAGGTGCAGATAGTCCTCAAAGCTCTTCGCGGGCCAGAAATTGACGCTTCGGATAAGGTTGTTGGGCGAACCGATACGGTCAATACGGCCAAAGCGTTGTATCAGGCGCACGGGATTCCAGTGGATGTCGTAATTGATCTGCATGTCGGCATCCTGCAAGTTCTGTCCCTCCGACAGACAGTCGGTGGCAATAAGTATGTCAATCGGATGTTCGATGAGCGAAGCCGTTGAGGGTTCGTGCTTCTTAACAAGCTCAAGCCACTTGTGATAGGGTACATTCCACTGGTGCTTATCGTTGTCGTAATACTCTTGGCGGCTAAGATTGGCCCGCTCATATAGGTCGCGCCAATCCAGCTCCTTATAGAGCTTACCGTAGGGGGCAAACTGCTGTAGAACGGTGGAGAAGTCGGAGCCTGAGTAGCCGTAGGATGTGCGTGACGACGAGCCGCTGATAAAGGCCATGTTAGAGAATCCTCGCTTAGCGAGTTCCTCGTAGATGAATTGGGCGGTGTCGGCGTAGACGGTGAAGATTACCACCTTCTTGTTGGGGAGAGATTGCTTTTTGCGAAGGATTCCCTCCAGTTCGTCAAGCTTGTGGTCGTGCTCGATTCCGGCATCGTATCGCCGTTTGTAATCGAGGAAGTTGTCGTAGATAGCCCGCAGTTTGCGCACGTCGGATGCGAGTACACGCCTGAAGCCGCTGATATTTCTCATCTCAGAGAGTCTGATCGACCCGTTGCGCAGAGCGTAGATATCATCATCGCCAATGCCGCCATCCTCCTCATCATCGTCAGAATGACTGGTGGGGATCGTGGCATCCTTATTTGTCCCCATATACTCCTTGACTATCGCAAGGATTGACTCGTGGATATCAAGCACCTTCTTCACTGTGGCCATGCAGGAGTACCAGGAGCTTTCGAGTCGCTTCATAAACAGGATACCCATCATCTTGACCAGGAAGCGCTCGCGGTTGACATCATCATTCCAATCGCTGGCGGCCTCCTTCCTGGCCTCTTTTCTGGTCTCGGCCATGAATAGGCTCGGTTGATATGCCGCAAGGAACAGGTCGGCAAAGGCGGCGTAGATTTCCTCCGTAGTCTTAAAGCTGCCAAAGTGGTCGACTCCCTGATACACGTTCAGGGGTCGCTCCTTGTCAGGGAAGCCAAGGTTTTCGCCCAATGTCTTCTCAATCAATTTGCGTGTACGGGCTACAATGAGTTTATCGGTAAGATTGAAGAACTTGGGTGGCAGCGACTGGATGAATCCACCGATAGTACGCGCCGGATCCTCACACCATTGTTTGTATTTGGCTTGGGCTGATCGGAACAAGTTGTTGAGTGAGTCCACGCCAAAATCGTCGGTGTCAAATGCGTTATCCTCACCGTGACCTATGAGGTTAATCTGCCCCTTTACGTCATTAAGGCCGTTGTTGATGGGCGTTGCCGAAAGCATGAGTACCTTTACGTCGCGATTTTCATGCCCGGGCTGGTTTTGGATAAGGGTGGTCAGCATGTCCTGATAGCGTGATGACTTCTCGTTGCGGAGGTTGTGGCTCTCATCTATCACTAAGAGCACCTTGTTTTTCCGCTGTAGATATGAGAGGTCGGCATCATCGTATCGATATTGTAATCGTTCGTTTTGGAAGTCGGTGTGAAATCGCACTATATAGTCAAACTCGTCGTACTCAAAGCGCGAGTTGTGGCGGCGAAGATACTGGGTCCAGTTTTGCTCCAACTTTTTAGGACAAACCAATACGGTTTCGTAATTCTGAGTTTGGAAATATTTGATGACGGCGAGTGCTGAGAATGTCTTTCCAAGGCCAACGGCATCGGCAAGGATGGCACCGTTGTACTTGCGCAACATCTTGATGAGCGATATCACACCCTTCTGCTGATAGTTGTATAGTGTTTTCCAAATGGTGCTTGTCTGGAGGAGCGACATATCTTGACGATGCTCGATTGAGGCATCAAGGTCAAGGTCGGCGTTGAAGAGCTCGAAGAGAATTTTGTAATAAATCTCCTCGGGTGTAAATTTTCGGTAAAAATCCTCAATCTGACGAAGGAAATAGTCCTTAACAGATATAAGTTCGCTTTGGGGGTCATCACGGTTGGCCGGCACTTTGTCGGAGGCAGCTTCCCATTCCTCATTAATCCAATCAGTCAGCGAATTGTAGACGGCATTTGACTCGTCGGCCGACTCTGCCACTGCAAGCTCCACGTTAGGCGATGGGCACAATCCGAGGCCTGAAGCAGTGAGGTTGGAGCTTCCGGTGATATAGAAACTCTTAAACCTCCATTCTTTAGGCTCGTAGCGATAAACCTTGGCATGGCAGAACACATTGACAATAGCACGGCATTTAACCGAGTCGCGCTTAAGGAAAGCCTTGGCCTTTTTAACGTTTTCGTCAAACTCAAAGGCCGAAGGCATGTTGGTGGAACCTCGGAGGAGATCTATTATTTGTCTTCTATCGTTCTCCTTAGTGACAAGCTCTGATGATAGTAAGCGGAATTCTACGCCGTCAGGGATATTATCATAGAGTGTACTCAGGGCTTCAATGGTGAAGTAACCTGTGACGATGTCGAATTTGGCATCTCCTTCACCTACATTTTCCTTTATAAAGTCCCATACGGTGCGGATATTCGGTCTTCTATCCCATCTGGGTTTTTTATTGTCGATCAGCATATTTATATTGCCTATTAAAGTCACAGACTCCGATGTGGCGTCATGATTGGTTAGTTGCGATGATAAACGCGGAGTCACGTTATTATTGGTCTAAGTTCTCCTTTAGGTCGAGGAGTAAGATGAGTGCAAATATACAATTTTTAGCGACAATTGCAAAGGATGTTTTAGCGCTATTTCACGCTTGTCATTTTTCGGGGAGGGCGGTGATGGTGCGGAGGAGGATGGCGAAGGGTCGCATACGGTAGTGATGTCTTTGACCCCAATATAGTGTACTTTTGGCAACATGGCAACCATCGGCGCGATGGTTTGTTAGATTTTTGAGTATTTTTGCAAACTAAACAGCAACTATTATGATAAAGGAGATATTTTTTGCCGGAGGATGCTTCTGGGGCACGGCTCACCTGATGTCGCTTGTGCCTGGCGTCACGGAGGCAACGGCTGGTTACGCCAACAGCACAGTGCCGAACCCTACGTATCAGCAGGTGTGCACCGGCCGTACCGGGGCGGCTGAGACCGTGAGAGTGATCTACGATGACACTCAAGTGGGCCTGACCGACCTGTTAGGCTTGTATTTCAAAAGTATTGACCCGACGTCGCTCAACCGCCAGGGGGGCGACCGGGGCACTCAGTACCGCACGGGCATCTACTACACAGACCCGGCTGACGCTGAGGTTGTTGACACGTGTCTGGCTACACTGCAGCGTCGCTACCGCGTACCGCTTGCCATCGAGAGCGGGCCGCTCGAGAATTTCTATCCGGCGGAGGAGTATCACCAGGACTACCTGGTGAAAAATCCCGGAGGGTATTGCCACGTCAACCCGGCACTGTTTGCCGAGGCGCGGCAGTTGAGGAAGGCCAACGCCGGCAAGGAGGAGCTGCGACGCCGCCTGACTCCGCTGCAGTGGGAGGTGACGCAGAACGCGGCCACCGAGCGGCCGTTTGTCAACGAGTACGACCGCGAGTTCCGCCGCGGCATCTACGTGGACATCACTGATGGCACGCCGCTGTTCATCTCCACCGACAAGTTTGACTCAGGCTGCGGGTGGCCGGCATTCAGCCGCCCGATCGACGAAAGTCTGATCAGCGAGCATGTCGACACCTCCTACGGGCGTGTGCGCACCGAGGTGCGTTCGGCCAAGTCGGGCTCGCACTTGGGGCACGTGTTCAATGACGGCCCCGCGGAGCTTGGCGGCCAGCGCTATTGCATCAATTCGGCCGCCCTGCGCTTCATCCCCTTGGAGCAGATGGCAGCCGAGGGCTACGCCGACCTCATCCCCTACGTCAAGTAACGCATATGAGCCGGGCAAGGCAAAGTGCGTTCTTTAGCCTTACTTTAGATAAATGAGTAGTTTTGGTCTGCGAGGTCTTCGGCGCGGACTATGACTACGTAGTCGTACATCAGCACCAGAACGTTTTCGTCGTAGTCGCCGATATTAACCTCGTTTTCTACTCCATTGATATTATTGACGATGCGCTGGATGAAAACAGACCAAACTTTATAGCCCGCAAAAAGTAGGGCCGCCCCCTGGAGCGTCCGCGTTGACTGACTTGCACTTACTTCTTCTTCAGCAGCGACTTCAGGGGATTGGAGGACTTGGTGTCGGTGTCACTCGACTGAGCAGCGCCCGCGGCGTCACCTACCTTTGTCAGCTCAAAGCCCACATAGAGGTCGTCGTACGACTGCAGCAGCGAGTTCAAGGTTTTCAGCGTACTGATATTGAAATAATTAGACACCGTGTCCATCACCTTGATTATCTTCGACGCGTCAAAGCACAGTTGCAAATTGTTGCCGCTCTTCGACGCCAAACAGCTCACAGGCTGACCCTTGAGCTTGTCGAAAGTGAACACCAGTCCCTGCTCGTCCTTAGCGATAGTGCCGCTCAGGCTCACCGAATGCACCTTCATCGTGAATGTGGAGTCGGCGCCGATGGTCATTTCAAGCTTATCGAAGCCCATGGTCTTGTACATCGGAGCCAGCTTCTCCTCAACCTGTGTCGCTGCCGCCGAACCGCCGATATTCTTCAGCGCATTATCGCCCTTGAGCGCCACAGCCGGAGCGCTGTACTTATAGCTGCCCGCGATGTCAGCGATGTCGAACGACGACGAAGCCGTCAGATCCTCCACCACCCCCTTCGCGGTGCTGATGATATTGCTCAAACTCTGCGCCCCTGCGGGCATAGCGGCAGTCAGCGCCAACATAGCGCCCAGAGCTACCTTCTTAATCCATCCTTTCATATTATTATTGGCAGGTTCTATTAATTGGTTTATCAGTGCGCAATGCAGAACCAAAAGCATCATTGCACCGATTCGTGAGTGCATCACGAATGCAAA
>CAZVNS010000052.1:0-9431 GCA_964628905.1 uncultured Muribaculaceae bacterium | reverse complement strand
TTTTCTGATCATCGGCACATATATTACGCTTTTCGGTGGGGTTTTATAGATTAAATGCTTGATTTAAGCTTTGTGGTCAGCGAGGTCAGCCACATCGAATGTTTCGATAAACTCGCTGTGCTTTGTCACATCGGCAGCGGCCAGGTTGACGTACACCTTGGCGCTCTTGGCCATCGACTCAGAGCCGTAGCGAGAGGCGTCGTTGATCAGGAGGTAGCTCATGATGATGTCGCCGGCCATTTCCACCAGACGGCGTGCCATGAAGTCGGCATAAGCGGGATTGTCCTTCTTCAGCTCGCTCACGTGCTCCACAGCCTTATCGTAGGCCTTCACGAGTTTGGCTATGCGACCCTTGGTTGATGCCAGGTCAACGCAGACATCCTCAGCGGCGTACTCATCCATGAGTGAGCGGTAGGTGCCGGTCCATACGTGGCCGATGGCTGCTACTACCTGGAGCTGGGTTGTGCCCTCGTAAATCGAGGTGATGCGTGCGTCGCGGTATATGCGCTCGCAAGCGTAATCTTTCATGAAGCCCGAACCGCCGTGGATCTGGATGCAGTCGTAGGCGTTCTGGTTGCAATACTCTGAGCTAAGGCCCTTTGCTAGGGGGGTGAGGGCGCTTGCCATCTTGTTGTAGTGCTTCAACTCGGCACGCTCGTCGTTGTTGAGCTTGCGCTCCTTGGCGATGTCCTCATAGATCTTATAGACGTCGACAAAGCGTGCGGTCTCATACAGCAGGCAGCGTGAGGCGTCGAGCTTGGCCTTCATCACTGAGAGCATCTCATAGACTGCGGGGAACTCGATGATTGCCTTGCCAAACTGCTTGCGATCCTTAGCGTAGGCGAGGGCTTCGCGGTAGGCTATCTCGCTCACACCTACTGACTGGGCAGCGATGCCAAGACGTGCGCCGTTCATCAGCGCCATCACATATTTGATAAGGCCCATGCGGCGCGATCCGCAGAGTTCGGCCTTAGCGTTCTTGTAGGTGAGCTCGCAAGTAGGTGATCCCTTGATACCCATCTTGTTCTCGATGCGGCGCACGTTGACGCCACCATCGCGCTTGTCGTAGATGAACATCGACAGACCGCGGCCATCGTGTGTGCCTTCCTCAGAGCGTGCGAGCACCAGGTGGATGTCGCTGTCGCCGTTGGTGATGAAGCGCTTCACTCCGTTAAGGCGCCATGTTCCGTCGGTCTGCTCGGTGGCTTTGAGCATCACCGACTGCAGGTCAGAGCCGGCATCGGGCTCGGTAAGGTCCATCGACATGGTCTCACCCTCACATACGCGGGGGATGAACTTGGCCTTCTGCTCCTCGCTGCCAAACTCGTAGAGGGTCTCGGCGCAATCCTGGAGTCCCCAAAGGTTCTCAAAACCGGTGTCGGCGCGGCTAACGATGTCAGCTGCCATGATGTAGGGGGTGATGGGGAAGTTGAGGCCTCCGTAGCGGCGAGGCATTGCCATGCCCATCAGGCCGGCCTTGCGGCATGCGTCGAGGTTGCGCTGAGTGGCTGCGGCATAGGTGACGCGGCCATTGGCCACGGTCGGGCCTTCATGGTCAACCTCCTCGGCGTTGTCGGCGATGATGCCGCCGCACAGGTCACCCACGATTTCGAGCACGCGGTCATAGTTGTCCATTGCGTCCTCGAAGTTGATGGGAGCGTAGTCGAATTTTTCGGCTTCAGTATAGTTTCGCTCTTTGAGCTCCACGATTTTGCGCATGAGCGGATGGCTCAGGTGAAGCTTCAGATCGGGATTGTCAGTATAAAAGTTAGCCATATCTGGTGTTTGTTTTAGCTAAGTTTTTAAGATTTTAAGAGACCTTAGGGATTTTAAGGGCCTTAAGGACTTTAAGGTCGTTAAGATAAGGACTATAAAAACTTAACAACTTATTTTGAATTCTTCTTGTAATATTTGATGAGTTTGGGCACTACGTCCTCAACGTTGCCGGTGATCACATAGTCGGCGATGGTGTTGATGGGAGCGTCGGGGTCGTTGTTGATTGAAATCACGATGGAGCTCTCCTGCATGCCGGCGATGTGCTGGATTTGGCCTGAGATACCGCAAGCGATGTAGAGTTTTGGACGAACGGTGACGCCGGTCTGGCCAATCTGACGGTCGTGCTCGCAGAAGCCTGCGTCGACGGCCGCGCGCGATGCGCCTACCTCGGCGCCAAGGGTGTTGGCCAGGTCGAAGAGCATCTGGAAGCCTTCAGCCGACCCCATGCCGTAGCCACCGGCCACGATGATGGGTGAGTTCTTGATGTTGACCTTTGACTTCTCGATGTGACGTTCGATGATCTCCACTACGAAGTCCTCATCCTTCACATAGTTTGAGGCTTTGAGGTTGACCACCTGAGCTTTGTGCTTGGGGTCGAAAACTTCTTTCTTCATCACGCCTTCGCGCACGGTGGCCATCTGCGGACGGCACTCGGGGTTGACGATCGTAGCCACGATGTTGCCGCCGAATGCGGGGCGGATTTGATAGAGCAGGTCGGTGTATTCCTTGCCGGTCTTGGGGTCAGTGTGGTCGCCGATTTCGAGCGATGTGCAGTCGGCGGTCAGACCGCTGTGAAGGCATGATGACACGCGGGGGCCGAGGTCGCGGCCGATACATGTGGCACCCATCAGGCAGATTTGAGGCTTGATCTCGCGGAAGAGGTTGATCAGCACTGCTGCGTGGGGGTTGGAGGTGTAGGGGTAGAGACGCTTGTCTTCCACCTTATATATTACGTCGGCTCCGTAGGGTGCGATTTGTTTCTCAACATTCTTGAGGTTGTCGCCGATTACAATAGCTTCGAGCTTTACGCCCAGACGCGAAGCGAGCACCCTGCCTTTGGTGAGCAATTCGAGGCTCACGTCGGCGATTTTTCCCTCGTCGAACTCGCAATATACTATTAGGTTGTTATTGTCAGCCATTATTTTGTGTTTTTGTTTTGATGAATTAGGGGCAAAAGGTCTTTAATGTTGTTAAAGGATCATGTGCTTTGACTCCGGGATTAGCCGATTGTGTGGTTGTGGATGAGTTCTTTGATCAGATCCTCAAGCTGCTCGTATGAGCCATCGAGGCGGCGGCTCTCCTTGGCGGTGAACACCACATTCTCAATTGCCTTCACCTTTGTGGGTGAGCCGGCGAGACCAATCTGAGTGGGATCGGCGTCGACGTAGGCTGCGCCCCACTCCTGCAGGTTGAGGTCGTCGCGGCGCTCCACGATGGCGAGCACTTCGGGAGCGAGCTTGGCCTTTTCGCTGGGTGATACGGCAAACTTGTACTTCATCACGCGCTTGGCGTTGCGGGGGCGGCACTCGGCGGCCGAACCGTTGACGGTGACCACGCAGGGGAGAGGAGCCTTGACTGTCTCGACCCCATTCTCAAGGCGGCGCTTAACTGTGACGTAACCGTCCTTGAGGTCGATAATCTCCTCAGCGTAGGTTACTTGGGGGATGCCTAACTTCTCAGCGATCTGAGGTCCCACCTGGGCAGTGTCGCCATCGATAGCCTGGCGGCCACCGAGGATGATGTCGTAGTTGCCAAACTTCTTCACGGCCTGGGCCAGTGAGTAGGAGGTAGCAAGGGTATCAGCGCCACCGAGTGCGCGGTCGGTGAGTACGATGCCGGTGTCGGCACCGCGGAAGATTGCTTCACGGATGATCTCAGCAGCGCGGGGGAGACCCATGGTGAGGAGTGTTACTTTCGACCCTGGGTTGGCGTCCTTGATGCGCAGGGCCTGCTCAAGGGCGTTCAAGTCCTCGGGGTTGAAGATGGCAGGGAGGGCGGCGCGGTTGATTGTGCCGTCCTCTTTCATAGCGTCTTTGCCCACATTGCGGGTGTCGGGCACCTGCTTGGCGAGCACTATGATGTTTAAGCTCATGTTAATAATGGTGTTAAATGTTACTATATTGCACTTTTCAAATTTGCAAAATTACTTATATATGTTATAAAACGCAAAAAAATGCTCTTAAATATTCATAACAATGCGCAAATTTCACCGAAAAAGTGTCCTAAAGGGCGGTCGACGGAGGTCAATCGTGGCTTGATCCGTCGAAGCAATGGGTACAGATGCTTTCCTTGGGTAGGCCGATGGCTTCGACTACGTTGTCGAGGGTGGAGAAGCGCAATGAGGTGACTCCTAGACGCTTGCGTATCTCCTCGACGAGGTGATTGTACTCTTTGCTGCCGGTCACGGAGTAGAGGGGCACGTTGCGGTCCATCGAGCCTTCGAAGTCCTTGATGATGCGGCGGGTTATAAGCTCCATGTCGCTCTTCGACGAGGTGAAGTTAAGGAAGGGGCAGCCGTAGAGCAGCGGGGGGCACGAGATGCGCACGTGCACTTCCTTTGCGCCGGCGTCGAAGATATCCTTGACGTTGTCGCGGAGCTGGGTGCCGCGCACTATGGAGTCGTCGCAGAATATCACGCGCTTGCCGTTGAGCAGGTCCTTGTTGGGGATGAGTTTCATCTTGGCCACAAGCTCGCGGCGGTCCTGTGTAGAGGGTGTGAAAGAGCGGGGCCATGTGGGGGTGTACTTGGCGATGCCTCGCTTGTAGGGCACGCCCATGCCGGCGGCGTAACCTAAGGCCATGCCTGTGCCGGAGTCGGGGATTGGGCTTACGAAGTCTACCTCGGTGTCGTCCTCACGGCCCATTGCCTCACCATCGGCGTAGCGCATCTCATCGACGTTGCGACCCTCATATTCGCAGGGTGGATAGCCGTAGTAGATCCAGAGGAAGGAGCATATCTGGTTGCACTTGTAGCCTGGTGCGAGCTGCTCGTAGCCGTCGGGGGTGAGTCGCACTATTTCGCCCGGGGCGATGTCGTAGGCGATGTCGTAACCGAGGTTGGGGAAGGCGCAAGTCTCGCTGGTGGCGGCCATGGCTCCATCCTTGCGGCCGATGATTATAGGCGTGCGGCCAAGGCGGTCGCGGGCGGCGATGATGTTGCCGTCGTCGGTGAGCAGCAGCATTGAGCATGAGCCCTTGATGCGGTTCTGGGCGTTGCGTATTCCGGATATGAAGTCTTTGCCATCTTTGATTAGGGAGGCCACCATCTCTGTGGGGTTGATGATGTCGTAGCTGTGCTCGCAGAAGTGGTGACCCTTGGCGAGGAGTTCTTCCTCGAGTTCGTTGATGTTGTTGATACGGCCCACTGTCACGATGGCGAATTTGCCGAGGTGGCAGTTGAGGATGATTGGCTGGGCATCGGTGTCGCTGATCACGCCGATGCCTGCGTTGCCTGAGAATTCGTGCAAGTCGGGCTCAAACTTTGTGCGGAAGTAAGAGTTCTCGATGTTGTGGATTGAGCGGGCGAAGATGCCATCGGTGCTTACTGTGGCCATGCCGGCGCGGCGTGTGCCAAGATGTGAGTTGTAGTCTACGCCATAGAATAGTTCGGTGACGCATGATTGACGCTTTGTTGTACCAAAGAAACCTCCCATAGGAATATAGTTTTAAGAGTTTTTGAGTTTTGAGAGTTGAGTGTCGCTTGGGATGACCACAAGCGCGATGCGCTTGAACGGGACAGCTACGCGCTCTTAGGCACTTTCGCAACTTTTATAATTTTGATTATTAAGCAGGTCGAGCATGCATGCCCGGGGGCGCTGTATGCTCGACTGTGATTATTTTTTCGCATGCTGTTCAACCCACTTGCGTGCGTTGACGAAGGCATCAAGCCAGGGCGTGACATCTTCGTTGCGACGCGAGTAGGGGTAGTAGGCGCATTGCCAGGGGAATATGGCGCGCTCCAGGTGTGGCATCATCGCCAGGTGTCGTCCGTCGGCCGAACAGATGCCGGCTACTGATGCGCGCGAGCCGTTGGGGTTGCCGGGGTATTGTGCGTAGCTGTATTTGGCCACGATGTTGTAGATCGACAACGGTTCGGGTAGCTGGAAGCGTCCCTCGCCATGAGCCACCCAGATGCCTAACTTGTATCCGGCGAGCGAACCAAGCATTACGCTGTCGTTTGGCGGTATGGTGAGTCCGAGGAACTGCGATTCGAACTTGTGCGACACGTTGTGGAGCATCTTGGCCGGGCGTTTGTGCTCAGGGTTGATAAGCCCAAGCTCAATCATCAGCTGGCAACCGTTGCAGATGCCGAGGCTGAGAGTGTCGGGGCGGGCGAAATAGCGTCGGAGGGTTTCGCGGGCGGTGTCGTTCCACTTGAAGCCTCCGGCCCATCCTTTTGCCGAGCCAAGCACATCAGAGTTGGAGAAACCGCCGCAGAACACTATCATGTTGATGTCGTCGAGGTTCTCCCGTCCGCTCATCAGGTCGGTCATATGCACGTCCTTGACATCGAAGCCGGCGAGGTGAAGCGAGTAGGCCATCTCGCGGTCGCCGTTGACGCCCTTCTCACGGATGATGGCGGCGCGCACTCCGGTGCGCTCACTTCGGCTGTGGGCAAGTCCTCGCGAGGCAAGGTGGCCATCGAAGGCTGAGGGGATGCTATAGCGGATTGGCTGCGTCTTGTAGTTTTCAAATCGCTGTGTCGCGCACTCCTTGCCGCTCTGTAGGGTGTCGAGCAGGTATGATGAGTTAAACCATACATCGCGCATCGTGTCGATGTCGATTAGATAGACATCGTCGTTGTCGCTGATCATCACAAGGCGCTCGTCGCTTGGCGAGGCGATGGGGAAGTATTTGACACCTGACTCATCGAGTATCTTTTCGGTGGATTCCTTCTTTGAGTCCTCGACTTGGATGACTACGGCGGGGTTTTCGGCGTAGAGCATCTTCACGAGGTCGGTTTCGCCATACATGCGGAAGCCGTCGGTGTAGACGTTGAGTCCACCTTTGGTGTTGGCGAAGCACATCTCGAGCAGGGTGGTGATCAGTCCGCCGGCCGAAACGTCGTGCATAGCCAATAGCTTGCGGTTGCGCACCAGGCGCTGGAGTGTGTTGAATGCGTTGACAAATTTGTCGGCATCCTTGACTGTGGGCACTTCTGACCCTACCGAGTTGAGGGTCTGCCACAAGGCAGAGCCTCCAAGCTTGAGGTTGTCGGATGAGAGATCGATATAATATAGTGTGGAGGGTTTGTTGCGCACTACTGGGCTAACTGTGCGACGCACGTTGTTGACCTCGCCGGCTGCCGAGATGATCACAGTGCCGGGGGCAAGCACCTTTTCTGCTCCATACTTTTGGGTCATCGACAGGGAATCCTTACCAGTGGGGATGTTGATGCCGAGGGCTACGGCGAAGTCGGAGCAGGCTTTGACAGCTCGGTAGAGCGCGGCGTCCTCCCCCTCGTTGCGGCAGGGCCACATCCAGTTGGCACTGAGCGACACGCTCTTGAGCCCCTTGGCGAGGTCGGCGCCTACGATATTTGTAAGGGCTTCGGCCACAGCAAGCACTGATCCTGCTGCTGAGTCAGCCAAGGCAGCCTGAGGTGCGTGGCCGATTGAGGTGGCTATACCTTTGGTGCCGGTGTAGTCGAGGGCTACAACTCCACAGTCGCTCAACGGCAGCTGTATCTCTCCTTGGCACTGCTGCCGGGCGATGCGTCCTGTCACTGAGCGGTCCACCTTGTTGGTGAGCCAATCTTTGCAGGCCACGGCTTCGAGCTGGAGCACAGCGGTGAGGTAGTCGAGGGGTTTTGCAGGGTCGACTTCGGGGTCGGAATATGTACGGCTGACGGTATGGTCAGTCATTACAGTCTTGGGGGAGTTGCCAAACATATCGGCCATCTCCAGATCGATGGGCTTCACGCCGTTGTGACGGCTGAATGTGAAGCGATGGTCGCCCGTGGTTTCGCCCACCACATACATCGGTGCGCGCTCACGTTGTGCTATCTGTTCGATAAGGGGTATATCCTCGGGCTTCACCACCATCCCCATTCGTTCCTGGCTTTCGTTGCCGGCGATTTCTTTGTCTGACAGGGTATGGTCGCCTACGGGGAGGGAGTCGATGTCGATGTGTCCGCCGGTAGCTTCGACGAGTTCGCTCAGGGCGTTGAGGTGTCCGCCGGCTCCGTGGTCGTGGATCGACACTATGGGGTTGCTGTCGCTTTCGGCGAGTGCGCGGATCACGTTCGACACGCGTTTTTGCATCTCGGGGTTGGCGCGCTGCACGGCGTTAAGCTCGATTGAGTTGTCGTAGCGTCCGGTTTCGACCGACGATACGGCGCCACCACCCATGCCGATGCGGTAGTTGTCGCCACCCATCACTACAACCTTTTCGCCAGGCTCAGGCTCACCCTTGATGGCGTCCTTGCGAGCTGCGAAGCCCACGCCTCCGGCGAGCATGATCACCTTGTCATAGGCGTAACGGCGCTCATCCTCAGCGTGCTCGAATGTCAGGAGCGAACCGCAGATGAGCGGTTGGCCGAACTTGTTGCCGAAGTCTGAAGCGCCGTTTGATGCTTTGATCAAGATGTCTGACGGAGTTTGGTAGAGCCATGCTCGCGGGTCCATCATGCGCTCCCAACGGTGTTCGGGGCTAAGGCGGGGGTATGAGGTCATGTAGACGGCTGTTCCGGCGATGGGGAGCGAGGCTTTGCCGCCCCCAAGGCGGTCGCGAATTTCACCTCCGGTGCCTGTGGCGGCTCCATTGAAGGGTTCGACGGTGGTGGGGAAGTTATGGGTCTCAGCTTTGAGTGAGATTACGGTGTCGATGGGTTTTATGGTGAAGTAGTCGGGGCGCTCGGGGTGCTCGGGGTAGAACTGGTCGACCTTCGGGCCCTTGACAAACGCCACATTATCTTTATATGCCGACACCAAGGAGTTGGGGTTTACCTGTGACGTGCGCTTGATGAGCTTGAAAAGTGACGAGGGCATCTCTTCGCCGTCGATTACGAATGTGCCGTTGAATATCTTGTGGCGGCAGTGCTCGGAGTTTACTTGGGAGAAGCCGAACACCTCGCTGTCGGTCAGCGGCCGGCCGATTTTGGCGCTAAGTTGGCGCAGATACTCCTCTTCGTCGGGGCTGAGGGCGAGGCCTTCGGTGCGATTGTACTCGGAGATGTCGTCGATATATACTATTGGTTGAGGGGTGATGTCGACTGTGAATATGCGTTGTCCGAGTCCGTCGTAAATGCGCTGGAGCATGCGGTCGTGAGTGGCTTCGGCGTCAGCCTTGACAAATTGCTCAATGCGAGTGATGCCGGCCAGACCCATGTTTTGGGTGATTTCAACGGCATTTGTGCTCCAGGGGGTGATCATTTCGCGGCGGGGGCCAACGAAGTGACCGCTGACCGAGCGGCTTTTCAGTGGTTTGGCTCCGTCAAAAAGCCATCCTAATCGCTCAATCTCGCGGTCGGAGAGCTGATGATCCACCTCGACGGCAGTCACTAAGTCAGCTCCTTTTTTGAAAAAATGTATCATACTTTTCAGGGGCGTCGTTGTTAGACACCGCGAATTTACTCAAAAAATCCGTACCTCCACCATTATTTAAACTATAAAACCCCACCGTTAGACGTAATATCAAAGCCGGCGGCTTGCACA
>CAZVNS010000051.1:0-9520 GCA_964628905.1 uncultured Muribaculaceae bacterium | reverse complement strand
TAGGGCATGCTCTTGGTGGTTACTTCCATTCCAGCGCTCCTTTCCGCCAGGCGTAAATCAGGCCAAGCACTAATACACCGAAGAATACAGCGATACTGATCAGACCCTGAGCACCAAGCTCACGCATCCTCACAGCCCAAGGGTAGAGGAAGACGGTCTCGACGTCGAACATCAGGAAGAGGATCGCGAACAAATAATAACCCACATGAAAGCGCGTCATTGAAGCGCCCCGTGTGGGTATACCGCATTCGTAAGCCTCACCCTTCTGGGGGTTGAACGACCGGGGAGAAATCAGGCCGGCGAGCCATAAGGCGAGCGCCACAAGGCCGGCACCGGTGAGGGCTGCCACCACGGCGAGCAGGGCGCTGTTGTCGATGCCAAAAATGTGTAATGTTATCATAAACTTATAGTTCAATCATTTTTATTACCTCTATACGCATAAATGGCTAAGGCGACCCCTCTTCGGCCTGCAACCGACTAAAGGTCAATCCATTGCCATCGCTCCGCAGTCCCTACAGGCCGTCGGACATGCGTTTTAGCGGTGCAAATATAGCGAATATTTCTTAAAAATCACCGCTTTTTTCTTAATAAGTTATAAACATTGTGAGGGGAGAGGGATCGATTTATTTCGATTTAAGTCGATTTAAATCGATATAAGTCGATATAAGTCGAGAGAGGTCAAGGGCCGAGTTTAGCTCAGGGGGGTGAGGGCGCCGGTGGTGGAGTCCATGATGTAGCCGCTGACGGTGACGTCGGCGGGCACCAGGGGGTGGTGGCTGACAAGGTCGACGGTGTCGCGCACGGCCTGCTCGGTGTCGTCAAACCCGTGGAGCCAGCTCCGCAGGTCGATGCCGCAGTGCATCATCAGCGATATATGTTCCTCGGGGATGCCTCTTTGGCGCATCAGGTGGAGCATCTCCTCGGCGTCCATGCCCTGCACGCCGCAGCCGGTGTGGCCGATGAACATCACCTCCTCAACACCAAGTTCATAGATGGCCACCAAGAGTGAGCGCACGGTGGAGTCGAAGGGGTTGGTGATTGTGCCTCCGGCGTTTTTGATGATCTTGACGTCGCCGTTCTTGATGCCCAGGGCTGCGGGGAGCAAGGCCACGAGGCGGGTGTCCATGCAGGTGACGATGGCAATCTTCTTGTCGGGATACTTCGATGTGATGAATTCCTCGTAGCAGCGGCGTGCCACGAAGTCACGGTTGTAAGCTAATATCTGGTCAATCATGGTGATATAATTTTTCGCCACAAAGGTAGCAATTATCTCCGACAAGTCCGACAAATCGGTCAGTACCGACCTTCGCTAATGTTAAAAAACTATGTTTTACAACATATTTTGAGAACATATTATATCTTCGCGGTGTTTTACTGACATTATGAGAGATCAATACACACAACGTTTCACTAACTAAAGCTAAAAGTTATGATTACTCATTTGATTCACATCATCCTACACGCTATCGAAGTCTATTGCAACCACTGCGTGCTCTAATTCACTTGTTTTACAAACCCAAAGAGGGGGCGCCATGATTAGTCATGACGCTCCCTCAATTCGTTCAGGCGGGGTCAGTGGGTGGCGCGGAATTGGTCGATGGCGCGGCGCTCGGCGGCTTTGACAGCGTATTTGGGCGCAGTGTGGAAGTAGGCCACGTCGTACCCCTCAGCACGGTCCACGCGGCGGTCGCGGATGCCGGGGAGCACGATCACTATGGTGCCGGGGGCGACCATCGACGACAGCTACGGCCCCGACGTGCACCCCGTCGACATCGGCAGCCACGTAATAGCGCATACCACAGCGCTGAATATCATAATATTGTGCGTCTTCATAGAATTCCCAAAGGGGTGTATTTGAGCCCCTGCATCTATATAACAATTTTCGGCGCGGTAACGTTCTTTAAACAATTCATACGGTTAAAACATTATATAATGGTAACCATTATTCAATTATACATTATGAACCGACTTAGCACTAAGCCATTGATGTACATCGCTATTGCTTGCGCACTGCCGATGGCCGCAATCTCCTGTAAATCAGACAAACAATCATCAAGTGAAGCCTCAGCGGCCGACTCCGTCAAGGAAGCCCAGGCGCAGAACCTCGCCCCCAACTTCCAACAGCTCGAATACGCCGATGCCAAAACTGGTAAAACCCTGAAGTACAACCTCTTCACTCCCGCCAACGTAGACACCACCAAGACCTACCCGCTGGTGCTCTTCATGGGCGACGCCACCACCGTGGGCGAAGATGTGACCCTCCCCGCCTCAAAAGAAGGCGCCCAAGTGTGGATCACAGACCAGTGGCAAGCCGAGCACCCCTGCTACGTGCTTGTGCCACAGTTCACCACCGTCACCGTCAACGACCAATACCAAATCTCTGACGAAGTCGACATAGTGATGCGCCTGCTCAACTCGCTCAACTCAGAACTGCCGATCGACACCGACCGCATCTACACCACAGGCCAGTCGATGGGAGGCATGCTCTCGGTGTACTTCGACGTAGCATATCCCAAGATGTTCGCCGCCGCCATCTTCGTCGACTCGCATTGGGACAAAGCCCGGTTTGACTCCCTGGTTAAGCACAAATTCATCTACTTCATCTCCGGAGAGCAGGGCAAAGCCTACCCATGCCTTGAACCACTCGAGGAAGCAGCCCGCAAAGAAGGCATCCACTACACCTACGCCGAATGGAGCGCCAAACTCCCCCAGGCACGCCAGGACGAGCTGGCCGCCACAATGCTCGGCAAAGGCGCAGCTGTCAACATCTTCCAGTTTGAGCCCGGATCAGTAGTGCCCGACGGCGTCGAAGTCAACCCCGCCAACGAGCACATGTACTCCTTCGACTACGCCTACCGCAACTCCGCCGCCCGCGCCTGGCTCTTCGACCAGCACCTCTAACCCCTACCCTACCCACATAGCAAGCGAGCCCGGCCCCGGCCAAGCTCGCTTGCTCTTAGACCCCATCTTCTAATGTGCCGTCATTCCCCTTTGTAGAGATGGTAGTTGCGTTTCATAAAAAATATGTATAAAGCCACAAGTAATATCACCATACCTATTAAATATAAGTGGTGATTGAACGGGCAGAATATCATTCCTGCCGAAATCGCCAACTGCACACATGCGTAAATCAACGACACTCTGACATGCGACATGCACAGCTCATTGGCCATCAATTGGTAAGCATGCTTTCGGTGAGCCTGGAAAATATTCTCGTGGAGCATGATGCGATGGCATATCGTTAGTACTGAATCTACACCATATACAAGCAACAACGCCAAATATGCGTAATCTCCCGTCTTGAGTATCAACCGTGCTATCGCAAACAACAATATGAAAGCTATTGTTATTGAACCGACATCACCAGCAAAACAAATGGCGCGCTTGCGGAAATTGAAGACGCAGAACACCAATAGCGACAACCCCGTAACATAAAGCAACGGCATAGACACAAAATCAAGTCGATAGTTGAGATATATCAACGGTAGAAGCACCGCTATTGAATACCCGGCAGTTATACCGTTGATTCCATCCATGAAATTGTAGGCATTGACTATACCAACACACACAATAAGAGCCAACAACCCAATAGGCCACGCATAAATAGAGTATACGTCTAATTGATAGAACATAAACAACATCGCCACAACCTGCACAATCAACCTCAACGATTTGGACAACTCATGGTTGTCATCTATAAAGCTCACCACTCCGGCTAATGTCAACCCGGCTACAAACCACTCGTAATTTATCCCGAAAAATGCCTCATATAACCATATGCCAAAGAGGAATACCACTCCCCCGCCCCGCAATGTCACCGCTGAATGCGACGACCGTTGATTGGGTCTATCAATCACGTTAGCCCAACCGGCAAACTTTATGTAAGCCAGTTCAAGAGCAAATAGAAGGGCAACAATTATACCATAAATCATATAATGTCAGTGGGTTGTACCTGCAGAAAATCCAATGAGGACGCAACCGGAATGCAAAGATAAGCATTAAAATTTACATATACATAGCAACCTGAGAAGATTTGATACGACGTTGATCTGATACCGCTAACTGATGACACAATCATCAATATTCTTTAAAAAATCACGCTTACAGGGTCAAATAGGCGTGTGATTTGTTAATTTTGCGCATTGTAACAATAAAGCAATATCAAATGTCTGCGAAAGGCCCTAACAAAATTGAAGTGAGAGGAGCCAAGGTGCACAACCTCAAGAATATAGATGTCGATATACCGCTCGGTGAGATCGTGGGCGTGGCCGGGGTGTCAGGCTCAGGTAAGTCGTCGTTGGCCTTAGGCGTGGTTTACGCCGAGGGGTCGCGCCGCTATCTGGAGGCGCTGTCGACCTACACGCGCCGCCGCATGACGCAGGCTACTCACGCCGACGTCTACGAGGTGCTTTACGTGCCGGCGGCTCTGGCGCTGCACCAGCGTCCGGGTGTGCCGGGCATACGTAGCACTTTCGGTACGGGCACGGAGCTGCTCAACAGTCTGCGACTGATGTTCTCGCGCTTGGCGTCGCACCGGTGCCCCAAGTGCGACCACTATCATGCGCCGTCGCTCGACGTGGCGGCTGAGCATGAGCTGATATGCGAAAATTGTGGTAATCACTTCTACGGCCCAGGGGCTGAGGATCTGGCGTTTAACAGCGCCGGGGCGTGCAAAACCTGTGGAGGCATCGGCACGATAATGGTGGTCGACCGCTCAACGCTGGTGCCCGACGAAACGAAGACTATCGACGAGGGGGCCGTGGCGCCATGGAACTCGCTGATGTGGTCGCTGATGACTGACGTGTGCCGCGCGATGGGTGTGCGTACCGATGTGCCGTTCAATCAACTAACCCCGAAGGAGCGTGATATAGTGTTCAACGGCCCGGCCGAAAAGAAACATATATTTTACAAGGCCAAAAACTCCAACGTGGCCACGGAACTCGACTTCACCTACTACAACGCCGTGCACACCGTGGAGAACGCTTTGGCCAAGGTCACCGACGAGAAGGGGATGAAACGCGTGGAGAAATTTCTGCGCAGCGACGTGTGCCCCGCTTGTCACGGCACCCGCCTGTCGGAGGAGGCCCGCACGCCGCGCATCGACGGCATCGGCCTCGACAAGGTGTGCGAGATGACTCTCGACCGATGCATCGAATGGGTGCGCCATGTGCCTGCCACGCTGCCCGAGGAGATGCGTCCGATGGCCAAAAGTATCTGCGACTCATTCCTGTCGACCTCGCGCCGACTGGTCGACTTAGGTCTTGGCTACCTGAGCCTTGACCGTGCGGCCTCAACGCTCTCGACCGGCGAGCGACAGCGCATGCAGCTGGCCCGCGCCGTGCGCAACCGTACCACCGGGGTGCTGTATGTGCTCGACGAGCCTTCAATCGGCTTGCATCCCGCTAATATCACTGGACTTACCGGTGTGATGGACGACCTTGTGGCCGACGGCAATTCAGTGCTTCTCGTCGACCATGATACTCAGATTTTGAGCCATGCCGACTGGGTGATAGAGATGGGTCCGGGAGCAGGCTCTGACGGCGGTAAAGTGCTTGCACAAGGCACAATACCAGAGATTGAGCGGGATAAGCAATCGCTAATCGGCCCGTTCCTCTCAGGCAAGGAGGTGACCCGAGTGATACCGCGGGTCGAGCCTAAGGATATGTTCGCCCTGGGACGTATCGCCATGACCACCGACGCCATCCACACCGTGAAACCGCTCGAAGTGGAGATACCCAAGGGGCGACTCACGGTAGTGACCGGCGTGTCAGGCTCGGGCAAGACTACGATGGTGCTGGAGAGCCTGGTGCCAGCCCTTCAGGCCAAACTCGATGGTAAAAAGCTGCCCGACCACGTCAAGAGCATCACTGCCGACGGCATCTCACATGTGAACCTAATCGACTCAACGCCAATCGGTGCCAACGTGCGCTCAACTGTGGCCACCTACGCCAACGTTCACGATGAGTTGCGCAAGATATTTGCCCGCACGCCTGACGCCAAGGAGCACGGGCTGAAGGCAGGCGACTTCTCCTACAACACCGGTAAGTTGCGCTGTCCAGTGTGCGACGGCATCGGGCAAGTGAGCCTCGACGTGCAATTCCTACCCGACGTGGACATCCCCTGCCCCGAATGTCACGGCAGCCGTTACTCCACTGACGCATGGCTGATACACTGCCACGGCAAAAACGGAGCCGAGTTCACCATGCCCCAAATCATGGCCACCGACATCCACAAGGCCATACCCATATGCTCAAGCTTTAAGACTGTAGCTTCACGCATCAGCACTCTTGACGAGCTCGGACTTGGCTATCTCACTCTTGGCGAAGCCACTACAAGCCTCTCCGGAGGTGAGGCACAGCGCCTTAAGTTGGCATCGGAGATGGGTCGTGAGCAGACCGACAGTGTGTTCATATTCGATGAACCCACCATCGGCTTACACCCCCTCGACGTGAAAAAGCTGCTTGAGGTGTTCAAGCTCCTGCTCGACAACGGTGCTACACTGATTGTGATCGAGCACGACCTCGACGTGATACGCAACGCCAACTATATCATTGACATGGGACCCGGCGGAGGTGACACCGGCGGACGCATCGTAGCCTCCGGCACCCAAGCCGACATAGCCGCATCGGCCGAAAGCGTCACCGCCCGATTTATCTGAAATCATTGTTAACCAATCATTTTACAATATGAAAAATTCAAAATTATGCGCCACCCTGCTCGTCTGCTTAATGGCAGGCACAGCGGCTGCCGCACAGACCAATGAAAGTGAGCGGCACGACTGGGCAAAGCACGAACGCTACGCCCAGGCCAACAGCGAGTTGACCACTAAGCCCGACGTTGTGTTCATGGGCAACTCAATTACCGATTTCTGGTACCAGTTTCGTCCCGAATTCTTCGACAAGCACAACTTCGCCGGCCGCGGCATTTCAGGGCAAGTGACCTCACAGATGCTATGCCGCTTTATGGCCGATGTGGTCGACCTGCACCCCCGTGCCGTGGTGATCTGCGCCGGTATCAACGACCTTGCAGGCAACAACGGCCCAATCGACATCCCATACATCGTCGACAACGTAGCTTCGATGGTCGACCTGGCCCGTGCCAACGGCATAATACCTATCGTAGGCGCAACTTTGCCCACCAACTACGCACCGTGGAAGCCTGAACTCCAAGGGCTTGGCCAACTCGTTGTGGGCTACAACGACGCGCTCAAGCAGATGTGTGCCGACCGCTCCGTAACTATGGTCGACTACTACACACCACTGGTAGACTCCGAGGGTGGCATCATCGCCGAGTACAGCGACGACCGCCTCCACCCCAACCTCGCAGGCTACACCGCCGTGATGGAGCCCGCCGTCCTCGCGGTCATCAACCAGGTTTTAGCCTCCGAAGCCCCTACCCCAGTTGCCGTAACTCCTTGGCCCGAGGACAAGCCCAACGACAATTGACTGCGCCCCGAGGATGAGAAACCAGAGGGAGAGATGCGGCTGTCCTTAAAAATAAACCCGGTTACTTTGATAAAACGGCAAAAATAGCTACTTTTGCTGCCCGAAAAATTGGCCAAACATAGTCCGCTCGAATGTTCTGTAGAAGCGTAATCATCGAGTGGTAGACGACCGCAACAATAAGACGATATAGGTAAAATATAGTAATTAGGTACAATTTCGTTACAGCAATGAGAAATCTTAAAGGGGACCTCTTCGGAGGCATCACCGCAGGCGTGGTTGCGCTCCCGCTGGCTTTAGCATTCGGCATCCAAGCCTTCGGCGGCATCAGCGACCCCAACGCCGGCAGCATCGGCGCCCTCGCCGGACTGATAGGCGCCATCTTCCTTGGCTTTTTCGCCGCCGTGTTCGGTGGCACCCACACACAGATTAGCGGGCCCACGGGCCCGATGACCGTAGTGACGGCAGGCATTATCTCAGCCGCGTGGGCCTCGTCGTCGGGCAACATCGCCACAGTGATAGTGGCCCTGTCGCTGGCGGGCATCTGCTGCGGCCTGTTCCAGATACTCTTCGGTGTAATCCGCATCGGCAAGTATGTGCGCTACATTCCCCACCCGGTGCTGTCGGGCTTCATGAGCGGTATCGGCGTGATCATCATCCTGCAACAGATCTACCCCCTGATCGGGCAGAAGTCGCCGGTGCTGGTGGTCGACATGATCACCCAGTTCCCCGAGCGTATCGCCTCAGGCGTGTCGCTCGTGGCCCTCGGCTTGGGGCTGGGCACAATCCTCATCGTAGCCCTGATGCCCAAGATATCGAAGCGACTCCCCTCGACACTCGTGGCACTGATAGTGATGAGCCTTGTGTCGCTGTGCTTCAACCTCGACATGAGCATGTGCATCGGGCAGATACCGCCGGGCATGCCTATGCCGGTGTTCCTGCGCGAAGGGCTCGGCTCGGTCGACTGGGGGCTGGCGTTTGAGTCAGCCATCATCCCCGGCCTGACGCTTGCCGGCCTGGGATCAATCGACACCCTGCTCACATCGGTGGTGGCCGACAACATCACCAAGACGCGCCACAACTCCAACAAGGAGCTCGTGGGGCAAGGCATCGGCAACGCCATGGCCGGACTGTTCTGCGGACTCTCAGGCGCCGGCGCAACGATGCGCACCGTGGTCAACGTCAAGTCGGGAGGCAACTCCCAGCTCAGCGGCGTGGTTCACGCCCTCTTCCTCTTGGCCGTGCTCTACGGACTGGGGCCCGTGGTGGCCTACGTGCCGCTGTCGGTGCTCGCCGGCATCTTGATCACCGTCGGGTGGGGCATCATCGACTTCGACGGCTTCCGCGACCTGCACCGCGTGCCCCGCTCCGACGCCTTCGTGCTGCTGGTGGTATTCCTCACCACCGTGTTCGTCGACCTGCTCACAGCCGTGGGCATCGGCATGCTCATAGCCTGCGTACTCTTCATGAAGCGCATTGGCGACATCGTCGAGGGGAAATATTCCACCCAAGAGATGACCACCTTCGACAAGGAGAGCCCCTGGACCGACGAGGGCGGCATCCCCGAGTCGATCAAGCACCGCATCTACATACAGCGCCTCGACGGTCCCCTGTTCTTCGGGTCTATCACCCGCTTCAAGGATGTGATGCAGGACGTACCCGACGGCGTCAAATATGTGATTATACGCATGCGCCGCGTCGACTTTATGGACCAGTCGGGCCTCTACGCCATGCGCACCGCCATCACCGACCTGCAAGCCCGCGGCATCACCGTGCTTATGACCATCATCCAGCCCCAGCCCATGCTTATGCTCACACAGATGAAGGTGATACCCGATGTGGTACCCGCCGACCACACCTTCCCCACCTTCGAGGCATGCACCGACTTCCTCCGCAAGCACTTCGATGATACTGATAGTCAGCGGAGTGAGAAAAACTGAGCAAAAAATCCGTCAAAAATTTGCTCAACTCAAAAAAAAATTGCTACCTTTGCGTCGCTTTTGGCCGCAGGGTCAGAGCGATTAGGGAGATTCGCTAGCTCAGCTGGTAGAGCACAACACTTTTAATGTTGGGGTCCT
>CAZVNS010000050.1:0-10015 GCA_964628905.1 uncultured Muribaculaceae bacterium | reverse complement strand
AAGTTTCTATAAGCTCCCCACCAAAACACAGGGATTTGTACGTGTCCCGAAATTTGGGCTCTTGAGAATGCAATATTTTGGAATGATCCGCAAAAATTAGCCGCTTGAAAAATATCGTAATCTCAGACACTATAAAATGAGGAGGGTGTACCAAACAGCTTAATTTGATACGCCCTCATGAGCTGTGGATTTAACCAGGCTGCATTTTGATGCGGTTGTCCTGGACTTAATCAGTCGGTGGGGGAGAATGACTGAAAACTGTTGTCGGTATAAAACACTACGATGTTAGCGATCTTCTTCGTGGCGTTGGAACTTATAGCTGATAGCTGGTTGGGGTCGAGCGAGAGCGATAGCCGCGGTGTCAAGTCTGGAGCTGACTTTGATGAGCCAGTCGGATTGCTCGTGATTTTCACGTTTAGCCCTGATTTTGGGTCCTCAATGTCGATATTCGGCGCGTCAGTTTTTTCTGACTCTATTGAGGCGAATATATTCTGTTGCCCATCGTCAGATGTAAATCGCTGATGATCATTATTTACGGAGGCCTGATTGGCGATATTATGGGCATTTTGAGGCTCTGAGGTTGGCGTATTTCCATCCACCAACATGCTCCCTTCGCCAAACATCAGCCAGAGCACCGAAAGCTGGGGATAGGCAGAATGAATTTTGGCGATAATCTCGTCCGAAACTTTTTTGTTGCGACCATTAAGCATCTGAGATAGGGTAGGGCGGGGGATACGACAGTTGTCAGCAAACTGAGAATTGCCGATTTGGAGCGAATCCATGAAAAATTTCAGACGATTTACGATATCCATGACTGTTGGCGTTTGCAATTTAGAATGTGCAAATGTAACCACATATATTCGATTTTGCAAATTTACTGCAACAAATTTTTAGTTTGCTGAATGAAACCAAAATGTAAACAGTGAGTGTGTATGTAAATTTATAATTGCGAATAGCTTAAATAAAATATATAGCATTATGTATTTATGACGTTGTAAAACAATATATTAGTATTTCTATATGGGCGCAAGGCGGGTAAAACTAAAAAAGCGATGCGATTATTTTGCGTATCGCTTTAAATAATGTTATGTATATTATTGGGTGTCAGAGTAGTATGCCCTATGTAAATGAATGTTAAGGGCGTTATTATGTTTATGTAAACCAGTATGCAACTTGCGAAAACTCAGATTTCAGATATAAATCCATGTGATATATGAGAATTAATGAATTGAATATTCCGAACGAATTTCACGTTTCGTCTATTGAATTTATAAAATCACATATTCGGAATTTGTAAATTGTTTATATCCGTAAATTGAATGTGCTACTTTTATCATTGGCCATCCTTGTGTTCAAGGCATTTTGGACTGAAATTTCCGAGAATTTGATTTTTCCGTCCCTCTTATGACCTTTCTGCATATAAAACATTCTCAGCGCCTAAAATGATTGGCAATTTACACTTAATTAACACACACCATGTTCATTTTTAGATTTATACACACTTATTAGCCCAAATTTGAATTCAAATTCAGTGATCACAAGATAATTTAAATGTTGACTTTTTGGCGAACTTAACAGTATGTTTAAGAAGCCTGTATAGGAAAAGTCTGCTCACGCTCTTTTTATTTTGTCGCCTTCCTGTAATTTGGGACGGTACGAATCAGAGCGAACTAGGCGATCTTATAGCCATCCTGTAATTTGGTAAAGCGCAAATCCGGTCGAGAATTATTGCTATTAATGCTCCGGCAATTTCTGTTGGTCGTTGTCGGTTGCTTTATGCGTTTCCAGATGAGATGCACATTGTTGTCATTGACGTTGAGTGTGGAGCATACGCAATTGCTATATACATATACAATATTGACGTCCACTGTCACTATGTACATATTTAATATTGAGTACCGATTGTATAAACTGTACATAATCAGTATTATGTTAAATATTATATGTGTGAAAGTGCAACTCCCCCCCCCTTGTGCCATGTTATACCCTGTGCCAATATGATATGTGTGAAAGTGTAATCTCCCCTTGTAACTATGTTAAACCTTGTGACATATTAAAAATATGATATGCATGAAAATGCTTCCTCCCCCTTGTGCCATGTTATACTCTGTGCCAATATGATATGGGTGAAAATGTATCCTCCCCTTTGGTAACTCAGTGCGCCAGGTTACGGTTTACGGTGCTTCTAAGACGTCCCCAACACTGCGCATTTGGGATTATGACTCCCAACCCTCATGTAGTCCTTTATTGTATGATTCCCATATTCTATCTTTGTGCTTCTTTCTGGCTTCCCTTTGTTCCATATTCTGTGGGATCCCCAGTATAGGATTAAGCCATCCGTTAAAGGAGTCTACGGCACTCCAGCCAGAGATGCCCCTACTGCCATCGGCGAAGCCTTTCTTAGTAGCCTCGGTCATAAGGTATTCTACATCTTATGTGTGATTTGAGCCGATAACCATCTCACTGTCGTGATTTCTGATTTCGTATGTTAGGATGATTTTTGTTAATCCCCAATGCTGCAGTTTGATACATCTTCTTTATCATAAATTTTGGTTATCATAATGTCTTTCTCCTTCTCGCCTAATGAAATATAGAATGGTTTATCTTGTCAAACAGCGGCTTGTCAGATTTGTTTCCGATCAGAACCGCACACTATCCAGCCCTGACGGACGGGTCGGACAAGTCGGACAGGTGGACAAGTCGGACGGTACAAGACGGACAGGTCGGACGGGTGGACGGGTCAGACAAGTCGGACGGGACTGACAGGTCAGAAGATGTGGGCGGTGATGTCCTGAGAACATTAACTGTGGTTAGCCCTACCCTATGTAAGTTACCGTGACCTTTCTCACAGATTATGTGACGGCATGAGGAAGGCACCCCCTACCCTTTAGATTGTTGGGAAATTGGGGAATTGTTGATAAGTTGATTTGGAGGGATGATATTTTTTTGCGAATTTTGCAGGGATGTTTCGGCTCAATGTTTTCTGTGTTTGGCGACTCTGCTAAATTGGAGTTTTCAAAAATGGTGAACTTGCAGAAACTGAAGTTGTCGGAAATGGACAACTTTCTTGCTTGATAATTCAAAAAATTAACCCAAAATATGGAAGAAAAGAAATCGCATACCTACGATGAGGTATATCCACATGCCTTGGAATACTTTGATGGTGACCAACTTGCGGCCAGAGTGTGGACGAGCAAGTACGCCCTAAAGGACTCTCTTGGCAACATCTATGAGCTGATGCCGGATGACATGCATCACCGACTGGCTGCTGAATTTGCGCGCATTGAGCAGAAGTATCCTAATGCGATGAGCCACGATGAGATATTTGGCTTGTTCAAGGATTTCCGCTACATTGTGCCTCAGGGAAGCCCGATGACGGGTATCGGCAATGAGTATCAGGTGAGTTCGTTGAGCAACTGCTTTGTTGTGGGGCTTGACGGTGCGCCCGACTCGTATGGCGGTGTGATACGCATTGATGAGGAGCAGGTGCAGCTGATGAAGCGCCGCGGAGGTGTTGGGCATGACCTGTCGCACATCCGTCCGAAGGGCACTCCGGTTAAGAATTCGGCGCTGACGTCGACGGGTCTTGTGCCGTTTATGGAACGATACTCCAACTCCACCCGTGAGGTGGCGCAGGATGGTCGCCGCGGTGCGTTGATGCTCACGGTGAGCATCAAGCATCCTGACTCGGAGGCGTTTATCGACGCTAAGATGACTCAGGGGAAGGTTACGGGCGCTAATGTGTCGGTGCGTATCGATGATGAATTCATGCGTTCAGCGATTGAAGGTATGCCTTATCAGCAGCAGTTCCCGGTCGATGCGGCTGAGCCGATGATAACTAAGGAAGTTGACGCTAAGGGCATTTGGACTAAGATAATCCATAATGCGTGGAAGTCGGCCGAACCCGGTGTGCTGTTCTGGGACACGGTGACCCGCGAGTCGGTGCCTGACTGCTATGCTGACTTGGGTTACCGCACCATCTCGACCAACCCTTGCGGCGAGATACCCCTGTGCCCCTACGATAGTTGCCGTCTGATGGCGATAAATCTGTATTCGTATGTGAAAAATCCGTTTACCGACAAGGCGGAGTTTGACTTCGACCTCTTCCGCACCCATGTGGCTAAGGCTCAACGATTGATGGATGACATCATCGACTTGGAGATGGAAAAGATCGAGAAGATTATCAACAAAATAGATGAGGACCCTGAGACGGCAGAGGTGAAGAGCACTGAGCGTCATCTGTGGGAGAAGATACGCAGCAAGACTTTGAAGGGTCGTCGTACCGGACTGGGCACCACCGCCGAAGGTGATATGATAGCGGCCATGGGCCTGAAGTATGGCACGCCTGAGGCAACAGACTTCTCGGAGCGCGTGCATCGAGAACTTGCACTGGCTGCTTACGGTTCGTCGGTGGAGATGGCCGCTGAGCGCGGAGCTTTTGAGATTTACGACACTGAGCGTGAGGAGGACAATCCGTACATCAATCGCCTGCGTGAGGCTTCGCCTGAGCTTTACGATAAGATGGTGAAGCAGGGTCGTCGCAACATCGCCTGCCTGACGATAGCTCCTACGGGCACTACCTCGCTGATGACCCGCACGTCGTCGGGCATCGAGCCGGTGTTCATGCCGGTGTATATGCGTCGCCGCAAGGTCAACCCCAACGACGCAGATGTCAGGGTGGACTATGTGGACGATGTGGGTGATGCTTTTGAGGAGTACGTTGTATACCACCCCAAGTTCGTGGAGTGGATGAAGGTGCAGGGCATCGACACCACAAAGCGCTATACCCAGCCTGAGATTGATGAGATGCTTGCCCGCTCCCCCTACGCCGGCGCTTCAGCCAACGAGATTGACTGGCTCGAGAAGGTGAAGATGCAGGGGCGCATCCAGAAGTGGGTCGACCACTCGATATCGGTCACCATCAATCTCCCTGAGGATGTCACTGAGGAGACCGTGGCCAGGCTCTATGAGGAGGCGTGGCGACAAGGCTGCAAGGGTTGCACCGTGTATCGCGACGGTTCGCGGTCGGGTGTGCTCGTGTCGGTCGACAAGAAGGCTGACGTGAAGCCCGGCTTGGCCAATGTGCGCCCCTTCATTATCAAGCGGCCCACTGAGCTGGAGGCCGACGTGGTGCGTTTCCAAAACAATAAGGAGAAGTGGATTGCGTTCGTCGGGCTGGTCGATGGCCGTCCTTACGAGATCTTCACCGGTCCGGCCGATGATGAGGATGGCATCTTCTGCCCCAAGTCGGTCAGTCATGGCAAGATCATCAAGGCTGTAGACGCTGAGGGCAACAAGCACTACGACTTCCAATTCGTCAACAAGCGCGGCTACAAGACCACAATCGAGGGCTTGAGCGAGAAGTTCAACCCAGAGTACTGGAATTACGCCAAGCTCATCTCCGGCGTGCTGCGCTACGGCATGCCCATCGACCAGGTACTGAAGCTTGTGGGTGGTCTGGAGCTCAACTCAGAGTCGATCAACACATGGAAGATGGGTGTGGAGCGCGCGCTGAAGAAGTACCTGCCCAACGGCACCAAGGCCACCGGTCAGACTTGCCCCAATTGCGGTAAGGAGTCGCTGATATATCAGGAGGGATGCCTGATATGCACCGAATGTGGCACCTCGAAGTGCGGATAAAGCGTAATTAAACCCGAAAAAAAGGCCGATTTTTGAAAATTTTTTCTCAAATCGGCCATCGTTTTATGAATTTAAGCTAATTTTAGCGAGCCAAAAACAATTGACATAACCAAAGCGTAGAGATATTAACAATAAAATACTACCTTAACTCACTATGAACATATCATTTAACATCGACTATCGCACCAACTGGGGTGAGTCGGTATATCTTACCGGCAACATACCCGAGCTGGGCAATGGCGACCTGTCGAAGGCCGTGAAGCTGACACTTGACGGTGTGCAGTCGTGGTCGGTCGACCTTGAAGTAGCTGACAACACCCCGAGTTTTGATTACGCTTATATAGTGCGCCACGAGAATGGGTTCACTAAGCGCGAGTGGGGCCACCCTCACAAGTTTATCCGTGCCCGCATGTCGAAATTCTACGAAGTGTTTGACCGCTGGCAGGATCAGCCGTGGGATAAGCCCTACTATTCGACAGCTTTCACCGAATGTGTATGCCACCGCTCGGAGCGCGACAAGCAGCTCGTGCCCAAGAATGGCGTGCTGTCGATTGAAGTGTCGGCGCCTATGGTCGGTTCTGACCAAGTGCTCGCCATCAGTGGCGACTGCGAGGGTCTCGGCAACTGGGATCCCTCGAAGGCGATAGTGATGAACGATGCCGACTTCCCCTCGTGGCGAGTTAACCTCGACATGGCCGGTATCGACACCCCCTTTGAATACAAATTCCTCATCCTCAACAAGGCCTCGAAGGCTGTGGTGGCATGGGAGGGTGGTGACAACCGCCGCTACGCCATCACCCCCGCCCGCAAGAATGAGGTGATAGTGGTGGCCGGCATGAGGTTTATCAACCCCATGACTCCCTGGCACGGTGCCGGAACGGCCATCCCCGTGTTCTCGATACGCACCGATGATGATTTCGGCGTGGGCGACTTCCACGACTTGAAGAAGATGGTCGACTGGGCAGCGATGACCGGGCAGAGCTTCTTACAGATCCTACCCATCAACGACACCACCATGACCCATACGTGGACCGACTCATATCCCTATAATGCCAACTCAACCTTCGCCCTGCACCCGCAGTTCCTGCACCTGCCGTCGGTAGGCCGACTTAACGACCCCGATCGTCAGGCATATTACGACAACCTTGGCCGCGAGCTCAACGCTCTCCCACAGATCGACTATGAGCGCGTCAACAACGCCAAGCGCGACTTCGTCAACGAGATTTTCGCCCAGGACGGGGCAAAGACGGTAGCCTCGGCTGAGTTCAAGGCATTCGTCGAGCGCAATGCCGACTGGCTCACACCCTACGCAGCCTTCTGCGTGCTCCGCGACCGCATGGGCACGCCCGAGATGAGCCGCTGGGGCGAGTATGCCGTCTACGATAAGGCCAAGGTGGATAAGTTTGTGGCCGACAACGCCGACGACATCAACCGCGTATACTTCGTGCAATACCATCTCGACCGTCAGATGCGCGAAGCCCGCGACTACGCCCATACCCGCGGCATCGCCATCAAGGGCGACATACCCATCGGCATATCGCGCACCAGCGTCGACGCATGGATCAACCCGCGGCTGTTCAACCTCGATTGCCAGGCCGGAGCGCCCCCGGATGACTTCTCGGTGCTTGGTCAGAACTGGGGCTTCCCCACCTACAACTGGGAGGAGATGAACCGCGACGGCTTCCACTGGTGGAAATCGCGCTTTGGCAAGATGGCGGAATACTTCGACGCCTACCGCATCGACCACGTGCTGGGCTTCTTCCGCATATGGCAGATACCGATGGACGGCGTGCATGGCCTGTTGGGCGTGTTCAACCCCGCCCTACCCTTCACCGTAGACGAGCTGAAGTACAGCTACGACTTCTGGCTCGACATCGACCTGCAGACCACCCCCTACATCATGGACCACTTCCTGGGCGACTTCTTCGGCGAGTACACCGACGAAGCCCGCGACCGCTTCCTCACCTCCGTGGGCTATGGCCGCTACAAGCTGCGCAGCGAGTTTGCCACCCAGCGCCGTGTAGCCGACTACTTCGCCACCCAGCCCAAGAACGAGAAGAACGACAAGCTCTGCAACGCCCTGCTCGGACTGATTGACGACGTGCTCTTCATCGAGGACCCCTACGAGCCCGGTAAGTACCATCCCCGCATCTCGGCACAGTTCACCTACATCTACCGGTCGCTCACCGACTACGAGCGTTGGTGCTTCGACCGCCTCTACAACGACTTCTTCTACCACCGCCACAACGACTTCTGGTATGGCAAGGCAATGTGGAAGCTCCCCCCGCTCATCGACTCCACCGACATGCTCACCTGCGCCGAGGACCTTGGCATGATACCCGACTGCGTGCCCGCCGTGATGAGCGCCCTGGAGATACTTTCGCTTGAGATACAACGTATGCCCAAGGACCCCAAGTGCGAGTTTGGCAACACCTACAACTACCCCTATTACTCAGTCTGCACCACCTCGACCCATGACATGGGAGGCATCCGTGCATGGTGGGAGGCCGACCGCGAGGCTACCCAGCGCTTCTACAACAACGTGCTTCACGCCATGGGAGCAGCGCCCTACTTCGCCGAGCCTTGGATTTGCGAGAAGATCATCAACCTCCACCTCACCTCCCCCTCGATGCTGTGCATCCTGCCCCTGCAGGACTGGCTGTCGATGGACGGCGAGCTTCGCCGCGAGAATCCCGCCGAGGAGCAGATCAACGTACCTGCCAACCCGCGCCACTACTGGCGTTACCGCATGCACTTGACCGTGGAGCAGCTTATGACCGCCCCCACCTTCAACCACCGCATGCGCGACATGATCAAGAGCTCCGGCCGCTAACCCCGCCGACACACCTACAGAGCCGCCCACTACCGTACACCGATAGCGGGCGGCTCACCATATATTACCTGCATCCCCCTGGCTTCCCCACTTTCCCTCACGTCCTCGGAAAGCGGGAAAGTGAAGGAAAGCGTTTGCTACAGTCGTTACCCTCCGTGGGCGGCATTTTGAGCGGTTGCCCCGGATATCAGGTGAGCAAATTGTGTTAATTATCAAGATTATCACTAACTTTGCACAACAGTTAAGAAACTCAACCCAAGAGATAATGGCAAATAAGAACTTGAATAAGGCCAAGGAGGCCAAGAAAGATGAGTTTTATACTCAGCTTGAAGATATAAACAATGAACTTCGGCATTACCGCGAACACTTCCGTGGTAAGACGGTGCTGTGCAACTGCGATGACCCTCGCGTAAGCAACTTCTTCAAATATTTCGCCTACAATTTTGAGTTTCTCGGATTGAAGAAGCTGATTGCCACCTGCTATAAGAATCAAGATGTTAATCTATTCTCAGAAGGGACTTCGGAGCAAGCTGTATATCTCGTGTATGAGGGAGATAAGAACGGCAACCGCATTCCCGATGATGAAGATATAGAGGTGCTACCGCTGAAAGGGGATGGCGACTTCCGTTCCGACGAATGCATCGAGTTCTTGAAAGAGGCTGACATTGTCGTTACAAATCCTCCATTCTCTCTATTCCGCGAATACGTCGCCCAACTAATCAAATACGATAAGAGGTTTTTGATTATCGGGAATAAAAACGCTATTACCACTAAAGAAATATTTCCTCTTTTTCAAGAAAATAAACTTTGGGCTGGTTTTTCATCATGGGCTGGAGGAATGTGGTTTGAAACTATAGGTGGTTTTTATGATAAGAAAGTTAATGGTAAGACCTTAAGTAATGTTCCTGCCATATGGATTACCAATCTTGACCACAAAAAGCGTCATGAGGAGTTGATTCTCTATAAAACTTATAATCCAGAAGAATATCCTCACTATATCAATTATGATGCTATTGAGGTTGGAAAAACCTCAGACATACCAATGGATTACGATGGTGCAATGGGTGTACCCATTACATTCCTTGATAAATACAACCCTGATCAGTTTGAAATACTTGGGAAAAGCACTGATGTGGCAGATATGTCCCAAATTCGCAAAATGGAAAACGTTCAGGGAGGTGGCCCACGATTTTATTTGATGGACAATGGTTCTCCCAAAAGAATGTATGAAAGAATTATAATCCGCAGAAAGAAATAAGCCATGGAAATAGAATTGAAATCAGTCAAAGTAGCCGACCTTATTGACGGATATGTCAATGACCCGGACGCCGGTGTGCGTGGGTTTGGCGGCAAGTTAGATATTCGTCCGCCGTATCAGCGCGAGTTCCGCTACGACCTAAAGCAGCAACAAGCTGTCATCGAAACGATTTTGAAAGGTTTCCCGCTCAATATCATGTACTGGAGTGAGGATGGTGACGGCAATTATGAAATGATTGATGGGCAGCAGCGCACATTGTCAATCTGCGAGTTCTTCACTCATGG
>CAZVNS010000049.1:0-10017 GCA_964628905.1 uncultured Muribaculaceae bacterium | reverse complement strand
ATATGTGCAACTTTTTCATTATAAATATTTTAGAAATTTAATTCAACCAACAGGTCTAAGAACTCTTAAAACTTTAAAAAATCTTAAAACTCTACTTCACCTCGACATGGAGCTTATCGTAGGCGCGCTCGGCTTTGGCACGAGCTTGCTCTACATCGTCGCCGCTTGCAAGTATCACGCCCATGCGGCGATGTCCGCGGATTTCGGGCTTACCGAAGATGCGCATCTGAGTGCCGGGCTCCTCAAGCACACGGTCAAGATTGCACATCTCAATCTCTTTGGTGTCGCCTTCGACTACGATGGCTCGTGAAGCACCGGGGGTGATGAGTCGAATTTCAGGCACGGGGAGTCCGAGCAGGGCACGGGTGTGGAGTGCGAACTCGCTCTGGTCCTGTGTAATCATTGTCACCATGCCGGTATCGTGGGGGCGTGGCGACACTTCGCTGAAGATCACTTGGTCGCCCTTGACAAAGAGTTCCACGCCGAATATCCCGTGGCCGCCGAGAGCGTCGGTGACTTTGCGAGCTATATCCTGAGCCTGCTCGAGGGCGGCGGCGCTCATCGGCTGGGGTTGCCATGAGTAGCGGTAGTCGCCATCGACCTGTATGTGGCCGATGGGTGCGCAGAAGGTGGTGCCCGAAATTGAGCGGACGGTGAGGAGTGTAATCTCGTAATCGAAATCGACGAAGCCCTCCACGATCACACGTCCGGCTCCGGCGCGGCCTCCTTCCTGGGCTATCTGCCATGAGCGGTCGATGTCCTCCGGACGGCGCACCACACTCTGGCCGTGACCCGATGAACTCATGATGGGCTTGACCACGCAAGGGATGCCGATGGCATCTACGGCCTGGCGGAACTCCTCCTCGGTCGACGCAAAGCGATAGGGGGAGGTGGCTACCCCAAGTTGCTCGGCGGCAAGGCGACGAATGCCTTCGCGGTTCATGGTGAGCCAGGCGGCAGTGGCGGTGGGTGTCACATGGTAGCCTTCGGCTTCAAGTTCGCGAAGCACCGGGGTGGCGATGGCCTCTACCTCGGGGATAATGTGGTCGGGGCGCTCAAGCTCTATGACGCGGCGTAATTCGGCGCCATCGAGCATATTGAACACATGGCTGCGGTGGGCCACTTGCATTGCCGGGGCGTTGGGGTACTTGTCGCACGCCACTACCTCCACGCCGTAGCGCTGAAGCTCGATGGCTACTTCCTTGCCTAATTCTCCACTTCCAAGCAGCAGGGCTTTGCGGCCTGAGGGGGTCATTACCGATCCGATCTTTGTCATTGTGAGTATGTGATAATTGGTTTACGCGAAGATAAGCCATTTTATCCACATTTAGGCCACTTGCCCACTCCTTATGTATAAATAATGTGAGAATTTGCGGATTTTATGAAATTGCGTTGGTGGTATGGCGAAAAGTTCGTACCTTTACACGATGTTTAAAAATCAAGCTGACATATCAATATCGAAGGAGCAGCTGGCGGCGATGCCGGCGGTTCACTTCGAGGGACAGATCACCGTGGTCGACACTCCGGAGGTGGCTGAACAAGCCATCGCGGAGCTGCGCAAGGCGGGGATGGTGGGGTTTGACACCGAGACTAAGCCCTCGTTCCGCAAGGGGCGGTGTAACACGGTGTCGCTGATCCAGATTTCTACCTCCGACCATTGTTACCTCTTCAGACTCAAGCAGCTGGGCATGATCGAACCGTTGGTGCGATTTCTTGAAGATGAGTCGGTAACTAAGATTGGCCTGTCGCTGCGCGACGATTTCCACGTGCTTCACGTGATCAGCGAGTTTACCCCTGGCGGTTTCATCGACCTGCAGGATATGGTTCATGACCACCAGATCCACGACATCTCGCTGCAGAAGATCTACGGCATAATCTTCGGCGAACGCATCTCCAAGAGCCAACGGCTCTCTAACTGGGAGGCGAAGGAGCTTTCGCCCGGCCAACAGCAGTATGCCTCAATCGACGCCTGGGCATGCCTGAAGATTTACCGCCACCTTGTCGGCGGCAAGTTTGACCCTTATGCTTCCCCCTACCACCAGCCCGACATAGCTCAAAATTAAGCCAATCTTAGGCCCCACCTCTTTAACGGTCAAAATTGTGTGAGAGCGCCAGCTCGAATAGAAAATAATAAACCAACCCCAACCTTGAAACGCTCAACCCTCATACCATTGCTTTTGCTACTCTACCTGGGCTTCATGGCCATATACTTCGGCTACCCCTCATATCAGCAGGGCACAATCACTACTGCGGAGTTCGCCGGCATAGTCTGCACTACGCTGCTTGCCATCGTGCTACTCCACTTCTCACTCAAAAAGCGTGAACGCCTCCGCCGTGAGCGTGAGGACGACATGCGCAAATAAGTAAACCAACATCGACATGCTACGAACACTTATCACACTCGTTACAACAGCTACGCTTATGACTACAGCAACCGCTCAAAATCCCTTTTTCACCGAGTTCAACACCATACATAATACCGTGCCATTCTCCAAAGTGAAGAATGAGCACTACCCTGAGGCCATCACCCGCGGAATAACACTTGCCAAGGAGGAAGTCAACGCCATTACTTCGCAGAAGGAGGCCCCGACGTTTGAAAACACCATCGTAGCCTATGAGAAGGTCGGACGCGACCTCGACCGCGTAGTCGAGGTGTTCGACGCCATGAATTCAGCCCTCAACGATGACGAGCTGATGGCGATGTCGCTCGGCATCTACCAACAGCTCAGCGATTTCAGCACCGAGATGGTACTCAACGAAGCATTGTGGCAGCGCGTGAAGGCCGTCTACGACCACCGCGCCGACTATAACCTCGACAAGGAGGACCAGATGCTGCTCCAACGCACTTACGACGCATTTGCCGAGCAGGGCGCCAACCTCATAGGTGAGGACCGTGAGAAGTTCAAAAAGCTTTCTGCCGAATTGTCGGAGCTTACCACCAAGTTTGGGCAGAATGTACTCAAAGAGTTGAACACCTATCAGATATGGCTTACCGCCGACGATCTCGCCGGACTCCCCGAAAGCTCAATTGAGGCAGCAGCCCTCGCCGCCAAACAAGCCGGTCGCGAAGGCGAGTATCTATTCACACTCGCCCAACCCACATATATGGCGTTCATGAAATACTCCGCGCGCCCCGACCTGCGCGAGAAGATGTACCGCCTGTACAATGGCCGTAACCTCAAGGGTGAATACTCCAATGTCGAGGTAATGAAGCGCATCGCTCAAATACGCCTGGAGCTTGCACAGCTGCTTGGGAGCGACAACTATGCCATCCATGCCCTGAAGCATCGTATGGCCCACAATCCCGAAGGTGTCTACGACCTACTCAACCGCCTTTGCGACGCCTATCGCCCTGCCCTTGACGCCGAGATGGCCGAACTCACTGAGTTTGCCACCGAGATTGAGGGGAAACCTACCACTATCAATCCATGGGACTACAGCTACTATAGCAACAAACTCAAAGCCGCTAAATATAACTTCAACGAAGAGGAGTTCCGACCCTACTTCGAACTCAACAACGTGATTGACGGCGTTTTCGGTCTGGCAGGCAAACTTTACGGACTCAAATTCACTTACAACCCCGACATCGAGGTATACCATCCCGAAGTCAAGGCTTACGAGGTGACTGATGCCGACGGAAGCTATATCGGTGTGATCTATACCGACTTCTTCCCCCGCGACAGCAAGAGTCCCGGCGCTTGGATGACAGGCTTCCGCTCGCAGTCGATTGATGCTGAAGGAAATCACCGCCCTCACGTGTCAATCGTGATGAACTTCACCAAACCCACGGCCGACAAGCCCTCTCTGCTCACCCCATACGAGGTTGAGACCTTCCTCCATGAGTTTGGCCACGCTCTCCACGGACTCCTTGCCGACACCAAATATGCCTCACTGTCAGGAACGTCAGTCTACCGCGACTTCGTAGAGCTCCCCTCACAGTTCAACGAAAACTATCTGCTTGAGAAGGAATTCCTCGACTCATTCGCCAAGCACTACGTCACCGGCGAACCAATCCCGCAGGAATTGATTGACCGCCTTGTGGCCTCACAGCAGTATGGGGCAGCCTATGCCTGCATGCGACAACTTAACTTCGGTTTCCTCGACATGGCATGGCACACAATCAACCGACCGGTTGACGACCCCGTGGCCTTTGAGAACGAGGCGCTTACTACCGTCATGATATTCCCCGCAGTCGACGGAGCTATGATCTCCCCGCAGTTCAGCCACATCTTCGCGGGCGGTTACGCTGCCGGTTACTACAGCTACAAGTGGGCTGAAGTGCTCGATGCCGACGCATTCGCCCACTTCAAAGAGCATGGCATATTTGACCCCGCGACTGCCCGCTCTTTCCGCGACAATATCCTCAGCCGCGGTGGCACTGAGGACCCTGCCGAGCTGTATCGTCGTTTTCGCGGCGGAGATGCCACGATTGACGCACTGCTCCGTCGCGACGGTATCAAATGACAGGAGTCAGGAAACAGGAAATAGGAAACAGATATGTGGCACTTCATACGCAACCTTTTTCAGCTCAGCATCGGCCCCCAGCATGGGTGGGAAGATATTGCCGCTGAGAAACAAGAGCCTGAGCGGCACACCTCTGAAGGGCTATATCCCCTGCTCGGAGTGGTAGCGCTGTCGGCATTCTGTCAACTGCTGTACCATCACGACTTGGGCATCGTCTATCCGCTCGAACGCGCCATCATCATCTTCGCAGCATATTTTGTCACCCTTCTGCTGGCGCAGAACCTGGTACCTTCAATGCTCGAACGATGTGTGGCCGATGGAGATATTGATCATCAGCGGGTTGATACTTTCATCATCTACTCCCTCGGACTGATGTCGTTAGTGTCGATGACTGAGAACTTGATGCCTTTGGAGCTGTCGCTTGTGCAATTTCTCCCGGTGCTTGTAGCCCTGGTGATGTGGAAGGCCACACGCTACCTCCACATTATCCCCGCCCAGAACGGGCGCTTCATCTCGGTGGCCATATTGCTTGTGCTATTGCCACCTATCTTACTCAACATGCTGCTGAGCATGCTACTACCTCATAATCTATGAAACTCGCAAAAGACGTAAACATTAAGAATAAGCGCGCCACCTACGACTACGCCATCTCTGAGACTTTCACTGCCGGACTCGTACTGACCGGCACTGAGATTAAGTCGATACGTATGGGCAAAGCCTCGTTGGTCGACACATTCTGCTACGTGGCCAACGGCGAAGTATGGGTAAAGAACATGTACATCGCCGAATACTTCTACGGCACATACAACAATCACACTGCCCGCCGCGACCGCAAGCTGCTGCTCAATAAGAAGGAGATACGCCGACTTGAGCGCTCCGGAGCCGAAGCAGGATTTACCATCGTGCCACTGCGCCTGTTCATCAACGAGCGCGGCTTGGCCAAACTCGTGATAGGCATCGGCCGCGGTAAGAAGGAGTACGACAAACGTCAGTCGATTAAAGAGCGTGAGGATTCGCGCTCGATGGCCCGCGCCTTCCAACATTAAACTACAATGTCACTCACTGATTTTAAGAACCGTATACTCGCCGGTGGCCAGCTTACCGACGAAGAGGTGATGTCGTTATGCCGGTATGCCGGCAATCCCGAGCTGCGCACCGCGGCCAAGGAGATAACTCGGCAGATGGTGCCGGAACAGTTCGACACATGCTCCATAGTCAACGCCCGCTCAGGGCGTTGCTCCGAGAATTGCAAGTGGTGCGCACAATCAGCGCATTTCGATACCCACTGCGACATCTACGACCTCGTTGACAAAGAGGAGTGCATGCGTGCCGCCCGCGAAAACCACCAAGCGGGGGTGAAGCGTTTCTCGCTCGTCACCTCGGGTAAGGCGCTTCATGGCAACGCCCTTGACGGTGTTCTCACTTTGCTCAAGTACATCAAGGAGAGAGTCGGCATTAGCACCTGCGCCTCGCTTGGATTGCTCAACCGCGATGACTTGCAGCGGCTTTGGGATGCTGGTGTGCGGCGTTACCACTGCAACCTCGAGACGGTCCCATCATATTTCCCACATCTTTGCACCACCCACACCATCGACGACAAGCTGCACACGATACAACTTGCGCGAGAGATTGGATTTGAGGTTTGCTCAGGAGGCATCATCGGCATGGGGGAGACTTTCGAGCAGCGTGCTGAGCTGGCAGTAACATTACGCCAAGTTCATCCCGCATCCATCCCCGTCAACATTCTCAACCCCATACCCGGCACACCCTTGCAGGACACAGAGCTGATATCGCCAGACGATATCCTTGACACGCTCGCCATATTCCGCTTCGCCCACCCCAGGGCGCAGATACGCTTTGCCGGAGGACGTGCTCGCCTGAGCCGCGAACAGCAGGTTGAGGCCATGGAGATAGCGGTCAACGGCGCAATAGTGGGAAACCTGCTCACCACCATCGGCTCCACTGTCGATGAGGATCGTGACGCCACTGCTGCCGCCGGTTACCGCTGGTAATAATAGCAATCGACGTAACAAAGGCCTTAGGGAGAAACAACTCCTTAAGGCCTTTTAATCGTTTAGCCGAAACAGTGGCTATCGGCTGTAGTGGGCGGCCTGCTCGGCTATCAGTTCCGCGTCGGCGAAGTAGTTGATGCGCATTGCTGAGCGGACTTCGTCGAGGGTCTGCGCTGCACGCTCGCGGGCTACCTCTGAACCCATGCGTAGTATCTCATAAACCTCGGGGATGCGTTGTTCCCAATATGCACGGCGCTCACGGATGGGTGTGAGCAGCTCCTCAAGCACGTTGATGAGGAGTTTTTTGACTGTGCCATCCCCCACTCCACCGCGGGTGTAGTGGTCTTTGAGGGCTTGCAGTGAGTCGTAGTCGGGGAGGAAGCGACGTACTTGTTCGTCGGTGGCGAAAGCGTCGAGGTAGATGAAGGGGCAGTTGCCTTCGAGGTGTCCGGGGGAGTCGATGGTGAGATGTTCGGGGTCGGTGTACATGGAGTTGACCTTCTTCTTCACCTCCTTGGGGGTGTCGGAGAGATAGATGCAGTTGCCGAGCGATTTCGACATCTTGGCTTTGCCGTCGGTACCGGGCAGACGCATGCACACGGCGTTGTCAGGGAGCAATATCTCAGGCTCCACGAGTGTGGGTCCGTATATATGGTTGAAGCGTGCCACAATCTCGCGTGTAAGCTCGATCATCGGTGCTTGATCTTCGCCCACGGGCACTGTGGTGGCCTTGAAGGCAGTGATGTCAGATGCCTGGCTTACGGGGTATGAGAAGAAGCCCATGGGTATCGACTTCTCGAAGCCGCGCATCTGTATTTCGGTCTTGACCGTGGGGTTGCGCTGCACTCGCGACACCGACACGAGGTTCATGTAGTAGAATGCGAGTTCGGCCAACTCCGGAACTTGCGTCTGTATGAAGAGGGTCGATTTGGTGGGGTCGAGTCCGGCCGAGAGGTAGTCGAGGGCCACCTCGATGACGTTGCGGCGCACCTTGTCGGGGTTGTCGGCATTGTCGGTAAGAGCCTGTGCGTCGGCTATCATTATGAATATCTTGTCGTAAAGCCCTGAGTTCTGAAGCTCCACTCGGCGGCGGAGCGACCCTACGTAGTGCCCTAAGTGCAGGCGACCTGTGGGGCGGTCGCCGGTGAGTATTACTTTTTCCATTGTATGTGAGATTTTGGCACAAAGTTACAATTTTATGCCGATATAACATCATGTCATCAACCTTGCAGTCGCTTAATTGTTACAATTATATATACAATACCTGTTGGTTGAATATATAACATAACACATGTCGCTACAGTTCGAGATTTCGCACCCCGGGGGAGAGCGAAAGCTCGAAATTTATTAGTATCTTCGCGCCATCGTTACAACTTACACCATCTACTGATGCAAGAAAAGATCATAATCCTTGACTTCGGCTCACAGACCACACAGCTCATAGGCCGAAGAGTGCGCGAACTCTCAACCTACTGCGAGATAGTACCCTACAACAAATTTCCCCACGACGACCCATCGGTGATTGGCTGCATACTCTCCGGCTCACCATTCTCAGTCTACGACGACAAAGCATTCCGCGCCGACATCCAGTCGATAGCCTCACGCATGCCCGTGCTCGGCATCTGCTACGGAGCGCAATTCATCGCCTACCAGACAGGAGGCAAGGTCGAGCCGGCCAACACCCGCGAATATGGCCGTGCCAACCTCGACTACGTTGACCCCTCCGACCCCCTGATGCGCTATATCGACCCGGGAGCACAAGTGTGGATGAGCCACGGCGACACCATCACATCAGTGCCCGACCAATTCAAAATCATAGCCTCGACCCCCAAAGTCAAAGTCGCCGCCTATCATATCAACGGCACACGCACATGGGGCGTGCAATTCCACCCCGAAGTGTTCCATAGCGAGTGCGGCACACAGCTGCTTGAAAACTTCGTAGTAGGCATCTGCGGATCAAAGCGCACATGGAGCGCCGCCTCATTCATCGAAAGCACCGTAGCGCAGCTCAAAGCCCAGCTCGGCGACGACAAAGTAGTGCTCGGCCTCAGCGGAGGCGTCGACTCATCTGTGGCCGCCGTGCTGCTCAACCGTGCCATCGGCCGTAACCTCACCTGCATCTTCGTAGACCACGGCATGCTCCGCAAGGACGAGTTTAAGAATGTGCTTCACGACTACGAATGTGTTGGACTCAACGTAATCGGAGTCGATGCATCGGCAAAATTCTTCAGCGAGCTCGCCGGCGTCACCGACCCCGAGCGCAAACGCAAGATCATAGGCAAAGGCTTCATTGACGTCTTCGACCAAGAAGCCCATAAAATCAAGGACGTACGCTGGCTCGCACAAGGCACCATCTACCCCGACTGCATCGAGTCACTCTCAATCACCGGCACCACCATCAAGAGCCACCACAACGTAGGCGGACTCCCCGAGAAGATGAACCTCCGACTTTGCGAACCCCTGCGACTACTGTTCAAGGACGAAGTGCGAGCCGTAGGGCGTGAGCTCGGCATGCCCGAGCACCTGATCAAGCGACACCCCTTCCCCGGTCCCGGCTTAGCCGTCCGCATCCTCGGCGACATCACTCCCGAGAAAGTAGCCGTACTCCAGGAAGCCGACCACATCTTCATCCAAGGACTTCGCGACTGGGGTCTCTACGACCAAGTCTGGCAAGCCGGTGTGATACTCCTACCCGTGCAGAGCGTAGGCGTGATGGGCGACGAGCGCACCTACGAGAGAGCCGTGGCCCTGCGCGCCGTCACCTCGACCGACGCCATGACCGCCGACTGGGCCCACCTACCCTACGACTTCCTGGCAAAAGTCTCCAACGACATCATCAACCACGTCCGCGGCGTCAACCGCGTCACCTACGACATCTCCTCCAAACCCCCGTCGACCATCGAGTGGGAGTGATAGAGCTCTTATTGTGAACAAACGAAAGCAAACACATCAAAATACATGGGGTATGCATGGTGGTATCATCAGGTTGCAAGTAGATGCTATTGCTGAATGGAACAACGGGAACAGCATTGTTGTTTCAAATTTAAGTAAAATATTTGCATACAGATAATTTATAAGGGGACTTCTATAAATTAAGCGCTTGTAAATTAGAAAAATAATTCGTATCTTTGTACAAACCAACACGAATTATGTCTAACAGCAGAAAGTTTCGCAAGAATATAGAGTCAGAGTCGCTCTTTGAGCATGAAATAACAATGTCTGAGCTGATGAAATTGGGAAATCAACTGGAAATATCTCTACAAGATTGTTGATTTCGAGGTGTTCCGTCCGACACTGGAGGAATCTCTGGTGAACAACAACCGGAAAAACAATGCGGGTCGCCGTCCCCTTGACCCTGTGTTCGTTTTCAAAGTCCTCGTTCTTCAGCGCCTTTACGGGCTGAGTGACGAGCAGGCCGAGTATCAGATAGTTGACCGCTTGAGTTTTCGCGGCTTTCTCGGCATACGCACCGTAGATGACGTGCCCGACGCGCGCACCCTTTGGAAGTATCGCGACATAATGGCAAAGAAGGGCACGTTTG
>CAZVNS010000048.1:0-10393 GCA_964628905.1 uncultured Muribaculaceae bacterium | reverse complement strand
AGCAACCCTTAAATGCCGGTATACTTGACCTTGCAACCCATAAGACGTGCGGCACCGAATGTCACCATCCGGCCCGGTGGTCTCTTACCCCACCTTTTCACCCTTACCAACTCCGCAGAGATGGCGGTTGTTTTCTGTCACGCTACTCTACCGTTGCCGATAGCTTCCCGTTAAGAAGTATGGTGCTCTATGTTGCCCGGACTTTCCTCATCGACAGGCCGACAGGTGTCAGCCTGACTCCGCGACGGGCTGCCGGGGCCGTCGAAATCGACCACAAAGTTACAAAAAAATCATTAGGGTCGCATCAAATGGGGGATAAGGCACTACAATCGCCTTATTTGAACCGCATCTCAACTCAGGTGCGTCCGCGTAAACGCCAGCAGCCCCCACCCGCGAGTAGGGTCGCACCCCGGGTGCGTCCGCGTAAACTCTCGTCTAAATCTTGTGTTACAGGCGCTTGGCATTGAGGGCATCGAGCATGGTCTGCAGTTCCAGGCGTATCTCCCGCAGTCGCTCTATGGCCTGGTGATGGCGGCTAACCCCCTGGGGGTTGCGGCGTATCTGCTGCTGGGCAGCCTCGAGCTTCAGTCCACGCTCCTTGACCAGGTAATGGATCATGCGTATAGTCTCCACATCCTTAGGGGTATAGAAGCGCGTGCCGTGAGCGTTGCGCCGCGGCGTGATGATGGTGAACTGCTTCTCCCAAAATCGCAAAGTCGACGCCGGCAGCCCCAAGATATCGGCCACCGCTGAGATTTTATAGTATTTTTTTGACAATTCCTGCTCCATATCGCAAAGGTAATCAATATTTTTTAAAAAAGATTGACTATTTTTGCAACTGTTATGAAATTATTGAAAATTTTCCCGGAAAACATCAACCAACGCCACATCCAGGAGCTGGCCGAGGCCCTGCGCGAGGGTCAGATTATCATATACCCCACCGACACGCTCTATGCCATCGGCTGCGACGCCGTCAACAACCGCGCCATCGAACGCATCTGCCGCCTCAAGGGCATCAACCCGCTGAAGGAGAACCTCTCAATCGTGTGCGACAACCTATCGCAGGCAGCAGAGTATGCACGCATCGACAACCACGCCTTCGCAGAGTTGAAGCGCTGTCTGCCCGGAGCCTACACCTTCATCCTCCCCGCGGCATCGACGCTGCCCAAAGTGTTCAAGAGCCGCCGCACCGTGGGTGTGCGCATCCCCGGCAACGACATAGCCCGCGCCCTGGCCGCAGAGCTTGGCCACCCACTGCTGTCGACATCGGTGGAATATGACGCCGACGCCCCCGACGAAGGGCGCGAGCCGGAGTCGATAGCCCTACACTACGCCGGGTCGGTTGATTACGTGGTCGACGGCGGCACCGGCTCGCTTGAGCCCTCGACGGTGGTTGACCTCACCGACTCCACCGCTCCCCAGGTGATACGCCTCGGAGCCGGCGAATATGAGTGCTAATAATTTGTAAAACCACCCATCACATCAAAAAAATCACTAAATTCGCGGATTGATTGCCGCCCCGACGGCCCTAAAGTCCTTAACGACCCTCTATATAACCGCAGGCCGGCGAGCGCAGCGAGCAGGCTTGCGGCCCGAAAACCACCCACGGGCAGAGTGCCCACAGGGCGCAACCCTAAAAACTCTAAAAACTCTAAAAACTTTAACAAATCTAAAGACTCTACATAATGGCACAACAAGAAGACGACTTCAAAAAAATCGTTTCACACGCCAAGGAATACGGTTTTGTGTTCCCATCATCGGAAATCTACGACGGCTTGTCGGCAGTGTATGACTACGGCCAGAACGGCGTAGAGCTCAAGAACAACATCAAACGCTACTGGTGGGACGCCATGACCCTGCTCCACGAAAACATAGTGGGTATCGACTCAGCAATATTCATGCACCCCACAATCTGGAAAGCCTCAGGCCACGTTGACGCCTTCAACGACCCCTTGATTGACAACCGCGACTCAAAGAAGCGCTACCGCGCCGACGTGCTGATCGAGGAGGAAATCGCCAAATTCGACGACAAAATCAACAAAGAGGTGGAGAAAGCCCGCAAGAAATATGGCGAGGCCTTCGACGAGGCACAGTTCCGCGCCACCAATCCCCGCGTGCTTGAGCGCCAGGCCCGCCGCGACGCCCTGCATGAGCGCTTCGCCAAGGCCATGAACGACAACGACCTCAACGAACTGCGCCAGATCATCATCGACCAGGAGATTGTGTGCCCCATCTCAGGCACCAAAAACTGGACCGAGGTGCGCCAGTTCAACCTGATGTTCAAAACCGAGATGGGTTCCACCGCCGACGGCGCGATGACCGTCTACCTCCGCCCCGAAACCGCCCAGGGCATATTCGTCAACTACCTCAACGTGCAGAAGACCGGCCGCATGCGCATCCCCTTCGGCATCGCTCAGATCGGTAAGGCATTCCGCAACGAGATCGTAGCCCGTCAGTTCATCTTCCGCATGCGCGAGTTTGAGCAGATGGAGATGCAATTCTTCGTACGTCCCGGCGAGGAGCTCAAGTGGTTCAGCCAGTGGAAAGAGTGGCGACTGAAGTGGCACAAAGCCCTCGGCCTGGGCGACCAGAAGTACCGCTACCACGACCACGAGAAGCTCGCCCACTACGCCAACGCCGCCACCGACATCGAGTTCGAGATGCCCTTCGGCTTCAAAGAGGTGGAGGGTATCCACTCACGCACCAACTTCGACCTGTCGCAGCATGAGAAATTCTCTGGCAAGAAGATACAATACTTCGATCCCGAGCTCAACGAGAGCTACACCCCCTACGTGATCGAGACCTCGATCGGCGTGGACCGCATGTTCCTGAGCGTGCTCTGCTCAAGCTACGAGGAGCAGGCCCTTGACAACGGCGAAAGCCGTGTGGTGCTCCACCTGCCCGCCCCCTTGGCTCCGGTGAAATGCGCCGTGATGCCCCTGGTGCGCAAGGACGGACTCCCCGACAAAGCCCGCGAGATCGTCAACGACCTGAAATTTGACTTCGCCACCCACTACGACGAGAAGGACTCTATCGGCAAGCGCTATCGCCGTCAGGACGCAGTGGGCACACCCTTCTGCATCACCGTTGACCATCAGACACTTGAGGACAACACCGTGACCCTGCGCGAGCGCGACTCCATGGAGCAGACACGCGTCAACATCGCCGACCTGCACCGCCTGATCCACGACCGCGTGAGCATCAACACCCTGCTGCGCAAGCTCGGATAATCTATTCCCCATTTTCTCACCCTTTAACACCCCAACACCTTGAAAATCAAACCCGCTTATATCACCCTCGGCATCGTAGCTCTCGTGCTGATAATACTCTGCGGCATGGGCTGCTCAAGCTACAATGGCATGGTGGAGCTCGACGAGCAAGCCGACCAGGCCTGGGCCAACGTGCAGAACCAGTACCAGCGCCGCGCCGACCTCATACCCAACCTCGAGGCCACCGTCACCGCCGCCACCGAGAACGAGAAAGCCGGCATGGCCGAAGTCACCAAGATGCGCACCGGCTATCAGGACCTTAACAACGCCCTCGACAGCGCCTCGGCCTACGGCACTCCCGCCCCCGGCACTCCCGAAGCCATAGCCCAGGCACAGGCACAGCAGCGCGTCAACGACGCTTACAAGATCTATATCAACGCCGTGCATGAGGCTTACCCTGACTTCAAGTTCCCCGAGAGCTTCCAGAAGATGCAGGACGAGCTCGCCGGCACCGAAAATCGCGTAGCCACCGAGCGCACCCGCTACAACGAAGCCGTCAAGAACTACAACGTGAAGATCCGCCGCTTCCCGGCAGCCATCTTCGCCGGTATTTTCGGATTCGATAAGAAAGATCAATTTTCAGCCGACGCCGGCGCACAAAACGCCCCCAAAGTATTCAGATAATGCGCAGATTTCCACTAATATGCCTGCTGGCCGCGCTGATAGGCGCAGTGGCCGTGAGTTGCTCCGACGACGACAATTGGAAGGACTACACCGATTGGCGCAACACCAACAACGACTGGCTGGCGCACATGGCCGACAGCCTCAACCCCGACGGCTCGTGCTTCTACACCAAGATTGTGCCCGACTGGGACCCCGCAGCCTACGTGCTCGTCCACTACTACAACGACCGTAAGCTCACCGCCGGCAACCTGTCGCCGATGTACACCTCGACAGTCGACGTCAAGTACATAGGTTCGCTCTACGACGGCACCGTGTTCGACTCATCGTTTGACAACACCGCCTATGGCGACTCCATCTACCGCGTCAAGCTCAGCGGCGTGATCGAGGGATGGGTCATCGCCTTGGAGGATATGCACGTGGGCGACTCATGCGAGGTGCTCATCCCCTACCAGCAGGGCTACGGCTCGCAGGGGAGCGGCATCATCCTCCCCTACTCCGCCCTGCGGTTCGGCATCAAGCTCGTCGACATCCCCGCCTACGAAATCCGCTAACCACCCACCGCATCCCCACCACGTGGCTTAAAAGATGAAAAGATTTGCACGTGACTGGATGCTGGTGATTTCGATGATCGTCGGCGTTGCAGGCTATTTCATATTCATCAACGTTCCAGCACTTGAGCGCCATCATGTGCTGGCCAATCGTGCAGTAAGCGCCCTGCAGCCGGCGTTGATATTCTGCATGCTATTCCTCACCTTCTGCAAGATCAACCTCAAGCACATCCGCCTATGCCGTTGGCACTTATGGTTGCTGTTGGTGCAGTGCGGACTGTTCACCGCCATCGGCTGCGCGCTGATGCTGATGCCGCATAGCGGATTACGGGTGGTGCTCGAAGGCGCGATGTTGTGCCTGATTTGCCCCACTGCCACAGCTTCGGCTGTGGTGACACGCAAGCTCGGTGGCGATGTCAACCACATCACCACATATATTATATTAATCAACTTAGCGGTGTCGATCGTCGTCCCGGCCATAGTGCCATACGTCCATCCCGACGGGTCGATATCGATGATCGCCGCCTCGCTGCTGATCCTAGGGCAGGTGTTCCCACTGCTGCTGATGCCCCTGGCGCTGGCGATACTCGTGCGCTACCTGATGCCAAAGGCCCACGCATGGCTATTGCGCTACCCCGACTTAGCGTTCTACTTGTGGGCCGTCGCATTGTCGCTCGCCATAGCCGTGACCACCCGCTCGATAGTGCACTCCACGGTGTCGGTCGACACCCAGCTGTGGCTCGTGGCAGTGTCGGCCGTGTGCTGCGTAGCACAATTCTGGATAGGGAGGCATATCGGCGCTAATTATGGCGACACCGTCACCGCCGGACAAGCCTTGGGGCAGAAGAACACCGTGTTCGCAATCTGGCTCGGCTACACATTTTTCACCCCCGTGACAGCTATCGTAGGCGGATTTTACAGCATCTGGCACAACCTAATCAACACCTACCAGCTCTACCGACATGAACATCCACATCACGGCAGTCACGTAATAAATCATAAGCTAAATTAGCATTTTTTAGCCAAACATAAGCTAAACCATTTTTTCATAGCCACGTCTTATATATCGTATACAAAAAAAATATCACCGAACGTTTCAACTCCGATGACAAAACGCTTCCTACTATTTCTGACCATCGCCATGTCGATCGCTATTTCGACATGGGCCGTGGTAGTCAAGGGCACACTTGTTGATGAAAACAAACAGCCCCTGATTGGCGGCACACTCTCGCTGCTACATCTCCCCGACAGCTCGCAAGTGAAGGCTGTGGCCTCTGACCTCGACGGCAACTTCAGCTTCCACGATGTCAAGGCCGGCAAATACGCCATACGCTCCACCTATGTGGGCTACGCCACCGATGTCATTCCCCTGACCGTAGGGAGCAAGAACATCACCCTCAACCCGATAGTGATGAACTCCTCATCAATCATGCTCAAGGAGGCTACGGTAACCGCCGTCAAGACCCCCATCAAAGTGATGGAGGACACTATCGAATACAACGCCGACACCTATAAGACACAGCCAAACGCCGTGGTCGAGGACCTGCTCAAACGACTTCCCGGCGTGGAGGTCGACACTGACGGCAAGATCACAGCCAACGGCAAGGAAGTGACCAAAATTCTGGTTGACGGCAAGGAATTCTTCAGCGACGACCCCAAGGTGGCATCCAAGAACCTGCCGGTCAACATGGTCGACAAGCTCCAGGTGGTGGACCGCAAGAGCGACCTCGCGCGCATGACCGGCGTGGATGACGGCGAGGATGAGACCGTAATCAACCTCACCGTGAAAAAAGGCATGAAGAACGGTTGGTTTGGCACCGCCGAAGCCGGATACGGCACTGACGACCGCTACCAGGCCACATTCAACATCAACCGCTTCTACAACGAAAACCAGTTCACCTTCCTCGGGAGCGCCAACAACACCAACGAGCTTGGCTTCACCGACGGCAACGGCAACCGCTTCCGCCGCTTTGGAGGCGACCAGGGCATCAACACCTCGCAGACCTTAGGTTTCAACTTCAACGTGGGCAACCAGGAGATATTCCGCGTGGGTGGCGACGTGATGTACTCCCACACCGACCGCGAATCGCAGAAGCAGCAGAACCGCCAGTACCTCTTCCCCGACTCCACCTCATACTCTGAGAGCGGCACCGACGCCCGCGACCGAGGCCACAATGTGCGCGCCGACTTCCGCATACAGTGGAAGCCCGACTCGGTCAACTCATTCGACTTCCGTCCGCGCTTCTCATTCAACCACAACGACTCGCGCTCAATCGACTCCACACTCACCCTCTCCGGGCTGCGCATCCCCGTAACCCGCTCGTTCAACACCAGCGACTCACGCGGCAACTCCTGGGAAGCCGGTGGCGAAGCTACATTCAACCACAACTTCCGCTCACACCCCGGCCGCAGCTACTCGCTGAACGTGCGCTACCAGATGTCGAACGTCCGCGAGTACGCCGACACCTACTCACACAACCGCTTCTACCTCTTCCAAGACGCGCTTGGCAACGACTCCATCGACGCCTACGACCAGTATGGCAACGACCACACATGGAGCAACCAGATTCAAGCCCGCGCCACATGGACCGAGCCTCTGGGCGACGTCAAGAAGGGGCGCTTCCTGACCCTGAGCTACCAGATGCGCTACCGCTGGAACAACGCCGACAAGCTCACCTACGACCGCGACCTGACATTCCCCTCCAGCGACGCCTACGACACCCCCATCGTCGACCCTGAGCTACACTACGTCGACTCACTCTCCAACTCATTCCGCAACAACTTCTTCACCCAGGATATACGCCTTGGCTTCAAGCTCGTAAAGAAAGCTTACACACTCGATGCCGGCCTGTCGCTCGTGCCCTCAATGCAGCAGAGCTACGATCTGATCAACTCAGCGCGCAATATACCCCGCCGCTGGGTGTGGAACTTCGCCCCCTTCCTGCGCTACCGCTACAAGCTGGGCACATCACGCTCGCTGATGCTCAACTACCGCAGCAGCTCACAGCAGCCCTCGATGACTCAGCTGCAACCTGTGCCCGACTACTCCAACCCCCTGCGCATAGTAATTGGTAACCCCAACCTCGACCCCACATTCACCCACTACCTGCGCATACGCTTCCAGGACTTCAACGCCGACGCCCAACGGTCGATAATGTTGATGGCCGACGCCCAAATTGACCAAAACTCAATCGTGAGCCGCACCGAGTACAACTCGCTCACAGGCGGACAGACCACCACCTACGCCAACGTCAACGGTGCCTGGAGCCTGCGCCTGATGAACATGATCTCGCAACCCCTGCGCAACAAGCGCTTCACCTTCGCCAACAACATCTTCGCCAACCTCAACCACTCAGTGGGCTATAACAACGGCCAGCGCAACAACTCGATGTCGACACGCATCTTCGAGATGTTCTCATTCGCATGGCGTCCCGACAACATCGAGCTGGAGCTGCGCCCCAACTACTCACTGCAGCTCACCCACAACTCACTGCCCAACGTCACCACACCCACCGTACACTCCTACGGCGGCACCTTCACCGGCACCTACTACACCCCCTTCGGCATCGTGCTCTCAACCGATGTCAACTACACCGGCACAAGCGGCTACGCCTCGGGATACAACCAGAACACCTGGATGTGGAACGGGTCAATCTCCTACCAGTTCATGCACGGCAAGGCAGCCACCGTAGCTCTCAAAGTCTACGATCTGCTGCAGCAGAAGCGCGACATATCACGCACCGTCACCGCCAACTATATCGACGACTCACGCTTCAACACCCTCACGCGCTACTTCATGGTTACATTCACCTACCGCTTCAACTCGTTCGGCCAGGGCAACCAGCCTGAGCTGCGCAACGATACGCACCGCGGCCCTGGGGGTCCTCCCCCCGGCGGCGGTACCGGCGGACCCCGATGATACCAACGACAAGGGCGATCGCCATCAGCGACCGCCCTTGTCGTTTCTTCTCAGCGGATTTAGACCCCATCTCATAAAATTTTTAAGGCTTAGGGGTCTATTATTTCTCAGGAGCCGGGGAGAGCAGCCTCTGATATTCACCCGGAGTGTTGAGCATCTTAATGGCGGCCTCCACGTCGAGGTCGTTCTTCAGCGACTGGATGATCTCACCGCTTTCGCCATAGTAACGGCTCATGATTTCGGTGCTGAGGAATTGCGACACATCCTCGCGATTGTTGTCGAGGTCCTCCGACAGATTGTGCTTCATCAGATTGCGAAGCACCTCAATCTGGGCCTTGGTCTCATCATTGAGATACCCTTCGTTCTTGGCGGCCTTCTCCAGGTCATCGAGCATAGTCTCGCACACTTTGTCGTAGTTGAACTTCTCAGGATCGATAAAGCCTTTGAAATCCTCGTAAATCTCATCGGTGATCACGAAGTCGGCGGGAGCTGCCACGCTATCGTGGGTGGCATAATACTTGTTGGCGTAGTCGAATGCCCAGTTGTCGGCAAGGATGTTGTATAGCAGACGTGAACCGTCGGGGTATTCCACATCCACATCGGGCTTGATGCCACCACCGTCGCGCACCGTGCGGCCGGCGCGGGTCTTGAACTCGTGAGTCAGCGAGTCGGGGATACGTCCCACCGATCCATCCTCGTTGCGATGAGAATAGTCTATAGCCTGTATCAACCGGCCCGATGGTATGTAGTATTTAGCGATTGTCACTTTGAGCAGCCCGTCGTAGGGGAGCGGGCGCGAACTCTGCACCAAGCCTTTGCCAAACGATCGGCGACCCACGATCACCGCGCGGTCCAGGTCCTGCAGCGCGCCGGCAGTGATCTCCGATGCTGATGCCGAACCACTGTTGACCAACACCACCAAGGGGATTTCGGTATCAACCGGCTTCTTGGAGGTCTTGTAGATGCGCTCGTTGAGTTGCCCCTTGCCACGGGTACGCAGCACCTCAGTGCCGCGGGGCACAAACAGGCTCACCAGGTCGACTGCGCCGTCGAGCACCCCTCCGCCATTGTTGCGCAGGTCAATCATAATTGTCTTCACCCGCGGGTCCTTCTTCAGCTCCAGTAGGGCTTCCTTGACTTCGGGGTAGGTCTTGTCGCTGAAGGTAGTCACGTCGATATACCCCACATTGTCATGTATCACACCGAAGTAAGGCACGGGGTGGATCTCAATCTTCTCGCACTTTACGGTTATCGACTTTATCGAGTCGTCGACGTAAGGACGCTTAATCAGCACATTGACCGTGGTGCCCGACTGGCCGCGCAGACGGTTTGACACTTCATCCACATTCTTGCCCAACATCGTGTCGCCATCGATGGCGATGATCAAGTCGCCGGGACGCAATCCCGCTTTCTTGGCCGGAGAATTGTCATACGGCTCCGAGATGTACACGTTCTTATCGCTACGGCGCATTATCAGAGAGCCGATACCCCCATACTCACCGGTCGAGATGGTGCGGAACGACTCCTGATCCTCAGCCGGGATATACTCCGTATATGGGTCGAGCTCCATCAGCATCATGTCGATGGCGGTGCGGATGCTCTTAGATGCATCGATGGTGTCGACATACTCCGTCTGCAGATTTTTCACAACGCTCGAGAAGATATTGAGGTTGCGCGACAGTTCGGCTTTATCGCTACGGGTGGCGGCGCTCATGGCAATCACGGCTGCCACCATCGTCACGGCAAGAAATTTGGTCTTTTTCATATATTATATAATGTGTTTTCAATTCCCCCGGACGACGCATCCCCGGAGTCGTGGTCGATATGGTGATATAACAATCACCGCGTTAATTTGGGTCAAAATTAACTAAAAAAGGGGGATTTTTTGTTTGCAGGAACATTTTTTTGCGAAAAAGTTGCGCACATCAAAAAAAGTGTGTACTTTTGCCACGCAATTCCCCGGAGGGGGTGAGCAATCTGCTTCAGTAGCTCAGTTGGTTAGAGCACCTGACTGTTAATCAGGGGGTCGTTGG
>CAZVNS010000047.1:0-10397 GCA_964628905.1 uncultured Muribaculaceae bacterium | reverse complement strand
GAAACCCGAGATATGCAACGCCATCGGCGCCCACCACGACGAGGTGGAGATGACCTCGCTCTTAGCGCCCATCGTGCAGGTGTGCGACGCCATCTCAGGCGCGCGCCCCGGCGCGCGCCGCGAGATAGTCGAGGCCTACATCAAGCGCCTCAACGACCTGGAGCAGCTGGCCATGTCGTATCCCGGTGTGATCAAGACCTACGCCATCCAGGCAGGCCGCGAGCTCCGCGTGATAGTCGGCGCCGACAAGATCGACGACGTTGAGACAGAAAAGCTCTCAGCCGAAATCGCCAAGCGCATCCAGGACGAGATGACCTACCCCGGACAGGTGAAGATCACCGTAATACGCGAAACCCGCGCTGTCAGCTTCGCCAAATAACACCCCACCATGGCAGAGATCGACAACGAAAAGCCCCTCAACGACCGGGAGCAGCCCAAAGAGCGCTGCAAGGTGTGCCCCCGCAAGGTGGCCTCCGGTCCCCGCGGCAAGCTCACCTGCCACAACTGGCTGGAGGATGTGCCCGGCGGCTACACCGACTTCGACATGGTGGAGGTGCAGTTCAAGAACACACGTAAGGGGTACTACAAAAACTCCACCAACCTGCCGCTGGAGATCGGCGACTGGGTAGCCGTGGAGTCGAACCCCGGCCACGACATCGGCCAGGTGACGCTTACCGGCGCCCTGGTGAAGCTGCAGATGCTCAAGGCGCGCATCAAACCCGACGCTGAGACCCGCCGCGTGTTCCGCTTGGCCAAGCCCGCCGACATCGAGAAGTTTGAGGAAGCCCGCTCCCGCGAGCACGACACCATGATCCGCGCCCGCCAGATAGCCGAGGGTCTCAACCTGAAGATGAAGATTGGCGATGTGGAGTATCAAGGCGACGGCAACAAGGCGATATTCTACTACATAGCCGACGAGCGTGTCGACTTCCGTCAGCTCATCAAAGTGCTTGCCGAGACGTTCCATGTGCGCATCGAGATGAAGCAGATTGGGGCCCGCCAGGAGGCAGGACGTATCGGCGGCATCGGCCCGTGCGGACACCCCCTGTGCTGCGCCACATGGATGACATCGTTTGTGTCTGTGGCTACCAGCGCCGCCCGCTTCCAGGGCCTGTCGCTCAACCCCCAGAAGCTCGCCGGACAGTGCGCCAAACTCAAGTGCTGCCTCAACTTCGAGGTCGACGCCTACGTAGAGAGCGTAAAGAAGCTCCCCCCGCGCGATATCCGCCTCGAAACCGCCGACAACACCTATTACCACTTCAAGACCGACATATTCAAGGGTGAGATTACCTACTCCACCGACAAGAATATCGCCGCCAACCTCGTCACAATCGATGCGGCTCGAGCATTTGAGGTGATCACGTTGAACAAGAATGGCGAAAAACCGTTGAAACTTGAGAGAGAAGGCAGCGCACAGCCCGAGAAGGCTAAGGAGTTTTGCGACATCATAGGCCAGGACTCGCTGACACGCTTCGACAAGAAGAAAAAGCGCAAAGGTCCGCGCAACAACAGCGGGGGAGGCGACGGCCAGCCCCGCAACAATGATGGCGGAGGAGGCGACGGCCAGCCCCGAGGCAACCGTCAGCAAGGGCGGCCCCAACGCCAACGCGGCAACCGCCCACCGTCGGATCAAGGCAACCGCCCTAACCAGCCGCGCCCCGAACGCCAGAACCAAGACCCTAACAACCAGCAACGGCAGCACCGCCCACCGCATCAACAAAAACCCGACAATAATGCGTAACCTGCTTATCATAACTCTATTATCACTGTGCTTGGGAAGCTGCCTTCCCGGGCACAATGATTATAGCGACTACCAGCAGCTCCCCATCGACGGCTGGGTCTACAACTCCCCCGTCACATTCACCCCCACCGGTGAGGACTCGATAGCCCAGGGCTCGCTATCGCTGGGGCTGCGCCACACCAACGAGTACCCCTACTCCAATCTCTACCTCGAGATGGCCTATGAGGATACCACCGGCACCAGCCGCCTCGACACCCTCAATATCACCATGGCCGACCGCTATGGACGCTGGTGCGGCAAGGGGGTGGGTACCGACTTTCAGCTCATCGACACCATCAACCCCCACTTCACACGCATCGCCGGCTCCCCCATCAGGGTGCGCCACATAATGCGCGTCGACACCCTCCGCGGCATCGACATGGTGGGCATCGAGTTTATCCAAAACACAAAGTAATCATGACCGAACACGCCCATCAGCAGCAACTCATACAGATACCCTCGGTGGAACTCGCCCTGAGGATCTCAAGCATGCAGCAAGCTTTGCAGCAATTGCAGCTCGACGGCTTGCTTATCAATAACTTAGCAAACCTCTACTATATCACCGGACGCGTGTATCTGGGCTACGCATACATTCCCGCCAAAGGCTCCCCGGTATTCTTTGTGAAGCGCCCGTTGGAGCTTGAGGGGGACCTCGTTAGCTACATCCGAAAGCCCGAGGAGATGCCTGCGCAGCTACAAAAGCTTGGCGTGGAGCAGCCCCGGAAGCTCGGACTGGAGATGGGCACTGCCACCTACGACACGATAATGCGACTGCAGCGAGCATTCACCGGTTCTGAGACGGCCGACGCCACATCGCTGATGCGCCAATGCCGCGCCGTGAAGACCCCCTACGAAATCAGCAAGATCGCAGCCTCAGGCACACACCAGACCATGGTTTACCACCGCATACCCTCGCTTTTCGAGCCCGGGATGTCGGACATCGAGCTGCAGATCGAGATCGAGCGCCTGAGCCGCCGCGAAGGATGCTTGGGGCAATTCCGCATCTCCGGCGACACCATGGAGCTGTTCATGGGCAACGTGATCGCCGGCGACAACGCCGACACCCCTTCACCCTACGACTTCGCCATGGGAGGCGCAGGCATCAACCCCGCGATACCCGTGGGGGCCAACGGCACGCTGCTGCGCCGCGGCATGTCGGTGATGGTCGACATGAACGGCAACTACACCGGCTATATGACCGACATGACCCGCGTGTTCTCCGTGGGCCGACTGTCTGAGCTCGCCATCAAAGCCCACGAAATCTCGATAAAGATCCACCGCGAGCTCTGCCGCATGGGTCGCCCCGGCGTTGAAGCCAAAGCCCTCTACGAGCATGCGATGTCGATTGTTGAAGAGGCGGGCCTGACTCAATATTATATGGGGCACCGCCAACATGCCGGATTTATAGGGCACGGAGTGGGCATCGAGGTCAACGAGCTGCCGGTGATCGCACCCCGCAGCCGCGACATCATAGCCGAGGGCAATGTCATAGCACTTGAGCCAAAATTCGTGATACCCGGCGTTGGTGCTGTAGGTATCGAGAACACCTACGCCGTCACCTCCGACTCCTGGCGCTGCCTTACCAACGCCACCGAAGAGGTAATCGAACTCGAAGGATAACCCCGTATGCTTACCAAGAAGATATTCAATACAGTAGGAGAAGTGGCCGACGAGCTCGGCCGCGAATGTTACGTCGTGGGAGGCTATGTGCGCGACTTGCTGCTGCATAGGCCGTCGAAGGATATCGACTTCGTCACCGTGGGCAGCGGCATCGAGGTGGCCCAGCGGCTATGTGAGCGGTTGGGTCGCGGGGCCAAGGTCAACGTGTTCCGCAACTACGGCACCGCCCAGGTCCGTTGGCGCGACCAGGAGCTGGAATTTGTGGGAGCGCGCAAGGAGTCGTACCACCGCGAGTCGCGCAACCCCATCGTCGAGGACGGTACACTCGACGAAGACCTGTCGCGCCGCGACTTCACCATCAACGCCATGGCAATACGCATCAACGCCGACCATTTCGACGAGCTAATTGACAAATTCAACGGCCTTGACGACCTCCACCGTGGCTTGATACGCACCCCGCTCGACCCCGACATCACCTTCAGCGACGACCCTCTGAGGATGATGCGCGCCATACGCTTCGCCACACAGCTCGACTTCACCATCGTGCCCGAGACCCTCGACGCAATCACCCGCAATGCCCACCGCATCGAGATCATCACCCGTGAACGCATCGTCACCGAGTGGATGAAGATCATGGCTTCGCCCCGCCCCTCAATCGGATGGCGTCTCCAGGCCCAGACCGGGTTGCTCAAACTTATATTCCCAGCCCTCGACGCCCTCCGCGGAGTCGACGTAGTAAAAGGCCGCGCCCACAAGGACAACTTCGACCACACCATGCAGGTGCTCGACAAAGTGGCCGCCCAGTCTGATAACGTGTGGCTGCGCTGGGCAGCCCTGCTCCACGACATCGCCAAGCCGGTGACCAAACGCTGGGATGACTCCATCGGATGGACATTCCACAACCATGACTTCATGGGCGCCAAGATGATACCCCGCCTCTTCCGCGATATGAAGATGCCGCAGAACGACAGCATGAAGTATGTGCAGAAGCTCGTCGAACTCCACATGCGCCCCATCGCCCTGGTGGAGGACGGTGTGACCGACAGCGCCGTACGACGCCTGCTCGTTGACGCAGGCGACGACATCGACGACCTGATGACACTCTGCCGCGCCGATATCACCTCCAAAAACCAGGAAAAGGTCATACGCTTCCTCGCCAACTTCGACGCTGTGGTAAAGCGCATGGTTGAAATCGAAGCTAAGGACCAGCTGCGCAACTGGCAGCCCCCGGTCGACGGTGTCGAAATCATGGAGACCTTCGGTCTGAAGTCAAGCCCCGTGGTAGGTGTGATCAAGGATGCCGTGCGCAACGCCATACTCGACGGCGACATCCCCAACGACCGCGACGAAGCCCTGCGGCTGATGCACGCCACAGCCCGCACCATCGTGGCCGATCCCGAAGGCGCCATCGCCTCAGTGCTCCAAGGGGAGGACCGCGAGCCACGCCGCCAAGCCATGACCGACATGCTCCGCCGCGACATAGCACAGCTCGCACTGAAAATCCAACCCGCCGATGCTTAAACCACGCGACATCGAACTCTTAGCCCCGGCGCGCGACGCCGACACCGCCATCTTAGCCATCGATTGCGGTGCCGACGCCGTATATATCGGAGCCCCAAGCCATGGCGCGCGTGCCGCCGCAACCAATTCGCTCGATGATATCCGTCGGGTAGTGCAGCATGCCCACCGCTTCGGGGCGAGGGTCTATGTCACCGTCAACACCATAATATACGACAACGAGTTAGCCGCCGTGGAGCGGATGATTCACTCCCTCTACCACATCGGTGTCGACGCTTTGATAGTGCAGGACATGGGTATCCTTCGAATGAACCTGCCGCCGATAGCCCTGCACGCCAGCACCCAGTGCGACACCCGCGACGCAGCCAAGGCGCGCTTCCTGGAGCAAGTGGGCTTCAGCCAGATAGTGTTCGCCCGCGAACTCTCGCTCGACGAAATCCGCGAAATCCACTCGCAGGTCAAAGTGCCTCTCGAAGCATTCGTCCACGGCGCCCTGTGCGTGAGCTACAGCGGCGACTGCCATGCCAGCTGGGCGCTGAAGGGGCGCTCGGCCAACCGCGGCGAGTGCGCCCAGATATGCCGCCTGCCTTGGCGACTGACCGACTCCCAAAGGCGCGAAATCAACACTCCCCGGGGAGCGCACCTGCTGTCGTTGAGCGACATGAACCGCTCCGAGTCAATAGCCGACCTGCTCGATGCCGGAGTCTCCTCCCTCAAAATCGAGGGGCGGCTCAAAGACCAAGCCTACGTGAAAAACGTAGTCACATATTACCGCCGTCAACTCGACGCCATCATCGCCGCCAACCCCGACCGCTACCGCCGCCAGTCGATGGGAGTCACCGAGATAGAACTCACCCCCGACCTGAGCTCGTCGTTCAACCGCGGATACACCGACTACTTCCTCCGCGACAAGCGTCCCCGCGGCATCGCCTCAATGGCCTCACCCAAATCAATCGGCACACCCGTGGGGCGGGTCGAGAGCTGCCGCCGAGGCGTGATCACTGCCAGCCTGTCAGCCCAATTGGCCAACGGCGACGGCTTAGGGTACTTCTCAGCCGATGGCACACTCCACGGTTTCCGCCTCAACCGAGTGGAGGGAAACAAGCTATTTCCCGCGACCGACATCCAAATCCCCCCCGGCACACAGCTGTGGCGCAACCGCGACAAGAGCCGCGACTACGTCACATCCCGCGCCAATGCCCGCCGCATCATCCCCTTACGGATGACGCTACGAGCCGTGGGAGAGTCGACCGTAGCGCTCGATATCGCCTTGATAGAGCGGGACTTCACCGTCAGTGCCACCATCGATTGCGAATACGTAGAGGCGAAGACCCCTCAGACCTCCCAGCGCGAGCGAGTTCTGGGCAAACTTGGCGACACACCCTATCGGCTTGACGGCCTTGACGACAACCTTGGCAACAGATTTATTCCCGCCTCCATCCTTACCCAGCTGCGCCGCCAAGGCATCGAGCTGTTCGACCGCGCCATCCGCTCTACCCACCATTTCGACTACCGCCGAAAGGAGATGCCCGACGCCCCCCTGCCTCACGGCACCGTCATCACATATCACGACAACGTGGCCAACCGACTTGCGCGCAAATTCTACCTCGACCACGGCGCCACCAAGATAGAGCCCGCCCTCGAGGTAAGCAAAGCCAGCCCCACCTCCGGCACACGCGTGATGACAACCCGCTACTGTCTGCGGCGCGAACTCGGAGCCTGCCTGCTCACCCCCCAGGCCGACCGCCTCCCCAGCGGCGACCTCTACCTCCAAAGTGGCCCCCTCCGCCTCCGCCTCCACTGCGACTGCCCCAACTGCCGCATGACCCTCCACACCCTCTAACAGCACCTACACCCCTGCCGACCCTGCTCCCTAACGTTTCGCCAATAGCGTTCATCATTTTGTTCGCTTGCGTCCGTTGATGTCCGTCAATGCCCACAAACCTCCACCACCTTGCTGATGCTTGGGGTGGGATTGGTCAACGACACAGGTGGTTTTATCATTGGACTATAATTGGACAAGCCTCAAAATTGTCACAATAGTAATGAAAATAATGAAAATAATTGTGAGTGATAGAAAATAATCGTAATTTTGCATAAGTCAAGATCAATCTTGGCTTACTTATCGACTCAATTGATACAAAAGTTCCGGAGTAGCGACCCGTGACTGATGGTTATGACCATCGTCCGTGTGTCTACTTCGGAGCTTTTGTTTTAAAAGGTATTTATGTTATGTTGGAAAAGCTAAAATTACGAGCCATAGAAGATGGCCAACCAGCTTCAATTGAAGAGGCACTGGAACTTAACAACAACTACTCAACAGATGAACTCCGAGAGGCAGCGGATGCAATTCGCCAGAAGTGGTGTGGCGACACGATCCACACGTGTTCTATTGTAAATGCCAGATCCGGGCGGTGCAGTGAAGACTGCAAATGGTGTGCCCAATCATCTCACCACAATACGGGAGTGAAAGAATATGACTACATTCAGGAAGAAGAAATGATGGCCGCCTTCCGCTCCAATCGCAATCGTGGAGTCAGCTGCTTTTCGATGGTGACGAGCGGTCGCAAGGTGATGCCGGCACATCTGGCAAATTTCTGCCGCCTTTTCAAGAAAGCATCGGCAGAAGGCGGTGTGAAACTATGCGCCTCAATGGGGCTGCTTGACCGCGAACAGCTTCAGCAGTTGTGGGATGCCGGGGTTAGAAAGTATCATTGTAATCTGGAAACGTCGCGTTCCTACTTCCCGATGCTGTGTTCCACTCATACAATAGATGACAAACTTCGCACCATATCAATGGCTCGTGAGATAGGCTTCAAGGTTTGTTGTGGAGGCATTATCGGGATGGGCGAAACCTTGCGTGACCGCCTTGAACTTGCCGAGATGGCCCGTGAAGCCGGAGCCTCATCAATTCCCATAAATATCCTTCAGCCTATCAAGGGAACACCACTTGAAAACATTGAGCGTATTACTGAAGACGAGATTACTCGTTCTGTAGCACTCATGCGATTCGTGGCTCCTAAATGCACATTGCATTTTGCCGGTGGACGTGCTCAACTTTCAAAGGAGGCAATGTTGAGGATTCTTCGTGGCGGTATGAACGGCGCATTGGTGGGAGATATGCTCACAACCATCGGAAATAGAGTTGACGAAGATTATGCCATGTTCAATGAAACCGGCTACAAAATTTAGACTTTGTATTTAAAATTGATGATTGACAAAGGCTTTCAAGTCGGCGGAGAACTCTTCGGATGCCTCCATGGCGGTGAAATGACCTCCGTGAGGCATCCGACTGAATTGAACAACAGGGTAATTGCGCCTGATCCATTCTTCCGGCACCGGCAGAACATCAAATGGAAATGCCGCAATGGCCGTGGGGGTAGTTATCTTGCCCATTGCCGGTGATGTATAAGAGTTGCCATAATAAGCTCGGATTGAGGTAGCTGCGCATCCGGTCATCCAATAGAGAGTCAGATTGTCAAGCATATCTTTCATAGAGAAACGTTCCCAATCGGTCCAATCATGGAATTTTTCGATGAGCCACCCCGCCATTCCCACCGGAGAGCCGCAGAGTCCATAACCAAGTGAGAGCGGCTTGGTACTTTGGATGTTGATATATGCTCCCTCATGAGTAAGCCATTGCTGGGCGCGATGTTTGTAATCGAGCTCCTCTGCTGAAAGCGTGTTGTCGGGTGCTGTAATAATATCCTTCGCCATCCCTACATCGGTAAGATGCAGACCTTTGACTTCATCGGGATAACGCGAAGCGAGATAGCATACCACACCTCGCCCCATATCACCGCCGGTTGCAAAATACTCTTGATAGCCCAAGACATCAGTCATCAGTGTATGCCATAAGTCGGCCACGTCAGAATTATTGATAAAACCTTTCTCCGGCAATGTTGAAAAACCGAATCCGGGCATTGTCGGAACCACAAGATTGAAATCCCTAAGCAAATCGAAGGTCTTGTAGTATCGCAAAAAACTGTCCGGCCAACCATGAGCCATAAGAATGGTCTGGGCGTCAGGTTTTACTGAAGGTATGTGAAAGAAGTGCACCATCTTTCCATCCACATTCCATGCATATTGGGGATAGGAATTTAGGACATCCTCGGTAGTGAACCAGTTATAGTCCGTCTTCCAATGTTGCATGACATCTTTCAGGTAAGATGCCGGTGTGCCAAATTGCCAGTCCTCACCCATAGGCAAATCTAAAATCCTTGTCTCATCAATCCGGCGATAGAGGTCATCAAACTGTTCCCTCTCAAAATGTATTTTGAATGGCTCTATTATATTCATAATCAAATTTATGCCGTAGAATTGTTTGATTTTTAAATTGTATTCACACTGCAAATTTAATCATAATCTGACAATTTCATCGAGACCAGCACAGTCTTCATTAAAGACTGCAAACATATAATATTCCGTAGAGACGAACACAAAGCCTTTAGCCTATAAATCTGGAACCAGCCACTACAATGGCAAAATAACCTTCAATCTGAAAATATCAGACGACTCCACTTTCGCAGAAGAACAGTCCCAGCCCCTCTTCCGCCCTCACTGCGACACTTGCGGCTCACGTCTCACCTGCAACGGTTGCTCCAACTGTGGCACTCAAGAAGCATATCAAAGCCATATCCAGTCAGACCATTTCCAGAAATATAAACAAGATGAATTAGCAGCCCACGAGTCAAGACTGTGAAAAACCGTCTTCCTGCGTTGCCGGATTATCGCAGACTTGGCTTCTCGGGGCAGGATTGGTATTTCATCATGAAAATTTCCTTTGCTATATGTCGTAATGGGTTTTCACCGGAGCGGAACCTTCAGCTCGCCGCAACTCGATTGCGGCAATCTTATTTCCAGTTTCATTGCAATATCAACTTCAAGTTTTCAATTTGCTCGCTGAGACTAACGTGTGGGAAAGGAAATACGAAGTATTCGCTGAATACTTATAAGAATTTCAACAAGTCCGAGACATTGGTATTGGTAGCCTATATCGGAACCAAACACGTGGCTACCATAGAAGTCAGCCTACAGGATTACACAATCCTCCAAAGCCGAGGATACGCAAACGGAAGTTGCGAATACTCCAAGCAGATAGCCGACATCATCAGCAAGAACACCTCACTGATTGAGAAACGTAAGACGACAGCATAAGTTGCACATATCTATATCGAAGAGGAGCAGCCCAGCGATGAGTTGATCCTCTTTTTCACCGAAAATCCCAAAAATTTTGGTCGCTGACGCGGCATCTCGCACTGCGATACTGGCACTTACGTTTGTCAGTAGTTTGTGCGGTTCGTCAAAAATTGATGTTTAGGAGATAAACTTAAAGGGTGTTTGTCCGTCTTATTAAAAGGATGTGTCGTTTTGGCCGGCATGACCTTTTTCATCATAAACTATATTGAATTGTATATATGACGTTTCAACGATTGCGAATGCTGGTGAGGTTCATCACCTGTTTTTTGATTTTGCTTGC
>CAZVNS010000046.1:0-11423 GCA_964628905.1 uncultured Muribaculaceae bacterium | reverse complement strand
AAAACTATATTATTGATATACAATGTATTACCCCCCCCCAAAAAAAGTTACATATGACATTTTGGCAAATCAAAAATAAAGTTTAACTTTGCGTTTGAGGAATAGTCCTCAAACCGACATAACAGGGTCATTGGGTTCGGCCTTGGGTGTCGGGAAGCAAAAAATAGAACCTCCCATATATGAATGAGAACCAAAATCAATAATAACCAATAATCTAAAACCAAAAGAACATGAAGAAGCTTTTTGTTACGATGCTGCTGGCTTTGGTCACATGCTTCGTAAGTTCCGCCGCCGTCACGGTGAGCGGTACAGTGGTTGATCAGCAGGATGAGCCGCTGATTGGTGTTTCTGTGACAATCGTTGGCAACAACACTGTGGGCACAGCCACCGACTTCGACGGTAATTTCACGCTGACCAACGTGCCCGACAATGCTACTCTGCGTTTCAACTACATCGGCTATGTGCAGCAGGAGGAGCCCCTCAATGGCCGCACCAACCTGAAGGTAGTGATGAAGGAAGATAACCAGCTCCTCGACGAGGTGGTGGTGATCGGTTACGGCTCGGCCAAGGCTAAGGACTTGACAGCTCCCATCACCGTCGTTAGCGGTGAGGACCTGGCCAACGTGCCTACCTCATCTCCGATGGGCGCCCTGACCGGCAAGGTGCCCGGCGTAAACATCCTTAACTCAGGTACCCCCGGCGATGCTCCTAAGGTGCAGATCCGCGGTGTGGGTTCGTTCTCAAGCTCTTCACCCCTGTACGTGGTCGACGGTGTGTTCTACGACGACATCCAGTTCCTCAACAACGATGATATCGCCGAGATGTCAATCCTTAAGGACGCATCGGCCGCTGCCATCTATGGTGTGAAGGCTGCCAACGGCGTAGTGATCATCACCACAAAGCATGGACGCAAGAACCAGAACGCCAAGATCACTTACAATGGCTATGTAGGTTTCTCCAAAGCTACCAACGTGCTGAAGATGGCCAACTCCCACGAGTATGCCACAATGCTTATGGAGGCTAACCCCGACGCTTACCGCAGCTACCTTGAGGCTTCAATCAACAACTATGGCGGCGACATGAGCACGCTCACCTTCGGCGCCGACACCGACTGGTACGACCAGCTGCTCCGCACCGCCCTGGTGACCAACCACGGTCTGTCGATCGCAGGTGGTTCAGAGCGCGCCACTTACTCTCTGGGTATGAACTACCTTTACCAGGAAGGTATAATGGATGTCGACAACTCCTACAACCGTCTGAACTTCCGCGCCCAAGTCGACTACGATGCCACTAACTGGCTCAAAGTCGGTTTCAACGGCGTGTTTGGCAAGTCGAAGCAGGTGCTCCCCAACAACGACGCTTGGCAGACCGCATTCAACATGCCTCAGCTGATGCCGGTGATGAACACCGTGGAAAATTCCGCCGTTTACCCCGTGCAGTACGCATCGCCCGAGACCCTCGGCTATTCGGCCAACTTCAAGAACCCCGTGGCCACCGCTGACTACTATAACTCAGAGAACCAGAACTATCAGGCTCTGACCAACTTCTTTGCCGACTTCACTTTCATCCCAGAGAAGCTCGACTTCCGTACAAGCTACGGCTACGACTTCTCGCAGATTTCGGGCCGCACCGTCACCGAGCCTTACTTCGTAAGCAACTCGCAGCAGGCCGCCAACTCTGCCCTGACGAAGTCACGCACCACCTACAACAAGTGGGTTTGGGACAACGTGCTCACATATAAAGATAAAATCGGCAAGCACTCTTATGGCGCTATGGCCGGCTACTCTATGCGCCAGGATCGCTGGGACTACCTCGGTGGCTCAGTCAACAGCATCCCCACCGAGAAGCCCGAGTACTGGTACATCTCGCAAGGCGACGCTGAGACCAGCAGCGCTGACGACGGCGCTACCCGCTATCGCAGCCAGTCATGGTTCGCCCGTCTGAACTACGACTTCGACTCGCGCTATCTGCTGATGTTCACCTTCCGTGCCGACGGTACCTCGAAGTACCAGGAAAAGTGGGGTTACTTCCCCTCGATCGGTGGCGCATGGGTAATCTCCAACGAGGAATTCATGAAGGGCCAGGCCTGGGCCGACTATCTGAAGCTCCGCGCCAGCTGGGGTAAGCTCGGTAACGACGGCGTGGCAGCCAGCGACGGCTTCGCCTCAATCACCACCGGTCTCAGCACCTCGGGTGTTTTCGGCCAGAACACATATCCCGGCTACCAGAACACCACCTACTTCTCATGGCTTAAGTGGGAGGTAGTGTCAGAGACCAACGTCGGTATCGACTATCAGGCCCTCAACTCACGCTTGTCGCTCGGCCTTGACTACTTCTACCGTCAGACCGACAACGCCGTGATCTCGCCCCGTCTCCCCTTCAGCAACAACACTCTGGCCGGCAACTACGGTAAGATTGAGAACCAAGGTATCGACCTGACCCTCAACTGGAACGACAAGCTCTCGAAGGACTTCAGCTACAGCGTGGGCTTCAACATGTCGACCCTGCGCAACCGCGTTAAGGACCTCGGCGGCCAGCCCACAATCTACGGCGGCAAGACCGTTAACCAGGTTGGCAAGCCCATGAACTCTTACTATGGCTACAAGGTAATCGGCGTTTACCAGACACCTGAGCAATGCGCCGCCGACCCCGTGGCTGTGGCCAACGGCCTGCAACCCGGCGACTTCATCTATGAGGACGTGGATGGCGACGGCCAGATCACCGGCGACGACCGCCAGTGCCTCGGCAACTACCTGCCTCGCCTTACCTACGGCATCAACCTCGCATTCCAGTGGAAGGGCCTCGACTTCGCCCTGTCGACCTACGGCCAGCACGGTGCCAAGCTCTTCAACCGCAAGCGTCAGCTCCGCTACGCCCAGGCAAACTACAACTTCGACCACAACCAGTATGAGAACCGTTGGACTGGTCCCGGCTCGACCAACGAGTATCCCTCGGCAGCAGCCCTCACCCGCGGCTGGAACGTGAACTCTTCGGCTACCTCGACCAACAGCTACTTCGTGGAGTCGGCCGACTTCTTCCGCATCCAGGACATCACCTTGGGTTACACCTTCCGCAACATCAAGATGGGTCGCTACACGATGCCGAGCCTCCGCGCATACATCAACGCCGATCGTCCCTGCTCATTCTTCAGCGCCAACGCGTTCTCACCCGAGATCACCGACTCTGAGGGTTGGGATACCCAGGTTTACCCCCTGAGCTCTACATGGACATTTGGTCTGCAGATCGAATTTTAAATAAATCAATAAATAATAAGTTTTCAAGTTTTTAAGTTTTTAAGTGACCTTAACGACCTTAATGACATTAAAGACAACCTAAAAACTCAACAACTTAAAACTCCAATAAATATCCAAGCACAATGAAATCGCTTAAAAATATATTTGTAGCTGCGGCCGCTTTGACCATGAGTGTCGGTTTCACCGGCTGCGACGATTTCCTCGATATCGAGCCGGAGAACTCTGTGCCTGAAACCCAGGTCGACTTCTCCAATGTCGACAACATGTACCAGCCTGTGAGCGGCGTCTACGCCTCGCTCCGCACCAACGGCATGCACTGGGTGATCAACATTGAGTCAGTGATCCGCGACGGCGACGTTTGGTCGGGCCGCGTCGACGACCAGGCTGACCTGGTCAGCATCGGACGCCGCTACCAGTACGAGTCATCGTTCTGGGGCTTCAACGAGATGTGGAACCAGTACTACGGCATGATCAAAATCGCCAACTCAGCCCTGACTTCGCTCGACAGCTATGCCGAGTATATCACCACCGACGCCCAACGTGCCGACTACCGCTCATACCGCGGCGAGGTGCTGATACTCCGCGCTTACGCTTACTATCGTCTGTGCCAGTACTTTGGCGATGTGACCATCCTCAACACCAATGAGCAGACCAACATGCGCCGCTCAACCCGCGACGTCGTTTACCAGTACGTGCTCCGCGACCTTGAGGAGGCTGCCAACGTGTGCGCCGACGCACACCCCAACCAGATGTCGCACTATGGCGCCTTCACCAAGTGGACCGCCAAGACACTGATGGCCAAGGTCTACCTCAACATGGGCGACTATGCCAAGGTGGAGTCAATCACCGACGAGATCATCAACTCAGGCAAGTTTGAGCTCTATGCCGACTACTATCAGCTCTTCAAGATCCCCGGTAAGCTCTGCAACGAGTCGATCATGGAGTGCCAGGTCACCGACTTCGGTATGGGTTCGGGCGACTATGTAGGCGTTGACCAGTTCTTCAACTGCGCCGGCCCCAACATCTCCAACGACAACACCGTGCTCAAATCGTCGGGCGGCTGGAACTTCGTGGGCTATGAGCAGTCGTTCCGCACTTGGGCTTACAACCGCGGCGAGACCATCCGCGCCACCACTTCGTTCCTCAACGCCGACGAGGTACAGCCCTCAGGCGACCTGATCGGCCGCAACGGCAACCCCGAGAACACCGATTGCTGGAACGGTAAGTTCTACGTGCCCCTGAGCCAGTTCACCGAGGGACGCACCCAGTATGGCGACAACAACAACGTGCGCATCCTGCGCTACGCCGAGGTGCTTCTGATGAATGCCGAGGCTAAAGTGCGCAACGGCAAGAATGGCGACGCCCCCTTCAACCTGGTACGCACCCGCGCCCAGATGCCTACGCTGAACAACGTCACCGTCGACCAGATCCTCGACGAGCGCCGCATGGAGCTCTGCTGCGAGTGGGGCGAGCGCTACAACGACCTGATCCGCACCGGACAGGCTGCCACAGTGCTCGGCGGGCTCGGTTGGACTGCCGACAAGACCTACTATCCCATCCCCTCGTCTCAGCTTGACCTCGCTCCTGAGCTCAAGGAGGATCCCATGACCGAACTCAACTACTAATACATTATGACCGAAATTTGCCACATAGGCCCCGACCTGTGTGGCAAATTTTGGTTTATATACTTCGGCTCGTGTTGGGTAATAATTTGGTAATTTTTACGTTATTATCTTAAACCTCTCAACACTTTGAATAATCCCATGAAATTTAAATCCATAACCACGCTGATGGCCGCCATAAGCGTATTCACAGCTTCGGCCTGCGGCGACTCCGATATCAATGGCACAACTACACCTCCGACCCCCGAACCTGAAAAGACCTTAGTAGAGCGCGACTTCGCCAACGACGATGAGCTGCTCGACTACCTCCAGCGGTCGACCTTCGACTATATGTGGCGGGGTGGCGAGCCCAACTCAGGCCTCGCTCCCGAACGCATCCACCTCGATGGCGTATATCCTGAGAATGACCAACATATCGTCACCACCGGCGGCTCAGGTTTCGGTATCGCCGGATTGGTAGCTGCGATGGACCGCGGTTTTATCACTCGCGACGAGGGTGTGGCACGCTTGCGCAAGATCGTCGACTTCCTTGGCAAGGCTGACCGCTACCACGGCGTGTGGAGCCACTGGATCGATGGAAGCACCGGCAAGACCAAGCCATTCGGCACCAAGGACAACGGCGGCGACCTGGTGGAGAGCTCCTTCCTGATGCAGGGCCTGATCATCGCCCGCGAATACCTTAAGGATGGCAACGAGACAGAGCGCCAGCTTGCCGCCGACATCGACGAGCTGTGGTGCGGCATGGAGTACGACTGGTATCAGAACGGCCAGGACGTGCTCTACTGGCACTGGAGCCCAGACTACAACTGGGAGATGAACTTCCCCCTCGAAGGGTACAACGAGTGCCTGATTACCTACATCTTAGGCGCCTCATCACCCACACACCCCATCACCACCGAGGCGTGGCACAAGGGATGGAACCGCTCCGGCGGCATTGTTTCCGACAAGAAGGCGTTTGGCTACCCCTTAGTGCTCAAGCACAACGGCGCTGAGGCCATGGGCGGACCACTCTTCTGGGCTCACTACTCCTGGATCGGTCTTAACCCCAAAGGGCTCAAGGACCAGTACGCCGACTATTGGCAGCTCAACCGCGACCATGCGCTGATCAACTACAATTACTGCGTCACCAACCCCAAGGGATACGCGGGTTATGGCCCTGACTGCTGGGGCTTGACCGCGAGCTATTCCCCCAATGGCTACGCAGCACACAATCCCGCTGAGGATTTAGGCGTGATCACCCCGACGGCTGCCCTGTCGTCGTTCCCCTACACCCCCGAGGAGTCGATGCGCGCGGCCAAGAACTTCTACAACCGCGGCTCGCAGCTCCGCGGCAAGTATGGCTTCTACGATGCCTTCAGCGACCAGCAGCACTGGACAGTGCCCCGCTACTTGGCCATCGACCAGCTCACCATCGCCCCCATGATTGAGAACTACCGCTCAGGGCTGCTCTGGGATCTGTTTATGAATGCCCCCGAAATTAAGGTCGGACTCGACCGCCTGGGCATCACCTACAATCCCGTGAACCCCTGATGCCTCGACGGCGTTATTTCCGTTAGGATATTTATGTATTTTCATCTGCCTTTAAATAACCAAAACTCATATATGAAAATCAAATCCATCATTACATCCGCGGCCCTGCTGATTACTGCCATCACCTCAAATGCCGCAGTTGATGAGGCCAAGATGAACAAGTTCATCGACGACCTCATGGCCAAGATGACCCTTGAGGAGAAATTAGGCCAGCTCAACCTCCCCGCTTCCGACGACATCGTCACCGGCGAGGCCAAAAACTCCAACATCGGCGAGCAAGTGAGCCGCGGCCATGTAGGCGGTGTGTTCAACATCTCGGGCGTCGACAAAATCCGCGACCTCCAGCGCGTGGCTGTGGAGGAGAGCCGCCTTGGCATACCTCTGATCTTCGGTATGGACGTGATCCACGGCTACAAGACCGTGTTCCCCATCCCCCTGGCTCTGTCGATGAGCTGGGACCTGGACGCCGTTGAGCGCTCAGCACGCATCGCCGCCGAGGAGGCCTCGGCTTCGGGCATCGCCTGGACATTCAGCCCCATGGTCGACATCAGCCGCGAACCCCGCTGGGGACGCGTCTCCGAGGGTAACGGCGAAGACCCCTACTTGGGCTCGGAAATCGCCAAAGCCATGGTGTGCGGCTATCAGGGCAACCTGACCCGCAACGACGAGATCCTATCATGCGTCAAGCACTTCGCCCTCTACGGCGCTCCCGAGGCCGGACGCGACTACAACACCGTCGACATGTCGCGCCAGCGCATGTACAACGAATATTTCCCACCCTACAAGGCAGCTGTCGACGCCGGTACAGGCTCGGTGATGACTTCGTTCAACACCGTCGACGGCATCCCCGCCACCGGCAACCGCTGGCTACTCACCGACGTGCTCCGCGACCAGTGGGGATTTGACGGCTTCGTAGTCACCGACTACACCGCCATAGCCGAGATGATACCTCACGGCATGGGCGACCTCCAGCAAGTGTCGGCAATGGCCCTCAAGGCCGGAACCGACATGGACATGGTGGCCGACGGCTTCATCGGCACCCTCGGCAAGTCGCTCCAGGAGGGTAAAGTGTCGCAGGAGGATATCGACAAGGCCGTGCGCCGCATCCTCGAGGCCAAATATCGCCTCGGCCTATTCGACAACCCCTACAAATACGCCGACCCCAGTCGCCAGAACGAGATTTACACCCCCGAAAAGCGCGCTGAAGCCCGCCGCATAGCCGCCGAAACATTCGTCCTGCTCAAGAACGACGGCGACCTCCTACCCCTGGCCAAGAAGGGCAAGATAGCCCTCATCGGCCCCTTAGGCAACACATCAGCCAACATGCCCGGCACATGGAGCGTGGCAGCCGACCTCAACAATTATAAGACCCTCTACCAAGGCTTGAAGGACGCCGTGGGCGATCGCGCCACCGTCACCTACGCCAAAGGCTCAAACCTCGTGGCCGACTCGCTGCTCGAGGCCAACGCCACCATGTTCGGCCGCGAGATGCGCGACCCCCGCTCAGCCCAAGAGCTGCTCGACGAAGCCCTCAAGGTAGCCGCTGATGCCGACGTGATCATCGCCGCTATGGGCGAGTCGTCAGAATACTCAGGCGAGTCGTCAAGCCGCACCGAGCTCGAGCTCCCCGACGTGCAGCGTGACCTGCTCGAAGCCCTGCTCGCCACCGGCAGGCCCGTGGTGATGCTCAACTTCGCCGGACGCCCCACAGTGATGAACTGGGAGTCGGAACACGTGCCCGCCATCCTCAACGTATGGTTTGGCGGCTCTGAGGCTGCCGACGCCATCGCCGATGTGGTGTTTGGCGACGTCAACCCCTCAGGCAAGCTCACCATGACCATGCCCCGCTCCGTAGGCCAGATACCTATCTACTACAACCACCTCAACACCGGGCGCCCGCTCCTGGATCCTGAAGGCGGCTTCGTCAAATTCCGCTCCAACTACCTCGACGTGCGCAACACCCCGCTCTACCCCTTCGGCTACGGCTTGAGCTACACCGACTTTGAGTATGGCGACATCAACCTGTCGGACACCGAGATGGACGCCGACGGCACCATCACCGCCACAGTCAAAGTGACCAACACCGGCAAAGTCAAGGGCGACGAAGTGGTACAGCTCTACCTCCGCGACCTCGTAGGCTCAATCTCCCGCCCCGTCAAAGAACTTAAAGGCTTTGAGCGCATCACACTCAACCCCGGTGAGTCGTGCGACGTCACATTCACCATCACCCCCGAGATGCTCAAGTTCTACAACTTCGACCTTGAGTACGTCAACGAGCCCGGCGACTTCGACCTGATGATCGGCCCCAACAGCCGCGACGTCAAGACCACCTGCTTCACCCTCAAGTAACATTTCCCCCGTAGGCCAGCATGCTTAGTAGAAGGTGTCCATTACTTCCATCTCGAAGCGAAACAAACCGAGCTTGAGCTATAGGCCCGATATTCCCCAAAGGCTGCGTCCCCGCGCAGCTTTTTTTTTACACTATACTGTCCATATGCTTATGGCGATTTCCCACCTTCGGTATTAGCATATTCAAACTTATATAATTACCTCGCTGGTGGCGAGGAGTACAGAAAAAAGAAAATCCCCGACATCGCTGCCGAGGATCCTGTGATTATTCTTGCATGAAAAACTGTTTATCGTCCTCCTGCCGTTGATGCGTCGACATTTGCATCAGCGTTGATGAGTTTGTTCGCTCCACGTTTTTGGTGTCCCCAATGCACGTTGTAGCTGATTTTTATGTAGGGCATACGCATGTCGAGCCGCATGTGCTGCTCGTTGGTATTCCATTTGCTTATCATCTTCGAACCTTGGTCGTATCTGCCGAAAGGCATGATTACTCCGGCACCGAATTGCCAATTCTTCCAATTATAGGACAGGTCAATTACATTGACATCTTCACCCCAACTGATCTTCTCACCCCAGAGGTCACGGCGGGCTTTTAGATATTGATACATGAGTGTGAAGCCCCAATGGGTTACGCGCAGTGTGGCGTTGCCGCTCCAGTTGTAGCCGTTGTAGTCATATCCGGTGCCACGCATATTCTCAATTCGATATTGGACGTATGCTCCCAACATTACCCAATTGGGTATGACATCTACCTGCGGTGCAAGGAAGAATGTCAAATTCTTCAGTCCCCGGCTGTTTTCGTAAGTGGTGATCAGTCGGTCATCATCCCAATGCAGGAGCGGAGTAATTGCATTGGGGCTTGTAAAGGCACGGATTCCGAACTGCCCCGACACTCTCGGCACATTAAAGTTATACCGCAGGGTAAGCATGTAAGAGTTAGAAGTTTTCAGATTCGGATTGCCGATGCGCCATTGGAAGCCATCGAGCTGTTGGGGCGCTACGTTGGTTTCGGCAAGCGAGGGCGTTGATTGCCACGATTCAAAACTGAGTCTGAAATTATGTTCTTGGTTAATTCCGTAGGTAATGGTAGCTTGCGGACGCATATTCCAGGATGAGCTGCCCTGATTTGATTCCTTGAACAGGAAGTCGGTATATTGAGCACCTAATCCGGCAGTAAATGTGAATTTCTTGACACGCTGAAAATATTCTGCGAAGAAGTAAACCTTGTCCTGTCGCTGATGAAAAATCTCACCGCCCAGATTTTCATAAGTTGAACGATTTCGGTTGGCTGAATACGACACTCCGGCGGTAAAGCGCGAGTTGTTCCATCGTTTTATATAGTCAGCCTCAATAGCGTAGGCTTGGTTACGGTCTTTGATAAGAGTATGCACATCGGTGAGATAGTCTGCAGCTCCCGGCAGTTGCTCCATATAATCGGAATATGATTTGCCGAAATAAAGCAATGTGCGGAAATCGACAACAAGGGTCTGCTTTCGTGCGAGATGTTGCTCCAGATATGCAGAGAACTGCGGATCGTTGCCGTTAGAGCCGGTTTGGTCAGTGAGGAGCAAATCATCGGGACGATCGCTGTATTCCATAAGTCCGTCATAATGTGTGCGGTTTCGGAATGTATGGTAATCGTTGATTCCGGCAAAGAAGATTGTGGTATCGGGCTTTATGTAGCTGTATTCAATCCAGGCTCGTCCCATTGTGTTGTCCAGATAGCCGCCACGCGAAGTTTCGTTTCGGGTAAGTGTCTGACCATCGGGATATGTAAAGGTCTCGGTATAATCGCGATGTGATTTCAAATGGTCGGAGTATTTGAAATTGCCGCCAATTTTCCATTGCGAACGCCCCGAATTGAGTTTCAAGTCTGCCCACGCATATCCCCATGCGGCATTCAGAGCGGGCTCGGCCTCGGCTTGCAACGAGCCGCCGACAGTCGGATTGGCAACAATGAAATTGAGCACATAGTTGGCTCCGTTGTATCGTAGTCCCGGATTGTCAATCCATTCAACGCGTTTGATGGATTCAGGGAGAAGCGAACGGACTTGATCTATAGAAGCCTGACGACCGTTGATGCGCACCTGTACCGATTCGCCCGCAGCTTGGATTGTACCCAATGCATCAACAACGGTCAGAGAGGGAATCATTAGGTTATTAAGAAGCTGAACGCCATTCTTGGAATTATCCACAGCACTCTTCGAGGGATAATATACGTCCATGTCGGCCTTGCGGATTACGCGCGGTGCCTGAATCACTATTTCTTGCAACTGTTGGGCCGCTATTGTGTCTGCCGGTTCCTGAGCAACTGCGATAATTGCAATCAGAAACATCAGAACGGCTGTGAGTATTGCTCTCATAAAACTGAATTTTGCCATAACTGAAATTTTTGACGTTTCTAACCGCAAAATTACAGCCCATAAATCAGAGTATTCTCAACATATGTTGAATCGTACTGCAGGCATCAAATATTTTTTCGCAATCGGCTCAGGTGTGTGGGGACGTGATGTTGAGGAATGTAGACAGTGTAAATCAGAATAATTCTATGCAAACAAATTCTTCCCCGTTCCAGCCGATAATTAGATTATCATCGCAAACAGTTATTTTGTATATGATAGTCCGCATTAGCACCTAAGGGTCGCTATGTTGCTGTTATACACCCTGC
>CAZVNS010000045.1:0-12334 GCA_964628905.1 uncultured Muribaculaceae bacterium | reverse complement strand
AAGCTTGTATAAGTCTCAAATAATCGCCACTTTTGCATTCGTGATGCACTCACGAGTCGGTGCAATGATGCTTTTGGTTCTGCATTACGCGCTGATAAACCAATTAATAGAACCTGCCTAAAGTAAAATCCGCGACACTTAGCGGCTTTGCCGCAATCTGCGGCCGCAGAGCCATTCTGCATCGGAGATTGAAAAGGTCCGTGGATCAGTGGAGGAGCAGGGCCATGTAGGCAAGGTAGCAGACGACGAGGATGGCGCCTTCGATGCGGGTGATGGTGCGTTCGCGGTAGACCCGGGCGAAGAGGTAGAAGAGCACTGACGATATGACGAGTGTGGCGAGGTCGAGGTTGGTGATGTCGCCGAATGGCAGGGGTGTGATGGTGGCGGAGATGCCGAGCACTAAGAATACGTTGAATATGTTGCTCCCCACGACGTTGCCCACAGCCATACCCGGTCGACCCTTGATGGCGGCGACGACGGAGGTTGCCAGTTCGGGGAGGGATGTGCCTGCGGCAACTATAGTAAGGCCGATAACGGCTTCGCTGACTCCAAATGAGCGGGCGATGCCGCTTGCTCCGGCTACGAAGCGGTCGCCTCCCCATACCAGCCCGGCAAGTCCGAGCAATACCCAAAGCACGGACTTCCACACGGTCATTGTGGTCGAGGGTACGTCCTCACCTAAGGGGAGTTGCGGCTGCGCCTTGGCTTGTGTGAATGTGTGGCGCATGAACAGGGCGAAGACCAGCAGCAGGAACACCCCATCGGTGCGCATGATCATGCCCCCAACGCCTATGCCGTTGAGCTGTCCGCTATTGCCGAGCATGAGCATCACGGCGGCGGCGAAGACTACAATGGGGATTTCGATGGTCATGACCGAGCGCTCCACCACGATTGGACGCACAAGGGCGGTGATGCCTATTATCACTAATGCGTTGAAGATGTTGCTACCCACCACGTTGCCGATGGCCAAAGGTGCGCTGCCATTGGCTGCTGAGATTACGGAGATTACGAGTTCGGGGGCAGAGGTGCCGAAGGCTACGATGGTGAGACCGATAATCAGGTCGCTCAATCCCATGCGTGAGGCTATCGCCGAGGCACCGTCGGTGAGCATATTGGCGCCAACTAATATCAGTACCAAACCGATAATCAGCCAGATAATATCTATCATTTGAAAATACTTGTTTCGGATTATGTAATTTTATGGGCAAATGTAGCATTGTAGCACTTTTCGAGTCAAAAATTGTAACGGTTTTGAAATTTTGTGTACATTTGCTCGTCGCGAACTAAGATTGTTTAAAAAACGTTTCAACTAAGTGAAATTGTTTAGACGAATATGGCGATTTTATTACGACGGCTTCCGCCAGATGACTGTGGGGAGGCAGCTGTGGGTATTGATCATCATCAAGGTGGTGATACTTTTCGCCGTGCTCAAGGTATTCTTCTTCCCAAACCTGCTAAGCCGCGACTACGATAACGATGCTGACCGTGCCCAAGCCGTCCGCACCACATTGACTAACCGATGAAACAAGACCTTAAATACCTTACAATCTGAAAAGTCAACAACTCATAATCTAACCTCATAACCAAACAAGTATGGACAACCTAATCGGAACAGTGGACTGGTCGCGACTGCAATTTGCGCTGACGGCGATGTATCACTGGCTATTCGTACCGCTTACCATCGGCCTGTCGCTGATTGTGGGCATCATGGAGACCATCTATTACCGTACGCGTAACGACAGATGGCGCCGTATCACTAAGTTTTGGATGACCTTATTCGGCATCAACTTCGCTTGTGGTGTGGCCACGGGCATCATTCTTGAATTTGAATTTGGCACCAACTGGTCGAATTATAGTTGGTTTGTGGGCGATATCTTTGGCGCTCCGTTGGCTATCGAGGGATTGTTTGCTTTCTTCCTCGAGGCTACATTTGTGGCCGTGATGTTCTTCGGGTGGAAGAAGGTAAGTCCGGGATTTCACCTTGCCTCGACGTGGCTTACAGCTTTAGGCGTATGCCTGTCGGCATTATGGATACTTGTGGCCAACGCATGGATGCAGTATCCCGCCGGAATGGCCTTTGACCCGGCGCAGATGCGCAATGTGATGGACAACTTCTGGGAGGTAGCCTTCTCGCCGGTGGCTGTCAACAAGTTCTTCCACACAGTATTTAGCGGATGGGTACTTGGTGCCGTGTTCGTGGTCGGTATCAGCTGCATCTTCCTGCTGCGCAAGAGCAACGTGGCCATGTCGCTACGCTCAATAAAAGTGGCCGGATGGGTCGGACTGGTAGGCATCGTGCTGACGATGTGGACCGGCGACGGTTCGGCAGTGGTGGTGAGCCGCGTCCAGCCTATGAAGCTCGCAGCGATGGAAGGCCTGTACCATGGTTCCACGGGGCAAAGCCTTGTAGGAGCAGGCATACTTAATCCTGAGAAGACCGTCGACAATTATGCCGACGAGATGCTCTTCTCAATCGATATACCCTACGGGCTGTCGATACTCGCCAACCACGATGCCAACTCCTTTGTGCCCGGTATCAACGACATCATCGATGGCGTATCTGTAAATGCTCAAGGTGACACTATCAACACTGTGAGCTATGCCGAGCGCATCGAGCGAGGCAAGCAAGCCCAGAACGCATTGCGACTCTACAATGAAGCCCTCAGAGCCAATGACTCACTCGCTATGGGCCTCGCACTCGATGCACTTGATCAGGATTACCAATATTTCGGCTATGGTTACTACAATAACCCCGCCGACCTCGTGCCCCCGGTGGCAACCATATTCTACGCCTTCCGCATGATGGTGATGGCCGGAGGATATTTGCTGCTGTTCCTACTGCTGATGGTGTATCTCGTCTACCGCCGCCCGAAGGCGGCTATCGAGCGTAAGTGGGTCGGTTGGCTTGGCGTAATCTCCATACCGATTGTGTGGATCTGTTCACAAGCCGGATGGGTAGTGGCCGAAGTCGGCCGTCAGCCTTGGGTAATCCAAGACTTGATGCCCACCCGAGCCGGAGTGTCAGATATCTCAGAAGGCTCAGTGCAGCTCACATTCTGGATATTCGCGGCCTTGTTCACCGCCATGCTTATTGCAGAGATCAGCATCATGGTGCGCTATGTGGCCCGCAAACTCAAAACTGATATCGAAAACTCTAACGATTGACGGCTATGACACATCTCGAATTACTTCAGGACTATTGGTGGCTACTTATAGCCGTATTGGGAGCGCTGTTGGTGTTCCTGCTCATGGTGCAAGGTGGACAGTCGATGCTGCTGTCGACCCCCTCGCAACTCGACCGCACGATGATGGTCAATTCGCTTGGCCGCAAGTGGGAATTGACGTTCACCACGCTGGTGGTGTTTGGTGGCGCGTTCTTCGCATCATTCCCACTATTCTACTCCACAAGCTTTGGCGGAGCTTACTGGCTGTGGATGCTCATACTGTTCAGCTTCGTAATCCAGGCGGTAAGCTATGAGTTCCGCTCCAAACCTGGTAATATATTCGGTCGCACGGCTTACGATGTATGCCTGTTTATCAACGGATGCGTAGGATGTGTGCTGCTGGGGGTGGCGGTAGGCATGATGTTCTTCGGCGCTGAATTTTCGGTGATTAAGAGCAATCTGCTCAATGCGGGCGCTCCCGTAATCTCGCAATGGTCAAGCTCCCACGGCATTGAGGCCATCTTTTATTGGCCGAACCTGCTGCTGGGCGTAACCGTACTGTTCCTCGCCCGCACACAGGCGTCGCTCTACTTCTTAAACAACATCGCAGGCGACGAGACATTCTTCAACACCAACCGCAAGCGTGTGATGCTCAACGGAATCACCTTCGTGCTATTCTTCGTGGCGTTTGTGATTGTGCTGCTCACATGGCCGGGCTATCAGTACGACGCCAACGGCGTAGTCACTGAAGTCAAGTTCAAGTACTTCTTCAACCTTGTGGATATGTGGTGGTTTGGAGTGATGTTCCTCGTCGGAGTAGTGATGGTGCTTTATGCCATCATCCGCTCCGTCTTGGCCAAGCACTGGACCAAGGGTATCTGGTGGTCAGGCATAGGTACCGTATTGGTGGTGCTGACCCTCTTCTGCATCGCCGGATACAACAATACCCCCTACAACCCCTCGCTCGTCGACCCGCAGATGTCGTTGACGATACGCAACAGCTCGTCGTCGGAGTTCACACTCAACGTCATGTCGGTGGTGTCGCTCATCATCCCCGTGGTGCTTGCATATATAGTATATGTATGGTACAAGATGAACCGCAAACCCATCACTCCCGCTGAGATGGAGTCAAAAGAACATAAATACTAATCATCACATTATATATGAACGACATATTACAACTCTCAGAGATATATAAAGCGGCCGCCGTGCTCAAGGACGTGGCTCGCCATCCCCGTATCATCGGTCCTACAAAGCTGAGTGATACAGCTCAAATTTACCTCAAACCCGAGAACCTCCAGTATACCGGGTCGTTCAAGCTCCGCGGCGCTTATTACAAGATTTCGCAGCTCAGCGACGAGGAGAAATCACGAGGCGTGATAGCCTGCTCGGCCGGCAATCATGCGCAAGGTGTGGCCCTGGGCGCAACCCACAATGGTATCAAGTCGTTGATATGCCTGCCTGCTGGAGCCCCTATCTCGAAGATTGAGGCCACCAAAGGCTTCGGAGCTGAAGTGTGCCTCGTGCCGGGAGTTTACGACGATGCCTATCAGCGCGCCCTTGAGCTTCGCGACGAACATGGTTACACCTTCGTCCATCCATTCGACGACCCCCTGGTGATAGCCGGACAGGGCACCATCGGCCTTGAGATCATCGAGGAGATGCCCGATGTCGAGGCAGTGATTGTCCCCATAGGTGGAGGCGGACTCATCTCCGGCGTGGCTATGGCCATCAAGGAGTTGCGTCCCGACATCATGGTTTACGGTGTACAATCAGCCGGAGCGCCATCGATGTACGACTCTATCAATAAAGGAGAGATAATACGACTGCCATCAGTGTCGACTATCGCCGACGGCATATCAGTGAAAGAGCCTGGAGTAAATACATACGAGCTTGTGCGACAGTACGTAGACGAAGTTGTGACAGTAACCGACGACGAAACTGCCGCAGCCATACTCGCCTTGATTGAGAAACAAAAACTTGTAGCCGAAGGAGCCGGCGCTGTGGCCGTGGCAGCAGCGATGTTCGGCCATCTCCCTATCGAGGGGAAGAAGGTGGTATGCTTGGTGTCGGGAGGCAACGTAGACGTCACCTTCCTCAACCGCATCATCAACCGCGGACTCATCAAGGGAGGACGAGCCTGCACCCTCGCCGTAGACCTCGACGACAAGCCCGGCCAACTCTCCGCCGTATGCTCGATTGTGGGACAACTTGGAGCAAACGTCATCTCTGTGGTTCACGACCGTCTTGCCAACTCAGGCCCGGTCAACCGCTGCTCCATCCGCCTTGACCTTGAAACCCGCAATCAGGAGCATATCGACATCATCCGCAAAGGCCTCCAGGACGCCGGCTTCACCGTCAGCTAAGCCTCCCACCGTCACCATCCGCAAATAGGTGAGCCCTCAGTGCGAAGCTCTCCCGTTCAAGCGCATCGCGTTTGTAACACGCAGTACAGCGATTGCCAAAGGCACGTATTATATAAATATTCAACCAACAATTTCCACTGACGCAAGCGATCGCTCTACGTCAGTGGAAATTTGATTAAATGTTGGTAAAAAGTGGCACAAAATATGCCCTTTATTCGCACTAAATTCACAAATACACCCACTTTTTGTACTTTCACGCTGAAATTTCTCATTCAGACACATATATTAAAATACATGGGTTACACACATCACCTGCTTGCCGCATCCATGGCACTGCTTCCCATAGCTGCGCAGGCACAAACCACGGCTCCCGCCGATACAATCCCGCTATCACTTGACCAATGTATCACCATAGCCCTTGACCAAAGCCCCACGATCAAGGTCGCCGACATGGAGATACAACGAGTAGACTACTCTAAGAAGGAAACCCTGGGTCAACTGCTTCCAACAGTCTCATTCGAAGGCTCGTACAACCGCACCCTCGCCAAGCAGGTCGCATATATGAATATAGGCGGCTTCGGAGGCTTTGGTGGTTCAAGTTCAGATGACTCAGATGTGGTTGAGGAGTCAACTGCCACTCAATCAAGCTCAGAACGTCAAGGCATCAAGATGGGTCTTGACAACTCCTACTCCGTAGGCTTCTCCGCCTCGATGCCACTGATAGCGCCGCAACTATGGGCATCGCTCAAACTTAGCGACTCGCAGATACTGCAAACCGTGGAGACAGCCCGCCAATCACGTCTGCAGCTCATCAACTCGGTGAAGAACGCCTACTACAGCCTTCTGCTGGCCGAGGACTCCAGAAGAGTGATCCAAGAGAGTTACGACAATGCGATGATCACTTACGAAATTTATCAGAAGCAATACAGCGTGGGCACAGCGTCGGAATACGATGTTCTGCGCACATCTGTCGCAGTGAAAAACATCGAGCCTGAAATCGCTCAGGCCGATATAGCCATTAAGCAAGCACGCCTACAGTTGACTATACTCATGGGTTTTGACCCGACACATGCCGTGTCGGCCAAAACACGTCTGTCGGAATACGAGGCGACGATGTATGAGCAAGCGCTGACCAACACCGACCGCTCGATAGCCTCTAACCCCGAGCTGCGCATGCTCGAGCTGCAGACCAACACTCTGCGTCATGCATTCGACGTGCAGAAAGCATCGCTCTACCCCACCCTCTCACTCACAGCAAACTACAACTGGACATCGTCGAACAACGGCACCCCCTTCAGCCATCTGTGGTGGAGCCCCTATTCGATGATAGGTGTCACGCTCAACTTCCCCCTGTTCACCGGTGGCCAGCGTTACTACGGCATTAAACAAGCGCAGGTACAGGTCAACGAGATGAAATGGCAACGCGAGAACCTCGAGCGCTCGCTCAACATGCAGGTCGACCTCGCCATCGATAACGTCAACGTCAACGTTAAGCAGATAGCCTCCAACTCAGAGAGCGTGGCTCAAGCCGAGAAAGCCCACGAAATTATGCAGCGCAGCTTCGACATCGGCGCAGCATCCTATCTCGATCTCCGCGACTCGGAGCTGGCACTCACCCGCGCTCGCCTGGCCTACTATCAGTCGATTTACAACTTCCTGGTAGCCAACAGTGACCTCGAGCTGCTGCTTGGCAAAGCCGACATCGACAAGTATTCAACACCCCAACGATAACTCTATTAAACCACGAAATAATGAAATATCAATTTCTTACTATAGCCATAGCCGCAACAATCCTTACGGCATGCGGCTCGAAGGAGGAGCAAAAAGTTGAAACTGCCGATGAGAAGCCTCAAGTGCAGGTCAGCCAAGTACACTCACAGGCAGTCGACCAAGTGTCAGAGTACACTGCCACAGTCCAGGGCTACAACGTCAACAACATATCCACCTCCACCCCCAACCGCATCAAGGAAATACGCGTCGACATAGGCGACCGCGTCACCAAAGGGCAGCCACTGGTGATACTCGACAACGTCAACATCGAGCAGCTGAAGATCCGTCTCGACAACACTCGCCGCGACCTCGACCGCGCTAAATACCTGCTCGAAATCGGCGGTGGCACACAGCAATCAGTCGACCAGCTCACTACCGAATACGAAGCCTCATTGCGCCAATATCGTAACATGGTGGAGAACACCACCCTCGTATCTCCAATTACCGGCGTAGTCACAGCCCGCAACTACGACCCCGGCGACATGACCGGTTCTCAGCCCATACTCACCGTGGAGCAACTCGACCCCGTGAAGATCATGCTCGGTATCAACGAGAGCGAATACTCCCGCGTATCACCCGGCATGCCCGTTGAGATACGCTTCGAAGCCCTCCCCGACCAAGTGTATACCGGTAAGATAAGTGTGGTATACCCCACCATCGACCCACAGACACGCTCGTTCACGTGCCAAGTCGACATCAACAACGATGGCAAGGTGCGCCCCGGTATGTTCTCCCGCGTAACGCTCAACTATGGACAGCAGGACAACGTAGTGGTGCCCGATCGCGCCGTAGTCAAGATGTCAGGCTCAGGCAACAAATACGTCTATGTGCTTGGCGAGGACGGCACCGTGAGCTACAACCAAGTGCAGCTCGGACAGCGACTTGGCGACACCTACGAGGTGCTCTCAGGAGTGGAGGACGGCGACGTGGTGGTGATCAATGGCCAGTCGCGCCTTGCCGACGGTGTGGCCGTGGAGGTACTCGAAACCCCAGCCGCCAACTAATCCCCCTGCGACCAACCTTAAAGTCCTTAATGACCTTAAGCCCTTAAAACAACTTAAAAACTCAAAAACTCAACAATTTAACAACTCTCACATGAGCTTATACGGTTCAGCAGTAAAACGCCCGATTATGACCACGCTATGCTTCGTAGCGGTAGCCATCCTCGGTCTTTTCTCACTCTCAACCCTCCCCATCGACCTTTATCCCGATATCGAAACAAATACCCTGATGGTGATGACCACCTATGAGGGTGCCAGCGCGCAGGATATTGAGCAAAATGTGACGCGACCGCTCGAGAATTCGCTCAATGCCGTCAACGACTTGAAGCATATCACCTCCAAGTCACGTGAGAATGTCTCGGTGATCACTCTTGAATTTGAATACGGCAAGGACATCGACGTGCTTACCAACGATGTGCGCGACAAGCTCGATATGGTCAAGTCGATGCTTCCCGACAACGCCGAGACCCCGATTATCTTCAAATTCTCAACCGACATGATCCCTATCGTGATGCTTTCGGTGGAGGCTGAAGAGAGTATGCCGGGGCTCTACAAAATCCTTGACGACGCTGTGGTCAACCCCTTAGCCCGTATCAACGGCGTAGGCTCGGTGTCAATCTCTGGTGCCCCCAAGCGAGAAATCCACATATATGTTGACCCCCAGAAACTTGAGGCCTATAATCTCTCGGTTGAAACCATCTCACAGATCGTAGCCAATGAAAACCGCAACATTCCGGGCGGTTCATTTGATATCGGATCTGACACCTACTCGCTGCGTGTGCAGGGTGAGTTTGTGGCATCAGAGCAGATGGCAGATATCGTTGTGGGCTCAGTCGACGGACACAACATCTACCTCAAGGATGTGGCCACCATCGACGACTCCCTCGAAGAGCGTGCCCAGCAGACCTACAACGACGGCAACAAGGGCGCCATGATCATCATCCAGAAGCAGTCAGGCGCCAACTCCGTGGAGATTTCTGAGCAAGTGCTCAAGATGCTTCCTCAGCTTCAAAAGCGCCTCCCCTCTGACGTGAAGCTCGGAGTAATCGTCGACACCTCCGACAATATCCGCAACACTATAGCCTCATTGACCGAGACAGTGCTCTATGCGCTGCTGTTTGTGGTGATCGTGGTCTTCGTTTTCCTTGGACGTTGGCGAGCCACATTGATCATCACAATCACCATCCCCATCTCGCTGATCGCCTCATTCATCTACCTTGCGATTACAGGCAACAGCTTGAACATCGTTTCGCTATCGGCGCTATCGATATCAATCGGTATGGTGGTCGACGACGCGATAGTCGTACTTGAGAATGTCACTACCCATATTGAGCGAGGATCCGATCCCAAGCAGGCCGCCGTGCATGGCACCAACGAGGTGGCGGTATCAGTAATCGCTTCAACGCTCACACTTATCGCCGTATTCTTCCCGCTGACACTTGTCACAGGCATGACCGGCGTGCTCTTCCGCCAGTTAGGCTGGATGGTCACCATCATGATGATCATCTCCACCATCTGCGCCTTGTCGCTCACCCCCATGCTTTGCTCTCAGCTGCTCAAGCGCAACAACCGCCACGGACGCATTTACAAGCTGCTGTTCACCCCCATCAACCGCGGCCTTGACGCATTCGACAATGCTTACGCATGGCTCTTGACCAAAGTGGTTTCGCACAAACTTGTCACTATAATCGTGTGCGCCGCTATCTTTGTTGGGTCGATATTCCTGGTGCGCAATGTCGGCACAGAGTTCTTCCCCACTGCCGACGATGGCCGCCTCGGAGTCAATCTTGAGCTGCCCATCGGCACACGCGTGGAAGTGACAAACGAAGTCACCGCGCGTCTTGCCTGCGAATGGCGCGAAAAGTACCCCGAGATACAGGTTTTGAACTACACCTCAGGTACAGCCTCAAGCGACAACACCTGGAGTTCGCTGAGCGACAACGGCCCCCACATCGTGTCGATGAATATACGACTGAGCGACCCCGGCGACCGCGACCGCTCAATCATCGAAATCGCCAAACTGATGCGTGAAGACCTCAAACGTTACCCCGAATTCTCCAAGGTCCAAGTCAACGTTGGTGGTAACCGAGGGAGCTCGATGGGTGGTCAGTCTACTGTCGACTTCGAAATCTACGGTTACGACTTCACTGAGACAGACTCCGTGGCTCAACGCCTCACACGCATACTCAACACCATTCCCGGCACAGCCGACGTGCGTATATCACGCGCCGACTACCAACCTGAGTATCAAGTAGACTTTGACCGTGAGAAGCTCGCCATGCACGGGCTTAACCTTGCCACTGCAGCTACCGCGCTGCGCAACCGTATTAACGGTTCAATAGCATCTCAATACCGCGAGGATGGAGAGGAGTACGACATCAAGGTGATGTACGATCTTGCCCACCGCCAGTCGCTCGCCGACATTGAGAACATCAACATCATCACTCCCGCCGGCACTCCCGTCAAAGTTAAGGAAGTGGGTAAGGTCGTGGAGCGCTTCACCCCACCCACTATTGAGCGCAAGGACCGCGAGCGTATTGTCACCGTGTCGACTGTGGTCGACGGTGTTCCAATGAGCCAGGTGGTGGAGGCCGCAAATGCCGAAATCGACAAGATGGACATTCCGGTGGGCATCAACATAGAGCTCGCAGGTAGCTACGAGGATCAGCAGGACTCGTTCAAAGACCTACTCACACTTGCTGCCCTGATTATCATACTGGTTTATATCGTGATGGCGGCACAGTTTGAGAGCTACACCTATCCGGCGATCATCATGACCTCACTGCTTTTCGCATTCTCCGGAGTGTTCATCATCCTATACATCAGCGGACATACACTCAACGTGATGTCGCTCATCGGAGCGATTATGCTGATCGGCATCGTGGTGAAGAATGGTATCGTGCTCATCGACTACATCTCACTCAACCGCGAACGCGGCATGTCGATACGTTCAGCCGTGATCCTCGGAGGTAAGTCACGTCTGCGTCCCGTGGTGATGACCACGCTTACTACTATCCTCGGTATGGTGCCTATGGCAATCGGCACAGGCCAGGGCGCTGAGATGTGGCGACCAATGGGTACTGCCGTGATCGGTGGCCTCACGGTGTCGACCATCCTCACACTACTGTTCGTGCCCACCCTCTACTGCATCTTCGCTTACGTGGGCATCCGACGTACCCGCAAGCAGCTCCGTAAGGTTCGAGCCAAGCAAAACTCTTAACAATCATTTAATTCCCTGAAATCGTGAAAGCAATATTCATAGCATTCGACCAAGCATACTACGACCGTATCGTCACAATGCTCGAGAAGTCCAACTGCCGCGGCTTCACAGCCTGGGAGCAGGTGCAGGGTCGCGGTACGGTCAACGGTGAGCCCCACTACGGCTCTCACGCATGGCCATCGCTCGCCTGCTCAATCCTCACCATGGTCGATGACCACCGCGTAGATAACGTGCTCGACCAGCTCCACGCCATGGATCTCGAAACCCCCAAGCTCGGACTCCGCGCCTTCGTCTGGCCTATCGAGCGCACCATCTGACCCCTATCTAATCACATAAACAACACAGACGGATACCCATCCAGAGTATCCGCCTGCTTCGTTTTACTGATTAGTTCTTGAAAGAAACCTTACGTTTAAGTACAAAATTGACAACAGATGTTCGTGTATTAGGTTGGAGACCTGTTACATATTCCTCATTTCCGAAGTTTGGGTGAACTGTTTGATGCTCTGTGTAGGTTGACACTACTTCCCATCCGTCTTCACCGAGATTGTTAAGTTTTTTTGTGGGGTCTTCAAATGTTAGATTGTCAAATTTACCGTTGTCTGTACCTTCAATTTTGACTATCTTGTATTCCCACTGTTGGGGTTTCTCTTTAATGCAAGATGACAGTCCAAGGGCGAATAATACTATTGCTGCTGAGATAATTACATTCTTCATTTTTGATAAAATGATTTAGGTCATACAATAATAGGACAAATTTAGGGACACGTACAAATCCCTGTGTTTTGGTGGGGAGCTTATAGAAACTTATCC
>CAZVNS010000044.1:0-12357 GCA_964628905.1 uncultured Muribaculaceae bacterium | reverse complement strand
AAACATCCATATTCATAAATTTTCAACACAGGGATTTGTATGTGACCCAAAAATTGGGGATTTTTTACACCGGCAGAATAAAAAGGTCAAGGCCACCGCAACTTATCTGTCTTTAGATACCGTGCTCTTGGCACATTTTTCGTAAATTGAGGGCAATAAAATTAAATTCCTCATCTATATGGACAGACAACGGACTGTGGCAGGCCTTGACGTCCACAAAAGCCTCCCCTCCGACCGCTCTGACCAGTCCGACAAGTCCGACATTTCGGGAAAATGATGTATATTCGCGGTGATGAAACGGGCGATTGTGATATTGACGAGCACTGTGGCGGCGCTGCTGATAGCGGCGGGGCTGCTGTGGCTCTACGTCAGCGCTCCGTATGAGGGTGACGATGCGTGGGTCTACATCCCCGCAGGGAGCGATGAGCCGCAGGTGCGGGCGTCGCTCACCGACGCGCTCGGCCCTGACATGGGCGCGCGCGTCTACCGTCTGTGGGCCATCCAGGACGGCACCCCCGCCGGCTCGCACGGCGCCTACCGCGTAGCCTCCGGCACCGCGGCGTGGCGCATAGCCCGCACCGTGGCCCGAGGGCGCCAGACCCCGGTGAGGTTCACCTTCCCCGGCGTGCGCACCGTCGACGATATGGTGGCGCACATCGCCCCCCGGGTGGAGGCGTCAGATCAGCAGCTCGCGGCGGCCATCGACTCGGTGCTCACCCGCGAGGGTTACGACGACCAGCAGACATACCCGGCGCTCTTCGTCCCCAACACCCATGAGGTGTACTGGACAGCGTCGGCGGAGGATATCATCATGCGCTTGCGCGGCGACTATAAGCGATTCTGGAACGATGAGCGGCAAGCCCGGGCCCGGGTCTTGGGACTGACGCCGGTCGAGGTGTCGACCCTGGCGTCGATCGTCGAGGAGGAGACAAACAAGGCGCAGGAGCAGCCCGCTGTGGCGCGGCTCTACCTCAACCGCCTAAGCCGCGGCATGAAGCTCCAGGCCGACCCGACGGTGAAGTTCGCCCTTGGCGACCCCGCGCTGCAGCGCATCACCGACGTGAGCGTCGACTCCCCCTACAACACCTACCGCTACGCCGGACTCCCCCCGGGACCGATACGCATCGCCGAACAGGCCACCATCGACCGCGTGCTCACGGCTCCGGAGCAGAGGTATCTGTATATGTGCGCCAGCGTCGACCGCCCGGGGTATCATGAGTTTGCCGCCGACTACGCCACCCATCAGCGCAACGCCCGCCGCTACCGCGCCTGGCTCGACTCCCGCGGCATCAAGTGATGCCTCACCTCGCCCCCCTCGACTTCCCTCGACTTCCCTCGACCTAACTCGACTTAACTCGGATATTGCTTGAGGTATTCGCGGCAGGTTAGCGCCAGCTCATCGTACCACTCCTGGCCGAAGGTGTCAGTCAGCGGCTGCTTTAGGAACTCATACAGCCGTATCCCCATGCGTCGCCCCAGCACCTCGGCGGGCTTGCATATCTTCCATCGGTGATAGTTGACGGCGGTGAATGTGGGATAGCGCGTGAGCCGCACGGGATAGAGGTAACATGACTGCGGCTTGCGGAAGTCGGTGCGACCCTCGCGGTAGGCCTTCTCGATGGCACAGAGGCACATGCCCCCGGGGGCGTAGGTGCAGAAGGCGCAGTCGCGGCCGTCGACGATGGTGGTCACCAGCTCCCCCTCAGGGTCGCGGTAGCCCACGCCACCTTCGGCGATGGCCTGGCGGCCGGCGGGGGTGAGGTCGGGTTCGACCACGGGGTGCACCTGCCGCAGGCGCTCATATTCGTCGGTGGTGATGGGCGCGCCGGCGTCACCCTCGATGCAGCATGCGCCATGGCATGCGTCGAGGTCGCAGCAGAAGTAGCGTTCGGCAAGGTCGAGAGAGACGAGTGTATCTTTGATCTGTAGCAATGGGAGGAGTTTTTAAGTTGTTAAGTTGTTGAATTAAATCGAGTGAAATCGAGGAGGTCAGTGGTTGAAGAGCAGGAGCTGGGCGCCGATGAGGCGGTCGTAGCGCGCGCCTGGCGGGCGGTTGTAGACTGTGATTAGGTATTCGTTGACCGTGGGGTAGAAGTCTCCCTCGATGGGGGCTGTGGCTGACTCCCCGGGGCGTGTGGGGTAGACGAGATATTGGTAGTTGTAGGCGCCCTGCTTGAGAAGCATCGAGCGCTCGTAGCGGCCGGTGGCGGGGTTGTAGTGCATCTCCGACTCAGGGTCGAGGCGGCGGTTGACCATGTCGCCATCGATGTAGACCCGACGGCCGGGCATCTGGTCGGCGTAGAGGGTGAAATGCACCACGGCGTAGTCGGCCTCGAGCTCGCTCTGGGCGGAGTTGTACTCGCGCACGCGGAAGCGCCCGTGCTGGGTCTGGTCGTAGCTGTAAGGCTCAGCGGAGCGGGGCGCGTCGGCGGTGAGGGTGAAGTTATAATAGGGGTCGTAATAGTCGATGGCGTAGATGCCCATGCCGGGGAATGATACCGATGAGTCCTCGAAGCGGCGGTACTCGTTGCCGGCGGCGAAGATCAGCGGGTTGAGGTGCTCGTAGTAGGATGTCGAGCCGGCCACGCGCGAGGGGTGGGGGAGGGTGACTTCGTTGTCGAGCCGCGAGTTCTGCTGCACCTTCACTATCAGGTCGTTGAAGGGGTCACCCACCTGCCCGCGGTCGGTGTCGATGCGCAGTGTGAGCTGCTGGTGCGAGCTGTTGTAGTCGATGTCGGTACGCGACGAGATGTCGCCGCTGATACTCGCTCCCCCTTCGGCCACCATGAAGCGCGCCTGCACGAGGATCACGTCGGGGTTGGTGTCCTCCCACACCTGCAGCAGGTAGTTGCCCGACACCAAAGGTGCGATGTCGTCGTTGGGGATTGCAAGCGAATAGTGGACGTAGTGGACTGACGTGCCTCGCGAATAGTCATAATCGGTGATGTCAGCCTGGTTGAAGCCCGACACATATTCCGACTCAACCAACTGCGACGGGCGCCAGTCAGAGTTGCAGTGGATCAGCGAGTAGCGGAGATAAGAGTGGTCGTCGGCGAGTTCGTCGAAGGTGACGACGATGCGGTCGCCGGCGCCGAGGTTGATGATCGGGGGCGCCATGTCGATGCCCTCGACATCGACCGTCAACGTGCGGAAGCGCGGGTCGAAGCACCCCTGGCGAGTGTCGAGCTGCGCGGCCGTGAGAGTCGAGACCACCAAGAGGGCTGTGAGAAGAGTTGGGATTTTCATGTTGGTTACCATTGGATTGGGGTGAGGCCCTGCTGCTCGAGGTAAGCATTGGCGCGGGTGAAGTGGTGGTTGCCGAAGAAGCCGCGGTGGACCGACAGCGGCGACGGGTGGGGGGATGTGAGCACCAGGTGGCGAGAGCGGTCGATCAGCTCCCCCTTGCGTATGGCGTAGCTCCCCCAGAGCATGAACACCAAGCCCTGACGGTCGCTGGCAAGCCGGGCCACTACCTCGTCGGTAAACTCCTCCCAACCGCGGCGCTGGTGCGAACCGGCGCGGTGGGCCTCCACCGTCAGCGTAGAGTTGAGCAGCAGCACACCCTGGCGCGCCCAGCGGCTGAGGTCGCCATCGGTGGGCATCGGCCGACCCGTGTCAGCGCTCACCTCCTTGAAAATGTTGACCAGCGACGGCGGCAGCTGCACCCCCGGGTTGACTGAAAAGCACAGTCCATTGGCTTGACCCACATCATGATAGGGGTCTTGACCAAGGATCACCACCTTGACCCGGTCGAAGGGGCAGGCGTCGAAAGCCGCGAAAATCTGCCGCCCCGGGGGGAACACCGTAGAAGAGCTGTAGGCCTGGCGCACGAAGTCGGTGAGACGGCGGAAATACTCCTTGTCCCACTCCGCTGCGAGCGCCCGGCGCCATGAATGTTCGATTTTTACATCCATTGTGGTTGCAAACTTACAAAATTTCCAGTAATTTTGCCGCGTCAAATGGTGGCAAACTGTCGCCCTGACATCGTAAGTCCCCGTAGTTCAATGGATAGAATATTGGATTCCGGTTCCACCGATTGGGGTTCGACTCCCCACGGGGATACTGAGTGGCTGAGCTTGGCTCGGCCACTTGCTATTTGAGGCAGCGTTTGCAGACCGCCGCCGCACAGCGGCGGGGCACGGGACGCTGGCGGCGCCTCGGGGGCGAGGGAAGTCGAATTAAGTCGAAATAAGTCGAATTAAGTTGAAATAAATCGAATTAAATTGAGAGAAATCGAATTAAGTCGAGGGAGGTCGAGAGTGGGGGTGGGGTTAGTTGTTGTTGAGGATGTCGTTGACTTGGTCGGGGTTGGCTCCGAGCTGTACAGCGCGTCGTGCGTCGGCTTTGGCTTCGTCGACCATGTATCGCTTTTTGTTGAGCACAGCTCGGGCTACGTAGAAGTCGGGGTCGACGGGGTATAGGTGCATTGCTTCGCCGATGGCTTCACCGGCGAGGTTGTATTCGCCCATTGTGATGTAGTTTTCGATGAGTCCGCCGTAGTATTCGCTGGCGGGTTCGCGTTCGATCAGGCGTTTGTAGTAGTCGACGGCGTCGGCGTTGCGTCCGGTGGCGGTGCACACTGTGGCTTGGGCGATGAGGGTGTAGTCGTCGTCGGGGGCCATGTGTTTGAGTCGGGCGAAGTCGGAGTCGCACTGCACGATGTCGCCGCGAGAGAAGGCGATCATGCCGCGGTAGAAGTAAGGCTCGATGAGAGTGGAGTCGAGCTGCATCACTCGCTCATAGTCCTTTACGGCTTTGTCCTTCTCGCCCATGGCGACGTATAGGCGGGCGCGGTTGGTGAGCACTGTCACCGAGGCCGGTGCCAGTGAGTTGGCGGCGGAGAGGGCGTCGATGGCTCCCTGGAGGTTGCCCATCTGCTGGCGTACGATGCCGAGGTTTGACATCAGCAGCACGTTGGATGGGTCGCCGGGCTTGAGCTCCATGGTCTGCTGGAGGAGTTGCTCGGCGAGCTGCCAGTCGCGGGCGTTGATGGCAGAGTCGGCCCGGGCAGCCATGTCGAGGTAGCGCTTGTTGAGGGGTGATACGGTGGAGTCGGCCAGGGGGGTCTGAGCCGAGGCTGAGTTGAGGCCGAGTGCTACGATGGTGGCGGCGGCCAGTGCGGTGAGTGATTTGATCAAGTTCATGTCGCGAATATAATAATAATTGCTCAAGCGGCGGCTAATTGGGGTTAATGATTGAAAAAATGCGTTGTTGATTGCAAAAAATTGTGTACATTTGTAGCGAATTGTGGGCTCATGGGAGCCTATAGTGTGCGGCTGCGCCCCGGGCGGAGCTGTAACGCAGTGCGAATTAACGAATTACAAATAAATGATAAACTATCATGAAAATTTCTCACATTGAGCACGTGGGCATCGCAGTGCCCAGCCTCGAAGAGGCAATCCCCTTCTACGAAAACATCCTTGGCCTTAAATGTTTCGCCATCGAAGAAGTAGCTGACCAGAAAGTAAAGACCGCCTTCTTCCAGGTGGGCCAAACCAAAATAGAGCTTCTTGAGGGCACCGCTCCCGAGAGCGCTATCACCAAATTCATCGAGAAGAATGGCGGCCGCGGCGGTATCCAGCACATCGCGTTCGCGATGGAGGATGGCGTGGCCAACGCTCTGGCTGAGGCTGAGGGGAAGGGCTGCAAGCTCATCGACAAGGCTCCCCGCAAGGGCGCTGAGGGCCTGAATATAGCATTCCTGCACCCCAAATCGACCTGCGGCACGCTGATTGAACTGTGCGAGGATCCCAAAAAATGTAACTAATCACAACAACCAATCAATAACTCACTGATGAGTACACAACTTGAAAAAGTACAGGAGCTTATAGCCCTGCGCAATGAAGCCCGTATCGGCGGTGGCGAGAAGGCCATACAGAAACAGCACGATAAGGGTAAATACACAGCCCGCGAGCGCATCGCCCAGCTGCTCGACGAGGGTTCGTTTGAGGAACTCGACATGTTTGTGCGCCACCGCTGCACCAACTTTGGCCAGGAGAAGAAATCATACCTTGGCGACGGTGTGGTGACCGGCTACGGCACAATCGAGGGTCGCCTGGTGTATGTGTTCGCCCAGGATTTCACCGTGTTTGGCGGCTCGCTTTCAGAAACCATGGCGCTGAAGATTTGCAAAGTGATGGATATGGCCATGAAGATGGGAGCCCCCGTGATTGGCCTCAACGACTCAGGCGGCGCCCGCATCCAGGAGGGTATCAACGCCCTTGCGGGCTACTCTGAGATATTCCAGCGCAACATCATGGCATCAGGCGTGATCCCCCAGATCTCAGCCATCCTCGGCCCCTGCGCCGGCGGTGCCGTTTATTCACCCGCGCTCACCGACTTCACCATCATGACCAAGGGCATCTCTTACATGTTCCTGACCGGCCCGAAGGTGGTGAAGACCGTCACCGGCGAGGATGTGACCCAGGATCAGCTCGGTGGTGCTGAGGTGCACGCCCAGAAGAGCGGTGTGGCCCACTTCGCTTGCGAGGACGGCGAGGAGACCCTCCAGACCATCCGCAGGCTCTTCAGCTACATCCCCCAGAACAATCTCGAGGAGCCCCCGGTAGTGGAGTGCACCGACCCCATCGACCGTCTGGAGGACTCGCTCAACGAGATCATCCCCGACTCAGCCAACCGCCCCTACGACATGTATGAGGTGATCGGCGCCATCATCGATAACGGTGAGTTCCTGGAAATCCAGCGCGAGTACGCCAAGAACATCATCATTGGTTTCGCCCGCTTTAACGGCCAGGCCGTGGGTATCGTGGCCAACCAGCCCAAATATCTTGCCGGCGTGCTCGACAGCAACGCTTCGCGCAAGGCCGCTCGCTTCGTACGTTTCTGCGACGCTTTCAACATCCCGTTGGTTACACTGGTCGACGTGCCCGGCTTCCTTCCAGGCACCGGTCAGGAGTACAACGGCGTGATCCTCCACGGCGCCAAGCTGCTCTACGCCTTCGGCGAGGCCACCGTGCCCAAGGTGACAGTAACTCTGCGCAAGAGCTACGGCGGTTCACACATCGTGATGAGCTGCAAGCAGCTCCGCGGTGACATGAACTATGCATGGCCTACGGCCGAGATCGCCGTGATGGGTGGTGCCGGAGCCGTTGAGGTGCTCTACGCCAAGGAAGCCAAAGCCGCCGAGGATCCCAAGGCAGTGCTGGCCGAGAAGGAGGCAGAGTACAACAAGCTCTTCTGCAACCCCTACAACGCTGCCAAGTATGGCTACATCGACGACGTGATCGAGCCCCGCAACACACGTTTCCGTATCATCCGCGCGCTGCAGCAGCTTGCCACCAAGAAGGTGCTCAACCCCGCGAAGAAGCACGGCAACATACCCCTGTAATCTTCAACCGCGACTACAATGAAGAAAGGACTATTTATACTCATCATCGCCTTGCTCGGCTGCGCCGCGAGCGTTTATGCCCAAGGGCGCCGCGGCCTGCGCATCAACGAGGTGATGGTGAAGAACGATACCAGCGTGGTCGACGACTACGGCGAGCATCATGCCTGGGTGGAGCTGTTCAACTCCACCTACGGCCCGCTGGAGATATCGAGCGTGTACATCACCAACGATAAGAACGACCCCAAGAAGTACCCCGTGCCCTTAGGGGATGTCAACACCGAGATCCCCACACGCCAGCACGTGCTCTTCTGGGCTGATGGCGCACCCTCAAAGGGTACATTCCACATGAGCTTCACCCTTAAGCCCGGTGAGCAAAACTGGATTGGAGTTTATGACGCCGACGGCAAGACGCTGATCGACGAGGTAGTGATCCCCGCCGACCTCAAGGCCGACCAGACCTACGCACGCAAGGAGGATGGCGAGCGCGCCAACAAGCTCAGCACCGCCTTCGACGCCAACGACTGGGAGCTCCGCGACGGCATAGCCGACGCCAAGGGAGTAGTGGCCAAGCCAATCACCCCCTCAAGCGCCAACAAGATCAAGGACACCAACAGCAAGGTGGAAAACTTCCGTGAGCGCGACGAGCATGGCTTCGCACTGACATTGATGGCCATGTGCATCGTGTTCGCAGCCCTGCTGGTGCTGTGCATCTGCTTCTACATCATCAACCGCATCAGCGCCAACATCGCTTCACGCAACAAGATGCGTGCCACAGGCCAGGAAGCAGCTGTCCGCGCCGAGCGTCCCGACCATGACTCGGGTGAGGAGATCGCCGCCATCGCTATGGCCCTCCACGACCATCTCAACGCTCATGACCAGGAGCAGACCGTGCTCACCATCAACAAGGTGAAGAAGGCCTACTCGCCCTGGAGCTCAAAGATCTACAATATGCGTCAGCTCCCCACTAAACGTTAACCGTAAACCCCAATACCAGTAATCGCAATGAAAGAATATAAGTATAAAATCAACGGTAATACATACCGCGTGTCGGTGGGCGACATCGTCGACAATATCGCAGATGTAGATGTCAACGGCACACCCTACCGCGTGGAAATCGACCAGAAGAAGGCCGCTCCCGTCAATATCGCCCGTTCCAACCGCCCAGCTGCAGCCCCCCGCACAGCCACCGGCGAGAAGATAATCAACAAGGCTGCCTCAACCGCCGGCGGAGCCAGTGCCGTCAAGGCCCCCCTGCCCGGCGTAGTGCTCTCAATCAACGTGAAGGTAGGCGACACCGTCAAGGCTGCCGATACCGTGCTGATGCTTGAGGCCATGAAGATGGAGAACGCCATCCATGCCGGACGCGACGGCAAGGTGGCATCAATCAATGTCAACGCTGGCGACTCAGTGCTCGAAGGCACCGTGCTGCTCACCATCGAATAACCCTAATCGTATACAGCAATGTTTGGTGACTTTTTAATGCAGAACCTTCAAGAGTTCTGGCATCTCACCGGAATCTACAACGCCACATGGCAGTGCTTCGTGATGCTTGCTGTGGGCTTGTTCTTCATCTGGCTTGCCATCAAGAAGGATTTCGAGCCGATGCTCTTAGTGCCCATCGGCTTCGGTATGCTCATCGGCAATGTGCCGTTCAACACTGAAGCTGGTCTGGAGATCGGTATCTACGAAGAGGGTTCGGTGCTCAACATATTATATAATGGTGTGAGCGCCGGATGGTATCCTCCGCTGATCTTCCTTGGCATCGGCGCTATGACCGACTTCTCGGCCCTGATCGCCAACCCCAAGTTGATGCTCATCGGAGCAGCCGCCCAGTTTGGTATCTTCGGAGCCTATATGGTGGCAACCGCTCTTGGCTTTGCCCCCGACCAGGCAGGAGCCATCGCCATCATCGGCGGTGCCGACGGCCCGACTGCAATCTTCCTGTCGTCGAAGTTAGCCCCCAACTTGATGGGAGCGATCGCCGTGTCGGCTTACTCCTACATGGCCCTTGTGCCCGTGATTCAGCCCCCGATCATGCGCCTGTTCACTACCAAGAAGGAGCGCTTGATCAAGATGAAGCCCGCTCGCGCCGTGAGCCAGAACGAGAAGATCATATTCCCCATCGTGGGTATGCTCTTTACTTGCTTTGTAGTGCCCTCAGGCCTGCCCCTGTTGGGTATGCTCTTCTTCGGTAACCTGCTTCGCGAGTGCGGTGTGACCACCCGTTTGGCCAAGACCGCCAGCAACGCCCTGACCGACATCGTCACTATCCTGTTGGGTATGACCGTCGGCGCCTCGACCCAGGCTTCAGAGTTCCTCACCCGGGAGACCATCTTCATCTTCTTCCTCGGTTTCATGGCATTCATCATCGCCTCTACCTCGGGAGTAATCTTCGTGAAGCTGTTCAACCTGGTATTGCCCAAGTCAAAGAAAATCAACCCTCTGATTGGTAACGCCGGCGTATCGGCCGTGCCCATGTCGGCTCGCATCTCCAACAACTTAGGCCTCGAATACGATCCGTCGAACTATCTGCTGATGCATGCCATGGGCCCCAACGTGGCCGGTGTTATTGGCTCAGCCGTGGCCGCAGGTGTGCTCCTGGGCTTCCTCGCCTGATAGTTCCCACACTTCAGATATACCGATGCGGGCTGTTTGCAAACTGCCGACAGCCCGCATCGATTATTAAAATATGGTTTTAGAAATCTAAAAATATATTAAATAACAATTGTTATAGAGAGAATATTTCTCATTTGGCAACTGTGTGTAAGCAAGGCATTTAACTCTACTTAATGAGTATAAGGGCGTGGTTAACGTTGCATAATAATGCGCACTTTGATGTGACAATCCTGTCACAACTATTAACCCTCGTCAACATCTTTTGACATCGAGTTGTTATATCTCCGTAATCGCCGAAGTGATTTCTCCGACGGATTTGTTAACTCGGAAAAATATCTTTAAAAATGATTACTAAACAGGTAATAGAATCTATATATAGGAAATACAAGCATCGTCCCAAAAGCGTGGACATGCTCAACGTGGGGTTGCTGTTTGACTCCTCGCTTGAGGCTCAAAAGATAGATATTGACGACAAGAAGCTGGTGATAGGCTCGCTCGCCGCCGATTCACCATTCCATGAGATACCGCTTGACCGCATCCATGCCATCCTCGATTTCGAAAGGCATGTGGCCATAGTGCTCCAATCGTCGATCATATTCCTGCGCAAAAACAGCGACAAAGTCGACGTGCACGTCAATCTCAAAGGCCCGTCGCTGATGGACCGCCTGCGGATGACGCTCGCCGGCGAATAATGCCCGGAGCGGCAGGGTGTAATCAAACTGTAAAATAGAATTTCCCGCAACAGGATGCGTAACGTTTCAATCCCCGCGAATTTATTCGTGGGGATTTGATTTTGGTTAGGCATTGGTATACGATGTTTCAACAGCCTTGTTCCGATCAATGTCAAGTTCAACCTATCCGAGGATGATGGTGGGTGAAGTGCGACGTCATCCACACGCTCGCAACGGCGCGGGTGGGAGTTGCTTCACCAGCCTAATGCCGCAGGGGGCACATTAGAGCGGGTCACTTGGATGTGCCCCAGCGGGAGCGCTGGAGGTCGGCGAGGCGCTGCTCGGCGGGGTTGTCGCAGGGTTGCCAGAAGCGTTGGTTGCTCAGAGAGTCGGGGAGGAATTGCTGGCGTACGAAGTTGCCCGGGTAGTCGTGGGCATACTTGTAGTCGTGGCCGTAGCCCATCTCCTTCATCAGCGATGTGGGGGCATTGCGCAGGTGCAACGGCACGGGGAGGTCGCCGGTGGATCGCACCGTGGCTAATGCTCGGTCGATGGCCATGTACGCGGAGTTGCCCTTAGGGGAGGTGGCGAGATAAACCGCACATTCGGCCAGGGGGATGCGTCCCTCGGGCATGCCGATTTTGCGTATCACTTCAAACGTGGTGTTGGCCAGCAGCAGGGCGTTGGGATTGGCCAGGCCGATATCCTCAGCCGCGAGGATTACCATGCGGCGGGCTATGAATTCGGGGTCCTCACCTCCTGCGATCATGCGGGCCAGCCAATAGACGGCGGCGTCGGGGTCGCTGCCGCGCATGCTTTTGATGAATGCTGATATGATGTCGTAGTGCATCTCCCCCTGCTTGTCGTAGGCGGCGGGGTTCTCCTGCAGACGGTCGGTGACCACTTTGTCGTTGATCACTATCGTTTCACCCGCGGGTGTCGACTGCTCGAGCAGGTCGAGGATGTTGAGCATCTTGCGGGCATCCCCCCCGGCGAAGCGGAAGAGAGCGTCGGTCTGCTCCACGTCTACTGCCCGGCGCGAGAGTATCTCATCGTGGTTGAGGGTGTGGTCGAGAAGCATCTGAAGCTGTGACGCCTCGAGGGGTCGGAGTGTGTAGACTTGGGCTCTGGACAGCAGGGGTCGGATCACCTCGAATGAGGGATTTTCGGTGGTGGCACCGATTAGCGTGACGATGCCGCTCTCGACAGCTCCCAACAGCGAGTCTTGCTGTGACTTGCTGAAGCGGTGGATTTCATCGATGAAAAGTATGGGGCGTCCCTGCGAGAACATGCTTTGGGCGTCGGCGCGGCACTTCTCGATCACGTCGCGCACATCCTTGACGCCGGCGCTGACGGCGCTCAGGGTATAGAATGGCGACTGCGTGGTGTTGGCGATGATGCGCGCCAGGGTGGTTTTACCCACACCGGGAGGTCCCCAGAGTATGAATGAGGCTACTTTGCCTGACTCAATCATGCGGCGAAGTATGCAACCCGGGCCTACGAGATGTTCCTGACCTATATAATCATCGAGCGTGCGCGGGCGCATTCGCTCGGCCAAAGGGGGTAGTATCTTTTCCATATTCACCACAAAGTTACAAGAAATAGTGTAGCGGAAAAAGCACACGCGTGTTAATAGAATTTAATAACTTTTTTTAAAAGGTTAATTCGGAGAAAAATTGGGACACGTACAAATCCCTGTGTTTTGGTGGGGAGCTTATAGAA
>CAZVNS010000043.1:0-12796 GCA_964628905.1 uncultured Muribaculaceae bacterium | reverse complement strand
TACCCCCCCCCCAAAAAAAAGTTACATATGACATTTTGGCAAATCAAAAATAAAGTTTAACTTTGCGTTTGAGGAATAGTCCTCAAACCGACATAACAGGGTCATTGGGTTCGGCCTTGGGTGTCGGGAAGCAAAAAATAGAACCTCCCTAAATCGAATTAAATCGAGAGAAATCGAAGCCCTTTATCATTGATATGTCATTACGACCATTAATCACATTGCTGGCCCTGGGCGGAGCTATGACCGCCATGGCCATAACATACTCAGTGACAGGACAGACCGTAGCCTCAGACGGCACCACTGATCCATTTACCACCATCCGCGTATATCCCGCAGCCGACACCGCCACAGTGGCCGCAATAGCAGCCGCCGACGAGGATGGCCGCTTCACACTACCTCTGAAAGCCGCCGGCGACTACACCCTGCGCGCCTCAGCCGTGGGCAAGAACACCGCCGCTGTCGACTTCGCCGTTACCTCACAGTCGCCCGTCGCCGACGTGGGCCGGGTGCTGATGACCGAAGCCGCCAACGTGCTCAACGAGGTGTCGGTCGTGGCCCAGCGCCCCTTGGTGGTCAAGGAAATCGACCGCTTGGGGTATGACGTGCAAGCCGACTCCGAGGCCAAAACCTCCAACCTCCAGGACATGCTCCGCAAGGTGCCCCTGGTGACCGTCGACGAGGACGGCACGATCAGGGTGAAGGGGCAGACCGACTTCCGCATCTACCGCAACGGCCGCCCCTCGACAGCGTACACCAACAACTCCAAAGAGCTGTTCAAGGGACTACCCGCGTCGACCATCAAGCGCATCGAGGTGATCACTGATCCCGGAGCGCGCGAGGACGCCGAGGGCGTGGGCGCGATACTCAACATAGTGACCAACGACGCCGCATCGATGAACGGCGTGACCGGCTACGTGGGCATCGGAGCCTCCTCGAGCGAGAACTTCATCCCCTCGGCCGCCTACATCAACCTGACAGCCCAGACCGGCAAATTCACCATCTCGCCCTACGCCGGCCTATGGCAGCACTCAGGCAAGGGGCAGAACCAGACCGGATGGAGCGACTACACCTTCGACCAGACCGGCAACCGCCTGCAAGGCTCGTCGCGCTCGCAACGCAACATGACCGGCAGCTGGGGCGGATTTGACGCCTCGTTGGAAATCGACTCGCTGAACCTGATCACAGCCGAATTCTTCGCCAACGGTTTCCGCATGCGCCAGTACGACCTGGGCAGTACGACGATGAGCCGCGGCGACGGCACGATTGACTATAGCTACAACAGCCTGACCACCAGCCCGCACCAGTCGTACTTAGGCATCGGCGGAGCACTGAACTATCAGCGGTCGACCCGCCGCAAAGGTGAGACCATCACCCTGTCGTACCAGCTCGACATCGACAACCAGCGCTCAGCCTCGATCGTCGACTACACCGACATGGTAGGCACCGCATGGGGCTACACCGGCATCATCTCCGACTCCAAGCCCCGCCAGACCGAGAACACAGTGCAGCTCGACTGGTCGCGCCCCTACGGGCAGATCCACAAGCTCGACATAGGCGCCAAGTACATCAACCGCCTGTCGCGCGCCCGCTCAACCTACGACTACGTGGGCCTTAACACCACCTTCGACAACTTCCGCCATGTGACCCAGGTGGCAGCAGGATATGCCGACTACCGCGCCACGGTGAAGCGCTGGAACTTCCGCGCCGGCCTGCGCTACGAGTGGAGCCACTTCGACGCCAAATACCCCGACGGCGGCGGCACCCCCTACTCAGCATCGCTCAGCGACTGGGTGCCCAACGCCGCCATCAGCTACGACATCAACGACCGCCAGAACGTGAAGCTGTCGTATGGCATGCGCATCAACCGCCCCGGCATCAACTACCTCAACCCCGCCGTCAACGAGACACCAACGTCGGTGAGCACCGGTAACCCCAACCTTGAGAGCGCCCGCTACCACCAGCTCAACCTCAACTACTCACTCTTCACCCAGCGCTTCAACCTCGACTTCACCGCCGGCTACTCGTTCACCGACAACGGCATCATCGCCGTGCAGGAGGCCCGCGACAACATCCTATACTCCGACTACAACAACATCGGACGCACCCGCACCCTGTCGTTCAACCTCTTCGGCCAGTGGGCCATCACAGAGAAGACCTCGCTGATGGTCAACGCCGGAGCCAACTACAACCAATTTGAGAACCCCGATGCCATCCCCGGCGTGACCCTCAAAAACCACGGCTGGACCGGCAACGTGTTCGCCCGCCTGCAGCAACAGCTCCCCTGGAAGCTCCGCGGCTCGCTGGGGCTGATGTACTTGAGCGGATGGATGGACGGCGTGTACTCCCGCATGCAGCCCGACGGCGTGTGCGGCCTGAACCACATGGTATCGCTCGAGCGCTCATTCCTCAAGGATGACCGCCTGACCGTGCGCCTGCGACTGATGAACCCCATCGGCCCCTACCACACCCAGTTCAAGATGGAGCAGCTCAACAACGGCATGGACGGCTCCGCCTGGTCGCGCTACAGCCGCAACTGCAGCCTGAGCCTACAGGTGAGCTACCGCTTCGGCTCGCTCCGCGCCCAGGTGAAGCGCACCAAGGGCATCACCAACGACGACCTGCAGGGAGGCGCCTCGTCAGGGGGCAGCTCGCAGGGAGGCCAGGGAGGCCAGGGTGGCCAAGGCGGCCAGGGTGGCGGCTTCTGAGCCGGAGCTCGACCTCGCTCGAGGGAAATCAATTGAAATCGAGCGAAATCGAGGGAAATCGAGGGAAATCGAAATCGAAATAAATCGATTGAAATCGAGTTAATTCGAAAAAAAATATTATCTTTGCACCGCAAAAGGCGCAGGGTCACCCCTCGCCCCATAATTAACCTTATTTATTAACCTTATTTAAATGACTGAAGAAGTAAAAAATTCTCCAATCGAAGATTTCGACTGGGACGCCTACGAGAAAGGTGAAACCGCTGGTGAGAAGTCTCGCGAAGAACTCACCAAAACTTATGACGAATCGCTCAACACCGTAAAGGACAAAGAGGTAATCGACGGTACCATCATCGCCCTCAACAAGCGAGAGGCTGTGGTTAACATCGGCTACAAGAGCGACGGCATCATCCCCATGAGCGAGTTCCGCTACAACCCCGACATCAAAGTCGGCGACGTAGTAGAGGTGTTCATCGATAACCAAGAGGACGCCAAGGGTCAGCTCATCCTCTCTCACCGCAAAGCCCGCGCATCACGCTCATGGGAGCGCATCAACGCAGCTTTGGAGAACGATGAAATCATCACGGGCTACATCAAGTGCCGCACCAAGGGTGGTATGATCGTCGACGTGTTCGGCATCGAGGCCTTCCTCCCCGGCTCACAGATCGATGTGAAGCCCATCCGCGACTACGATATCTTCGTGGGCAAGACCATGGAGTTCAAAGTTGTAAAGATCAATCAGGATTACAAGAACGTGGTAGTGAGCCACAAAGCCCTCATCGAGGCCGAGCTCGAGCAGCAGAAGTGCGAGATCATGGCCAAGCTCGAGAAGGGCCAGGTGTTCGAAGGTACCGTCAAGAACATCACCTCTTACGGCGTATTCATCGACCTGGGTGGCGTAGACGGTCTGATCCACATCACCGACCTGTCATGGGGCCGCGTAAGCCACCCCGAGGATGTAGTGTCGCTCGGTCAGAAGCTCAACGTCGTAATCCTCGACTTCGACGACGAGAAGAAGCGCATCGCCCTCGGCCTCAAGCAGCTCATGCCCCATCCATGGGACGCCCTTGACCCCGACCTCAAGGTGGGCGACAAGGTACACGGCCGCGTAGTAGTCATGGCCGACTACGGCGCATTCGTTGAAATCGCCCCCGGCGTTGAAGGTCTGATCCACGTCAGCGAGATGTCATGGAGCCAGCACCTGCGCTCAGCCCAGGACTTCCTCAAAGTTGGCGACGAGATCGACGCCGTAGTGCTCACCCTCGACCGCAACGACCGCAAGATGAGCCTTGGCCTCAAGCAGCTCAAGAAAGATCCTTGGGAGGATATCGAGGTGAAATACCCCGTAGGCAGCCGCCACACCGCCAAGGTGCGCAACTTCACCAACTTCGGCGTATTCGTCGAGATCGAGGAAGGCGTCGACGGCCTGATCCACATCAGCGACCTCTCTTGGACTAAGAAAGTGAAACACCCCAGCGAGTTCACCAAGCTCGGCGAGAACATCGACGTGCAGGTGCTCGAAATCGACAAGGACAACCGTCGCCTCAGCCTCGGCCACAAGCAGCTTGAGGACAACCCCTGGGATGAGTTCGAAGGCTTGTTCACCGTCGGCTCAATCCACGAAGGCAAGATCATCGAGATGCTCGACAAGGGCGCAGTCGTAGCCCTGCCTCACGGCGTTGAGGGCTTCGCCACCCCCAAGCACCTCGTGAAAGAAGACGGCACCCCCGCCAAGGTCGACGAAGTGCTCAACTTCAAGGTGATCGAGTTCAACAAAGACTCAAAGCGCATCATCCTGTCGCACAGCCGCATCTTCGAGGATGCGGCTAAGGCTGAGAAGGCAGAAGCCCGCAAGGCAAAACGCCAGAACGCTCGCAAGGAGGAGGCTCCCGCCCTCACCACTCCCATCGAGAAGACCACCCTTGGCGACCTCGAGGCCCTCGCTGCCCTCAAGGAGAAGCTCTCAAAGTAATCACGGCCCCTTAGGCTGACCCATAAGCCCCACCATAGCGGCTGCGCCCATCCCGCGCAGCCGCTTTCGCATCCTGCCCACCGCGCAAGGAGCAGGGCCTCGCACTGGCGCAGATCCCGGCGGCGGAACCGCCGGGCACAGTCGGTCACCCCTAACGCCCATCAAAGTCCTTAACGTCCTTAATGTCCTTAATGCGCCAGGTGTTAAAAAATCAAAATTATCGTAACTATACCAAAAATCACTGAGCATAGTTTCGCAATTTCTTCTTACCTTTATCCAATCTATTGCAGCTACAGTAATAAGACCCCATCTCATAAAATTTTTATGGCTCAGGGGTCGCAGCCTTGGAGCTATTTTTGGCCTTTGGCTCAGTCACATAGCTCGCCATGCTCCTTCGCCTGCAGGCCAAAAATAGCCCAGGGATGCGAGGCAAGAGGTAACTTTATGCCAAATACAAGGTTATCAGAGTTTATTAACAAGAATACTAACAATTAACATAAACCCCGACACTTCGTAAAAATATGTTTTTAAGTTAGTGGATGTTCGGTTTTAGTCGGAGCTTTTCGCAAGTCTCATCGGTCACCTAGCTCGCTAAGCTCCCTCTTCGACTTGCGAAAATCCCCCGCCCAAAACCTCCCCTAAGCCTTAAAAATTTTATGAGATGGGGTCTAAATTACTTAAATCAATACCCAATCATCTGAAACATTATGCAGACGAAATCATTACTTCTCTCAGCATTAATGCTTTGCGGCAGTGCCATGATGTCGGCCCAGACCCCCGCCGACCAGCTGCGCATCTACCTCAACCCCGGCCATGGCTCGTGGACCAGCAACGACCGCCCGATGGACATACTCCGCGAAGTCAACGGCGAGCTCACCGTAGTGAAGCCCGGCACCGACGCCAGCACCGTGGCCAACTCGCCCGACACCACAGCATTCTACGAGTCGAACACCAACATCCGCAAGATGCTCGCCGTGGTCGACAAGCTCGAAAGCTATGGCCTGAAGATCGACCGCACCAAAAACCAGTCGAACACCAACAAGTACCGCGTGGGCGCCGCCCTCGACCTGAGCAACAACATCGTGATGAGCCACGTAATGGCCGGTCCCTACCCCCACGACCCCAATCTGTCGACCGTGTGCAACCGCAACCTCTCCGAAATCCGCGAAGAGGTGGAGGTCAACAACTTCGACATGTTCTTCTCGCTCCACTCCAACGCCGCCAGTGGCTCCTACACCAACTATCTGTCGATACTCTACCGCGGCTACTCCAACATCAACAACGCCGCCGGCGTGACCTTAGGCACGGGCGACTCACAGACCACCGCCGACCTCGTGCCCGGCTCGCAGAAGATGGCGCAGACCTGCGCTGAGGAGGCCCTGAAGATGGCCCACCAACACTGGACCGAGCGCAAGACCTCAGCCGTGGGCTCAGGCGCCGTGCTCGGCGACATCGACTTCTATAACAGCAGCTCGATCACCACCAACAACGGCAAGACATACCGCGGCTACCTCGGCGTGCTCAAGCACGGCGTGCCCGGCTTCCTGGCCGAAGGTTACTTCCACACCTACATGCCCTCGAAGCAGCGCGCCATGAACTGGGACGCCGACCGCATGGAGGGCGTAGAGTTTGCCCGCGGTATCGCCAACATCTTCGGCCTTGAGAAGGAGAAGACCGGCGACATCTACGGCGTGGTGCGCGACAAGTTCACCCAGTTTGAGCACACCTACTACAAGCCCCTGGCATCGTCGACCGACGCCATGCTTCCTCTGAACGGCGTGACCGTGGTGCTCTACGACGAGAATGACACCGAGGTGGGACGCTACACCACCGATGCCCACTACAACGGCGTGTACGTGTTCCAGAACGTGATGCCCGGCAACTACACCATCACCGTGGAGAAGGACGGCTACCAGATGCTCAAGGATGAGGACTACTACATCGTGGTCAACCCCGCCACCACCACCTACTCAGAGACATGGATGGCCGACGCCTCCTACGAGCAGCCCGAAATCACCTACTACGACTACGAGGACCCCATGGCCGACATCCACCACGTGGGCGTGGCCAGCAGCTACAACGTGGAGCAGAAGTTCGTCAACCGCTCTATCGAAGATCTTGCCACATACCCTACCCGCTCCATAGTGCGCAACGGATATATATACAACGCAGTGGCTATGAGCACCAACGGCACCCAAGCAACCACACCACAAGTGATAATTGCCGAAACAGCCACCGCAACAATGGTGCGCAATGTATCACTCGAAGGCCTAACCAACGTGGGCGACATGGCCATAACAGCCGACAACATAATGGTGATGAGTGCTAATGGCAATCTCTATCGATGGAAGAACGACCCACTCGGCCTGCCTGCAGCACAGCCTCGCCTCATTGACAACAAATCAGGAGTCAATCTCCCCGCTTCGCTCCCATCTATTGCTTACTCCGGTACAATCGATGACGGTACGTGCTACGCCACCTCGGGCACCACACTCTATGTAATGACCATCACCAATGGTGAAATAGTAGCTGCCCATGCTGAAGACGCCACAGGTATCCTGTCGGCTACTTCCGGATCGCAGATCAACATCTCACCGCTGCACGACAATTCCCTTGTGGCTTCCTCCCAAGACATAGAACCCGGCCTCTCAGAATTCCGTCCCTCAGGCCAAGCCAACGGCACCCCCACCGTGATAGCCAAAATACCCAACTCAGGAGGGTTGTACAATCCAGGCATCTCCTTCTTCAAGATGGCAGGTGGAACATTCATGGTATCTTCGCTTAACACGACCGACATGTATGGAGGAATCTGTTTAGATGACATCACCAACGGCTTTGACCACCGTCGAGAGGTAGGACTCTCAGAAGAAGCCAAAGTGGACAAAACATTCTTCACCTCAGTCATTGGTCAGTGCTATGTCAACTACGACTCCCGCTCAGGCGCGTACAAGAGCTACTACTTCGACCTCTATGGTATGTCGGGCGGCAAGCTCACCCGCATCTCTACCGAGGACGTTGAGCAGACACGCGAACTCGCTTCGTACGCCTACGACCTGGGCTGCGAAGGCTCCGACATGGTAACCTTCAGCTTCAAGTCGACAGGCGACGCCCCCGAGGGCAACCTCATACTCACCAACGTTGACGACGCCACCGACGTAATCACCGTGCCCTTAGGCGCAGTAAAGGCCGGCGACAACACCGCAACATACGACCCCACAACCCTCGCCGAAGGCAAAACCTACCGCTGGGGCATCGAAGTGGTGTCGAATGCAATCCCCGAGTCAGGCAAAGTTTGGGCAGCCTTCCCCTCAGGCAAGACTCCCAACAACTCCGGCAAGTCAACCACCCCGCGCGACGGTCTGGTAGTGTTCACCGACCCCGCCCTCCCCACCTACGGCTACTCAGTGATGTCGCTCGGCTACAACCAGGGTCTGTATGTCTACGCTCCCGACCACACTCTCGTCGGCACATACGCCGCCGGCGATGAGAAGCTCGACGCCACCAACCACTCATCGCCCTTCCGCGGCACAGCCCGCGGCGCCAAGACCGTCTGGGCCGACTACTCCGACAAGGGCGCCGGCTACTGGGAATTTGACCCCCTCAACCCCGAGGCAGGCATCAAGAACATCCTCGCCGGAACCAACGACGGCACCGGAGCGCACATCTACGACGGTCAGAACATCGGCGGTAGTGCTACCGACATCGCCTTCTACGGCACCGGCGACGACGAAGTGCTCTGGGTAGCAGCTCAGGACACCCCCACCCCCAAGACATCCAACAACGTGATCCGCTACCGCTCTGCCGGCAAGTCGATCATCGACATGGCCCCCGACCAGGTGTGGGACGGCACTAACGGTTTCCCCGACACCAAGACGATGTCAACCACCAGCACCGTAGCCGGCCTGCTCCCCACCGAGCGCGGCCTCTTCATCTCGGCAATCCGCACGAGCAACAAGAACACCACCTCGACCCCCGCGTTCGTGCTCTACGACTACTCCGGCAAGGAGCTGCTCAATTCGGGCAACATCGCCGACTTCGTAGCCGGTGGCACCGGCCTGGCCATCTCTCCCGACTACTCAACCCTCTACGCCTCTGAGGGAAGCAAGGGCATCGCAGTTATCGACCTCGACTGGAACAACGGCGTGCCCACCGCCACCAAGAGCTACAACATGAGCGTCAGCGGCACCGAGCACTATCAGATGTACCTCGACCCCGCCGGCAACCTCGCCATCGTGGCCCGCGGCACCGGCTATGAGCTCTACACCCTGCGCAACAGTGATCCCCGCTGCACCACCCCCGCCCTCGAGAGCATGACCATCACCAATGCCGGAGCCGGTGTTGAGGATGTTCGCCAGGACGCTACCGTCAACGATGCTCCCGTGGAATACTTCGACCTCCAAGGCCGCCGCGTCACCAACCCCGCCGCCGGACAGATCGTGATCCGCCGCCAGGGCGCCGACGTCACCAAGGTGATCGTACGATAATCCCCGACTCCATAACACACCGAGAGGCCGCTCCCACCCATGGAAGCGGCCTCTCGCTTTTACTCCCGCGATAAATCGGTGAACCCCGCGGTCGCTCACTGCACGAGGGCCTTGAGCGACTCCAGCGAGTAATTGTCACCCTCGTTGGGGATATATGTCACCTTGCCGTCCTTGCAGAGGTACAGCGCCGGGATATACTCAATCTTATATGCTCCTGCCACATCACCATTCCGGTCGATGTCGACCTTATAGACAGGCACGCCCGTCTCAGCCGAAAGCTGCTCAAGCACCGGGGCCAGCGCCTTGCACGGGCCGCACCATGTGGCCCAGAAGTCCACTAACGCCGTCTCCGTGCCCAGATACTTGTCGGGAGCGCTCATCTGCGCGATCTTCTTACAATATTCTGCCGAATTGATGTTGTAGACCTTAGCATCGACAGTAACCTCGTCGACCTCCTCAGTCTCGATGCGTATGGTATCGCCACCGCGTTGCTCACTCTTCTCACTCTTACCGCATGAACTCAGCGAGATGCCCGCCACCACTGCGGCCACACCTATCGCAAAAAAAATCTTTTTCATATATACTTAAATTTTTAATTTTTGGCAAAGATAGAGTAAATACACATATTTTATAACAAACTTTATTACCAAAATTTTTGTTAATTATTCAAATAGTTGTACCTTTGTGACGCTTTCAATTACTCTACCCCCCAATCTTATCAGCCAAATCAGAGGTACAACCCACCGCGGTAGCGCATTTCATGGGGGGGGGGGGGACGAAGTGCCTGCCGATATCTATTTTTTTGAGTTAAACGCTTTTTACCAAACGCTTAATCAACTACGATTATCCCTCATTCCCTCTCCGATAATCGAATTCCACTTACATTTAAGCATGTATAATATCGCCGATTTAAACGCGATGGCCGACAATGAACTGAAATCCATCGCCGAATCCATGGGTCTGAAGAAGATCGACCTTTCGCAGCGCGACGACCTCGTCTACAGCATCCTCGACCAACAAGCCATCGACCACGCCGCCAACGCTGCCAACGCTGCCGAGCGCAAACCGCGCCAAACCAAACCCAAAAAAGAAAATAAACCCAAGCCCCAGGCCGAAGCCCAGGGCAACAAACCCGCAACCCGCCGCGGCCGTCCCCCAAAGGCCAGGGCAGCCGATGCTGAGCCGACTCCCGCCGAGCAGCTCCCCGCACTACCCTTGGAGCCCATAGTTGAGATGCCCGCCGCCGAGGCCCAACAGCCTGAGGTGCAACCCGCTGAGGCCCCCGCCACCCCCAAACCCCGCCGCGGACGTCCACCGAAAAATCGTCAGGCCGAACCCAAGATCGAGGAGGTGACACCCCAAATCGTAATCGACCCCCAGGCCCAGCCCATGTCCGAAGCCGAGAAGCCCGCCGAGGCCCCCGCAGCTGAAGCTGCAGCAGCTGATGCCCCCACAGAGGAGCGCCCCAAGCCCCGCCGCGACTTCCGTCCCCAGAACTCCAGCCTCAACGCATTCTTCCCCCACAGCGGCGGCCAGAAGTTTGTGCCCCGCTCACAGCGCGAAAAGGAGGAGGCCGCAGCAGCAGCAGCCATCGCCGCAGCCACTGCCCCAATAATCATTGGCGAACCTACCGCCAACCAACAGCAGGCTCCCCTCTCCGGCCAGAGCAAGAAAAATAAGAAAAACCGCAACAAGCAGAACCAGCAGCAGCAACAGCAGCAGCACATGCCCCAGTACGACTTTGAGGACTTCCTCGAAGCATCAGGCGTACTCGAAATCATGCCCGAGGGGTACGGCTTCCTCCGCTCAAGCGACTTCAACTACCTCGCCTCACCCGACGACATCTACGTCACCCAGCAGCAGATCAAGCAATATGGCCTTAAGTCGGGCGACGTAGTGGAGTGCACAATCCGCCCCCCGAAGGAGAGCGACAAATACTTCCCCATGTCGTCAGTGACCCGCGTCAACGGCCGCTCACCGGAGTATATCCGCGACCGCGTGCCCTTCGAGCACCTCACCCCGCTCTTCCCCGATGAGAAGTTCGACCTCACCTCAGGCCGCTCCAACAACCTGTCGACACGCGTCGTCGACATGTTCTCACCCATCGGCAAGGGACAGCGCGGACTCATCGTGGCCCCACCCAAGACCGGTAAGACCATCCTTCTGAAGGATATCGCCAACGCCATCGCCGAAAACCATCCCGAGACCTACATCATGATCCTGCTCATCGACGAGCGCCCCGAGGAGGTGACCGACATGAGCCGGTCAGTCAACGCCGAGGTCATCGCCTCGACCTTCGACGAACCCGCCGACCGCCACGTCAAGATAGCCCAAATCGTGCTCGAAAAAGCAAAACGCATGGTGGAGTGCGGCCACGACGTGGTGATACTCCTCGACTCCATCACTCGCCTTGCCCGCGCCTACAACACCGCTCAGCCTGCCTCCGGCAAGATACTCTCCGGCGGTGTCGACGCCAACGCCCTGCAGAAGCCCAAACGCTTCTTCGGCGCAGCGCGCAACATCGAGGGTGGAGGCTCACTCACCATCATCGCCACAGCCCTCACCGAGACCAGCTCCAAGATGGACGAGGTGATCTTCGAAGAATTCAAGGGCACCGGCAACATGGAGCTGCAGCTCGACCGCAAGCTCTCCAACAAGCGCATCTTCCCCGCCGTCGACATCATGGCCTCAAGCACCCGCCGCGACGACCTGCTGCTGCGCAAGGAGACCCTCAACCGCATGTGGATCCTCCGCCGCTACCTGTCGGACCGCAACTCCATCGAAGCCATGGAGTTCATCAAAGACCGCATGGAGCGCACCACCGACAACGACGAGCTGCTCCGCTCGATGAACGAATAGCCCCGGCGGGCAAAACTATTGCCCATGCCTTTAAAACTTACTATTTAATAGTTAAACAATGTTATCAGGCGGCTGCAATAGTTTGCAGCCGCTTGAATTATTTGTATCTTTGCATCGCAAAACGAACTGATATTGTCTCCTACAATATAACAGTCTAACTAACATGAAACACATAGAAGGCTCCGTGCTGCGAAGCATGAGGCCTTCTTGCTGTATATGACAAGCCCAAAGTAACCCTCAATCCCCCCACAAGGGGGGGTAGCACCCCGCCGTGGACCGTCGTCGCTCAGCGACGGGGCACGGTAAGCCACCGACGGCAAGAGGCATCAAAGAAAGGGCGCGGCCAGAAGGCCGCGCCCTTGTTGATTTGGATTTCGATTTATCTCGATGTAATTCGACTTATGTCGATTTATCTCGATGTAATTCGATTGTGATCAGAGGATGATCTTGCTTACTTTGTTGCCCTCGCGTACGATGTAGAGCTGACCCTTAACGGGGACGTTGACGCGGATGCCCTGGAGGTTGAAGTACTCAGCCTCAGCAGCGTTGTCGGCCTCGATAGCCTCAACACCGTTGGTATCCTCAGTGATGGTGATGGTCATATCCTTGAAGTCGACGATGAACTTAACATCCTTGGGATATTCGGTGAATGCCTGGATGTCGAATGCGTTCTCGCCTACCTGGAATGATACGGGGGTATCGGTCATAACGGCGGTGCCGTCAACAGCTGCACCCCAGCGGGTACCGATGTTGCTCCAGTCGGCTTCACCATCAGCGGC
>CAZVNS010000042.1:0-12877 GCA_964628905.1 uncultured Muribaculaceae bacterium | reverse complement strand
TCTTCGGCACCAACGCCCTGTCGCAGTTCATGGACCAGACCAACCCTCTGGCCGAAATCACCCACAAGCGCCGTATGTCGGCCCTTGGCCCCGGCGGTCTGTCGCGCGAGCGCGCCGGCTTCGAGGTGCGCGACGTGCACTACACCCACTACGGCCGTCTGTGCCCGATTGAGACCCCTGAGGGTCCCAACATCGGTCTGATTTCGTCGCTCTGCGTCTACGCTAAGATCAACGACCTTGGCTTCATCGAGACCCCCTACCGCAAGGTCAAGGACTCCAAGGTTAACCTTAATAATGACGAGATCGTCTATCTGGCCGCTGAGATTGAGGAGGGCAAGGTGATTGCCCAGGGCAACGCACCCCTCAACGACGATGGTACCTTCGTGCGCAACCGTGTCAAGGCACGTCTCGACGCCGACTTCCCCATCGTGCCCCCCGAGCAGGTAGAGCTCATGGACGTATCGCCCCAGCAGATTGCGTCGATTGCAGCGTCGCTCATCCCATTCCTTGAGCATGACGACGCCAACCGCGCGCTCATGGGATCTAACATGATGCGCCAGGCAGTGCCCCTGATGCGCTCCGAGGCCCCCATCGTGGGCACCGGCATCGAGGGTCAGCTCGTGCGCGACTCCCGCACCCAGATAATGGCTGAGGGAGATGGCACAATCGAGTTTGTCGACGCCACCGTGATACGCATCCGCTACGACCGCACCGAGGACGAGGAGTTTGTGGCATTTGAGGACGCCGTCAAGGAGTACCACCTGCCCAAGTTCCGCAAGACCAACCAGTCGACCACCATCGACCTGCGACCCATCTGCGACAAGGGTCAGCGCGTCAAGAAGGGTGACATCCTCACCGAGGGTTATTCTTCAGAGAATGGCGAGCTCGCACTTGGCCGCAACCTCAAGGTAGCGTTCATGCCATGGAAGGGTTACAACTATGAGGACGCCATCGTGCTCAACGAGCGCATGGTCAAGGAGGACATCCTCACCTCGGTACACGTCGACGAGTACTCGCTCGAAGTGCGTGAGACCAAGCGAGGCATGGAGGAGCTCACCTCAGATATCCCCAACGTGAGCGAGGACGCCACCAAGGACCTCGACGAGCGCGGTATCATACGTATCGGAGCACACGTGATCCCCGGCGACATCATGATCGGTAAGATCACACCTAAGGGCGAGAGCGATCCCACTCCTGAGGAGAAGCTGCTCCGCGCCATCTTCGGCGACAAGGCCGGCGATGTCAAGGACGCCTCACTTAAGGCCTCTCCCTCATTGAAGGGCGTGGTGATCGGCACCAACCTCTTCTCGCGTGCAGCCAAGAAAAAGAAAACCAAGGGCGCCAATGCCCAGCTCCCCAAACTCGACGAAGAGTACGAGGAGAAGCAGAACGCTCTTAAGGATATACTCGTCAACAAGCTCATGACCCTCACCTCGGGCAAGACCAGCCAGGGCGTGAAGGACTTCCTGGGCAGCGACATCATCCCCAAGGGAGTGAAATTCTCCGCCGCCACCCTGCGCGACATCGATTACGACACCGTGAGCCTGTCGAAGTGGACCACCGATGCCCACAAGAACGACATGATACGCGCCACCGTGATGAACTACCTGCGCAAGTCGAAGGAGATCGACGCTGAGCTCCGCCGCAAGAAATTCGACATCTCGATTGGCGACGAGCTACCCTCGGGCATCATACAGATGGCCAAAGTCTACATCGCCAAGAAGCGCAAGATCAGCGTGGGCGATAAGATGGCCGGACGTCACGGTAACAAGGGTATCGTGTCGCGCATCGTGCGCCAGGAGGATATGCCCTTCTTGGCCGACGGTACACCGGTAGACATCTGTCTGAACCCTCTGGGTGTGCCCTCACGTATGAACCTCGGTCAGATATTCGAGACCGTGCTCGGATGGGCAGGCCGCGAACTTGGTGAGAAATTCGCCACCCCGATCTTCGACGGCGCCACCATGGACGACCTCAACGAGTGGACCGACAAGGCAGGCCTCCCCCGCTACGGTAAGACCTACCTCTACGACGGAGGCACCGGCGAGCGCTTCGACCAGCCCGCCACCGTGGGCGTGATCTACATGCTTAAGCTCGGCCACATGGTTGAGGATAAGATGCACGCACGCTCCATCGGCCCGTACTCACTGATCACCCAGCAGCCGCTTGGTGGTAAGGCGCAGTTCGGTGGACAGCGTTTCGGTGAGATGGAGGTTTGGGCGCTCGAGGCATTCGGCGCCGCCCACACCCTGCAGGAGATCCTGACCATCAAGAGCGACGACGTCACCGGCCGCTCCAAGGCTTACGAGGCCATAGTCAAGGGCGATCCCATGCCCCCGGCCGGCATCCCCGAGTCGCTCAATGTGCTCCTCCACGAGCTCCGCGGCCTTGGCCTGAGCGTCAACCTTGAGGCTTAAACCCCACAGCATAAGGTAGCGGCCCTGCGCGCCAGGGCCGCCACCCCCCGCCGGGGGTTGAAACTATAATTTAAAAACTACTATACACAACATACATGGCTTTTAGAAAAGATACTAAGGTAAAAACCGGATTCTCTAAAATCTCCATCGGCCTCGCATCGCCCGAGGAGATCCTCGAGAAATCAAGCGGTGAGGTGTTGAAGCCCGAAACTATCAACTACCGCACCTACAAGCCCGAGCGCGACGGCCTCTTCTGCGAGCGCATCTTCGGCCCGGTCAAGGACTACGAATGCCACTGCGGTAAGTACAAACGCATCCGCTATAAAGGCATCGTCTGCGACCGTTGCGGTGTCGAAGTCACCGAGAAGAAAGTGCGCCGCGAGCGCATGGGCCACATCAAGCTGGTAGTACCCGTAGCCCATATATGGTATTTCCGCTCTCTCCCCAACAAGATCGGCTATCTGCTGGGACTCCCCTCCAAGAAGCTCGACGCCGTGATCTACTACGAGCGTTACATCGTGATCCAGCCCGGTGTGGCCGGCGAAGGAGAGGAGCCCGTGGAGGCTATGCAGCTTCTGTCCGAGGAGGAGTACTTCGACATCCTGGAGCGTCTCCCCAAGGAGAACCAGATGCTCGACGACTCCGACCCCAACAAGTTCATCGCCAAGATGGGCGCAGAGGCCGTCTACGACCTGCTTACCCGCATAGACCTCGACGATCTGGCATCCTCGCTCCGCGACCAGGCCGGCAAGGATGGCTCGCAGCAGCGCAAGACCGAGGCTCTGAAGCGTCTGCAGGTTGTGGAGTCATTCCGCGCCTCGCGTCATCGCAACAAGCCTGAGTGGATGATCCTCCAGGCTGTGCCCGTGATCCCCCCCGAGCTGCGCCCCTTGGTGCCCCTCGATGGTGGTCGCTTCGCCACATCCGACCTCAACGACCTCTATCGTCGCGTAATCATCCGCAACAACCGTCTGAAACGTCTCATCGAGATCAAAGCCCCTGAGGTGATCCTCCGCAACGAGAAGCGCATGCTCCAGGAGGCTGTTGACTCACTCCTCGATAACTCACGTAAATCATCGGCCGTGAAGACCGACGCCAACCGCCCCCTCAAGTCGCTCTCCGACTCACTCAAGGGTAAGCAGGGACGCTTCCGTCAGAACCTTCTCGGTAAGCGTGTCGACTACTCCGCACGTTCGGTAATCGTCGTGGGCCCCGAGTTGAAGATGCATGAGTGCGGTATCCCCAAGGATATGGCTGCCGAGCTCTACAAGCCCTTCATCATCCGCAAGCTCATCGACCGCGGCATCGTCAAGACCGTCAAGTCGGCCAAGAAGATCGTCGACCGCAAGGAACCCGTCGTATGGGATATTCTGGAGCACGTGATGAAAGGTCACCCCGTGCTGCTCAACCGTGCCCCCACACTGCACCGTCTCGGTATCCAGGCCTTCCAGCCCAAGATGATCGAGGGTAAGGCCATCCAGCTTCACCCGCTGGCATGTACCGCGTTCAACGCTGACTTCGACGGTGACCAGATGGCCGTGCACTTGCCACTTGGCAACGAGGCCGTGCTTGAGGCACAGATGCTGATGCTCGGCGCCCACAACATCCTCAACCCCGCTAACGGCGCACCTATCACCGTGCCTTCACAGGATATGGTGCTCGGCTTGTACTACATCACCAAGCTCCGCAAGGGTGACAAGGGCGAGGGCCTGAAATTCTACGGCCCCGAGGAGGCCGAGATCGCCTACAACGAAGGCCGCGTCACACTCCACGCACCCGTGTCGGTGATGGTCGATGACGTCGATGAAGATGGCAACCCCATCCAGCACCTCGTGGAGAACACCTCAGTGGGCCGCGTGATGGTCAACCGCTACGTGCCCCAAGAGATAGGCTACGTCAACCAGCTGATTTCTAAGAAATCGCTCCGCGACATCATCGGCCGCGTGATCAAGCGCTGCGGTATCCCCCGCTCGGCGCAGTTCCTCGACGATATCAAGAACCTCGGTTACAACATGGCCTTCAAGGGAGGTCTGTCGTTCAACCTTGGCGACGTGATCATACCCGCCGAGAAGGAGGCCATCGTCAACGAAGGCTACAAGCAAGTAGAAGAGGTGATGGACAACTACTCAATGGGTTTCATCACCAACAACGAGCGATACAACCAGATCATCGATATCTGGACACACGTCAACTCACGCCTGACCGACGTGCTCATGAAGCAGATGACCGAGGCAAATCAGGGCTTCAACTCAGTGTTCATGATGCTCGACTCAGGAGCCCGCGGTTCGAAGGACCAGATCCGTCAGCTCGCCGGTATGCGCGGCCTTATGGCCAAGCCCCAGAAAGCCGGTGCCGAGGGCGGTCAAATCATCGAGAACCCTATTTTGGCGAACTTCAAGGAGGGTCTGTCGGTGCTGGAGTACTTCATCTCCACCCACGGTGCCCGCAAGGGTCTTGCCGATACCGCGCTTAAGACCGCCGACGCCGGTTACCTGACCCGCCGTCTGGTCGACGTGGCCCACGACGTGATTATCACCGAGGAAGACTGCGGCACACTCCGCGGCCTGGTATGCACCGAAATCAAGAACAACGACGAGGTAGTGGCATCGCTCGGCGAGCGCATCCTCGGCCGCGTATCGGTGCACGACGTCATCGACCCCACCACCGGCGAGATTATTGTAGCCGCCGGTGAGGAGATCAAGGACGCCGCTGCCGACCGAATCAACGCCTCACCCATCGAGTCAGTCGAAATCCGCTCAGTGCTCACCTGCGAGGCCAAGAAGGGTGTCTGCGCCAAGTGCTATGGTCGCAACCTCTCCAACAACCGCATGGTGCAGAAGGGCGAGGCTGTCGGCGTGATCGCCGCCCAGTCAATCGGCGAGCCCGGTACACAGCTTACCCTGCGTACATTCCACGTCGGTGGTGTCGCTTCAAATATCGCAGCCGTCAACTCCGTGACCTCACGCTACGACGGTGAGCTCGAGATCGACGAGCTCCGCACCGTTACCACCGACGAGGTCGACGCCAACGGCCGCCACGTGGATGTGGTAATCGGCCGTCTCGCCGAGATGCGAATCGTCGACCCCAAGACCAAGATGATGTACACATCGGCCAACATACCCTACGGTTCGAAACTCTACTTCAACAACGGCGACACCGTGAAGAAGGGCGACGTAATCTGCGAATGGGACCCCTTCAACGCCGTGATCGTCAGCGAGGTTGGCGGTAAAGTCAAGCTCGAGAACATGGTGGAGAACGTGACCTACCGCCTGGAGCACGACGAGAACTCCGGTCTGCAGGAGCGCATCATCATCGAGTCGAAGGACCGCACCAAGGTGCCCGAGGCTCAGATTGTCGACGCCAACGGCCAGGTGCTCAAGACCTACGCCCTCCCTGTAGGCGCCCACCTGATGGTCGACGAGGGAGCCGAGGTGAAACCCGGTGAAATCTTCGTCAAGATACCCCGCGCCACCGGTAACGCCGGTGATATCACCGGCGGTCTCCCCCGCGTCACCGAGCTCTTCGAAGCCCGCAACCCCTCCAACCCCGCCATCGTGTCGGAGATCGACGGAGAGGTTACCTTTGGCAAAGTTAAGCGCGGTAACCGCGAGCTGCAGGTCACCTCACGCCTTGGCGAGGTCAAGAAGTACCTCGTGCCCCTGTCGAAGCAGATCCTCGTGCAGGAGAACGACTACGTGCGTGCCGGCACACCCCTGTCGGACGGCGCTATCACTCCCGCCGACATCCTCAACATCATGGGTCCGACAGCCGTTCAGGACTACATCGTCAACGAAGTCCAGGATGTCTACCGCATGCAGGGTGTGAAGATCAATGACAAGCACTTCGAGGTGATCGTGCGCCAGATGATGCGCAAGGTCAACATCCTCGATCCCGGCGACACCAACTTCCTGGAGCAGCAGGTAGTCGAAAAGCGCGACTTCATGGAGGAGAACGACCGCATCTGGGGCAAGAAGGTAGTCATCGACGCCGGCGACTCCGACACCATCAAGGCCGGTATGATCATCACCGCACGCAATCTGCGCGATGAGAACTCAGCCCTCAAGCGCCGCGACCTTCGCCTAATCCAGGTGCGCGACGCCGTGCCCGCCACCTCCGAGCAGATACTCCAGGGTATCACCCGCGCCGCACTCCAGACCTCGAGCTTCATCTCGGCCGCCTCATTCCAGGAGACCACCAAGGTGCTCAACGAGGCCGCCATCAACGGCAAGGTCGACAACCTCGAAGGCATGAAGGAGAACGTGATCTGCGGACACCTGATCCCCGCCGGTACCGGCCTCCGCGAATACGAGCGCCTCGTAGTCGTAGGCAAGGACGACATCGACGCCATCCGTCCCGAGGAAGATGATGCCGAAGTGATCGACATCACCCCCGTTGAAGAACTCTAACACAACACTGTATAAACCTCAATAGGGGCTATGCCAACGGCGTAGCCCCTATTGTCGTTAGTAGTTACGATTAATACACGATTTTGTCGGTCTTGCTGCCGCGCTTGCGTATCACGATTTCACCCTTATGCGGAGAGGTAATTGGCAGGCCTTGAAGATTGAAGTGCTGACAAGGAGCGTCATCAGCCTTCAAGTTGATTGTAGAGGCGGCTCGGAGAGCCGTAACCATGGTGAACCCCGCGCTGTGCGTCGGAGACGCAAGCGTGGGGGGGGAGCGCATCACCCCTCCCACCCCTCAGCCTCGGAGAGGCTGAACCTTGGAAAAAAATCTCTATCTTTGCAAAAAATCGCATATATGAGCAAAACATCCCTCCTTATCCACATTGTATTTGCAACGAAGTATCGTCAGGGGACCATAACTAACGAACATCGAAGAGACCTATACGCATATATTTGGGGTATAATCAAAGCAAAAAATTGTTTTCTATACAAGCTGTCAGGTGTCCCAAATCACGTACACATGCTGGTCGACATACATCCTACAGTAAGCTTGTCCGATTTGGTCAAAGCCATAAAGAGCAGTTCAAGTATTTGGTTAAGGAATAATCCAAAATTTCCACGATTTGAGGGATGGGGGCATGAATATTTCGCTGCCTCTGTGTCATTTGACGACCGAGATGCAGTAATCCAATATATAGATGGACAGCAGGCGCATCACGGCATAACGGAGTTCGCTTCTGAGATGGAGTTATTATGCGCTAACCATGGCATGTACATGCATCCTGACGATTTCAAGTGACACCAAGGTTCAGCCTCTCCGAGGCTGAGGGGAGAGGGGCATGTCACTGCCCCACGCTTGCGTCTCCGACGCACAGCGCGGGGTTCACCAAGTTGATGCTCTCCGAGCATCCCGCGCCCATGGTAGTCCCAACTATGCACATTGTGCGTACACCCATCCACGACTCCCAGGATGATGGTAGATGGCACGACTTAAAATGTTTTTTGGGGGGATGGGGAGGTTAGGAAGTTTTTTGTAACTTTACACACTGTTTTTGATGTTGCGACAGCATGGCTGTCGATTTTTGATACAAAATATTGAATGTCAATGCGTAAACCCCTTTTGGCTATTGCTTTGGCGATGACGATGCTCACCGCCGGGGCGCAAATCAATTCTCCGCAGGCTGCCGGATACCTCACACGCGGCCGGGGGATGGAGCTTACTACTAACTGTCTGGGAGCTATCGACCAGCTCACTCACCTTCAAAAGCTTTCGCCCGACGCTTCGGCTGAGCGTACGGTTCAATATCTCAAGGCGATGGCCGCCTTTGAGCGCCGTCAGCCCGACGCTCGCCGACTGCTCGCCGACTATCTGCGTAGCTACCCCGCCGGGGCGGAGCGCCTCGCTGTGTCGCTGGCAATAGCCGACTGCGACTTCATCGAAGGTCGCTACGCCGTGGCATACGCCCAATACCGCCAGCTGCAGATGAGTTCGTTTGACCAGACGAACGCCGCCTCGCTCTGTTTCCACAAAGGGTTCTGCCTGTTGAAGCTCGGCGAGTATGACAAAGCCCGGGCTGAGTTTGCCCGCCTTGACAATTCAGCCGCGTATGGCAACGCCTCGCGCTTCTATCAGGGTTACGCAGCCTATGCCCAAGCCGACTACAAAGAGGCCGAGCGGTTGCTCAAGAGCGTCGACACAGCCACTTCGCCCGGCAACCTCGCCGACGCGTATCTGAGCCAGATCTACTACCTGCGCGGCGACTATGGCCAGGCCCTCCAGGCAGCCCGCTCGTTGCTGCAGTCGCCCGCCGACATGCCTATGGAATTCCGCGCCGAGGCGATGCGCATCGCCGGTGAGTCGCTCTACCACCAGGGACAGCTCACCAAGGCGTTGGAGTATCTTGAGGACTATGTGGCGCTGGTCGACGAGCCGCTGCCATCGACGCTCTACATACTTGGACTCACCGACTACCGAGAAGGTCGCTACGAGGCAGCCATCGAGGCCTTGACCCCCGTGACCCAGCACCCCGACGCTATGGGGCAGAGCGCCTACCTGCTCATCGGCCAGTCGTACATGAAGCTCGGTAATGTCAACGCCGCCGCCATGGCCCTTGACAAGGCCGCAAAGATGGACTTCGACCGCGAGGTGGCCGAAACCGCTTTCTACAACTACGCCGTGGCACGCACCAACGGCGGACGTGTCCCCTTTGGCAACGCCGTGGCCAACTTCGAGGAATTCCTACAGCGCTACCCCGACTCGCGCTACGCCTCCGAGGTGCAGGACTACATAGTCACCGGCTACGTCACCGACAACAATTATGAGTCGGCACTGGCGAGCATCAACCGTATCACCAAACCCACCAACACCACCCTCTCAGCCAAGCAGCAGGTGCTCTACACCTTAGGCACACGCGCATTCGAGGCCAGCGATATCGCTAAGGCCGAGAAGCTCTTCCGCGAGGCCAAGAGCGTGGGCAACTATAACCCCGAGGTGGCTCGCGAGTGCGACCTCTGGATTGGCGACTGCCTCTATGTTCAGGGCCGGTACGACCAAGCGGCGCAGTCATATCAAAGCTACCTCAAAGCCATCCCCGCCACAGCCCCCAACCGCACCATGGGCTACTACAACCTCGGCTACGCTCGCTTCGAGCAGAAGAAGTACGGCGACGCCATCGCCGACTTCGACCGCTACATTGCCCTCTCCTCGGGCCAGAGTCCGGCGCTGATAGGGGATGCCTACACCCGCATCGGCGACTGCCGCTACTATCAGCGCGAGTACGCCAAAGCCGCCGCAGCCTATCAGAAGGCTATCGACGTGGCCCCCGAAATCGGCGACTACGCCCTCTATCAGAGCGGCGCGATGGCCGGGGCGATGCGCAACTATAAGGACCAGGTGAAGTTGATGGACCGCCTGCTGCGCGACTTCCCCACATCGCCACTCGTGGCCGACGCCATGCTGCAGAAGGCACAGGCTCAGACCGAAACCAACGACCTGAAGGCCGCCCTCGCCACCTACCGCGCCCTGTCGACCACCTATCCCGACACCGAGCAGGGACGCAAAGGCATGGTGCTCACCGGCGTCACTCAGGCCGCCCTGGGCAACAAGGATGACGCAATCATCACCTACCGCGAGGTGATCTCCGACTACCCCTCGAGCGACCAGGCGCAGCTCGCCGTCGACAACCTCAAAGAGCTGTACGCCGAGCGCGGCCAGCTCAACGCCTTAGCCCAATTCCTCGCCACGGTCGACGGTGCTCCGCAGCTTGACAACGCCGAGGTGGAGCAGCTCACATTTGAGACCGCATCCAAGGACTACACCGACCATGGCCGCACCGCACGGCTCAAGGACTACGTGGCCAAATACCCCAACGGCCGCAATGCCGCCCATGCCTACGAATATCTGCTCGAGTCGGCCCTCGCAGCCGATAATCAGGCCGATGCCCTGCGCTACGCCACAGTGATTGCCGAGACCTATCCCCATTCAGCCGCCATCGAGCGGGCGCTGCAGGCCAAAGGTGATATCGAGCGGGAGCAAGGGAAGGGTGAGAAAGCCCTCGCATCGTACACCGAGCTCGAGCGCCGTGCCTCCACGCCCGATATCCAGGCTCAGGCACGCATGGGCATGATGCAGGTCAACGCCCAGCTTGGCCGCTACGACCAGATAGCGTCAATCGCCGACAAGCTGCTTACATCATCAGCCGCCGGCATCAGCCGCGAGGATGTGCTGCTGCAGCGCGGCCTTGCCTATCATCAGCTTGGCGACAACACTAAGGCGCTGAGCGATCTGCGACAGCTCACCGCCAACCCCACAACCCTCGCCGGAAGCACCGCCACCTACTATGTGGGCCAGATTGACCTCGACAACGGCGACCTCAAAGCCGCCCGCCAAGAGGCCGAGAAGCTCGTCGACTCCAACACCCCCCACTATTACTGGCTGGCCCGCGGCTTCATACTTCTGAGCGACATCTCGCGCCGTGAGGGCAACACCTTCGAGGCCGACGAATACCTGCGTCAGCTCAAGGCCAACTATCCCGGTGGCGACGACGACATCATCACCCTGATCAACGAGCGCCTTAAATAATCCTCACCCTCAACCACTATCATCATTGACTGTAATATGAAATCACAATATGCATTAATCATAGCTGCCGCAGCCACCCTGCCGGCATCAGCCCAGATCAGCCGCGAGATCACCGTCGACCGCGAGGTGGTGCCGGTAGAGCGACCCGCAAGCCGCATCAGCCTCGTGCCCGCCACGGTGCAGCCCAAGTTCCCCAAAGCTACGGTGAAGTTCAGCGACCGCGCTGTGGCCACCGACATCACCCCCCTGCACACCCAGCTCGAACCGGCCACCACCGACGAGGCCGACTCTATGGTAATCAATCAGCGCGGCTACGTCGACTTAGGCTATTTCCCCACCTACAACCTTGGTCTGTCGGCCGGCTACCAATTCGTCAACAACAGAGCAACTCAAGCCGGCGCCTGGTTGCAGTTCGATGGACACTCATACACCAGCAGAGACCGTTGGGATAACGAAGATCTCGACAACAAGCGCAACACATTCACCATCGGCGGCGACCTGAACCGCGCCTTCTCCGCCACCTCAGGCCTGCAGGCATCGCTGGCCTACACCTACGATGCCAACAAATGGGAAAACCCCATGATGGATGGGGGGAAAATTAATAAATTCCCCACACTCGACGCCCACCGCTTCAATCTCAACGTAGGCTACCATGGCCGCGCCGGGCATTGGGGCTACCGCGCAACCTTCGACGGCGGAGTTAACGCTGTGTCGGCCCTACAGCTGACTCAGCCCAAGACCTCCAACACCGAGTGGCTCTACGGCATCAACGGCGAAGTTAGTTACGCCACCGGCCGCGACTCCCGCGCCGGCCTCCGCGTCGACTGGCAGATGCGCACCGAGCGCTTCGCCGACTATGGAGCCTCCAACGAGACTATGGGCATGGTCAACCTCAACCCCTACTGGCTGTCGCCCATCCTCGAAGGGATGAACCTCGAACTTGGCCTCAACGCCGACTTCTCCATCAACTCAGGCACCACCGCCAACTTTTCACCCGAGTGCGCCATATCATGGGCACCCCGCGGCTCGATGAGCGCATTCGCCGTCGAGGTTAAGGCCACCGGCGGCCTGTACGCCAACACCCTCCAGTCGCTGCTCGACTACACCCCCTACATCTTCCCCTCTTACGACGCATTCGACAACACATACCACGCCCTTGGCAACTCACACGTGCCCTACGACATCGCCGCCAACATCACCATCGGCCCCTTCAGCGGAGCCTACCTTGGGCTGTCGGGCGAATATGCCAAAGCCAACAACTGGATGATGCCCTCACGCTACGAAGCCATCAACCTCTGGACACCCACCGACATCAAGGGGTGGCTCATCGGTGCCAAAGCCGGCTACCGCTTCCGCGACCTCGGCGAAATCAGCGTAGCCTACCAGCATGCCTCAGGCGACGGCGATGACGCCTTCTACCGCTGGCGCGACCGCGCCCGCCACGCCCTCGACGCCCGGCTGATGGTGCGCCCCATCAAGCCCCTCGAAGTATCAGTAGGCTTCGAGTCGCGCTGGGGACGCAAGCTCACCCGCTACAGCTACTACCAGAACGACGGCGGCTTCATCCACACCGGCGACGAGTCGCTCGGCACGAAGCGCAACCTGTGGGTCGGCGCATCCTACCGCCTGACACCCCAGCTCACCATCTTCGCCCGCGGCGAAAACCTCACCAACTCCTACTATCAGCTCCTCCTCGACATCCCCGCCCAAGGCGTCACCGGCCTCGTCGGCGCCCAATACACCTTCTAACCCCCTGCAAAAACAGCCACGGCCAAACTCCACATAATAGTAGGGCGCACCCTGGTGCGTCTGCACACCCCAATGGATATGTTAAATATTGCTAAATCTTCTGGGGGTACAAGTCTACGAAATTTTAGTATTTTTGTGAAAATTAATCACATGTCATAGTTTTAATTGATATGAGTATTAAAAATTTGTTGCTATTAAGTGCTTCTGCCATGCTTGCCGGCTCC
>CAZVNS010000041.1:0-13337 GCA_964628905.1 uncultured Muribaculaceae bacterium | reverse complement strand
TGCGCATCGAGAACTCCGGGGGATAGATATAGGTGTTGCGCACCATGAACTCCTTGAGGATATCGTTCTGGATGGTACCGGCCATCTCCTCGAGCTTCGCACCCTGCTCCAATCCGGCGTTGATGTAGAATGCGAGCACCGGAAGCACAGCGCCGTTCATGGTCATCGAAACCGACATCTTGTTCAAGGGAATACCGTCGAAGAGCACCTTCATGTCCTCGATTGAGCAGATCGACACACCGGCTTTACCGACGTCGCCCACCACACGCTCGTGGTCAGCATCGTAGCCGCGGTGTGTGGCAAGGTCGAAGGCTACAGAGAGTCCCTTCTGGCCCGATGCAAGGTTGCGACGGTAGAAGGCGTTTGACTCAGCAGCGGTCGAGAAGCCGGCATACTGACGGATGGTCCAGGGACGCATAGCGTACATGCCACTGTACGGGCCGCGGAGGAAGGGAGGAATACCGGCCACATAGTTGAGGTGCTCCATTCCCTCAAGGTCTTCCTTAGTATATATAGGTTTCACAGGGATGAGCTCAGGGGTGAGCCATTCCTCGCCGGCAGCTGCTTTGGCCCCTGTGGGAGCAAATGCGTCGGCTACTATATCTATTGATTTAAAATCTGGTTTCATATCTGATACTTTACTTTATTTAAGGAGTCGAGCATTGAACGCCTGAAGAGTCTCAAACACATTGCTGCGCACATGAATGAAATTGGTGATACCCTGAGCCTGAAGCTCCTCAGTGCAAGCGGGGGCGCCGGCCACTACAAACTCAGCACGGCCGTCGAGCAGCTTGTATGCCTCGGGGGCGTAGGTAGCGTACTCATCGTCGCTTGAGCAGAGCACAACGACATCAGCGCCCTTCTCCATAGCGGCATTTACGCCAGCCTCAACGGTATCGAAGCCGATATTGTCGATAATCTCATAGCCTGCGCAACCAAAGAAGTTGGTTGAGAACTGAGCGCGAGCCAGACGCATAGCCAAATTACCTATAGTGAGCATGAACACCTTCGGACGATTGGCGGCATGCTCAGTGGCAAGACGCAGAGCCTCGAAGTCGCTGGCCATACGGGCAAATACCAAGCCCTTGCCATCGGCATCGGCGTCGGCACCGCAGCCACATCCGCAGCCACAATCCTTCTTCTCAATCTTGTCGGCAGCCATTTCGTTGATGTTGGGGAACTGGTTGGTACCAAGTAAACTCTCCTTGCGGCGTGCCATATCAGCGTGGCGCTTGGTGCCTGAAGCATTCACAGCTGCCTGGATGTCGCCATTGTTAATGCATGCCAGGAAGCCACCCTTATCCTCTACCTCGAGGAAGAGCTTCCAAGCCTCCTTAGCTATAGCCACCGTCAGAGTCTCCACATAGTAAGAACCACCGGCGGGGTCAACCACCTTGTCAAGATGGCTCTCCTCCTTAAGCAGCAACTGCTGGTTGCGGGCGATACGCTCCGAGAACTCATCGGGAGTCTTGTAAGGATTGTCGAACGGAGTCACCGTGATTGAGTCAACACCGGCAAGAGCTGCCGACATAGCCTCAGTCTGCGAACGCAGCAGATTGACGTGAGCATCATATATAGTCTGGTTGAACTCTGAAGTAGCGGCGTGCACCATCATCTTGCAGCCACAATCCCACTTCGGGCCATACTGCTTCACAATCTGAGCCCACAGCATGCGGCCGGCGCGGAACTTGGCAAGCTCCATGAAGTAGTTCGACGAAATACCCATGTTGAACTTAATGCGGCGAGCCACCTCGTCGACACCAAGTCCGGCCTCAGTGAGCATCGTCAGCCATTGAGCGCCCCACGACAGAGCGTAGCCCAACTCCTGGTAAATATAAGCGCCGGCATTGTTGAACATATAAGAGTCAACAGCCAGCACTCGCACATCCGGAGCATCCTTAACCACCTCAAGCAACTCCTTGGCAATAGCCACCATGTCGCCGGTGAACTCCGAGCCATGTTTCAGCGCACGGCGCATAGGGTTGAAGTCAACCGAACCCCGCAGCTCCTTGAGAGCATCCTGCTCCTTGGCGATAGCCACAAGCTCCTTGGCAACCACAACAGCCTTCTTCGGGCAACACTTGATGTTGACCTCAACAGCCTTCAGATACACATCCTTGAGCATCACGCGCAGATCAGCCGGATCCTTGACATCGAAACCAAGCGAATTCACACCCTTGTTGAGCACATCAAGAGCAATCTCATTAGCCTTCGCAGCATCCTCAGCCACAATCTCCTGGCGAGTCAGCCACTCATTGTTGTCACGCGTACCTCGCACATAGGGATACTCACCCGGGAGCGAGTCGGTGGTCTTCAGACCCTCGATGTCCTCAGCTCGATACATAGGCTGCACATTGAAACCTTCATTCGTGCGCCACACTAATTTCTTCTCGAACGGAGCCCCCTTGAGGTCAGCGTCAACCTTGGCGCGCCACTCCTCAGTGGTGACAGGCGGGAATTGGTCAAACAGTTTTTCTTTCTTTTCTGCCATTGTTATTATGATAATAATTTGATAGTTTCATGGTACTCACAGCAACGCTGCAAAGCATCCGCAGCATCATACCGCCGGTTAACGCCACAAAATTAATAAAAATTACAAATCATAACAATAAAAAACACACCCCAACACCCCAAACCGCCCAACCCCACCCCCTTTCCCCATAATTATACATATTTAACTATTCGCCAAATACCAAATATCAAAAAGGTTGCGTAATTTTGCACCGCTTAACAGCACACTGCGGCAGGCCGCCGGGCAAGAGAGCCCCACCACGCCGCAACCGACACGGGGCTGACTGGCTTTGACAGCGCGTAGAGGTGGTGTGTAAGCATGCAGAGCAACGGTGCCTACGCTCTATAATCTGGGACATCAAAAATTCAAATGGCGAAAACAACTACGCTCTTGCTGCTTGATTGAAGTACAGTAGATCAGCTTAATCCCCGCGACAGTCGCAGGGACAAGACGTCACCCGGCCTGTTAACCGTTCCGAGACGGGCCGAACAGGTGGCGCAGCAAATCGGAAATAGGAGCCCGGCCGCCTCGAGAAGGCTCCGAAACATTAGAGGCTAAGGCGTCGGTTGGTAGTCTTCAGCCTGCCGCCGCACGAAAACCAAGCGAAGAATAAGCATGTAGAAAGCACATTAGTTCCGCGTTTGGACGAGGGTTCAACCCCCTCCAGCTCCACTTATGGCATCCGACCAAAATCGGACAACACGAGACAAACCTCGGACTATCAGACAGTTCCGAGGTTTTTTTTCGTGTCTTATCCAATCGGATTCAGGACCGATTTCAGACCAAGTTAAGACCTCCCCTGACCACTATTCGTCACCAAATCGTTTCAAAAAATCTTGTGACAAAAATTGTGACAAAAAAATTTTTATGCTCTTTTTGCCGGGCTATGAATAATATAGGCTAAAAACTTTAAAAACTCTAAAAACTCCAAAGATTTTAGCTAACTTCGCGGCGATAACAGGATATGTCAATACTATCGCCAACATCGAGCGCCAAGGGCATCGGGGTGGCCTTCAGCGGTGGAGGCGCCCGTGGCTTCGCCCACGCCGGTGCGCCGCAGGCGCTTGAGGAGCTGGGCGTACGGCCGTCGGTGGTGGCGGGTGTCAGCGCCGGAGCTGTGATCGCCGCCCTCTATAGCGCAGGTGTACGGCCGGCCGACATGATTGAAGCCTTCGCTGAGGTGAAGTTCAGCACCTGCTGCGAGCTGGCCTTAGGTGGCGGGGGCGTGTTTAAGATTGACAAGTTCATAAAGATTCTTGAGGATAAGCTTGGCGGGTATCGCAATATCGAGGACCTGCCCATCCCCACCCATATCTGCGCCACTGACTTCGACCATGACCGCGTGAGAGACTTCACATCGGGAGAGTTGGCGCCGCGCATAGGTGCCTCATGCTCGATACCCATACTGTTCAAGCCGATGAACATCGACGGGGTGAACTATGTGGACGGCGGTGTGCTCCGCAACCTTCCCGCCTGGGCCATCCGCCAACATTGCCGCCACCTGATAGGCATCAACTGTTCGCCGATGGGCGATGATGAGCCTCGCATGGGCTCGATAATAGATGTGGCACAGCATACATACAAGCTTGTGACCAAGCACAATGTCAAGGCCGACGCCGCAATGTGCGACCTTGTGGTGGAGACTCGCGACATAGCCCACTACCGGGTGTTCAACATGCGCGAAATCAACAAAGTATACCGTTCGGGCTACGATGCCATGATGCGGGCCGCCGAGGCCACATCATGGCTTCCTGACCCTCAACTCCCTAAGCTAATATGACCCAATTGAGCAAACCAATCATCTACCAGCTGCTGCCGCGATTGCTGACCAACTACAATCCGACGTGCATCCCCTGGGGCACCATCGAGCAGAATGGTTCGGGCAAACTCAACGACATCACTACCCCCATACTGCGATCAATAGCCGAGCTTGGCGTCACCCATGTGTGGTATACCGGCGTGATCGAGCACGCCCACGACGTGGACTACACCGCCTATGGCATCCCCCGTCAGAACCCTCACATCGTCAAGGGAAAAGCCGGCTCACCCTACGCCATCACCGACTATTACGACATCGACCCCGACCTGGCCGTCGACGTGCCTCACCGTATGGAGGAGTTCACCAAGTTGGTGGAGCACACCCATCGCGCCGGGCTTAAGGTGATCATCGACTTCGTGCCCAACCATGTGGCTCGCCAATATCAGTCGGACGCCAAGCCCGCGGGCATCAAGGACCTTGGGGCTGACGACAACCAGGACCTCTACTTCGGCCGCGACAACAACTTCTACTACATTCCCCGTCAGCTCTTCGCTCCGTCAATCGACCTTGGCTCGGGCAAGGACGCCTACGTAGAGTTCCCTGCCAAAGCTACCGGCAACGACTGCTTCACGGCCTTCCCCGGCCCATACGACTGGTATGAGACCGTCAAGCTCAACTACGGCGTGGACTATGGCGACGGCTCGCGTCACTTCGACCCCATACCCGACACATGGTTCAAGATGCTCCACATACTGCGCTTCTGGGCATCGAAGGGGGTCGACGGCTTCCGCTGCGACATGGCCCACATGGTGCCCGTGGAGTTTTGGCGTTGGGCCATAGCTAATGTCAATGAACACTATCCCAACATAATATTCATAGCCGAAATCTACGACGTAGGGCTCTACCGCCAATACATCTACGACGCCGGATTTGACTACCTCTACGATAAGGTCAACCTCTACGACACCCTCCGAGCCATCGAGACGTCGCCCCACTCAGCAGCCACCATCACAAGCTGCTGGCAGACCGTGGACGGCATCGCCGACCATATGCTCAACTTCCTTGAGAACCACGACGAGCAGCGTTTTGGTTCACCGCAATACGCCGGCGACCCCGCCCGTGTGATACCCTCATTGGTGGTAAGCTCGATGATCAGTACGGGCCCCTTTATGATCTACGCCGGTCAGGAGTTAGGAGAGCAAGCCCTTGATGCCGAGGGGTATAGTGGTCGCGATGGACGCACCACGATATTCGACTTTTGGAGTCTGTCGACCCTGCGCCGCTGGCTCAACCAGGGGCATCCCGGCAAAAAACTGCTCACCCCCAGCGAGGTGTGGCTCCGCGACCGCTACAGCCGCATACTCAACATAGTCCGGAGCGAGCAGGCCATCACCCGCGGTCGCTTCTTCGACGTGATGTACGTCAACTACCACAACCCCTCGCTCAACCCCCACCGCCAGTACGTGTTCCTGCGCAGCTACTGCGATGAGCTGCTGGTGATAGCAGTCAACTTCGACACAGTAGGCGTCGACCTCAAAATCAATATACCGCAGCACGCCTTCGACACCCTCGCCATCGAACAGGGCGACTTCGTGGCCACCGACCTGCTGTCAGGCGAAAAGATGCGCAAATCGGTGCGCTCCGACGCCACATTCGACACATATGTGGGTGCTCACGACGCCGTGGTGTGGAAAATCGACCTAAAATCATTAAATTTGCACAGTCATTCATCCTCTAAATAGATTATGAACTCAAATCTACCCCCCTTTAAGGTATTCTCAGGTGAGAAATCCCGTTACATGGCCGAGGAAATCTGCAAAGAGCTCGGCGTGGAATTAGGCAAACTCAACGTGCAGCACTTCGCCGACGGTGAGTTTGAAGTGTCGTTCGAAGAGTCGATCCGCGGCCATGAGGTCTACCTTGTGCAGTCCACCTTCCCCAACTCCGACAACCTGATGGAGCTGCTGCTGATGATCGATGCCGCCAAGCGTGCGTCAGCCAAGCAGATCGTGGCCGTGATGCCCTACTTCGGCTGGGCACGTCAGGACCGCAAGGACAAGCCCCGCGTGTCAATCGCCGCCAAGCTCGTAGCCGATCTGCTCAGCGCCGCCGGAGTGGACCGCGTGATCACGATGGACCTCCACGCCGACCAGATACAGGGATTTTTCAACGTTCCGGTCGACCACCTATACGCATCGTCGGTGTTCATCCCCTACATCCAGTCGCTCAACCTCAAGGATATGGTGTTAGCTACCCCTGACGTCGGAGGAGCCAAACGCGCCAACAACTATTCTAAATTCTTCAACGTGCCCCTGGTGCTATGCCACAAGACCCGCGCCAAAGCCAACGTGGTGGCCAACATGACCGTGATCGGCGACGTTAAGGACAAGGACGTGATACTCGTCGACGATATGGTCGACACTGCCGGCACTATCACCAAAGCCGCCGACTTGATGATAGAGCAGGGAGCACGCTCAGTGCGCGCCTTAGCAACCCACGCCATCATGAGCGACCCCGCCAGCGAACGCGTCGACCAGTGCGGACTCACCGAGATGATATTCACCAATTCCATCCCATACAAGGGAGGCAGCAAGAAGTGCACCATCTTGTCAGTGGCCCGCCTCTTTGCCGACACCATCCGACTGATCCATGAAAACCAATCAATATCAGTTAACTACTTGATTAAATAAGACCCTCCAGGGCGAAACATACAGAGTGGGCGCACCGCCGAGTGCGCCCACCTTTTTTACTTTTTTCACTTTAAAACCCCACTACCACTTGCGCGATTGCCTGAAAACCACTACATTTGTACCATGCAATGCCATGAACAACTCACATTGCCTTTATACATACCATAACGCACAATAAATCAATATCATACAACATTTACAACTCAAACCAATCAAAATGAAAAAACTGTTATCGTTAGTGACAGCTTTCTTCCTTCTTGCAGTAGGCGTGGCGTCGGCCCAGATGTTCACCACCGACCCCTCGCCCGTGCAAAACTCCACGAAGAATGTCAAGATCATCTTCGACGCCACTAAGTCGGGCGTCGCTGGCCTGCAGGGTCTCTCAGGCTCACTTTACGCCCACATCGGTGTATCGACCGACAAGAAGCCCGACACTTGGGCCTACACCCCCACAACATGGAACAAGAACAGCGAAGACAACGAGTTTAAGCAGGTTGCCGCCAACCTCTATGAGATGACAATCGCCGACATGCACCAATACTTCAGCGTGCCCACCGATGAGAATATCATCCGCCTGTGCGTCATCGCCCGCAAACCTTCGGCCAGCAACAGCGCTACCGACCAAACCTCCGACCAGTTTATCGACGTCGTAGCCGATGGTTTCGCTATGACTTTTGGCCACGACCGCGAGACCACCGTGATCTCCAACCCCACAACCTATACCTTCACTGTAGCCACCACACAGAAGGCAGCCATCGAGATCAAAGTTAATGGCACATCTATCGCCACCGCCAACGACACCAAGCTCGTTAAGGACTACTCCTTCTCGTCGAAGGGTAACTACGAGGTAGTGGCTACCGCCAACAACGGTTCGGAGACTCTAACACAAACGTTCAACATCCTCTACATCGCCCCCTCCCCCCAGGCCAACTATCCCGGCGGAGTACCCAAGATGGGTCCCGTGGTCAATGCCGACGGCTCAGTGACATTCTGTCTCGCAGCCCCCAACAAGTCGACCGTGATGATCGTAGGCTCATGGGACGACTACGCCACACTCGACAGCCGCGTGATGTCGTACCAGGACTACAATGACTGCCGCTACTTCTGGACCACAGTGACCGGCCTTGATCCCGACACCGACTACAACTACTACTTCAACGTCGACGGTACCATCAACGTGGGCGACCCATACGCACGCCTCGCCCTTGACTGCTACAGCGACAAGTGGCTCCCCTCTGACGTGTTCCCCGACCGTCCCAAGTACCCCTACGCACTGTTTGAAGACCGCCAAGTGTCAGTGCACCGCAGCAACTTCGCCCCCTACAAGTGGTGCGTCACCAACTTCGAGATACCCCAGCACGACCAACTCATCGTCTACGAGCTGCTGCTCCGCGACTTCACCGGCACCGAGGGTAAGGCAGAGGGGAACGGCACACTCGCCTCAGCAATGGAGAAGATACCCTACCTCCGCGACCTCGGCGTAAACGCCATCGAGCTGATGCCCGTGATGGAGTTCAACGGCAACAACTCATGGGGATATAACACCAACTTCTACTTCGCACTCGACAAAGCCTACGGCTCACCTGTAGAGCTCAAGCAGTTTGTCGACGCCTGCCACGGCGCCGGCATGGCTGTGATACTCGACATCGTGTTCAACCACTCCGACGGCTTGCACCCCTGGTATCAGATGTATCCTGCGGACAGCAACCCGTTCTACAACGCCACCGCTCCCCACGACTGGGGTGTGCTCAACGACTGGAAGCAGGAAAACCCAGTAGTGCAACAGCAGTTCAAGGACGTGCTCCAGTGGTGGATGCGCGAATACAACGTCGACGGCTACCGCTTTGACCTCGTGAAGGGTCTTGGCACCCAGTACGGCTCGACCGATGGCTACAACGCATCGCGCATACCTGTGATGAAAGCCTTCCACGCGGCCATCAAGGAAGTGAAGCCCAATGGCATCCACATCAACGAATTCCTCGGCGACTACAACGAGGAGACGGAATATGCCAACGACGGCCAGATCGGCTGGAACAACCAGAACGGCAACGCCCAGACATGGGCAAAGGGCGCCGGCACACCTAACCTCAACTACTTCTCAGCAGTCAACTGCTCACGTCCCTGGGGTGGTGTAATCAGCTACATCGAGAGCCACGACGAAGAGCGCGTAGGCTATGTAGCCAAAACATCAGGCTCAGCCAACGTCAAAAACTCCCTCACATTCAATATGCAGAACCTCTCATCGCTCGCCGCCCAGCTACTGCTCACCCCTGGTCCCCAGATGATATGGCAGTTCGGCGAACTCGGAGCCGATGAGACCACCAAAAACTCCTCGGGCAACGACACCGACCCCAAGACCGTGATATGGAGCTACCTTGACAACGCTGACCGTGCCGGCCTTAAGGACAACTACAGCGAACTCATCTGGCTCCGCCGCAACAACCCCGAGCTCTTCGCCAATGGTGTGGGCACATTCAACTTCGCCGGATCTGTACAGCGTACAGCTCAGTTCGTCTCAGGCAACAAGGAGATAGTGATGCTTGTCAACCCCTCGCAATCAGCTCGCTCAATCAGCTTCACGCCCCAAAAGATGTCAGCTTCAGCCTACCAGGTGATCTCACACTCAGTAGGCACCGACAAGCCCGTACTCACCGCCAACGACTCACAGCTCTCAGCTTCGATACCCCCCCGCTGCTACGCAGTGTTCGCATCCAACGCCGTAGTCGGTGTTGAGGATATCGTAGCCGACGCCGTCACCGACACCACCGTCTATGGCGGCGAAGGTGAGATCGTGGTCAACGGCGACGCCTCAGCCGTCGAAGTCTACAGCATCTCAGGCCAGCGCCAGGCATCGCTCAAAGTGCCCGCCGGCATCTACATCGTACGCCTCGCTGATGGCACCGCCACCAAGGTCGTCGTTAAATAACCCCGACATACCATCCATACACCCAAAGGCCGCGGCTCACACCGCGGCCTTTCCTTTTAGCACAAAAACAAATATTCAGACGTAAAATAAATATATTAATGAGGAAAATGGTTAAATTTGCGGGATTAAAACAACGCAATCGCTGATGAAATAAACCGGCGAATGTGCGAGATAAAACGCGAAGATGATGAATATAATAAGTTATCGCGACGTGGAGATACTGCGCAAGGAGCATGTGGTGCTCAAGCATGTGTCGCTCGACGTTGAGCCGGGCGAGATGGTCTACCTGATAGGCAAGGTGGGTAGCGGCAAAAGCTCGCTGATGAAATCGATGTACGCCGAGGTGCCCATCCACCGCGGTCAGGCCACAGTGCTCGGGCGCGACATGCTGTCGATACGACGCCGCGAAGTGCCGCAGCTGCGCCGCGAAATCGGCATCGTGTTTCAAGACTTCCAGCTGTTGATGGACCGCAATGTGCAGCGCAACCTGCAATTTGTGCTCGACGCTACCGGATGGCGCGACCCGCACGAAAAGGAGGAGCGTATCGAGCAGGTGCTCAAGCAGGTGGGTATGCTCAACAAGTCATACAAGATGCCTTATGAGCTTTCAGGAGGCGAGCAGCAGCGTATCGTCATAGCCCGCGCGCTGCTCAACAGCCCCAAACTGATACTCGCCGACGAGCCCACGGGCAACCTTGACCCCGAAACCGGTGAGCAGATTGTGAGCCATCTTCACTCGATAGCCCAGCAAGGCACGGCGGTGATTATGGCCACCCACAACCTGGGCCTTGTCGACCAGTTCCCCGGCCGCGTGCTCCGCTGCGAGGGCAAGGAGCTCACCCAATCCTAAGCTCCCCACCCCTTAACTCTCACAACCAAACCACCCAAAATTCAAAATATCTTGAACATACTTAAATTCGGCGGCACATCCGTAGGGAGCGCCGACAACATAAAGCATGTGGCCGAGCTGGTGATGAACCGCGGCCGGTGCATAGTGGTTCTCTCAGCCATGGCCGGAGTTACCAACACGCTGGTAGAAATCACCGAGTATCTCTACCGCGGCAACCGGTCGGCAGCCAAGGAGGTGCTGAGCCAGCTCGTGGCCAAATACACTCACACCATCGACGCACTTATCGACAACCCGGAGCTTCGCGCAGAGGCCACAGAGCGCGTGATGGAGCAGCTCAACTTCATCCACAATATCGCCACCGACCACTTCACTCTCATCGAGGAGAAGGAGATACTGGCCCGAGGTGAACTGATGTCGACGGCTATGATGGACTGCTACCTGCGTCAGCAGGGGGTGCACTCTATTGTTCTCCAGGCTCTTGAGTATATGCGCACCGACAAGTCGGGGGAGCCTGACTCGGCATATATCAAGACACATCTGCGGGAGCTTATCGAGGCCAATCCCAAGGCCGACGTTTACCTCACCGAGGGGTATATATGCCGCAATGCTTACGGCGATGTCGACAATCTAACCCGCGGTGGCAGCGACTACACAGCCTCGCTCATCGGTGCCGCCATCGGTGCCGACGAGATACAGATTTGGACCGATATCGACGGCATGCACAACAACGACCCCCGCTACGTGGAGGGCACCGACCCGGTCAGGGAACTTCATTTTGAGGAGGCCGCCGAGCTGGCTTATTTCGGAGCAAAAATACTCCACCCCACATGCGTACTCCCCGCCAAATACCACAACATACCGGTGCGCCTGCTCAACACCATGCAGCCCCAGGCTCCCGGCACGCTGATTCACCACACCGTCGGCGACTCAACTATCAAGGCTGTAGCCGCTAAGGACAATATCACAGCCATAAAAATCAAGTCGAGCCGCATGCTGCTGGCCTACGGCTTCATGCGCCGCGTGTTTGAAATCTTCGAGAGCTATCACACCCCTATCGACATGGTGACCACATCCGAGGTAGGAGTGTCGGTGACCATCGACTCAGAGCGCAATCTCGACGCCATAGTCGACGAGTTGCGCAAACTCGGCTCGGTGACAATCGACCGCGACATGGTGATAATCTGCGTAGTAGGTGACTTGGAGTGGCACAACACAGGGCTTGAAACCCGCGCCCTGGATGCCCTGCGCGACATACCGGTACGCATGATCAGCTATGGCGGCTCTAACTACAACATCTCGCTCCTCATACATAAATCCGACAAAATCAGAGCCTTGCAGGCACTGAGCGACACACTTTTCTGTAAATGAGATCCGAAGTAAACCATACTCCATATTATCTTTACAACACCGCACTTCTCGATCGCACGCTTGCAGAACTTCGAGACGCAATTGCAGACCCGCGCTACAGAGTGCACTATGCAGTCAAGGCCAACAACCTCACCGGCATACTTCGCTTAATAGCACGGTCGAGCCTTGGAGCCGACTGCGTGAGCATAGGAGAGGTGATGACGGCCCTGAGTGAGGGGTTTCGACCTGAAGATGTGTTCTTCGCCGGTGTTGGCAAAACCGACCGCGAGATAACACTTGCGCTAAAATTAGGGATAGGCTGTCTCAATGTGGAGTCGCTCGAAGAGCTCGAAGTGCTCAATAATATAGCCAAGAGGATGGGAGTCAAAGCCCCCGTGGCCCTGCGTATCAATCCGGGCATCGACGCTCACACCCACCGCTACATCACCACCGGCAAAGCCGAAAACAAGTTTGGCATCCCAATCGAGTGGATCGACCGTGCAATTGACTTAGCGCTAAGCCTCGACGGCATCCGACTGCTCGGACTCCACTTCCATATAGGCTCCCAAATCACCGACATGCAACCGTTTGTGGGCCTTTGTGATACAATCAATCGCCTGCAGGATCAGCTCGAAAGCCGCAACGTAAGCCTTTCGATAATCGATGTCGGAGGAGGGCTCGGCGTGGATTACAACGACCCCAAGGCGCACCCCATACCCGACTTCCGAGGATATTTCGACACATTCCATCGCCACCTCAAGCTGCGCCCCCACCAACGGCTGCACTTCGAGTTGGGACGGTCTATAGTGGCCCAATGCGGCTCGCTGATCACGCGCGTGCTCTACGTCAAGCAAGGACTTAACAAGAAATCTGTGATAGTCGACGCCGGCATGACCGACCTGATACGTCCCGCTCTTTACGGCGCCCGACATCATATCGACAACCTTAGCGCCAAAGATGGCGCGCCAACCGAAATCTACGACGTCGTGGGACCCGTATGCGAGTCGTCCGACACTTTCGCCACCGACATCCCCCTACCCCTCACCCACCGTGGCGATGTGTTAGCGATACGCTCAGCCGGAGCCTACGGCCAGGTCATGGCCTCGCAATACAACAGCCGTCCCCTACCCCAAGCCGTCTTCACCGAACAATTTGAATAGCCCACAAGTTGTTATTATTTTAAGGGTTTCCCCTAAAAACTTTAGGGGACTTCTATAAATTAAGTGCTTGTAAATTAGAAAAATAATTTGTAT
>CAZVNS010000040.1:0-13964 GCA_964628905.1 uncultured Muribaculaceae bacterium | reverse complement strand
CCTTGCGGATGGTGGGGAAGTTGGTGAGCATGCCGCCGGGCCAGCGCTCGATCACGTAGGGCATGTTGATCGACGAAGCCTTGTCGGCAACGACTTGCTTAGCCTGCTTCTTGGTGGCTACGAAGAGCACCTTTTTGCCGGATTTTGCTATAGATTTGAGTGCAGCTGCGGCTTCTTCAACCTTTGCTGCGGTCTTGTAGAGGTCGATGATGTGGATACCGTTGCGCTCCATGAAGATGTAAGGAGCCATTGCAGGATTCCATTTGCGCTTGAGGTGACCGAAGTGGCATCCTGCCTCGAGAAGTTGGTCAAATGTAGGTGTTGACATTTTATTTTATGAAGGTTGTTTACGTTCTGTTACTTAATAGAACCCAGGGGTAGGGAACGTAGTCCATCGCCGGGGTTTAGATGCTAAACACGAATAATAAACTGGCCGTGTCAAAATAATGAGGAGATTAACGCTTAGAGAACTGGAAGCGTTTGCGAGCCTTGGGACGACCGGGTTTCTTACGCTCAACGACGCGGGAATCGCGAGTGATGAAGCCTTCGACGCGGAGGGCGTGCTTGTCCTCGGGGTTAACCTTCACCAGGGCGCGAGCGATTGCGAGGCGGAGGGCCTCAGCTTGGCCTTTGTAGCCGCCGCCGTCGAGGTTGACCTTGATGTCGTATTTCTCGGCGCAGTCGAGGAGGGTGAGGGGCTGCTTAACGATGTATTGGAGAATAGAAGAGGGGAAGTAAACCTCCAGGGGGCGCTTGTTGATGGTGATCACGCCAGTGCCTTCGCTCATAATCACGCGGGCGATAGCGGCCTTACGGCGGCCGATAGCATTAACTGTTTCCATTTGCGGCTATTATTTAGTTTTGTTGAGGTCAAGGGGTTTGGGGTTCTGAGCTGCGTGGGGATGCTCGGGACCGTTGTAGACGTGCATGTTGTTGATCAACTTGCGGCCGAGGCGGTTTTTGGGGAGCATGCCTTTCACCACCTTGATAAAGAGGGGGTGAAAGCCGGGTTTGCAGTGCTTGTTGAACGACTTTTTCATCAGGCGTGCGGGGTTGGTCTCACGCTGGCCGCCGGGGTAGCCGGTGTAGCTCAGGTAGATGTGATCTTCCCACTTCTTGCCGGTGAGTTTCACTTTGTCGGCGTTGATGATGATGACGTTGTCGCCACACTCAACAAAGGGGGAGTAGGTGGGTTTGTTTTTGCCGCGGAGGATTTTAGCGACTTGCGAGCAGAGGCGGCCGAGCACCTGGTCGGTAGCATCAATCACTACCCACTCGCGGGTGCAAGCTTGCTCGTTGGGTGATACTGTCTTGTAGCTTAAGGTATCCACTTTAAATTGTTGATTAATAGTTAATTAATTTGACCAAACACCATAATGCGCTCGGCCAGAAGCGCACTATAGCTACGGCCGGTTAATGGTTTTTGGATAAAATCGGTTTGCAAAGGTAATGATAATCGGTGGATTATGCAAATTTTTTTCAGACCACCGCCCTTAAAGTGGGCGAGCCGCTGCTGTGGGGCGGCGGCTCGCAGAGATGGGGTGATGGGCCTTACTTGAAGAAGCGGTTGTAGAGCCCCTGGAAGCCCTGGCCGTGGCGCGCTTCGTCCTTGGCCATCTCGTGGACGGTGTCGTGGATGGCGTCGAGGTTGAGCTCCTTGGCGCGGCGTGCGATGCGCATCTTGTCGGCGTTGGCTCCGGCTTCGGCTGCCATGCGCTTCTCGAGGTTGGTCTTGGTGTCCCACACCATCTCGCCGAGGAGCTCGGCGAATTTGGCGGCGTGCTCTGCCTCTTCCCATGCGTAGCGCTTGAATGCCTCGGCTACTTCGGGGTAGCCTTCGCGGTCGGCCTGGCGCGACATGGCCAGGTACATTCCCACTTCGGAACATTCGCCGTTGAAGTGCGCTGTGAGGTCGGCGATCATCTCGGCGTCGCAGCCTTTGGCCACGCCTACCTCATGCTCGGTGACGAACTGGAGGATGGCATTCTGGTCGAGTTCTTTGAATTTGCTCTTGGGAGCGCCGCACTGGGGGCACTTTTCGGGGGCTTCGTCACCTTCGTGGACGTAGCCGCAAACGGTGCAGATGAATTTCTTTTTCATTGCTAATAGCTTGATTAGGTTTATGATAATTATACTTTGATGATTAGTTGTGAGGGAGTGTGCGAAGGCTCTCCGCTGCATGGTGCGAAATTACGGCTAATTTGCGATATTTGAAAATAAAAGTGGTGCCCTCTGGTGCGGGCGCCACTATAAATAATGTGTGTGGGGTATCAGAAGTTGTAGTAGATACCGAATGTGAGGTCGTTGCCGTTGAGGAGGATGCCGCCTTCGTCGGGGGCTTGAGAGGCGTTGTTGCCACCCTGGTAGCCGATGAAGCCCACGTGGGCCACGATGCTAACGTTGTCGCACAGGTTGTAAGACACGCCGGGGGCGAGGCCGATCTGGTAGGTGACTGCGGTGTCGGAGTCGCCGCCGTTTTTGTACTTAGCCCAGCCAAGGCCGATGCCTACGCGGCCGTCGACGAATGCTGCGAATTTGTCGTTCTTATAGAATGAGTAGCGGGCGTATGGATTGATCTCGAAGATGTTGACTTTGACTGAGTTTTGGTAGTTGTAGTCGTAGCCGAGCACTGCGCCGATGGCGAGGTTGTCGTTGAGGTTGTAGCCAATCTCGGGGAGGATCTTGAACTCGGTGGTGTTGTCGCCTGAGTTGCGCCAGAAGCCTACTGAACCGCCGACGTATGCGTTTTCGTTCTGGGCGTACACGCCTAATGATGCGATGGCCATGACCATGATTAGGATGATTTTTTTCATAAAATTAGGGCTCTAATTTGGTTATTGAATAGAGTTGTGTGGCGCAAATGTAGACATAATTTCAGAATAAACAAAAAGTCATGAAAAATTATGTGAATTTTTTGTAAAAAACATAGGCTTAAACAAAAAGGGGGCCGCGATGGTAGTCGCGGCCCCCTTGGGTATGAGTGAGTTATGATTATTTAATCTCGGGATCTACGCCCCACTGCTGCTGGGCGAGGCGGCGGTAGTTGTTGTAGCGCCACATTGCGTTTGCCTTGGCGGCGGCGAAGAGTTCGGCGCACTCGGCAGGATACTGCTTCATCACTGATGCGTAGCGCACCTCGCCTTTGAGGAAGTCCTCAAACTTGTCCCAGTCGGGGGCTTTGGAGTCGAGGGTGAATGGGTTTTTGCCTTCGACTTCGACGGCGGGGTTGTAGCGCCACAGGTGCCAGTAGCCGCAAGCTACGGCAGCCTCTTCCTCACGCTGTGAGTGACCCATGCCGGCTTTGAGGCCGTGGTTGATACAGGGTGAGTAGGCGATGATGATTGAGGGGCCGTCGTATGCTTCGGCCTCGCGGATTGCCTTGAGGGTCTGGGCGTTGTCGGCGCCCATGGCTACCTGGGCTGCGTAGACGTAGCCGTAGGTGGTGGCGATCAGGCCGAGGTCCTTCTTGCGGATGCGCTTGCCTGAGGCGGCAAATTTGGCGATGGCGCCAAGGGGTGTGGCCTTGGATGCCTGGCCGCCGGTGTTGGAGTAGACCTCGGTGTCGACTACGAGCACGTTGACGTTCTTGCCCGAAGCGAGCACGTGGTCGAGTCCGCCGAATCCGATGTCGTAGGCTGCGCCGTCGCCGGCGATAATCCACTGTGAGCGCTTGACGATGAGGTGCTTGAACTCGATGATGCCTTTGCACGCTTCGCAGTCGCAAGCCTCGGCCAGGGGCACGATTTTATCGGCTACCTCGCGGGTGGTGGTGTAGTCATCTTTGCCCGCAAGCCACTGTGCGGCGAGTGCCTTGAGCTCGTCGGGGCAGCAGTCGCACTGCTGAGCCTTCTCCATGAAGCCGGCCAGGCGTGCGCGGTTGGTGTCGTAGGCCAGGGTCATGCCGAGCCCAAATTCGGCGAAGTCCTCAAAGAGTGAGTTAGCCCATGCGGGACCGTGGCCTTTGGCGTTGGTGGTGTATGGGGTTGAGGGCACTGAGCCGGAGTAGATTGACGAGCAACCGGTGGCGTTGGCTACCATCTCGTGGTCGCCGAAGAGCTGGCTGATGAGCTTGACATAGGGTGTCTCGCCGCAACCTGAGCATGCGCCGGAGAATTCGAAGAGGGGCTGAGCGAACTGTGAGTTCTTGACGTTGGCCTTGATGTCGACCAGATGCTGCTTTGAGGAGACTTCCCTGACGCAGTAGTCCCACTCGGGCTGCATGTCGAGCTGGGTTTCGAGGGGCTTCATCTCGAGTGCTTTCACGCCCTTCTTGCCGGGGCATACGTCGACGCAGTTACCGCAACCGAGGCAGTCGAGCACGTCGACGCTCTGGATGAATCGCATGCCTGCGAAGGTCTTGCCGATAGCGGGGAGGGTGTGGCCCTCGCTGAAGGGAGCGCCTTCCATCTCCTTGGCGTCGAGGACGAAGGGACGGATTGCGGCGTGGGGGCAGACGTAGGCGCACTTGTTGCACTGGATACAGTTCTCCTCAATCCACTCGGGGACGAAGGCTGCTACGCCGCGCTTTTCGTAGGCTGCGGTGCCTTGCTGCCATGTGCCGTCCTCGATGCCCTTGAATGCGCTGACCTTGAGCAGGTCGCCGTCCTGGGCGTTGATGGGTCGCACGATCTCGTTGATGAATGCGGGGTCGGAGTTGGCGTGGCCGGCCTCGGCGGTGAGCGACGACCAAGCGGGGTCGACGTCGAGCTTGTGGTACTCGCCGCCGCGGTCGACTGCTGCGTAGTTTTTGTCGACGATGTCCTGGCCCTTCTTGCCGTAGCTCTTGACGATGAATTTCTTCATCTGCTCGATGGCGAGGTCGACGGGGATCACCTCTGTGATGCGGAAGAATGCGCTCTGGAGGATGGTGTTGGTGCGGTTGCCAAGGCCGATTTCCTGGGCGATCTTTGTGGCGTTGATGTAGTAGACGGTGATGTTGTGGTCGGCGAAGTATTTCTTAACCTTGTTGGGGAGGTTCTTGGCAAGCTCCTCTCCCTCCCAGATGGTGTTGAGCAGGAATGTGCCGCCGTCGCGCAGGCCGCGGGTCACGTCGTACATGTGGAGGTATGCCTGAACGTGGCAAGCCACGAAGTTGGGGGTGTTGACCAGGTAGGTTGAGCGGATGGGCTCATCGCCGAAGCGGAGGTGAGAGCAGGTGAAGCCGCCTGACTTCTTGGAGTCGTAGGCGAAGTATGCCTGGCAGTATTTGTCGGTGTTCTCACCGATGATCTTCACTGAGTTTTTGTTGGCACCCACTGTGCCGTCGGCGCCGAGGCCGTAGAATTTGGCTTCGTAGATTGTCTTGCCGCCAAGGGCCATCTCCTCGGGGAGGGGGAGCGATGTGAATGTGACGTCGTCGACGATGCCCACTGTGAAGTGATCCTTGGGCATGGGGAGTGCGAGGTTCTCAAACACGCCGATGATCTGGGCGGGTGTGGTGTCCTTCGATGCCAGGCCGTAGCGTCCGCCGACGATGATGGGGGCGTCGGCTTTGCCGTAGTAAGCCTCCTTGACGTCGAGGTAGAGGGGTTCGCCATTGGCTCCGGGCTCTTTGGTGCGGTCGAGCACGGCGATGCGCTTTACGGTGGCGGGGACTGCCTTGAGCAGGTGCTCAACTGAGAAGGGACGGTAGAGGTGCACTGACACCAGGCCGACTTTCTCGCCGTTAGCGATCATGTGGTCGATGGCCTCCTGGGCGGCCTGTGTCACAGAACCCATGGCGATGATCACGCGGTCGGCATCGTTGGCGCCGTAGTAGTTGAAGAGGTGGTATTCGCGTCCGGTGATGTCGGAGATCTGCTTCATGTAGTCCTCGACGATCTGGGGCACGCGGGCGTAGTATTCGTTGCACGACTCGCGGTGCTGGAAGAATACGTCACCGTTCTCAGCCATGCCTCGTGCCACGGGGGCCTCGGGAGTGAGGGCACGCTGGCGGAACTGGGCAAGGGCTTCGCGGTCGAGCAGCGGGGCGAGGTCGTCCTGATCGATGGCCTCAATCTTCTGGATCTCATGCGATGTGCGGAAGCCGTCGAAGAAGTTCATGAAGGGGACGCGGCTGCGGATTGTGGCCAGGTGGGCTACACCGGCCAGATCCATAACCTCCTGCACGGAGCCTTCGGCGAGCATGGCGAAGCCGGTCTGGCGGCACGACATCACATCCTGGTGGTCGCCAAAGATGCTCAGGGCGTGCGAGGCGATGGTGCGGGCCGATACGTGGAACACGCAGGGGAGCAGCTCACCGGCGATTTTGTACATATTGGGGATCATCAGCAGCAGACCCTGCGATGCTGTGTAGGTGGTGGTCAGGGCACCGGCCTGAAGCGAGCCGTGGACTGCTCCGGCGGCTCCGCCTTCCGACTGCATTTCTTGTACGTGCACTGTCTCACCGAAAATGTTCTTGCGGCCGGCGGCTGCCCACTCGTCGACGTATTCGGCCATGGTCGAAGACGGGGTGATGGGGTAGATTGCGGCTACTTCAGAAAACATATACGAGACATGGGCGGCGGCTTGGTTGCCATCGCAAGTCATGAATTTTTTCTGTTTGCTCATAGCTTGATTTATATAATTATAGTAAGAACTCAATGTGGCGGGCGGGGGTGGACACTCTGCCTCAATTGCACGGCAAAAGTACTATTAAATTCTGTAACGACAAAATTATAAAACGATTGCGGCGCCGGGTGGCTCGCGGGGCGGTTTGGCTCCGGTGACGATGTGTAACTGTTAAGGCGCGTTAACTCTCTGAGGGTAGTGGTCGTGCATTCGGCCAATTGTGAGGTTAATATGACCAAATGTTGCGGCGCTTCGGTCAGGGAGGTGTCGAAAAATCGGTAAGGATATCTTAAAATAGGTTAAAAATAATGCTGGGGTTTGTTGATGTGTGGTGAAATAGTATTACATTTGTGCGTGTGTTTTTCATAGTATTAGATTAAGATAAAGGTATAAAGGAAAGCGGCTGTCGCGAGACAGCCGCTTTTTTGCGTCGCAGGGTAATGAAATTGTTGCTATATTCGCGCTTACAATCATTTATGCGCAAATCACTCCTGACTATATTATGCTGGATGGCCGGTGCCCTGTGGGCGCTGGCGCTGTCGGTCGACGACGGCGAAGTGGCCCGTGCGCTCGACCGTCTTGACGATGAACTGACCCGCCGCGGGGAGTACATCGCCCGGCGGCATGCGCGCATCGACTCTATCAAGGGGTTGATGGCTGATGAGGTGAGCCCTGAGCGTCTGCTCGACCTTGAGATGGCGCTGGGCGATGAGTATAGCTCGTTTCGCAACGACTCGGCACTATATTATTATAGCAAGGGGCGCGAGGGTGCCGCCCGCAACGGGCTGGGGCAGTGGGGGCGGGCGTTTGCGCTCAAACAAGCGACATATATGCCTCTGGCGGCCTACATCGCTGAGGCGGTGGATATGTACCTGTCGGTCGACACGGTGGGCATGAGCCGCGATGAGCTTGAGCTGTACTTCGACTCCGGAAGACAGATGTACTCTTATATCGCATCGTTTTACCCCACATCGACTGATACTTACAAGCTGTGGCACGACAGGAGCATAGAGTCGCAGCGCCAATTACTCGCAATACTCCCCGACACCGACCCGCGTTATAAACTCAACAAGGGTGAGCATGACTACGCCATGGGTGACCAGGCGCTGGCAAAGGCGGCGCTGCTCGACCTGGTGGAGCATCTGCCGGAGTCTGACAATAAGTATGCCCGCGGAGCTTATCTGCTGTCGGAGATTGCGCGCGACAACGGCGACCGCTCGCAGCAGATTTACTACCTGACGCTGTCGGCGATCGGCGACACCAAGTCGGCCACGCTGGAGATGACCTCGCTCCAGGATCTGGGCGCGATCTTGTTCGACGAACAGTCGCCCGACGTCGACAGGGCCTACAATTATCTGTCGACGGCGCTCGCCAACGCCGTGGAGTGCCGGGCGTCGATGCGCATGCTGCAATCGTCGGAGGCGTTGCCGATCATCGAGCGTGCGCAGAAGGCCGAGGTCGACAAGTGGCGCACGCGCATAAATATAATAATAGGTGTGATGGCGGCGCTTCTGGTGGTTCTTACGGCAGTGCTGATGGTGCTCCGCCGCGACATCAAGCGTATGCGGCAGCTGCAGAGCTCGCTCGAAAAGGCCAATCAGGTCAAGGAGGTGTATATCAGTCAGTTCCTCAACCTGTGCTCAATATATATGGACAAGCTAAATCAACTGTGCAAGACCGTCAACCGCAAGATTTCGACCAACAAGGTCGATGACCTCTACAAGATCACCAAGTCGGGGAAGTTTGTCGAGGAGGAGTCAAGGGAATTTTACGCGGTATTCGACGACGCTTTCCTCCACATCTACCCCACGTTTGTGGCGTCGGTCAACGCGCTGCTGCGCCCCGACGCGCAGATTGAGCTTAAAGATGACGAGCGTCTCAACACTGACCTGCGCATCCTGGCGTTCATGCGTCTGGGCATAGAGGACTCGACGCGCATCGCACAGATACTCAACTATTCGGTCTATACGATCTACACCTACCGCAACAAGCTCAAGAACCGCGCCCTCGACCGTGCGAATTTTGAGGCAGACATTATGAAAATTAGCTCTATCGCTTGACGAAAGGAGTATAATCGAGCTTATATTTTTGCAAATCGGGCGGTTTATAATTTGTTGTGCCGGTGAATATTGGCTATATTTTCCTAAAAAATCAGTTTACCATTTGTTTATAAACCTTGCGTCGGGCGCCGCCCGGATATAACTTTGCATCAACGAAGGCAAAGCGGGGCATCCCCGCCGATGATATTAGATTCACTTATTCATGTATTAGGGTTTGTATAGATTGTTAGTTCTATTCGACAGAGAATGTAATGTATTGTGTTTTATGTTAGGTTTTATTTCCCTGTCCAACCTATGATGGCTTAAATTTATGACTTGGGCGCTCCGCGAGGCAGCGCCTTCGTTGTTGTCATCAGGGCCGGCCCATCGTGAAGTGGCCGGCCATGATGTTGTATCCCCTTCACTTAGAAATTGCGGAATCATTCACATGTCTGTATACTATATGTCATTTATAATCCAATCATTATCCTTTATTTATTGTAACAGCTATTGTCGATCAGCGATAGTCGGCGAAACGCACCTGCAAGCGCTGGCGGGCGAAGAAGATGCGGCTCTTGACGGTGCCGAGGGGGAGGTTCATCTTCTCGGCGATCTCGTTGTATTTGTAACCGGCGACGTGCATCGAGAAGGGAATGCGGTATTCGTCGGCAAATTCGTTGATGGCGGCCGAAATCCCGTTGGCGCCGAAGGCTCCCTCGGGTGTCTCCAGGCCGGAGTCCTGCGGCAGGTTGAGGTGATAGAGGTTTTCGGTGGTGTCGACGATTGTGGCTTCACGGCTCACGCGTCGGTGGTTGTTGATGAATATGTTGCGCATGATTGTGAAGAGCCACCCCTTGAGGTTGGTGTCGTCGGTGTATTTGTTCTCGTTGTCGAGGGCCTTGAGGGTTGTATCCTGGAGCAAATCGTAGGCGTCGTCGCGATTTGAGGTGAGCATGAACGCGAAGTTAAGGAGGTTGCCTTGCAACTTCATCAGGTCGGATTGGAATTTCTGCGTTCTCATATTCAGTGTCAGTTTTATTGGTTCATTAGTCCTGTTTGACACAGCAAATATAATAATAATTTGAAAAAGCAAATAATGTAACAGAATAGTTATGTTAAAATATATAAAAATCAAAACACATTGTATAAATATGTTGAAAATAAGCGATTTAAGAATTGAAAATAATATTTCAATGATGTTACTAAGGTTGCGACAAATGGTGTTTCAAATTGTAATATCTATGTAATGAGCAAAAATAAGACCGATGACCCGGCAGGGTGTCATCGGCCAAAAATAAATGGAAATCTGCGATTACAACATTTATTAACTCTTGCCGTCTCGTCTTTTAGAGGGTGACTTCGCCGCGGAGCGAGGCATTGAGCTGTCTGACTACGGCGTCGGCGCTGAGGCCCATGCCGAAGAGGTACATCAGTTTGGTGATGGCGGCTTCGGATGTAATGTCGTGGCCGGAGATCACGCCGGCCTCGGTCAGGGCGTTGCCGGCCTGATAGCGCTTGGCGTGGACGCCGCCATTGACGCACTGGGTCACGTTGAGGATCACCAAGCCGCGGCTGATGGCGTCGCGGATGGCCTGGTGGAACCAGGGGCAGGTGGGGGCGTTGCCGGCGCCGAAGGTCTTGAGCACTATCCCCTTGATGCTGGGGGTGGCAAGCATGTGGCGCAGGGTGGTCTCGGTGATGCCGGGGTGCAGGTCCAGGAGCATCACGCCGGTGTCGAGTCCGTAGTGGGCTTTCAGTTGCCCGCGGGCGGCGGGGCGGCTCAGGGCTTCACGGTTGAAGTGAATGCCCAGGCCGATCTTGGCCAGCGGGGGGTAGTTGTTGCTCTTGAAGGCGTTGAAGTTGTCGGCCGACATCTTGGTGGAGCGGTTGCCGCGCCAGAGGTAGTTTTCGAAGAGTATAGCCACTTCCTGCACGGTGGGCTGGCCGTCTGTCTCGGTCGACGCGGCGATCTGCAGGGCGGTGATGAGGTTTTCCTCGCCGTCGGTGCGCACTTCGCCGATGGGGAGCTGCGAGCCGGTGATGATCACGGGTTTGCGCAGGTCGCCGAGCATGAACGACAGTGCCGAGGCGGTGTAGGCCATGGTGTCGGTGCCGTGTAGCACCACGAAGCCATCGAAGGCGTTGTAGTGGCGCTCGATGGTGCGAGCTATCTCCTGCCAGTGGCCGGGGTTCATGTCGCTTGAGTCGATGGGCTGCTCAAACTGCACGTTGTCGATGTCGTAGTCGAGCATCTTGATCTTAGGCACATTGTCGATCAGGTGGTCGAAGTTGAACGGCTCCAGGGCTTTGGTGGCCGGGTTTTCGATCATGCCGATGGTGCCTCCGGTGTAGATGATCAGTATGCGGGGTCGGCGGGTGTCCATGTCTGCGGGGCGGGGTTATTTCACTTGCGCGCCGTCGGTGGCGGGGGCGCTGGGTGAGATTACGGTGAGCGAGCCGTCGGCGTTCTCGGCCGACAGTATCATCCCCTGCGAGGTGATGCCCTTGAGCTTGCGGGGCGGGAGGTTGGCGATGAACACTACCTGCTTGCCCACCAGCTCCTCGGGCTTGTAGTATTTGGCGATGCCAGACACGATGGTGCGCTGCTCCAGTCCGTCGTTGATCAGGAAGCGCAGCAGCTTGTCGGCCTTGGGCACTTTCTCGCACTCCACCACGGTGCCCACGCGCAGGTCGGCCTTCATGAAGGTGTCGAAGTCTACGTCCGGGGCCTGGGGCTGGGCTTTCCACCCTTTGAACTGGTTTTCTTTCTTGATCGTTTCGAGTCGGTCGGTCTGGACTTTGATGGTGGCGTCCTCGATCTTCTCAAAGAGCAGCTCGGCCTCTCCAAGTTCGGTGCCTGCGGCGATCAGGTCGGGGCGGCCAAGCTTGTCCCAAGTCAGGGTTCCCATGCGAAGCATCTTCACCATCTTCTGCGATGTGAAGGGGAGAAAGGGCTCGATGGCGATGGCCAGGTTGGCGGCGATCTGAAGGGCGGTGTTGAGGATGGCTGCCAGGCGTGTGGGGTCGGTCTTGGCCACGCGCCATGGCTCGGTCTCCTGGATGTAGCGGTTGCCCAGTCGGGCTATGTTCATCGCTTCCTTGAGGGCGTCGCGGAAGTGGAAGGTGTCGAGAGCCTCGCTCAGGGCTTGCTTGATGGTGCCGATCTCGGCCTGGGCGGTGGTGTCGACCTCCTCAAGTGCGCCCGGGGCGGGCACCACGCCGTCGTAGTATTTCTTGACGAGCACCACGGCGCGGTTCACGAAGTTGCCCAATATGGCCACCAGCTCTGAGTTGTTGCGTTGCTGGAACTCAGCCCAGGTGAAGTCGTTGTCGCGGGTCTCGGGGGCGTTGGCCGTGAGTACGTAGCGCAGCACATCCTGCTTGCCGGGGAGGTCGCGGAGGTATTCGTGGAGCCATACGGCCCAGTTGCGCGAAGTCGAGATCTTGTCGCCTTCGAGGTTGAGGAACTCGTTGGCGGGCACATTGTCGGGCAGCTGGTAGCCGTCGCCGTAGGCCATAAGCATCGCCGGGAACACTATGCAGTGGAACACGATGTTGTCCTTGCCGATGAAGTTGATGATGCGGCTTTCGGGGTCCTTCCAGTACTTCTCCCAGCTGTCGGGGAGCAGCTCCTTGGTGTTGGAGATGTAGCCGATCGGGGCGTCAAACCACACGTAGAGCACCTTCCCCTCGGCCCCTTTAACGGGCACCGGCACACCCCAGTCGAGGTCGCGGCTCACGGCGCGGGGCTGCAGCCCCAGGTCGAGCCACGACTTGCACTGGCCGTAGACGTTGGTCTTCCACTCTTTGTGCTCGTCAAGAATCCAGTGGCGAAGCGCCGGCTCCCACTTGTCAAGCGGGAGGTACCAGTGCTTGGTCTCGCGCATCACGGGGGTGTTGCCGGTGATGGCGCTCTTGGGGTCGATCAGGTCGGTGGCGTTGAGCGACGTGCCGCACGCCTCGCACTGGTCGCCGTATGCCTTAGGGTTGTGGCAGTGGGGGCACTCGCCTGTCACGTAGCGGTCGGCCAGGAACTGGTCGGCCTTCTCGTCGTAGAGCTGCATCGAGGTTTTCTCCACAAACTCACCCTTGTCGTAGAGGTGGCGGAAGAATTCCGACGCCGTCTGCGAGTGGATTTCGCTCGTGGTGCGCGAGTATATGTCCATCGAAATACCCAGCTCCTCAAACGAGTCCTTGATAATCTCATGGTAGCGGTCAACCACATCCTGAGGAGTGATGCCCTCGTTCTTGGCCTTGATGGTGATGGGCACACCGTGCTCATCCGAACCACCGATCATTATCACATCCTCGCCGCACAGACGCAAGTAGCGGGCGTAGATGTCGGCGGGAATATACACACCGGCCAAGTGTCCGATGTGCACCGGGCCGTTGGCGTAGGGTAGGGCAGTGGTGATCAGAGTACGCTTGAATTTCTTTTCCATTATTCCTATATATAATAATGTGGTTAGCATTGATGGGCGTCGGACCAGCCTGGGGGAAACGTCATGCCTTCCCATTAGCAGCCCTTCTTAGAGTCGAAATTAGCCGCAGGTCATAGCCCGGGCCTTAGCTCTGGCACCTAAATTTTCGGCAAAGATACGAATTATCCCCGAATTCCCTCACCTCCACTCCCTTTTATTCTATATAATGTGTGACACCCCGCCCATTCAAGCCGCCCTGCTCCTGCCCGCCCGATCTCCCGCGGCACGCTCTTTCACGACCATCGCCCCGGCCATCGCGGAGCTGTCCGGTTCAAGCGCACCGCGCTTGCCCCCGCCATCGCCCGGCCCTCCCGTCTGCCGTCCCGTATGTCCCGCAAAAGTTAAAGAAGGTTAAATATATGTTTTGGGGCATGTTTTTAAGCGCCCATGCGTCAGTGGGTTGTGGGCCTGTTTGGCGTCCGTTAACGCCAGGCGGGGCCGCGGGGGTGTTGCGCGTGTCGCGGAAAGCGCGTACCTTCGCACTCGCTTTTCGGAGGAAGGGCGGCCGGCGCGGCCCGTGAGGATTAAAGAATGTTAAAAATCGAACGGGGTCTTTTGCCGTCCCGGCTATTCTCCCTACCTTTGCGGAGTTTTCCGCCGACTGAAAACGGCGGTCGGAACCGAGGACATTGAAATTATTGAGATAGAGAAAGTACAAGAGACGGAACATGGAAATGTAAGTCCCTTGTCAGTTCCACGAACACAAACGACCAGCGCGATCCGATGAAGGCGCCTGGGTCAAGCCGCCGGGGCCGGGGCGGAAGGCAGCAACACAGATTGATGTCTCGCGCCGGCGGGCCTGAGGGCCCGAAGGCTCTTTTTTGAAGAGAAAGAGAAAAGAGAGATAAACAACGGAGAGTTTGATCCTGGCTCAGGATGAACGCTAGCGACAGGC
>CAZVNS010000039.1:0-14050 GCA_964628905.1 uncultured Muribaculaceae bacterium | reverse complement strand
TGCAAGCCGCCGGCTTTGATATTACGTCTAACGGTGGGGTTTTATAGTTTAAAATCGGATTTTAAATTCGCACGGTTTTATATGTAATGTTTGTTGGGGTTAGTGGCGCTTGAGGTGGTCGGCGTAGGCGTCGATTTTGTGGAGCTGGGTGGGGATGGCGATGTGCTGCGGGCAGTCAGGGAGGCAGCCGCCGCAGCCGATGCAGTGGTCAGCCTGACGGCGAGGCTCCACGCGTCGGTTGTAGCCCACGAGGAAGGCGCGTTTGGCTTTGTCGTAGTCGTTCGACGAGGGCTCCTCGATGATGTTGCCGTCGAGCAATGCCTTGTTGTAGAGGGCGAAGATGGTGGGTATGTCGACGCCGTAGGGGCAGGGCATGCAGTACTGGCAGTTGGTGCAAGGCACCGAGGGGTAGTTGAGGATGTGCTGCGCCATTGTTTCGAGGAAGGCTGTCTCGTCGGCGGTGAGGGGCTCGAGCGATGAGTATGTGGCCACGTTTTCCTCGATATTCTCCATCTTGGTCATGCCGCTGAGCACCGTGAGCACATGCTCGGGGGTGCCGGCGAAGCGGAAGGCCCAGGCTGCGGGGGTGTCGTCGGGGCGGCGCTGATTCATCTGTCCGAGCACGGTGTTGTCGACCTTGGCGAGGCGGCCGCCAAGCAGCGGCTCCATGATCACTGAAGGGATGCCGCGACGCGACAGCTCGTTGTAGAGGTATTCGGCGTCGGTGTTGCGGTCGTTGGAGTCTTTGGCGTGCTTCCAGTCGAGATAGTTGAGCTGTATCTGCACGAAGTCCCAGTGCACCTGGCCGTCGTCGTGCATCTTGAGCAGATGGTCGAACACTTTTACGTCGCCGTGATATGAGAAGCCGAGGTTGCGTATGCGGCCTCCGTCGCGCTCTTGCTTGAGGTAGTCGAGCATGCCGTTGTCGATGAAGCGGGTGTTGAACAAGCCCATCGAGTCGAGTCCCATCTCCTCGTTAGAGCCGCCGACGCTGTGGAGCAGCAGGTAGTCGATGTAGTCGGTCTGGAGGTTTCGCAGCGAGTCCTCAAACATTTTTATCGACTCCTCGCGGGACCATGTCGATTGTTCGAAGTTTGAGAGCTTTGTGGCGAGGTAGTATGAGTCGCGGGGGTGGCGGCTGAGGGCTTTGCCCATGATGGTCTCCGACTTACCCTCGCAGTAACGGGGCGATGTGTCGTAGTAGTTTATGCCTGATTTCATGGCGTAATCTATCTGGCGGTTTACCTCCTCCTGGTCGTACTCGTCGCTACCCTCAATCTTTGGGAGTCGCATGCAGCCGTAGCCGAGTATCGACACGCGGTCGCCGGTGGTGGGGTTGGTACGCAGGGTCATTGGGCCTTTAGGCTTCTGCTGAGCCTTGGCCTCTTGGGTAGCGCAGCCGGGCATGGCTGCGATGGCGGCTGATGCGCCGAATATCTTGAGAAATGTACGTCGGTCCATGGTTGGTTATAATTCGGCGTGCTGTGCACGGCCATTAACGGTGATAGCGCTGATGGGAGCTGTGGGACATAGGTGCTCACAGGCTCCGCAGCCGATACATAGGGCGGGGTTGACCACCGGTCGCTGACGTCCGTGGGGATGTGCGGGGTCAACGGCCACCATGGTGATGGCCTCCACGGGGCAGTGGCGGACGCAGTTGCCGCATGAGGTGCCGAACGCTGCGGCCACGCATTGATCGTAGTCGACTTCGGCAAGGCCTACCGACACCATCTTGCGCTCCTCGGGGAGCAGGGCCACAATTGAGCCTGTGGGGCAGACGGTCGAACATACGTTGCACTCCGGGCGGCAGTAACCGTTAAGGTAGCTCACGGTGGGCATCATCAGCGTCTCCAGCTCGGTCGAGGGTGTCAGCACGAGGTTGGGGCATTGGTTGATGCAGAGCTGGCAAGCCGTGCAGTGGGCGGCGAAATTGTCCCAGCTGATTGATCCTGGGGGTGTGATCCTCTGGCGGCGCTCAGGGTCGGTCTTGACATCGAGCTTTGCCAAACCACCATCGCTCACATGCTGGGCAGTGGCCACTGCGGCGGTGCCGGCGAGTATGGCTCCGGTCACGAGGAACTGGCGGCGACTCTCTTCAGTGGGCTGCACCTTCTTTGGTTCCGAAGTGGCGGCTTGGGGCTTGACGCTCTTTGTGGCCACTTTGACATGCTTGGGGCGCAGGGTGTAGGATATGGCGCCGGTGGAGCAGTTGCCGATGCAGTCCATGCAGTCGACACAGCGCGTGTTGTCGACCCAATGGTTTTTGACGTCGATGCACGACGCTTTGCAGCGCTTGCCGCACTTACCGCAGTTGATACACTTGTCGGTATCGATTACGATGCCAAACACCGACCAGCGCGATAGCAGACCGAGCACTGTGCCAACGGGGCATACGGTGTTGCAATAGTCGCGCCCGCGCAGGAAGCTCCATACAGCCAATACGATGAAAGTTGTTGCGGCCACTCCGGCAACTACTGCGCTCCAGGCGGTTGAGCCATCGACGGAGTAGTATGTATATGTTTCAGCGGCTTCTGATTGCGCTGCCAGAAGATTGTTGCACCAATCATAGACTGGAGCCAATAAAGTGGCGACAATGCGCCCGAAGGAGCTATAAGGCGCAATCACCTTGGCCACAAATGCCCATACACCCCCGGCGAGCAGCAGGGCGATGAATATCACCAATATGGCCAGACGGGTACGGTTGCGAGGCTCGGAGTAGTGAAAACGGTTATTGCGGCATGCCCTCTTGCCAAAGAGTCCGCGGAGCCAGTTGAAGCCATCTTGCATCACTCCTAAGGGACAAATCACCGAACAATATATGCGTCCGAAGAGGAGCGTCAAGCCCACTATCACCGCTATTGCGAGCAGATTGAGGGCAAGCACGGCGGGCACAAGCTGTATCTTGGCCATCCAGCCAAACCATGTGCGGGCCATCCCCGTGAAGTCAAGAAACAGCCACATGATGGCGAGGATAAATATCCACGCCAAAGCAATCCTGATATATTTCAACATTGTAATAATTGGTTTACTTTACTTTGTGCAAATATAGCGATTTACCGCCAATTCCTCAGGTTAAAAAGGGTTAACCAAAATTGATGCCCCCAGAAATCCATCCCCTGCCTATTCGTTACCGCGGACGCACCAGGGGATTAGCTGACGGAGGCGCGGCGGTAGAGGATGATGGCGATGATCAGGTAGATGATGTTGGGGATCCACATCGCCACCAAAGGCGAGGTCATGCCTGAGACGGCGAAGCTCGACGTGACGGTCATAAACAGTATATAGCTGAAACTCAGCACCAGTCCGATGCCGATGTTCAGGCCCATGCCCCCCTTGACCTTGCGCGACGACAGCGACATGCCAATCACGGTGAGGATAAACGCAGCGGCGGTCATGGCGAAGCGGCGGTGGTATTCGATCTCAAAGTCCTTGATGTTGGCCACGCCGCGGGCTTTCTGGCGGTTGATGTATTCGTTAAGCTCGGGGGTGGTGAGCTTCTCGTGGTCATTTTTGGCGATGAGGAAGTCGCGTGGCTCGAAGGGGATTACGGTGTCGAGCAATTGGCCGGTGCGTATCTCCTCGCGCTGCTCATGGAATGTGCGGATGGTGTAGTCCTGCACCTGCCACTGATAGAGCGTGTCCCACTTTATCACGTTGGCTGTCAGGCGCGACACCAATTGTTTGTCCTCATACTTTTCGAGCGAGAAGCGGTGGCCGGTCTTGGTGGAGCGGTTGTAGGTGGTCATGTATGCTATCTCGCCGGGGGCCACCTGAAGCATGATGTTGTTGCCCTGCACTATGGCCTTATTCTTGACGTAGGTGTTGGTGTAGTCTATGCGCTTCACGTTGGCCGGCGGTATCACATAGGCCGCTAACAGGTAGGTGACTACCGCTATCACCGTAGCCGACACCAGGTATGGTTTGAGCAGCCGGCGGAAGCTCATGCCGGTGGAGAGCATGGCGATGATCTCGGAGTTGGAGGCCAGCTTTGACGTGAAGAAAATCACGGCGATGAACACGAACAGCGGGCTGAACTGGTTGGCGAAGTATGGGAGGAAGTTGATGAAGTAGTCAAACACCGTGGCCTTCAGCGGAGCCTTGAGAAACGCATCGAGCTTCTCGTTGATGTCGAACATGATGGTGATCGCCAAAATCAGGATGATGGCGAAGATATATGTCCCCAGGAATTTGCGGATGATATATCGGTCCAATATGCTCAGGGGCGACTTCACAGGCGGCGGGTTACTTGTTCGAGTATCTCAGGCTTCCACTGGGCGAAGTCGCCGGCGATGATGTGCTTGCGGGCTTCGCCCACAAGCCAGAGGTAGAATGCGAGATTGTGTATCGACGCTATCTGCAGGGCCAGCAACTCGTTGGCGATGAACAGATGGCGCAGATAGGCGCGCGAATAGATGCGGTCCACCTCCGTCGGGCCATCCTCCTGGATGGGCGAGAAGTCGTTGGCCCACTTCTTGTTGCGCATATTCATCACTCCATGCGATGTGAAGAGCATACCGTTGCGGCCATTGCGGGTGGGCATCACGCAGTCCATCATGTCGACGCCGCGGTCGATGACCTCAAGTATGTTGGCCGGCGTGCCGACGCCCATCAGGTAGCGGGGACGGTCGGCGGGGAGTATCTCGTTGACCACCTCGATCATCTCGTACATCTTCTCGGCGGACTCACCCACGGCAAGTCCACCAATGGCGTTGCCGTCGGCCCTGAGGTCGGCCACGAAGCGCGCCGACTCGCGGCGAAGGTCGGGATAGGTAACGCCTTGAACGATAGGGAAGAAGGTCTGGCGGTATCCGTAGAGCCCCTCGGTGTCGTTAAATCGACGCCACCCGCGGTCGAGCCAGCGCAGCGTCAGGTCGAGCGAGCGGCGGGCGTAGCCATAGTCAGCGGTGCCGGGCGGACATTCGTCGAGCGCCATCATGATGTCGGCGCCGATCACTCGTTGTATGTCGACCACCCGCTCGGGGGTGAAAAGATGCTTTGACCCGTCGATGTGCGAGCGGAAGTGTGCCCCCTCCTCGGTGAGCTTGCGGTTGGCAGCGAGCGAGAACACCTGGAAACCGCCGCTGTCGGTCAGTATCGGGCCAGACCAGCCGTTGAACTTATGCAGACCACCGGCCTCGCGGAGCACGTCGAGTCCCGGGCGGAGGTACAGATGATAGGTGTTGCCCAGAATGATCTGGGCGTGCACATCGCGGGTGAGTTCGGGTATATGAACGGCTTTCACCGAACCGACAGTGCCTACGGGCATGAATATCGGGGTGAGAATTTCGCCATGATCGGTCGTAATCTTGCCGGCACGTGCGTTGGTGCCGGGCGCTGTGGCCTGAAGCTCAAAATCCATGACCGCAAAGTTACAAAATTTCTGCCGCAAATCGTGCGAACCATCGACAGTGAATTGTTGTTAATTATTAAAATAAGTAATGATAACAGGTTAAAAATTCACACACTATGGACGATAAAGAGTATCTCGCACGCATCAAGCGCCGCAACCGCACCAACCTGTGGGTGGGCGTCGGCGCCATCATCCTGATAATATTGCTGTTGGTGTGGCTCACGATCGCTGACCTCAGGGGCGATACCGACGTGGCCGCAATGATAGCCCCCCTTGGGGTGTAATCACGCACAATTCTCCTCGCACAAAACACCAATTCCCGCATCGGCCCTTCGGCCTTTGCGGGAATTGTCATGCTTACAAATTATTTCGTGCTCAATTTCCCCCGACAAGTAGGGTCGCACCCTTCGGTGCGTCCGAGGAGTCGCTTTACTGTCCGAGATACGACCTGAGCAGGCGGCTCTTCTGTCCTTTGAGCCGGCGGATGGCCTTCTCCTTGATCTGACGGACGCGCTCGCGTGTGAGGTCGAACTTAGCGCCAATCTCCTCCAGGGTCATCTCCTGGCAACCGATGCCGAAGAACATCTTGAGGATCTCGCGCTCGCGCTCGTGGAGCTGGCGCAGGGTGCGGTCCACCTCCTTGGATAGCGACTCCTGGTTGAGCGACGCGTCGGCCGTGGGGGAGTCGTCGTTGGTGAGCACGTCGAGCAGCGAGTTGTCCTCACCCTCGACGAAGGGTGCGTCGACTGATATATGGCGGCCTGACACCTTCATGGTGTCGGCTATCTTCTCAACCGGCACATCAAGAGCCTCGGCGAGCTCCTCGGCTGAGGGACGGCGCTCATTCTCCTGCTCAAATTTCGACAGAGCTTTGCTGATCTTGTTGAGCGAACCCACCTGGTTGAGCGGCAGTCGGACGATGCGCGACTGCTCGGCAAGCGCTTGCAGGATGGATTGGCGGATCCACCAAACGGCGTAAGAGATGAACTTGAAGCCGCGGGTCTCATCGAATTTCTGCGCGGCCTTGATCAGGCCGAGATTGCCCTCGTTGATGAGGTCGGGAAGTGAGAGACCCTGATTCTGATATTGCTTTGCCACTGACACTACGAATCGGAGGTTGGCGCGGGTAAGTTTCTCCAGAGCTGCCTGATCCCCTTGCTTGATGCGTTGGGCGAGCTCTACTTCCTCTTCTACGGTAATGAGGTCCTCGCGTCCGATTTCTTGGAGATACTTGTCGAGTGAAGCACTCTCACGGTTGGTGATTGATTTTGTGATTTTTAATTGTCTCATCCTTAGTATGATAGAGTTACAAGTGGGGATTCAATGTACGTTTGCTTTCTATGCAATCGTGCAAAGGTAGTGTTTTTCACTGATAGTATAACGCTTCAGCGAGCAAAATATTTTCTAAAAGATGTTAAGCGGGCAGGCTCAGACTTGTCGGACTTGTCCGACTTGCCAGAGCTGTCTGAGGCTACTTCTTGGGCACTGGGGGCATGTCGGTGGGGAGATCCTCGGGGGCGGGGCTGCCGGCGGTGTCTGCGTCAGCGTCAGCCTCCTTCAACTGTTTGGTGTCCGAGCCCTTGAGCTTCTTGGTCTTAGCCTCCTCCTCGGCGAGGATCTCGTCGGTGCGCGATGCCCACTGGCGGGGGCCGAAGATGGCCTCGACGTCGGCAGTGAAGATCACCTCGCGGTTGTAGAGTTCGTCGGCGAGTTCCTCAAGCCCTTTGCGGTACTCCCGGAGTATCGACAGGGCGCGCTGATACTGCTCGGCAAGTATCGACGACACCTCCTCGTCGATGAGCTTGGCACGCTCCTCGCTATAGGGCTTGGTGAACCCATAACCCTGGCCTGTAGAGTCGTAGTAGCTGATGTTGGGGAGTCGTTTGCTCATGCCGTAGTACACCACCAGGGCGTAGGCTATCTTGGTGGCGCGCTCCAGGTCATTGAGCGCTCCGGTGGCCACGCTCCCTAAGAGCAAGTCCTCGGCGGCACGTCCGGCAAGCAATGAGCATATCTGGTCGAGCAGCGCCTGGGCGGGGATGCGTTGACGCTCCTCAGGCAGATACCAAGCGGCGCCTAAGGCTTTTCCGCGGGGCACGATGGTGACCTTGACCAGCGGGTCGCCAAACTCCAGATGCCACGACACAGTGGCGTGACCGGCCTCGTGGATGGCCACCGAGCGCTTCTCCTCGCTGGTGGTGAGCTTGTTTTTCTTCTCAAGTCCACCGATGATGCGGTCAACAGCGGCGTTGAAGTCGGTCAGGTCGACGCTCTTCTTGTTGTAACGGGCGGCAATCAGGGCGGCCTCGTTGCACACGTTGGCGATGTCGGCCCCGGAGAAGCCCGCGGTCTGGCGGGCCAGCAGTTCGATATCGAGGTCGGGAGCGGTCTTGATGTTGCGCAGATGCACCTTGAATATGGCCACGCGGTCGTTGAGGTCGGGGAGTTCGACGTAGATCTGGCGGTCGAAGCGACCGGCGCGCATCAGAGCCTTATCGAGGATGTCGGCACGGTTGGTGGCGGCGAGGATGATCACGCCGGAGTTAGAGCCAAAGCCGTCCATCTCGGTAAGTAGCTGGTTGAGGGTGTTCTCGCGCTCGTCGTTGGAACCCATGTTGGGGTTCTTCCCTCGGGCACGTCCCACGGCGTCGATCTCATCGATGAATACTATACACGGAGCCTTCTCCTTGGCCTGGCGGAAGAGGTCGCGCACACGGCTCGCGCCCACGCCCACAAACATCTCCACGAAGTCGCTACCCGACATCGAGAAGAAGGGCACGTTGGCCTCGCCGGCCACAGCTTTGGCCAACAGTGTCTTACCCGTGCCGGGAGGGCCCACGAGCAGAGCGCCCTTGGGTATCTTGCCTCCAAGCTCGGTGTATTTCTTGGGGTTTTTGAGAAATTCTACAATTTCCTCAATCTCGGTCTTGGCCTCGGAAAGTCCAGCCACATCCTTGAATGTCACCTTGTTGGCGCTATCCTTGTCGAACATCTGCGCCTTCGACTTGCCCACGGAGAACACTCCCCCGGGGCCACCGCCTGAACCGCCCGACATCCTCCTCATCATGAAGAACCACAGCGCCACGAGCAGTATCACCGGGCCGAAAGTCCAGATGATCGTGGAGAAGTCGCTCGACTTCTCGTACTTCACCTCGCCGCGGAATGCGCCCGAGGCCTTCCACTCGTCGATGCGCTTCTGCAGGTCCTCAGCCGAGGGGATGATCACGGCCACGCGCCCACCCTTCGACTCCTCATATTGGGTGCCGGGGAAGAGCTTCTTGGCCAGCGAGTCGGTGACCACAGCCTCCGCCTCATTTTTGTTGGAGTATACGGTGATGCTTTTCAGGGCGCCGTTTTGGGCATAGTTCAGAAAGGTGTCGTAGCTCACCTCCTTGGTAGGCACATTGTTCTCAAACCAGAAAACGCCCACCAGAAAGACGAGCAATATGGCGTACATCCAGTAGATACTGAATTTAAAAGGTTTCTTGTTCATCTGAGCCATGGTTAGTCAAGATCAGGGATTTCGGTGATTTTGGCGTCGCTCCACAGGTCCTCAAGATTGTAGAGTTGGCGCGTGTCGGGGAGGAATATGTGCACCAGCAGCTCGCCATAGTCTATGACAATCCACTGCGAGTTGCGATAGCCATCATAGTTATAAGGCTTTATGCCACCCTTCTGCTGCACATACTCGCGCACGCTGTCGGCTATGGCGGCCACCTGCGTGGGCGACGAACCTTGGCAGATGATAAAACCCTGGGTAGCAGCTCCGGGGATATCCGACAGGTCGACCACAGTGATGCCGCGGCCCTTGCGCTCCTGAATACCCTCGATTATAAGTTGTTGTAAGTCAGCAGTCATATTCTTTGATAAAGTGTTTGAAACGCTTTCGAGTATGTTGTTCCTTTTTAAATTATAACAATTGGGTGCAAAAATAGTTAAACCCCGCGACAAAAACAAATCCCCTTCTCACCCCACCCCCCGACAGCGCTATGCGGCGGTGATTGACTGGTGGATATGGCCGACAAATTGGAGCACTTGCATTGCCTTGTCGGGGAATATCTCTTGCAGACGTTCGGCAAAGACATGATTGTTCACAATCTCTTTCTTTGTCATGTCGCCGTTTTGGCAGACGTAGTCGAGTATGCTCTTGAGATATTCCTCCTGGTCGGCGGTGAGGTCGTTCTGCGAGATGTATTCGGTGAACATTTGCAGAGCTTTCTGACGGTCAACGCCATTGAGATGACGTATGAACGCACCGACCGAATCGCCCACCGTAAGATTCTCGCGATTGAGGTAGCGTTCATAGTCCTCTTTGGTGCCAAGCTCCTCCCAAAGTATGCGTTCCAGTTCGGTTATATCCTCTTCGGTCAACTGCTCGATGTTGCTGATTTTCTGCAATACCGGCAAGTCGCGGTTATTGTTGAGGAAGTCGATTACTTTCTCGCGATAGGTCTGAGAAGATGTGTAGTCAAGCGTCACCTCACCCTCATCGGTGATGGTGTCCTCGATGTCTTTGGTGAATGTCTGCTTTGACTTGCCGTCGAGATACTTGATCAGGTCGCGCAAATCGAGTCGCATCTTCTCAATGGATTCAAGGCTCTTGTTTTCCCAAAATTCTTTGGTGAATATGGCGTTGAGCACATCCATTTTGGCAGCCACTTCAGGGATTGAAGCCTTTTTGCGGAGAGCATTAGCCACGGATTGAATCTGCGACTCATATTTCAGGCTGTTAAATTCCTCGTCGATAATACCAAGTTGAACATACAGTGCAAGGAGGTCGAAACGCAGTGCGTTTACATCGTCCTGACTCCCTTCAAGCAACGGAGAAATCTCTTTTTGCAGTTCAAGCACATCTGTCGCACCGATATACTCCCACGATTTGGGATTGCGGTATTTCGATACGCAAGCCAAATGCTCGCGGACGCTGATGTGCATATCGTTGAGCTTGGTTACCTGCTTGAACAGCATCTCTTTCAACTCGTCGTGGAAGCCTTTGGCGAACTCGTCCTCTTGATATTTCTGCGCTTGAAGAATGGATGCTATCTCACAGTGCACATTAAAAAGTTTCTCGGTCAAGCTAACTTGCTTGGTGGCTTTGGGTTCGGGCAGCCCTTTGCCGAAATATACGAAGTTGCCGCACCAGTCGAAGATGTAAAATTCCTCCTTGTCCTTGTTGCCGAAAAGTCCGGGATGCAGACGTGTGCCGCGTCCTATCATCTGGTCAAACTTGATGCGAGAGCGCACTCTCTTGAAGAATACAAGATTGAGGCACGACGTTACATCGATGCCTGTGTCGAGCATATCCACCGATACTGCAATCTGCGGCATTTGATTGGTTTCGCAGAAGCTGTCAATCAAAGTGTCGGCATACTTGACGGAGTAATCAATCTTGGCGCAGAATTTGTCGCCATATTGGGGATAAAGCACGTTGAAGCGGTCAACTATCAGTTGGGCGTGCCGGGCATTGAAGGCGAAGATGATTGTCTTGCCAATCTTCTCGCCGCCGTCAACTTTCAAGCCGTTCTCCATAAGGTCTTGAAGCACTTTGTCTACCGTGTCAATGTTGAAGATATATTTGTATATCTCCGGGCTTTCAACATCGCGGGGTTGCGGCCCGTTGCCGGTGCCGTTCAGTGCCTCCTCGTATTCCCAAATGTCTTCAAGTTGTTTCTGTTCCTCCGGGGTGAGGTCATCATACTTGATGCCCTGATTCACCACTGCTGAACCGCGTTGGAATCCGCGATACGGCACAAGGAATTTATCTTCCTGAGCCTGACGGTATTCGTAGGCGAAGTTAGGCTCGCCGCCGTCCAGTTCAAGCAGGTCGTAGGTGGATTTATCCACCTGGTCGCGAGGTGTGGCTGTCAGTCCTACAAGGAATGAGTCGAAGTAATTGAAGATTGCACCGAATTTGCCGAACACCGAGCGGTGTGCCTCGTCGATGATGATAAGGTCGAACCTGCCCACGGAGAATGGTTTCTCGTCGGTGTTGACCTTTTTAATCATGGTCTGATATGTGGAGAACATGATGCGGGCATCCATGTTCGGCTTCGACTCGTTGAGTATTGTAGTGGTGGTCTGCGGCAACAGTTTATCGAAAGCCTTTTGTGCCTGGCTGACAAGCGATGTGCGGTCGGCAAGGAAAAGGGTGTTTTTCACCCATCCGGCTTTCTGAAGAACATCCACAAGCGATATGGCGGTGCGGGTCTTGCCTGTGCCGGTGGCCATGACGAGCAGTCCGCGGCGATGCTTGGCGTTGAGCCATTCACACATCTTCTTGACTGCCATTATCTGATAGTAGCGACCGGAAATTTTTTCGTCAACCACAATGTCAGTGATGTCCTTGCGGTCGCGCTTTTTCATGATTATCTCAAGGTCTTCGCGTGTGTGGAACGCATAGACGCGACGCGGTGGATAGCCTATGCCATCGATGAAATGGGCCTCGAAGCCGTTTGTGTAATATATTGCCGGGCGGACGCCATACTGCCGTTCGAGGCAGTCGGCATAAAGGATAGCCTGCTGCTTGCCCGCATTGGGGTCAACGCTCGTGCGCTTTGCTTCGATAACGGCGAGTGGCCGCAGGTCTCTACCGAAAAGGATATAGTCGGCATATCCGACTCCCGAAGGGTTCGGCATACCGGGAATCTCGACCTCGACGCAAGCTTTGGCCGCTACTTTGGAGCCTTCGGTTTTCACCACCTCCCAACCGGCTTCTTCGAGCATCGTGTCGATGTAGAGCCGTCGGGTCTCGGCTTCGCTGATTTCATCCCATGTCACTGTAGCCTCAACGTCAGCGGCGGCAGTGACGGTTTCTGCCGGAATTGTAGCTGCAAACTCGGAGCGTAAGCCTCCGGCTTGCGCCACATCGGAGCGTAAGCCTCCGGCTTGCGCCACGGTTTCTTTGGGCACGAGGTCTCCGTCAAACTCAGGCAATGAGTCAATGACCCGGAGCTTCATCAGCACCGCACCGACAAAGTTGTAGAGGTTGAGCAACGTGAAGAACGCCTCACGCTTGCTGACATTGCCGGTGTGGGCGGCATTGTTGCCGATCTTGCGCACATAATGAACGCCCATCATCACCCTATCATCGTTGATGAACTCGGTAAACAGCGGGTCGGCAACAAGGTCGTAGATGCCCTCGCGCTCGTCGGGCACATGGCCTTTCATCTTATATATCTCCTTGGCCATCCATTCCAATGCCAGGCGGGCATTGAGGGCTGAAAGCTGCGGAGAGATGAGTTGGTTGCGCTCTGCTATGTCGCAAAAGCGATGAAGCGGCGCAAGCACGTCATATTGTTTGAGATAGTCAAAGTTCAGCATACCCTAATCGTTTTGTTCATAGTAATATGAATAGTCAATGCCTTTCATAAACATTTCGCGGTCATCTATGTGGCTTGTGAGAGCCGGCTGGACCAATGATTTTATATGGCTTGAATCGGCCACGCTTTCCTGCATGGCTTGGAGATATTCATTTTTGTCGATTTGACTCCAGTCAACGCACTTTTTCAATGAGCGTTTGAGCATCAAGTCGAGCCAAATGCGTGTGCTGCGGCCATTACCCTCCATAAAGGGGTGGGCCACGTTCATCTCCACGTATTTGTCCATTATTTCGTCGAAGGTGGTTTCGGGCATCCGTTCAATCATTTGGAGTGTGGAGGGGAAGTGCATACGGTTGGCAAACGTGAATCCGCCATTGGAGATATTCTTCGTGCGTATCTGTCCGGCAAACTCATAGAGTCCGCCGAATATGTAGGCATGGATTTGTTGCAGACACTTCACACTACCCGGTTCGAGCTTTTTCAGCAGCCCGGACTCAAAGAGGTCGTAGGCTTTCTTGCGGCTGCGTCCGTCCAATGTGTTTTCGCTGTAGGTGAACCAATCAAGAAAACCAATGGCTTTATTGTTTGGCATCACTTTGGCAAGTTGTGTTACGCCCTCGGCATCAAGCACATCAGTCTTGTATGATTTGCCATCAGCTGCTTTTAGTTTCAGTTGGTTAGTGGCACTAACCAACTGAGGCGCCGTTGTCCTCAGCTTGGATTTCAGGTACTTCCAATAGTTGCGGGTCTTGGTGTATTCATCCTGCTCATTGAGAAACATTTTGTTAAAACGTGTCCTGACATCATCAGACCAAGGCTCGGGATTCAATTTTATGAATCGTTCTTTTATTGCCTGCAACTCTACCCTCACCGATGCCGGTAAAGAATCAGCAAGATGGAATGTTATAAATTGTATACAACAGTCACGATGCCAATGTGGCAGGTTACGATGCTTAATTGATATATTGCCGTAGTCCATGTTAGTTAATTATTTCCGCAAGCCGGAGGCTTACGTTCCAAACCAGTAATCCATGCGCGAGTCGAGCAACGTTTGCAGCTCCTTGACGGTTTCCTCAATCTCAGCTTTCTGTGCCTCGATAGCCTCGACTTTAGCCGCAAACTGCTGCTGCAATGAGAGCGGAGGAACAAGTATAGGAAGATTCCGCATAAAGATCAAAGTAAGCTCTGCAAAAACAGCTCCACGTGATAAATTTGCGTATTTGTCTATAATAGTTTTAGACAATGTATATCTCAACCATTTGGTAGAGAATTTATTGTAATTCACGTGAACCCAAAGCACACGGCCATCCTTAAAATATATTGGAGAACACTAGTGTCTCTTAAAAAATGTTAATCAAATTCAAAGTCGAGCGTAGGATAG
>CAZVNS010000038.1:0-15319 GCA_964628905.1 uncultured Muribaculaceae bacterium | reverse complement strand
TCTGCCTATGTTTGGAGAGGCTTTTCAATAGCGGAACAATATCGGAATAAGATTCCCTCAAATCCGCAACTGATTTTGTGGGGAGGTTAAATTGAATAAAAAATCGCCCATAGTACACCCTATACACCAAGGATAACGGTCACCTCCTCGATATACTTGAGCATGGCGGCTGTTTGCCATTTGCCCTCCTTTGTCGTCCGCACCTTTTTGTATTTTGAGAGAAACTTAAAAATCTGCTTGCAAGAATGTTTTTTAGATTTTTCGGTATTATAACCCTCATCCACGCCCAATTGTTTAAGAGCCTGTCCCATAATATATGTTAACGCTGAGGTCACATATCATTACATTGACGGGCGCGGAAGTTACCATCGCCTCGGTCATCCAATGGCTGACCGCCTCAGCTTTAACATATATCATGTGACAGGCTCTAAATTCAGCGGCCAATGCCGGCGTATGTAGTTAAAAATTGAAAAAAGAGCCTAAAATTTTAACTCTCGATTGTTAATTAAATACTATCTTTGCATCAAAATAGCAATTTCAACCAACCTATAGAGATTAAAATAAGATATGGCAGAAATCAAGTGTGTGGGCATCCTCACCTCGGGAGGTGACGCTCCGGGAATGAACGCAGCAATCCGTGCCGTGACCCGCTCGGCGATCTACAGTGGCTTCAAGGTCAAGGGCATATACCGCGGATACCGCGGCCTGATCGCCGACGAAATCGTCGACTTCAAGACACAGAACGTGTCGAACATCATACAGATGGGAGGCACAATTCTCAAGACAGCACGCTGCAAGGAGTTCCAGACGTTCGAAGGACGCCAGTTGGCCTACGACATACTGCTCCGCCACGAAATCGACGCCCTGGTGGTGATCGGCGGCGACGGCTCACTCACAGGTGCCAGGATTTTTGCCAACGAGTTTAACTTCCCCATCATCGGGCTCCCCGGCACCATCGACAACGACCTCTACGGCACCGACACCACAATCGGCTACGACACAGCCCTCAACACCATCATGCAGTGCGTCGATAAAATCCGCGACACCGCCACAAGCCATGAGCGCCTCTTCTTCATCGAGGTGATGGGACGCGACGCCGGCTTCCTGGCCCTCAACGGCGCCATCGCCTCAGGAGCCGAGGCAGCCATCATCCCCGAAATCTCCACCGAGGTCGACCAGCTGGCCGAACTCATCCAGAACGGCTTCCGCAAGAGCAAGAACTCATCGATAGTGCTCGTGGCCGAGAGCCCTGTCACCGGCGGAGCGATGGCCCTGGCAGAGCGTGTCAACAAGGAGTATCCAAACTACGACGTGCGTGTGTCGATCCTGGGACACCTGCAGCGAGGCGGTTCACCCACAGCCCACGACCGCATCCTGGCTTCGCGCATGGGAGCCGCCGCTATCGACGCCCTGCTCGATGACCAGCGCAACGTGATGATCGGTGTCAAGAACGACGAGATTGTCTATGTGCCCTTCACCAAGGCCATCAAAAACGACAAGCCCATCAACCGCGACCTGCTCAACACCCTCCGCCGCCTCTCCATCTAATCCACGCTTAGGCATATCTCGACGGCTGGACCGCCGAGCACAGTGGCGCTCCCGGGGCGAAATAGCGGACGCTCCTTGGGAGCGACCCTGCTTGTGGGCGGGGCGCCTGTTGCGGCAGCGGTGGCTTCCCGTGTCCCGCCGCTGTGCGGCGGGGTCTGCTCGGGATAGCGGTCTGTTAATTTTTTTTGGATGTGGAAAATATGTTGTAAATTTGCAGACAAATGCGCAGATTGCGCCCGCACCATGACGGGCCACTTATTTCCAAGAGACTATATTTTACTAACTTACCTATATTAACTACCAATCTTATCATGAAATCAGTAAAACGTATTGCTTTATCACTGTGCATCGGCCTGGGCTCGCTGCTGAGCGCCAACGCCATAGGCTGGCCCGCCAACTATGAGGGCGTGATGCTGCAAGGCTTCTACTGGGACTCCTACAACTCCGAGACCAAGTGGGACCTCCTGGAGCAGAAAGCCGACGAGTATTCTCAGTATTTCTCCCTGATTTGGGTACCCAACAGCGCCAAATCGTCAGGCGGTTTAGGCTATCTGCCAATCTATTGGTTTACCAACCACAATTCGTCGATGGGCACTGAGTCGCAACTGCGCTCAATGATCAAGACATATAAAGAAAAAGGTGTGGGCATCATCGCCGATGTGGTGATCAACCACCGCGTGGGCGTGAGCAACTGGACCAACTTCCCCAAAGAGACTTGGAACGGTGTCACCTACCAGATTGGCCCCGAGGGCATCTGCTGTGACGACGAGGTGGCCGGCCAGTCCGGACAGGCTCAGCCCACCGGCGCGTACGACACCGGCGAGGGCTACTCCGCCGCCCGCGACCTCGACCACACCAACGCCAACGTGCAGAACAACTGCATGGCCTACACCAAGTGCCTGATCGACGACTTCGGCTACGCAGGCTTCCGCTACGACTACTGCAAGGGCTACGGCGGCCAGTACAACAAGATCTACAACCAGTACTCTCACCCCACCTACAGCGTCGGCGAGTACTGGGACGGCTCATACGATGCCCTCGCGGCGTGGATTGAGTCGACCGGCAAGGAGTCGGCAGCATTTGACTTCGCATTCAAATACGCTGTCAACAAGGCATTCTCCTCCAACGACATGACACAGCTCGTGTGGAAGGCCAACGGCACCACCAACCAGCCCGCCGGCCTGATCCACTATGGCTACCCGCAGCTTGCAGTGACCTTCATCGACAACCACGACACCTCGCGCGACGACAACAAGTTCACCGGCAACGTGGTGGCTGCCAACGCCTTCATGCTCTGCTCTCCCGGTACACCCTGCGTGTTCCTCAGCCACTACAACCAGTATAAGTCAGAGATCCAGCAGCTCATCAAGGTGCGCAACTCCGTAGGCGTGCACAACATGAGCCAGGTCACCGTACTCCAGAGCTCGTCCGACTGCTACATGGCCGAGGTCAAGGGCACAAAGGGCACCCTGGTGGTGAAGGTCGGTTCGGCAATGGTTTCACCCCAAGGCTACAGCGACTCCGACATCAAGGCCACAGGCACCGACTACTGCGTATGGACCAAGGTAGACGTAAGCCCCAGCCCCACTCCCGACCCCTCAACCACCGTCACCGTATATTGGGACAACTCAACCGCCCAGTGGGCCACCCCCTACATCCACTACTGGGGCGGCGCTGAGTCGACATGGCCCGGCGTGGCTATGACCAAGGTAGAGGGCGACGTATGGTCGTACACCTGCCCCGCAGGCACCACCGGCTGCCTCTTCAACGCCGGCGACGGTGACGCCACCAAGACAGCCGACTTCGTAGCCGTCGACGGCCACATCTACAACCAGTCAGGCGACCAGGGCGAATACGATGGTGACACCCCGGCACCCAATCCCACAACCGACGTAACCGTCTATTGGGACAACGCTGTTGCCCAGTGGGCCACTCCCTATATCCATTATTGGGGCGGCGCTGAGTCGACATGGCCCGGCGTGGCTATGACCAAGGTAGAGGGCGACGTATGGTCGTACACCTGCCCCGCAGGCACCACCGGCTGTCTCTTCAACGCCGGCGACGGTGACGCCACCAAGACAGCCGACTTCGTAGCCGTCAACGGCCACATCTACAACCAGTCAGGCGACCAGGGCGTATACCAGGGTGGCGACGATCCCACCCCCGGCGAATATCCCGAGACCCTCTATATGATCGGTAACGTCAACGGCGGCGCCTGGGGCACCACTGCCGACGTAGCTGTTCCGGCCAAGGGCGACAACGGCATCTACAACTACAGCGTCACCATCGACGACGCAGGTGGTGGCTACGGCTACTTCGCCTTCATCACCGTCACCGGCTCCGACTGGGATAGCGAGGTCAACCAGGGCGACCGCTACGGTGCTCCCGCCAAGGACACCCCCGTGACCCTCGGCACAGCCCAGGATATCCGCCTCTACGCTGCCGGCGTTGACGCCTCAGCCTCAGAGTCGTGGATGGTAGCTCCCGGCGAGTACAACCTCAAGGTCGACCTCGCCACCATGAAGCTCACCGTGGGCATCGGCGGCGTTGAGGACGTGATGGTCAATCCCGCCGACGCACCTGTCGAGTACTACAACCTCCAGGGCATCCGTGTCAACAATCCCGCCGCAGGTGGCATCTACATCCGCCGCCAGGGCTCATCAGCCATCAAAGTCCGCTTCTAATCACCCTTACCCATAAACCAAACCGGGGGCTGCGTCAGTGGTTGACGCAGCCCCCGTTTTTATCTCCCACAAGTAGGGTCGCACCCAGGGTGCGTCTGCGAAAATACATATGGCTGTATGATACCATTATATGAACCGCATTGCACACGGGTACGCCATACAACAGGGTGATTTGATATATTACAATTGGAGGCGGAAAAGGCGGGTGGCTTCGAAGCGGGGGAGCGCCATGAGCTGCACGTGGGCCTGGCGCGACTCGAGCGAGTCGGAGGCGTCGCCGACGGTGATGCCCGAGTCGAGGAGCGCACGGCGCACTGTGTCGAGAGCCAGCTCGGGGGTGTTATTGTCGCGACTGAGGTGGCAGAGGAACACGTAGCGTAAATCGCCCATGGCGGCTATCTTGCTCACTTGCAAGGCCGTGACTTTGTTGTCGAGGTGGCCGTTGTCGGCAGCAATGCGTGCCTTGAGGTATTCGGGATAATGCCCGCCGCGGAGCATCTGATAGTCGTAGTTGGCCTCGATCATCAAATAGTGGGCCCGACTCATATAGTGGTCAGCACGGTCGCCAATGCACCCAAGGTCGGTGGCCACGGTCATGCGCTGCTGGCCATGCTCGATGAAGAAACCGGCGTTGTCCGACCCGTCGTGCGACACCTCGAAGGCTGTAAGGCGGAAGTTGCCGATGGCGAAAGGTATCTCCTTGTAGATTGGCCGGTGGTAATCCTTGATGCGGCGCGACACGTTGTGGCGGCGAAGCATGCCGTTGAAGGCGCGGGGTGTGCAGTAGAGCGGTATGTGCTTGTGGTGGCGCAGTATCTTGTAGGCTTCGCGTATGTGGTCGCCATGGTCGTGGGTGAGGATGATGCCCCGGATGCGGCTCATGCTGATGCCCCATCGCTGGAGGGCTGCTTCCACCTTGTCGGCATCGACTCCGGCGTCAATCAGGAAGCCCGACTCCTCGTCGCCCACGTAGGCGCAGTTGCCGCTTGAGCCGCTGCCGAAGGCCATGAAGTAGATGTCGGGGTTGGCCGACACCAGCTCGACCGGCTCAACCACCGGCTCATCGGTGCCAGCGCTTTCGGGCGCCGCTCCTCCAGAGAGCTTGACGCGTGTGGCATGGCGCGCTATCGAGGGGTGCACGGGCAGCTCGTCGGCGGCTGTCGGCTGAGTCTCAAACTCATCAAACAGGCCGGGCATCGCCGTCGGGGGGAGTGTGCGTTTCTTATATCGTGCCATTGCTATGGAGGGGGTTAGCTATTATGGCCCACGACGAATATCGCCGGGGTCTTGCCATAGTCGTATTTTGCTTTAGCCCAGTCGGATATGCGGCGGCTTACTATCGACTCGCCGGGTCCGGTGATGTCGGCGGCCACACAGAGCTGCATGTCGCCGGGGAGCTGCTGGGCGAGCTCGGCGATGAGGCGGTTGTTGCGGTAAGGGGTTTCGATGAACACTTGGGTGACGTTGTCGCGGCTCACTCGGCGTTGCACCTCCTTGATGGCGCCGGCGCGGGCCTGATGCTCCACCGGCAGGTAGCCCAAGAATGTGAACTGCTGACCGTTCATCCCCGAGGCCATCAGCGCCAGGATGATGCTCGACGGTCCTACCATCGGCACCACCTGTGCTCCCATGCGGTGCGCCTCGGCCACGGCTGCCGCTCCGGGGTCGGCCACGGCAGGGCACCCGGCCTCCGAAATCACTCCTATCGACTCGCCTCGCTGCAGAGGGGCGAGCATGGCCGCAACCTCCTCGCGGGGGGTGTGCTCGTCGAGCACCTCGAAGGTGAGCGAGTCGATGTCGATTGAGCGGTCGACGCGCTTGAGCCAGCGGCGGGTGGTGCGCACATTCTCCACGATAAAGTGGCGCAGCCGGCCGATCACCCTCGCGTTTTCGGCGGGGATGACGCAGTCAATCGGTGCGTCGCTAATCGACGACGGCAGCAGGTAGAGTGTGCCCAAGGGGGCGGTGCGTGTGTCGGTGTCCATAAAGATGTGCAAAGTTAATGATTTTGGAGCTGAATTCCCACATTTTTGGCAGTAATCGCCCAAAATGCAAGTCCGGGGGCCGATATCGCGCCAAAACTCTTGGCAATTACGCCAAAAAGCCATATATTTGTGCGATTAAACCAACAGCTACCCTGTATGACTGTCAAAATACATCACGAAGGGACTCCGGTGCTCATCACCCTCTTCGTAATATTCGCCATAATACTCGTGCCCCTGTGGATATGGGTGCACCTCATGGCCGTGGCTATATGTGCCACGGTGGTGCTCGGTGTGATCTACTTCCTGGCCGTCAACTTCTTCCGCTCACCCCACCGCCACTTCCGCGGCAACCACAAGGGGGCGGTGGTGGCCTCGGCCGACGGCCGCGTGGTGGCTTGTGAGAAGGTCTACGAGCCTGAGTACCTAAAGCGCGAGGTGATGCAGGTGTCAGTGTTTATGAGCATCCTCAACGTCCACGCCAACTGGTATCCGGTGGATGGCGAAGTGGTTGTGGCCAAGCACCACGCAGGGCGCTTCATGGCCGCCTACTTGCCCAAGTCGAGCGTCGAGAACGAGCGTTCGACGGTGGTGATACGCACCCCCGACGGCACCGAGGTGCTCGTGCGTCAGGTGGCCGGAGCCATGGCCCGCCGCATCGTCACCTATGCCCAGCCAGGAGCCGAGGCATCGATCGACGAGCACATGGGCTTCATCAAGTTTGGCTCGCGAGTCGATATCTACATACCGCTCGACTCCGAGGTGTTCGTCAAAATCGGCGACCGCACCGTGGGCGGCATCACACAGATAGCCCAGATCCCCCAAAAGTAGCGACTGCCCCCAGGTTGCGACGCTCCCCCGGAGCGTCCGCACCAAGAGACGTCGCAAGCTCACCGTCCCCGGCGCTGTGCGGCGGGGTCCCCAAAATAACGACTAACCCACTTATCTAAAATGAAACGCATAACAAGCTGCATACCCAACACCATCACCTGCTGCAACCTCATCGCAGGTGTGATAGCCACAATCTATGCCCTCAAATTCGGATTTCTCCGCGACTACCATTTCGCCACCGTCGCCTACTGCTGGATCGTCGCCGCAGCCGTGTTCGACTTCCTCGACGGCTTCATGGCGCGCCTGCTCAAGGCCTACTCCGACCTGGGCAAGGAGCTCGACTCACTCTCCGACCTGGTGAGCTTCGGCGTGGCACCCGGCTGCCTGGTGTTCTCACTGCTCAGCTGCTTCCCCCAGGCTGGCTGGACGGCATGGTTCGCCCTGCTGATACCCGTGATGGGAGCCCTGCGCCTGGCCCGCTTCAACATTGACACACGCCAGACCACATCGTTTATAGGCCTCCCCATACCGGCCAACGCCATCTTCTGGATTGGCGCTGTCGACTTCACCGTGCGTCAGCTCAACGGGGCCTACTCAGGCATCACCGTATGGCTCCTATACATGTCGATCCTGCTGGTGAGCCTGCTGATGGTCTCCAACGTCAAGATGTTCTCCCTGAAGTTCAAGAACCTTGACTGGCGTGAGAACTTCCGCCGCTACGCTATCATCGTAGCCGCCGTGCTCTTCGTAGTGTTCTGCGGATGGGCCGGCCTGGCGTGGACCATCATCCTCTACCTGATACTGTCGGCTCTGCTGCCACTGCGTTAAACCACTGGCTACTAATATATAAACACACTTTTACAAGCAGACTATGGGATTTTTTGGTTTGCTCCTGCTGATATTCTTTATATGGTTTGTGCTGATGCCACTAATCAGAGTGTTCACCACCGCACATCGTGCCCAAAAGACCTTCCGCCAAGCCACCTCAGCCTTCCAACAGGCGCAGCAAGGCCCACAGCCCCGGCAGCGCCGGGCAGGTTGGACCCGCCCTGAGCCGCGGCGCAAGCATATCGACCCCGAAGTAGGGGAATACGTCAAATTCCAGGAGCGAGAACTCACCGAGGAAGAGCTGCGCCAGCGTCAGGACGGCTCAACCACCTACACCCGCACCACCTACAGCGAATCGCAAATCGAAGATGCTGAGTGGGAAGATATCTAACCTCACCGCACTAATTATGAACTACATACCCCGCCTATACGACTTCCTCCGTCAGCTCGACCAGAACAACAACCGCCCCTGGTTTCAGTCCCACAAGGAGGAGTTCTACCAACTGCGCCAACTATGGTATGCCGACCTCGAGCGACTGATTGCAGCCGTGGCCCAATGGTGGCCCGAAGTCGCCAACCAGACACCACAGTCGACCGCCTACCGCATCTACCGCGACACCCGCTTCTCGCCCGACAAGACCCCCTACAAAACCTACTTCTCAGCCGCCATCTGCCCCCAGGGCAAGTCGGCCGAGCGCCCCGGCCTGTACATCCACCAAGGCCCCGCCACCGACCGCTCGGCAATAGCCTCAGGCATATACGGCGGCATATGGTGCCCCAACCCACAATTACTCAAGAAGATGCGCCGGGCCATAGTGGACAACATCGAAGAGTGGGAGCAGATTGTGCAGCCCCTCGACAAGGTCTACCCCGGATGGTGCGGCGACTGCCTAAAGCGCGCCCCAGCCGGATGGCCCGTCGACCACCCGCAGATCGAGTACCTCAAGCTCAAAGAATACGGCAAATTCCGTCCCCTTGACGAACGCTTCTTCGCCAACCCCCGCTGGCCCGAGCACGTAGCCGAGATGCTCCGCCCCCTCAAGCCCCTGCTCGACTTCATCAACTACACCATCGACGAATAGTTGGCGATTACCAACTAAATTTGTACCTTTGCCACTGATGAACAACGACGACTTCGACATCCGCAGCCAAGCCGCCGCCTCGCGCGACGACGAGATGGAGCGCGCCCTGCGCCCATCATCGTTCGACGCATTCAACGGCCAGGACAAGATTGTGGAAAACCTCAAGATATTCGTGGCCGCCGCCCGTCTCCGCGGCGAGGCCCTCGACCACATGCTCCTCCACGGCCCCCCAGGACTGGGCAAAACCACACTGTCAGCCATCGTGGCCAACGAGCTCGGCGTAGGCTTCAAAGTCACCTCAGGTCCCGTGCTCGACAAGCCCGGCGACCTGGCCGGACTGCTCACATCGCTCGAGCCCAACGACGTGCTATTCATCGACGAAATCCACCGCCTAAGCCCCGTGGTCGAGGAGTACCTCTACTCAGCCATGGAGGACTACCGCATCGACATCATGATCGACAAAGGCCCCGGAGCACGCTCCGTGCAGCTCGCCCTGTCGCCATTCACCCTCGTCGGAGCCACCACGCGCTCAGGCCTGCTCACCTCACCCCTGCGAGCACGCTTCGGCATCAACTGCCACCTCGAATACTACGACCACGAAGTGCTCCGCCGCATCATACTCCGCTCAGCCCGCCTGCTCAACGTAGGGTGCACCGAAGCCGCCGCCAACGAGATAGCCCTCCGATCGAGAGGCACACCCCGTATAGCTAACGCCCTGCTCCGCCGAGTGCGCGACTTCGCCCAGGTCAAAGGTTCAGGCACCATCGACCCACAGATCGCGCGCTACGCCCTCGAAGCACTCAACATCGACCGCTACGGGCTCGACGAAATCGACAACAAGATACTCACCACCATCATCACAAAATTCAACGGCGGACCCGTCGGCCTGTCGACCATCGCCACAGCCCTCGGCGAAGACCCCGGCACCATCGAGGAAGTCTACGAGCCATTCCTGATCAAAGAAGGCTTCATCAAGCGCACACCCCGCGGCCGCGAAGTCACCGACCTGGCCTACTCCCACCTCGGCGCCACCCGCCCCTCAGCCATGGGCGGCCTCTTCGACATCTAACACAATTACCACAACCCATAGCACCGTTCTAACACCTAACAATGGCTAAGGAAATACGCTTCATCGACCTTTTTGCCGGCATTGGCGGCATCCGTACCGGCCTGTCACAGGCTTTGGAGGAGGCCGGATATACTCCGAAGTGTGTTATGACTTCGGAGATTAAGCCCTATGCCATAAAAGTGCTTCAGCACAACTATGAGCACGAGAATATCGTAGGTGACATTACCCAAGTCGATGCCGAATCAATTCCTGACTTCGATATACTCTGTGCCGGATTTCCTTGCCAAGCTTTTTCATATGCCGGCAAACGTCAAGGATTTGCCGATACCCGCGGCACACTCTTCTTTGAAGTAGAACGTATCCTACGAGAAAAAAGGCCAAAAGGATTTATCCTCGAAAATGTGGAAGGACTGGTAAATCACGATGGGGGTAAAACTCTGGAGGTAATACTCAACAAACTCCTCGAATTAGGATATAAAATTAATTATAAAGTATTAAACTCTAAGGATTTTGGCGTGCCTCAAGACCGCAAACGCATATATATAGTCGGTTCATTTGACAACACCCCTAATTTAGACAACTTTGAAGGCTCATCCAAAACCATAGGCGACATTTTAGAGCACGGACTCCCAACAGAGAATACCCCCTTTATCAATACACTTCTCTCACACTTTTCAATTGATGAGCTGTATGGCAAGTCGATAAAAGACAAACGTGGTGGCGACACCAACATCCACAGCTGGGACCTGGAGACCAAAGGGCCTGTCTCATCCGAGCAGAAACAATTGCTTAACTTGATCCTGAAAGAACGCAGGAAGAAGAAATGGGCAGAACTGATTGGCATCGATTGGATGGATGGCATGCCTCTGACATACGACCATATCAGCTCATTCTGTAATTATCCAAACTTACAACCAATGCTTGACGACCTCGCACGAAAAGGATATGTAAAATTTGAGCACCCAAAACGCAAGGTCGCCGTAAGTGATATTTTCGGAAACACCACCATACAGCGTCAACCCGACACTACACTTCCTAAAGGTTATAATATTGTGGCCGGCAAACTCAGCTTCCCCATCAGTAAAGTACTGGGCCCCCAAGAAATCGCGCCGACACTGGTCGCCATGGATATGCAAAAAATATACGTCGCTGACCATGGCGGACTGCGCAAACTTACACTTCGCGAAGGTCTACGCTTGTTTGGCTATCCCGAGAAAATGCAGCTCAATGTCTCAGAAAAACATGGTTACGACTTGCTTGGTAATACGGTTGTAGTACCAGTCATCAAGGCCGTTGCAACTCGTTTAATACAAGCAATAAACTTTGACTAAACATGGCCGATAGAATAACACTCACAGCAGAGCAAGTCTATGACCGCCTGCTCAATGTTGACAAGATAAAAACAGTGGAGGGACAAATCAGATTTTTCCTCGGCGATGTCGATATCATTGTCAGACAGAAAGATGTAGTAGGCAATATAATTCAAGAGTGGCTCGAAGGTTGGCTTCGAAAGAATAACGTTGCGTTTGACACCAACACCAACACACAGATGCCACCCGACATCTTTCTCAACCCCGACGACCATACCGTGGATTTGCTCGAAGTTAAAGCCTTCAACTATTCTGCGACACCCGGCTTCGACATCGCCGACTTTAAAGCCTACTCCCGCGAAATCCTTGAAAACCCATATATGCTGCACACCAAATACATCATATTTGGCTACTCAATGAGCGACAAAGGCATCGTAACGATTAAAGAACTTTGGCTCAAAAACGTTTGGGAAATATGCCGATCTATGGAAACCTGGCCCCTCAACGTGCAATACAAGAACAAGGTCATACACAAAATTCGACCCGCAAAGTGGTATGGCCAGCAGTCACGCTTCCCCCTGTTCCAATCATTGGAGCACTACTTGTCAGCGATTGAGGAAACACTCTTCAGCTACCCTGATACACACGCACTCTCCGTCGGATGGAGGAAGAAGATTATAGATGCTTACCGCGATCTCTATGGCAAGACCATATATATCCCCCGTTGGGAAGAGGTAGATGAGATATACCGCCCACCCTTGAAACCCAAAACAAAAAATACAGGCAAGTAAAGTAATCATCCCCCATCATTCACACATTAATTATAGTACACACATGTCTATCATCAACAACTATCGCGCCGCCCTGCTCATCGCAGCCACGGCCCTGGCTCCCGTAGCCACCCCCACCCCCGGCCACATCTACATCCGCCGCCAGGGCTCTGCAACCACCAAAATCCGCCTCTAACGGCCACGGCTGCGAGCGCGCACCAGCAGCTCCACAACCTTAGCCACAGGCTCCTTACGCCGACCTTGGCGGTCGTACCACAGCGGATAGTCAGTGCGCGGACCCACACCCGCCGGATAAGAGCTGCGCCACGAGTCCTGGTCGCGCACGCCCCACGTGCTCACACGGTCGATCACCTCAGCATTGTCGACCATCACATCGATAAACTCACGCATCAGCTTATTCCACCGCTGAGCCACATCCGTCGGCAAGCGGCGCGGATACGGGTCAGCCTTAGCCTTGACAGCGGCCGGGTCAGGCGTAGCGCCACCCGGCAACTCACGCCCCCAGATCACCGGCAGGGCCGACAAGTCAAACTCCGTAATCAAAATCTTGCACCCCGTGGTCGCCAGATCCTTGATAGCCTCATCGAGCCGCTCCGGAGTGTGCCCCCACAGCGCATGGTCGATGATATAATGACACTGCATCCCGATGCCGTAGATCGGCAGCCCCCGACGCCGCAAATCCCTCACAATGCGCTTATACGTCTGGCGCTTCGCCGGCTCCCACATCGCATAATCATTGATATAGAGCCGAGCCTCAGGGTCAGCCGCATGAGCATACTCAAAAGCCAGCGGGATCCACTCCTCACCCAGGAAATAATACATCGGCGAATTGCGGTACGACCCATCCTCCATGATCGCCTCATTCACCACATCCCACACCTTCACACGGCCGCGGTAGCGCGTCACTACCGTCGTGATGTAATCCTTCATCCACGCCTGAAACTCCTCACGCGTACCCTCATACGTCCCATCCCCCTTCGGCTTCCACCGCAGCTCTACATGCGGATGCCACATCAGCGAATGCCCCACAAGCTCCAACCCATTGCGCTCAGCGATAGCCACACACGTGTCAGCATAAGCCCAATTCCACTCCACACCCGGACGATTTACCGGCTGCAGCACACCCGACTTGAACGCATTCTCCGGGATCACCACATTGCAATTCTCCACCAAAATCCCAAGCCCCACAGAATCCTTCCCCAGCAGCTGATCCTGCGTCAGCGCCATCCCAATCTTAAACTTGTCGGCAAACGCCTCACGCAGCGGTGTATCCTTCGATCCCCGACCCAGAGCACACACCGTCGACACCGACATCAGCGCCCACACCGCCGCGCACCTAATCACACACATCGTCTTCATATCCATTCTCATATTTAGTAGTTAAACAAACTGTTATAAAGTACGCTACCTATTTAAGACAATAGTTACACAAAATGCAAATATACCCATTACCGCCAAATAAAACCCCAAAACCGCCCCCAAAAATATCCCAAAAACAAAAAAACTCAATATTCTTTTTGAGCGAGAAGATTTTTAGCCGACAATTCTTCAAAGAATTGTGTGGCGCACCAATCGGATAACGGCATCATTTATTGTTGATTTGGGCGTTGAGTTCCTTATACTCTTTGGCCTGGGCATTGAGTTCGGTCAATGCTCGCCAAGTATCGAGAGCGAGAATGTCGCTCTCTTTGGTAACATCACCTTTGGTGAGGGCACGGATTTGAGCGTTCATCGCGGCTTCAACACGATTTGGAGATGAGCCGAGTAAATTGCCGTCAGACAATTCAGTCATCGGCTGAAAGAAGTCGGGGAATTTTCGCGAGAAGAAATCTTTGAGCGAGACAGCCCAATAGAATACGGCAATGCGCTCCCACGGAGCGAGCGGTGTTTTGATACCGGGATAAAGGACGCTTGCGAGTTCATCGAGCAGATCGTCCGATTGAGTTTCCAAATAACCTTGATAGAGGTTATCGACGATGATGTATGTCTCAAACGTCACTTCGGAGAAGTCGGCAGTAATGCCGGGCCGGTGTTTGAGTTTGACCGGGCGAGTTGGCATTGGCGGCGTAGCACCGAGCCAGTCGAGGTGCGGTAGCAGTTCGGCAATAGTGAGAGGTGTAACCTCGAACAGGATGTTACCGTTCTTCAAAAGGTAAGAGCCGGACTCCTGACGGCCAATGACCTTTGTGCTGCTCCAGTTGAGCAAGCAAAGGGTTTTCAACTCGTCTGTTGACATATCATCGGCAATGAGCTGATACACCGTGCGGAGTTGCTTGTCGGAGAGTTCCGACCACGAAGCCGGAATCTGAAAATTGATTGAAATGGTTTCCATAAAGAAAGAGTGTTATCGTACTGCAAAAGTACGGTAACACCCTCTATGCGGAAAAGACGCTATACTTACTTTACACGAGTATAAGTGAAAGTTGTACCTTTTCCAGCTAAATGCTTACCGGTCCAAGAGTTTTCTGATATCGCATAGATTTCCCAATTCCAATTTAGAATTGTAGTGGTCAATACTTTTGATTCTGCAGAATAGCTCCAATTGCCCGTATAGGTAGAATTGTAAGAAAATTCACATGTCCCATCTGCATTGAAAGTCCAATTACCTCCTGATGTTGCATCAGAGTGCCAAGTTCCGATAAACTTCTTGGCTTCTGCATTTTGTGTGCCGGTTTCAATTGGTTCATCCTTATCATCATCTCCACATGCTGTCAAACTAGTACAGCACAATACCGCACAGATGAACAAAGGAAGAAACCACATTTGTTTAAGAATTTGTTTCATACTTTGTCTCGGTTGCCTCACAGTCCAATTGGCACTTAAGTTATATAAAGAAACGTGGACTGATTTACCACATCTCCTAATGATGGTCCTGAGAAAACCGTGTACGCGAGATATGAAAGTAGCAGCCCACGCTATAGCGTGAGAACCGCCTTGTTATCTCTTGCGTACGTCGAAAATTTCTCAGGTTTTCATTAGCAAGATAAGCAAAACGCTTCTTCGATTAGTTTAAGTATGTCGTGTCATTCCGTTGAATGGCGCTGCAAATTTACAAAATAATTTTCACACACAAACACTACATTGCTCAAAATAAAAATTCAAAAGAAAGTCTTTTTACCTTAGTTCTACTTCCTTTTTTAGGGGCAGTAGCAAACTTCCGTGGCGGGGTTACCCAAAAATGACACTCACACGGT
>CAZVNS010000037.1:0-15729 GCA_964628905.1 uncultured Muribaculaceae bacterium | reverse complement strand
CTTAGTTCAGATACACCGTTACCACCCACAGTGGATTACTGCGTCCAATTGAAAAATCCACAAGCGATATAATGTTGACACACAGACATTTACACCCCAAAAACAAAAAAGATGTAAAATGAAGAAGTGAAAGCTTGTATAAGTCTCAAATAATCGCCACTTTTGCATTCGTGATGCACTCACGAATCGGCGCAATGATGCTTTTGGTTCTGCATCACGCGCTGATAAACCAATTAATAGAACCTACCTATAAATATTTTAGAAATTTAATTCAACCAACAGGTTATTTATTTATTGAGAAAATATGAAAAAACATTTGCTCCTGGCGCTCGTGGCAGCCGTGCCTGCTACCATGATGGCGCAAAGTGCCGTTGATGTCAGAGATATGAGTCCATCGCAGCTGCGAGGCACCGCACGCTTCATGTCGATGGGTGGTGCGTTCACAGCCCTCGGCGGCGACCTCTCCACCTTAGGCCAGAACCCTGCCGGACTCGGCATCTACCGTTCCAGCGAAATCGGGGCAACACTCGATATCGACATCCAGTCGAGCAAAACCAACAGCGATGGCTTCAGCCTCAAGGACAACCAGACCAAGGTGGCCTGCGACAACTTCGGCTACATCGGAGCCGTCAACCTCGGCAACGACGTGATGCCCTACTTCTCATGGGGCGTGAGCTACGGCCGCGTGGCTTCGTTTGACCGCGTATACCGCGGGGGCGGATTGCTCGAAGGCTCACTCTCCAACTATATCGCCAACTTCACCTCCGGCATCTCGCAGCGCGACCTGGTGTTCACCAACAGCTGGAACCCCTACTACGACTCCAACGCCGACTGGCTCAGCATCTTAGCCTACAACGCATATATGGTCAATCCCGTGGGCAGCGACACCAACTACCAGGGACTGTGGAACAGCTCAGCCTCAGGCGACGCCATGTTCACAACCCGCGAGTCGGGCTACGTCGACGAATACAACATCGACTTCGGCGGCAACATCATGAACACCCTGTACTGGGGCTTGGGCTTCGGTATCACCGATATCAGCTACCGCCAGGAGAGCTACTACGACGAGGTGATCGACAACGCCTCAATCGAGAATGCCGACAACACGGGACTCACCCGCGGCTCGGCTGAATACGCCCTTTCCAACTGGAAGCGCACCACCGGCAACGGCTTCAACTTCAAAATTGGTTTGATTTTCAAGCCCGTCAACGAGTTCCGCCTCGGTTTGGCTTTCCACACACCCACCTACTACAGCATGCAGTCGTCGTACAACGGCATCATCGACTATGAATACAAAAACACCGCCGATCAGGTGCAGCACTCCTCTTACCGCTCAGGCAGCGACTACTCCTCGGAGACCCCTTACGCCTACTACGACTGGTCGATGCACTCACCCTGGAAGTTGATGGTGGGAGCAGCCGGTGTGATTGGTTCATCGGCCATAGTCAGCCTCGACTATGAGCGCCAGGCGTACGGCAACATGAGTGCCAAGGATGGCGACGGTTACGACCTGACCTACGTCAACGACGATATCAAGAATACCTACCGCGCCACCAACATCATACGCCTTGGCGTTGAGCTCCGCCCCACGGGCAACTTCAGCGTGCGCTGCGGCTTCAACTACGAAACCTCCGACGCCACCGACGGGGCTTACAACGATGCGCAGCCCGTCTACACCTCAGGCACCAACCCCGCCTACACCCTGACTGACAAGACCTACCGCATCACTGCCGGCCTTGGTTACCGCTACCACGGCTTCTACGCCGACATGGCCTACGTATACTCCAACCGCAAGAGCATCTGGCACGGCTTCACCGGCATGCAGTCCGACAACTCCGGCTACCTCACCGCCACCGGCGCTCCCACAGCCGAGCTCACCAACGCCAACAACCACATCGTGCTGTCGGTGGGCTACAAATTCTGATCACAAAATATCATCGCCGCATCCCCTACCGTAGGGAATGCGGCGAAAGCATACCGAGCCCCGGCGCTGTGCGTCGGGGTCTATTGTTGTGAGCGGGCAGCCTCGAGGGTGGCGCGCAAGCGGTCGCGCTCTATCGACAGGTGGCGCAGCTGCTTGAAATTGTCAGCGAACTCCCATGTGGTGGCGAGCGACTCAATCTGGGTCGGTGTCAGCATAATCGAGTGGTCAACCTTCTCCCCATGAATGGTCACCGTGGCCGTGGGCTCGTCGGCGAGCATCGCCTTGGCGGCCAACTCACCTATCTTATATGGAGCGTCGCCAAAGTAGCTCACCACCTCGCTCGACGAAGTGCGCAGACTCAGCTCTCCGTCGTAATCGACCCGCGGGGTGGTCACACTGCCGTCGGGAGTAGTGAATGTGATGGAATGTGAATGTAGCGGTTGGCCCGTAACTGATGATACAATGTAGTAATCGCCATCGGTGTTGACCCTCGCCTGGATGCCCGTGGTGGAGTAAAAATTGGGGTTATAGCCCGCGGCGGCTGTTGAATAGCCATCGGAAAAACCCTTAACTGAGTTCTGCACGAGCTTGGGCAGGAGCGAGTTTCGACGAGCCTCGGCGAACGACATCATCGAGTCGACCTCGGCCAACTGCGCCTCGCAATATCGTGTCATCACCTCGGGACGCTGTCGCACCACCTCTTGTCGCACGTCAATCTCTCCGGGATATAGTGAGTCGATTGAGTCAAAGACTTCAAGCGCCTCGGCATATCTCCCTTTTTCAATCAGGACATTGGCCTTGTCGAGAGCCTCCTGAGCTTCGCTGATGGTTGCCGCTGACTTATCCTTACATCCGGCCAAAGCCAACAGGGTCAGTAAGGTTGCTGCTATTTTACTTGCTACGTTGCACATCCTTTACACCTTTAACTGTTTTTATCTTCTTAATGAGCTGATTGAGGGCGGCGGTGTCGCTCACTCCCACTACCAGGAAACCCTGGAACAGGCCATCGTTGGAGTCGATTGATATAGATCTTAGCGATGTGGCGCGCTCCTTGTTGATCAGCGATGTGATGTTGGTGACGATGCCTATGTCGTCCTTGCCAACGATGCGGAGGGTGGCACCGAATTCCGAACCTAATTTGCCCGACCAGCGGGTGGTGATGATGCGGTATGGGTACTTTTGCCGTATGTTACGTGCGTTGGGGCAATCGCAGCGGTGCACCTTCACAACCCCCTCGGCCGACACAAAGCCAAACACATCGTCGCCGTAGATCGGGTTGCAGCACCTGGCCAAGCGGTAGTTCAGACCCTTGATATCGTTGCCAATCACCAGCACATCCGACGCATACCCCTCGCTCTCGGGCGTGGACTGCATCGCGAATTCCTCAGCCGACTGCACCGGGGCGGCTGTCCCCTGAGCCTTGGCCTCAAGCTCAACATATTGCTCGATGACGGCGTTGATGTCGAGGTCGCCGTTGGTTATGGCAACATAGAAGTCGGTGACGGTCTTGAAGCCCGATTTCTTGATAAGCTTCATCAACTGTCCCTCGTCGGCCTCGATTTTGCGGTTTTTCAGTCGCCTGAGCAGCAACTCCTTGCCTAACTCTCCGGCACGGCCTGACTGCTCTTTGATCGACTGGCGTATCTTGGAGCGCGCTTTGGAGGTGATGGTGAAGTTGAGCCAGTCGGCCTTGGGTGACTGCTGGGTAGAGGTTAATATCTCCACGGTGTCGCCACTGTGGAGCTTATAGTTGATTTTCTGGTTTTTGCCGTTGACCTTGCCGCCGGTGCACGAGCATCCGAGCTTGGAGTGGATATTGAAGGCGAAGTCGAGCACCGTAGCGCCCAACGGGAGCTTGTAGAGGTCGCCCTTGGGGGTGAACACAAACACCTCGTGGTCGTAGACATCCATCTTGAGGTTGCGCATCAGCCCCATGGGGTCGGAGTCGGCGGCCTCGAGGATGTCGCGCACGTTGTTCATCCATGCGTCAAGGCCCCCCTCGGCCTTCACTCCCTTGTATTTCCAGTGGGCGGCGAGACCGCGTTCTGCGATTTCGTCCATTCGACGTGAGCGTATCTGCACCTCCACCCACTTCCCTTCGGGACCGCGCACGGTGATATGGAGCGACTCGTAGCCGTTGCTTTTGGGTATGCTCAGCCAGTCTTTCATGCGCGAGGGGTTGGGCTGATACATATCGGTGATCAGCGAGTATACTGTCCAGCAGTCGCTCTTCTCACGCTCCTGAGGGGAGTCGAGTATCACGCGGATGGCGAAGAGGTCGTAGATATGATCCAGGTCGTTCTGCTGCTTCTTCATCTTATTCCAGATGGAGTAGATCGACTTGGTGCGTCCCTTCATCTCGAACTTCAGCCCCGACTGCTCCAGGCGTTCGCGCACCGGGCGCATGAAAGCCTCCATGTAGGCGTCGCGGGCGGCCTTTTTGGAGTTGAGCTGATGGGCTATCGATGTATACGTGTCGCGCTCCGAATATTTGAGCGACATATCCTCAAGCTCCGACTTGATAGAGTAAAGTCCCAGTCGGTGAGCCAATTGCGAGTATAGATAGCGGCTTTCGAGCGCTACCTGACGTACCATCTCCTCGTTGGGGTTATGGTTGATGGAGCGCATCAGCGACAAGCGGCCGACGATTGTGAGTATTATCACACGGATATCCTCGGCCAGGGTCAGCAGCAGTTTGCGGAAGTTGTCGTTGGCCACAGCCGGCGCCTTGTCGTAGAGGCTCGACACCTTCACAAGGCCGCGAACCATCGTTGCGATATCCTCACCCCAGTCGGCAGTGACCTCCTCGATGGTAGCCGCGCCCGCCTTCACCGGGCGGTAGAGTATCAGGGTGAACACCATATTGCGGTCGGCCGACAAGGTGTCGCAAAGGGTCAGTGCAGCGTCCAAAACGCGACGAACCGCCGACAAGCCGAACGGATCGCGTTGGGCACCAATCGACATGTCGCCTCGGCGCATCCATCGCTTCAGCTTTGTGAGATCGTCGGGGTTAAGCACCGGGCGCAACCGCCGTATCAGCTTGATCACCTTGTTGCGGATTTCGAGCAATTCGTCGTGTGTAAGTGGGGAGTTTTCCATATCGGTGCAAAGATAGTGATTTTTTCGCAAGGATTTCTGCAAAAACTTCGCTACCTTCGCGCATTATGGACGCAGCTACACACCTAAAACTCGAAGAGAAAATCGTAGACACCCTCAAGACCGTCTACGACCCCGAGATACCCGTCGACATCTACAGCCTCGGGCTTATATATAAGATAGACCTCGACGACGACGGCAACCTCGTCGTCGACATGACCCTCACCGCCCCCAGCTGCCCCGCGGCCGACTTCCTGATGGAGGACATACGCATCAAGCTCGAAGCCATCGAGGGCATCAAGTCGGTGACCATCAACCTCGTATTCGAGCCTGAGTGGAACCAGGACATGATGACCGAGGAAGCCAGGCTCGAGCTGGGCTTCCTGTAAACCCACCCCCTTCAGCCCCCCTCTGTTTGAGTAAGAGCGCCAGCTCGAAATAAATTAAAAACTTACCCCCTTTGGACTACTTCATCTCCGACATGCACCTTGGGGCATCATATCTGCCCGACCCTCTCGACTACGAGCGCCGCGTGGTGCGCTTCCTGCGCTCCATAGCCTCGGACTGTAGGCGCCTGTACATCCTTGGCGACGGCCTGGACTATTGGTATGAGTACCGCACGGTGGTGCCCCGCGGGTTCACGCGCTTCTTCGGCTGCCTGGCCGAGATGGCCGATGCCGGGGTGGAAATCACATGGTTCATCGGCAACCATGATATATGGATATTCGACTACCTGCCCCGCGAACTTGGGATTAAGGTGGCCGACGGCACACTGGTAGAGGGGCTCGATGGGCGCCGCTTCCTCATGGCTCATGGCGATGGCTGGGGTGAACAATCGAGAGGGTTCAGGCTGATCCGGTCGATGTTCCGCAACAAGGTGTGTCAGAAGCTATTCGCAGCAATCCATCCTCGCTGGACCATCCCCTTTGCCCACCGCTGGTCGTCATCGTCGCGCGGAGGTGCACCCTACGAGTCTGACTCCCTTGGTGCTGACGAGCCTTACGTGAAGTGGGCGCGCGAATACCAGGCCGAGCACCCCGATGCCCCGGTCGACTACTTCATCTTCGGCCATCGCCACATCATGCTCGACGAGCCGATTGGCGACGGGTCAAGGGTGATAATCCTTGGCGACTGGATCAACTACTTCAGCTACGGCGTGTGGGACGGCGAGCAGTTCCGCCTCGAACGGTTCAATAATTAGCTTATTTTTACGTTATCTACTATATGATGACCACTAAGAAGATATTAATGCTGCTGACCGTAGCAGTGACCACACTGGCTATCACATCGTGTGGCGGTGCGAAGCTCTCCACCGCCAACGAGCAGATGGCCCGCGGCGAATACTACGACGCCTCCAAGACCTATCGCAAGATCTACAACAAGCTCACCAAGAAGGAGGAGCGTGCCCAGCGCGGCGAGGTGGCATTCAAGATGGCCGAATGTTACCGCATGCTCAACATGGATGCCCGCGCCTCGGCTGCCTACCAGAATGCCATACGCTACAACTACCCCGACTCCACAGCCCTGCTCCACTTAGGCGAGTCGCTGCAGGCCGAGGGCAAATACGCCCAGGCAATCAAGACCTACGAGCAGTACCTCGCCCTCGACCCTCAAAACCCCATAGCCCAAAACGGCCTGATTGGTTCGCGCTTAGCCCAGGAGTCGAAGAAAAAGACCACCCGCTATGTGGTGAAGCAGGACCGTCTGATGAACTCGCGCCGCGCCGACTACGCACCGATGTTTATCGACAAGAGCTACGACCAAGTATTCTTCACCACCACCAATGAGAAGGTGACAGGCTCCAAGAAGAGCGAAATCACCGGCATGAAGAACGGCGATATATGGTTTTCGAAGAAGAACGAACGCGGCGAGTGGCAGCGCCCCGAGCCGGTCGAGGGTGAACTCAACACCGAACTCGACGAGGGCATCGTGGCATTCTCCCCCGACGGCCAGACGATGTATCTGACCAAAGCACGCCGCGAGCTCAACGCCAACACCGGCGTCGAGATCTACACCTCGCAGCGCTCCGACGCCAAATGGAGCGCCCCGGTAAAGCTCGAAATCACCGCCGACACAATATCAAGCTACGGCCATCCCTCAGTGTCGCCCGACGGCACATACCTCTACTTCACGTCCGACATGCCCGGCGGATCAGGCGGTAAGGACCTGTGGCGCATCAACCTCAAGGAACGCGCCGGTTCGCTCGAAAATCTCGGCGAATTCATCAACACCCCCGGCGACGAGGTGTTCCCCTACTGTTACAGCGACTCGATACTCTACTTCGCCTCCGACGGCCATCCCGGACTTGGCGGACTCGATATTTTCAAGGCCCAACTCACCCCCTCTGGCGGCTGGAGCGTGGTCAACATGGGTAGCCCCGTCAACTCGTCGGCCGACGATTTCGGCATCACGTTCGGCCCCGGCGAGAGCGGATTCTTCAGCTCCAACCGCGGCGACGGGCGCGGCTACGACCACATCTACTCATTCGTGCTCCCCGACCTGAAGATCACCATATCGGGCTGGGTGCTCGACAAGGATGAAGAGCCGGTGCCCAACGCCGTGATACGCATCGTGGGCGACGACGGTTCCAATCAGAAGGAGGTAGCGCGCGACGACGGTTCGTTCAAGTTCAACCTCCAGCGCGGCGTACGCTATGTGATGCTCGCCGGAGCCAAAGGCTACCTCAACGCCAAGCAGGAGTTCACCTCATCGTCAGCCGAGGAGGACGCTGAATATGGCGTAGACTTCATCTTAGCCTCAATCAACAAGCCCGTGGTGATCGACAATATATTCTACGACTTCGACAAAGCCACACTGCGACCTGAGTCGAAAACCGCCCTCGACGAGATGGCCCAGATAATGCGCGACAACCCCAACATCACCATCGAAATGGCCTCGCACACCGACCGCTGGGGCGACGACAAGTACAACCTCGACCTTTCGCACCGCCGCGCCAAGTCGGTGATTGACTACCTGATATCGGTAGGCATCGCCCCCGACCGCCTGCAATATCAGGGCTACGGCGAGTCGCGCCCGAAGACCATCACCAAGAAGCTTGCCCGCGAATATCCGCAATTCGAAGAGGGTCAGGTGCTTGACGAGGAATTTGTGAAGTCGCTACCCGAGGCCGACCAGGGGGTTGCTGACCAAATCAACCGCCGCACAGAGTTCCAGGTGCTCTCAACCGATTATCAGATGTTTTAACACTTTTTGCATAAAATGCAATTTCGCACCGTAGTCAAGGGCATCAATCAGCAAGGGCTCATCGACCACTCCACACGGGTGCTGATGATAGGCTCATGCTTCACCGAAAACATCGGTAAACGCCTCGCTGCAAGGCTTTTCAACGTCACGGTCAACCCCTTCGGCCCACTCTACAACCCCATGTCGATAGCCGGCGGACTCGATCGGCTCGTGTCACAACTGCCCTATACTGAAGCTGATATATTCCTCTCTGATGGACTGTGGCACAGCTTCGACTTCCACTCACGCTATAGTTCGGCCGACCAAAGCCGCGCCTTGGAGATGATGAACGAGAGCGTCAATGGATTTCAGATACCTGACGTGCTGATAGTTACGCTCGGCTCTGACGCTACGTTCACCCTCAAATCTATCGGGCAAGTAGTGGCCAACTGCCACAAGCTCCCATCCCAACAGTTTAAGCTTGAACACCAAAGCGTTGAAGCCATTATCACCACCCTCAAGCAGAGTATCAGGCGCCTGCGCCGGCTCAATGAGCAGATTCAGGTGATATTCACCGTCAGCCCGGTGCGCCATCTCAGCTACGGAGCAGCCGTCAACTCCCGTGCCAAAGGGCGATTGATAGAGGCCGCCCTTGAGATAGCCGATACCGTCCTGGGGGTCAGCTATTTCCCAGCCTACGAGATAATGATGGACGACCTGCGCGACTACCGCTTCTACGCCGACGATATGCTCCACCCATCGGAGGTAGCCGTCGACTATATCTATCAGATATTCAGCGACTCATACTTCACCGACGATACCGTCAGACTCGCCGACGAATGCCTGAAACTCACACGCCGTTTGGCTCATCGTCCCATGGGCGACAACCCTGACGCACATCGCCAATTCATGGACGCCACGCTCCTCCAGGCCCGCTCCCTGATGAAGCGATACCCCAAACTGATACACTCAATCGAGAAATTGATTCACAACCATGCCCTGTAACGCTTCCGAAATAGCCAAAATCCTCAAAACACCACAGCCTTCGCACCCCGACAGCCAAATTGACAATCTGCTGATTGACAGTCGCATGTTGGGCGAGGCCGACAATACGCTTTTCTTCGCCATCAAAACCCCCACCAACAACGGTCATCGCTATATCGCCGACCTCTACAGCCGCGGTGTGCGCAACTTCGTAGTCACTAAGATGCCCGATGGCGACCTTCCTGATGCCAACTTTTTCGTAGTACCAAATGCCGTAAAAGCGCTCCAGCAGCTCGCCGCCGCTCATCGCCGCCGCTACGACATACCCATGATCGCCATCACCGGCAGCCGCGGCAAAACCATCGTCAAGGAGTGGCTCTACCAGATGCTCCAGCCCGACTACCGCATCGCCCGCTCACCCCGCAGCTATAACTCGCAACTCGGTGTGCCACTGTCGCTTTGGTCTATCGACGACGACACTACCCTGGCCATTATCGAAGCCGGAGTGTCACTCCCAGGCGAGATGACATCACTCCAGTCCATGATTGCCCCCACCATCGGCATCATCACCAACATCGGCGACGAACACCGCCGCGGCTTCCCCTCAATCGAGGCCAAGGCCGCAGAGAAGGTATCGCTGTTCCGCCAATGCGACACGGTGATCTTTGACGCCGACGACCCCATTGTGGCCCGTGCGATTGACGACGCCTGCCTATCATCCAAACTCGTGGGATGGTCAAGCACCAACCCCGAAGCCCCATTATATATTAAAGGTGTGATACGACGCGCCGACAGCACCACAATCGACTACTCATACATCGGTCTCAACGGCCAAGTGACGATACCCCTCACCGGCGACGCCAACCTCCAGAACGCCATCCACGTGCTGACAACGATGCTCGTATTGGGTGTGCCACAAGCAGTTACAGCCGAGCGCATGGGTCATCTCACCCCCGTCAACACCCGCCTAAACGTGATTGACGGCGTCAACAACTGCCAAATCGTCAACGACACATACACCGCCGACTTCCACTCATTGGCTCCTGCCCTCGACTTCATGTCACGCCAGTCGAGCCGCCGGCGCACCCCGATGGTGATACTTTCCGACCTCAAGCACGAGTCGCAAACCCCTGAAGGTGAGTATGCTGCAGCAGCACGCCTGCTTGCGCTCCGAGGCATCTCACGCATCATCGGCATCGGCCCGGAGATTTCGAAGCACATCAACCTCTTTGGCCCCCAAGCCACAGCCTACCCCATCACCGACGACTTCCTGAGCCACCTGTCGCCCAGCGACTACGTCGACGAGGCGATACTCATCAAGGGGGCGCCCGAATTCCACTTCGAGCGCATCGCCCAAGCTCTTGAAGCCAAGCACCATGAGACAGTGCTCGAAGTCAACCTCGATGCCCTGGTCAACAACTTCAACGTCTACCGCTCGATGCTCCTCCCCTCCACCGGCATCGTCGCCATGGTCAAAGCCTCGGGCTATGGAGCCGGAGTGGTCGAACTCGCCAAAACCCTCCAGGCGCAGGGTGCGGCCTATCTCGCTGTAGCTGTGGTAGATGAAGGCGTGGAGCTACGTCAGGCAGGCATCACAATGCCCATCATGGTGATGAACCCCAAAGTGGTCAACTACCGCGCACTGTTCGCCAACCGCCTCGAACCGGTGATCTACTCCTTCGACATGCTCAGCGACGTGGTACGCGAAGCCGCAAAAGCCGGCCTCACCTCCTACCCCATCCACATCAAGCTCGACACCGGCATGCATCGCCTCGGTTTCCTCGAGGACGACATCCCCCAGTTGGCCAAAGAGTTAATCAAGCAAGACACCGTCGAGCCTCGCTCCATATTCTCACACCTGGCCACCGCCGACTGCCCCGACATGGAACAGTACACCCTCGAGCAGCTCGACACCTTCCGCCGAGCCACCGACCTATTGCAGAGCGTCTACCCCAAACGCATCCTCCGCCATATACTCAACACCGCCGGCATCGAACGCTTCCGCGCACACCAATACGACATGGTGCGCCTCGGCATCGGACTCTACGGTATCACCCCCGAGCCATGGCTGGGCGAAACAGCACCGCTGTCGGCCCTGCGTCCAGTCTCTTCCCTGCGCACCGTCATCATATCGATCAAGACATGGACCCGCGGCACAGCCATCGGCTACTCTCGCCGCGGACTCTTAGGCCGCGAAACCCGCATAGCCACCATACCCATCGGCTATGCCGACGGACTCAACCGCCACTGCGGCAACGGGCATATCAGCGTGCTGGTCAACGGCGTACAGTGCCCCACCGTGGGCAACATCTGCATGGACTTGTGCATGATCGACGTCACCGAAGCCCACGCACAAGTAGGCGACAGCGTAGAGATATTCGGTGAAAACCAACCCATAGCCCTAATCGCCGACGCCATCGACACCATCCCCTACGAAGTGCTCACCGCAGTCTCGCCGCGCGTCAAACGAGTCTACTTCCGCGAATAATCGCAAAAAAAAATCGCCGAAACCTTTGTGCATTAGCAAATTTCGATTACCTTTGCACCCGGAATTGCGCAATCTCTGACGAGGACACCAGTAGCCCGTGAATATTGCGTCTAATATTAACCATTAACTATATAAGCAAAATGGATTTAATCAAAGTAGCCGAAGAGGCCTTTGCAACCAACACCGCCGGCAAGTTCCCCAAATTCGGCCCTGGCGACACCATCACCGTATCCTACCGCATCAAGGAGGGTAACAAAGAGCGTATCCAGCAGTACCGCGGCGTCGTGATCAAAATCAACGGCGAGGGCGACAAGAAGCGCTTCACCGTGCGCAAGATGTCTGACAACATCGGCGTAGAGCGTATCTTCCCCATGGAGTCACCCTTCATCGACTCTATCGCAGTCAACAAGTACGGTAAAGTACGCCGCGCCAAGATCTACTATCTGCGCAAACTCACCGGCAAGAAGGCTCGCATCAAAGACCGTCGACTCAAAGAGTCAGAGATCGCAGCCGGCGCCAAGATCACTCCCATCAAGTAAATCCCACCCACAGGATATACTGCAACGCGCTGCCGCCCTCACCCGAGGGCGGCAGCCGTCGTTTTCATCACCCACATCCTTAGTCTGACCCCGTCTGACCTGTCCGGCCCGTCTGGCGCGGGAGGCGCAGCGCCACCGTGCCCCGGGTTTCGCCGCGGGGTCTGTGCGCCCGCAGGGGCGCTCCGCCGAGCCCACCCCCGATGGGACCATGCAAGTACAATCGAGGCTGCTCCCTGCCGGGAGCAGCCTCGATTGTATGGTGAGTTACGGGATGTCCGGGGGAGTTATTTCAAAGCGTCCTTGACGGCGTCGTTGGGCACCATCTCCTCTTTGAACATGTAAGCGCCGGTCTTGGGCGATTTCACCATCTTGATCACCTTGCTATAGGTGCGGCCTTCACCCTTCTGAAGTGAGGCGACTGTTTTCTTTGCCATTTCTCTAAGTGATTAATTAGGTGGATATTATTTGATCTCCTTATGAACGGTCACCTTCTTGAGGATGGGGTTGTATTTCTTCAGCTCCAGACGCTCGGTGGTGTTCTTACGATTTTTAGTGGTTATATAGCGTGATGTGCCGGGCATGCCACTTGCTTTATGTTCGGTGCATTCAAGGATTACCTGCACGCGATTACCCTTTGGTTTCTTTGCCATTTTCTTAGAATGCTAAATATTTGATTTCAGTTAAGTTGCCCTTCTCAATAGCCTGCTTGATGGCGGCATCGAGACCGATCTTGTTGATGGTGCGGAGGCCATTGGCCGATACGGTAAGGGTGATCCAAGCGTCCTGTTCAACCCAGTAGAACTTCTTGTTGAAGAGGTTCACGTTGAAGCGGCGCTTTGTGCGGCGCTTTGAGTGCGACACATTATTACCTGTAATCGCTGTTTTGCCCGTGATTTGACAAATTTTTGACATGGCTGTTGTTGGTTATTATCTTAATACGATTATCTATCTCAGCTTTGTGGCCGCCATCTCAGTTCTCATATCACCGCTAATTGCATCATTTTTAACGGCTTTACAGGATGAGCCACAAAACAGTGTGCAAAGTAACTGATTTTCGGCGACTCTACCAAATTTTTCCACAAAAATTTATCAAAATCACCAAAAATATTCATGGTCGCGCCACCGGAACGGGCGCGAGCGTTTTCGCGGACGCACCGGGGCGCGACCCCTACTTGCAGGGGTCACTCGGGGAATCCGAACAGGCGGCTGGCGTTGGCGCTGGTGCGCTCGGCCACTTCGTCGACGCTCACGCCGAGGATGTCGGCCACGGCGCGGGCCGTGTGCACCATGTAGGCGCTCTCGTTGCGCCTGCCGCGCAGGGGCGTGGGGGCGAGCCACGGGGCGTCGGTCTCGAGCAATATGCGGTCGAGGCCGATGGCGGGGAGCACTGCCGGGAGCGGCGACTTCTTGAAGGTGACGATGCCGCCGATGCCGAAGTAGTAGTCGCCGGTGCGGCGTATGCGCTCCACGTCGGCCTCAGTGCCGCCGAAGCAGTGGAACACTCCGGGGGTGACGCGGTCCGCGCCTATCACCTCGAGCATCGGCTCGAGGGCCTTGCGGCAGTGGTAGATCACCGGCAGCCCTGTCTCTTTGGCCCAACCGAGCTGACGATCAAGGGCTTGCTGCTGCTCTCGGAGATATGTTTTGTCCCAGTATAGGTCCATGCCGATTTCGCCTAAGGCCACGAACCGGCTCGACGGGTCGCGGAGCAGCGGCTCCATGATGTCGAGCTGAGCGGCCCAATCCTCCTTCACGTCCGACGGGTGCAGACCGATGGCTTTGGCCACGTTCCGCGGATACCGTGCCGCCAGCTCCATCATCGGCTGGATCGAGTCGGCGTTGACGTTGGGAAATATCATCCACTCCACCCCGGCGGCGATGGCGCGGTCCACGGCCTCTGTGCGGTCGGGGTCATAGTCGTCGAGATAGAGGTGGGTATGTGTGTCGACGAGCTTCATTATATCCTGCGTGTGGCCAGCCGGCGGGCGGTGGTGGTGAAGAGCTTCAAGGCCTCCTCGCTAAGACCTATCGGGGTGAGGGCGTCGACAGCTGTACGGACATATCGGTCAATCAGCTGGTGGCAACGCTCGGGCAGATCCAGACGGTCGTAGATGCGGCGCATGCGGTCGACCTTCACGTCGGCGGGGACGGCTCCGGCGATCAGTCGGGCTGTCTCGCCGGTGTGGTCCTCGCCGAGGGCCATGATCTGGAGCCATGTCTTCTTGTCGTTGAGTATGTCGCCGCCGATGGCCTTGCCGAAGGTCTCGGGGTCGCCGTAGGTGTCGAGATAGTCATCCTGGAGCTGGAAGGCCATGCCGAGGTTGTGGCCGTAAGCCGCAAAGGCTTCCACTATCGATGCGTCAGCCCCGGAGAGCATCGCACCGATGGCGCATGAGCCGGAGAACAGGGCGGCTGTCTTAAGGGAAATCATCTTGAGGTACTCGTCGACGGTGACGTCGCGTCGTTGCTCGAAGTCCATGTCATATTGCTGACCTTCGTAAACGGCCATCGCCATGCGGTTGAACGCATCGAGCACCTGCGTCGAAGCGCCTTTACCGACGAGCATCGTCGAGAGCGTGAGCATCGCGTCGCCCGACAGGATGGCGGTCTCGGTGTTCCAACGGCGGTGGACGGTCGGGCGTCCGCGGCGGGTGTCGGCGTTGTCCATCACATCGTCGTGGAGCAGGGTGAAGTTGTGGAACATCTCCACGCCAAGCGCCTGGTTGACGGCCTGTGCGGGGTCGTAGCCCAAGGCGTCGCACACAGCCAGCAGCAGCCCCGGGCGCAGGCGTTTACCCCCGCCGGCGAGCGTGTAGCGTATCGGTTCGTAAAGTCCGGCAGGCTCGGCCGGCAGCTGCAGCTGCTCGATGGCCCGCTCCAACATCTCATTATATTCCTGAAGCGTCTTCATGTTGTATGGGTTTTTCAGTGTCGGCAAAGATAACACATTCCCTCCACACCGCAAAACCCCCACCGCCCAAACCACACGAACTAACCTACGAACTAATTTGTTCTTAATGCAGAATAATTTGGTTTTCCAGCAAAAAGCATTAGCTCTGCAAAAACAATCGACTAACAAGCATTTACACCATAATGACACGCACCATCACCATAAAACATCCTACCCAGAAGATGATCAGAGTTTTTGACTCTCTTAGGGACAAGAAACATCAACAAATCGAAAGGTTGTCCAGTAAAGACAATTCCGTCTTTACAATAAAGGTTTAACATGGACATATCGTTTTCATACACGACGACAAGGGCGATCAAGTTAGGGTCGCCCTTTCATATTATGACACCGAAAGCCTGCAAACCTTTACCGATGACCCTCTATGCGGGCCGTGACGGGGCTTTGAGGAAAAAGGAGGTCAATCCCATAATATGCGAGAAGGGCTTCCGCGACCATCCGCTCACGTACGAGCAAAAAACGTCAAACCGCGAGAAATCGAAGATTCGCTCAAGGGTTGAGCATGTGTTCGGATTCATAGAGGGAAGCATGGGCGGCATGATATTCC
>CAZVNS010000036.1:0-16253 GCA_964628905.1 uncultured Muribaculaceae bacterium | reverse complement strand
AACATCCATATTCATAAATTTTCAACACAGGGATTTGTATGTGACCCCAATTTTCCATTAATGTTAATCGATTAAAGCCAAATACGGAATATGTTTGCAGAGCATATTTGCAAGCCAAGAACTGTGATATAGTATATAGTGACGCTTATTCATTTATGACGGCTAAAGTAGAGGCTTTAAAACCATCAATTAAAAAATTAGCCCAACATGAAATTGAATTAGAAGGTAAGGTCATATTTGGTGACGCAAATATCTATGTTCGAGGAATGCAGTTCCGAAAAAAAGATACAACCGCATGGGAAGAAGTAGAAGATGGTGGGAATGATTCAGTATATACTCTTGTAAAACGAAATTTGGAAATGGGAGCAACTTATCAGGCACGGACTTATGTCCAACCGGCTGGATGTGATATATTGTATTCAGATATTTTGGAATTTACCACTTTGGACAACTATTTCATCAAATGTAGTTCAGATGAAAGGACTCAAACGACAATTACTTTAGTTGCAACCCTTGCAGATGTAGATGAAGGGGTTACGGTTGACAGCTATGGGTTTGAATACTACATCGAATCAGATGGCTTCTTTGAGAATGCAAATTCATTTGTTCCATCAGATATTATTGGTATTCCTATTACGCCAAATGATAAATCAATAAGAACGACTATAAATAACCTTGCGCCCCAATTGGGTATTGGGTGGAGAGCATATGCAATAATAGATGGCAATAAAACATATTATACAATTTTAAAAAATTGGACATGGAATTTTGCAGAGACAGATAGGGCGAAAATTGATGCTACTGTAAAAAAGATTACACAAACGTCCATATCTTTAGAACTTGATGCCAAACAAGAAGGAGATGCTGTAGTTTCTCAAATAGAGTACGCACTTGCCAATTCAGTGCAAGACACCCACTCTTACTCTATTTGTGGGAATACCTTAACACTTGAAGACCTCATACCTGACAGGCAATATAATGTTAGATTTAGAGGTCTTGTAAATAATCGTTATTGCCCCTTGTTAAAAGATCTTTCTTGGGATTATTCATGGTTCGAATATAAAACTCTGCCGGTCAATGTGAGCGTTTCAATTTCAAATATCACTCAAACAAAGGCAAAAATGGAGGTGGTATTTGATTCAGGAGATGCCGATGTTTCAGATATACGATATAGGTTGAATTATTCGGATATTTTACCATATACAGATAATCAAATATTGAATAATTTAGTCCCCGGCAACACCTATAGTATTACAATATATGCAAAAGTGAATGGTGAAGAAATGTCGTGGACTAGGAATGCCTCTGATAATGCTTTTAGTTTTACGACCAAATCGGTATCTGCTAATGTCTATATTCAAGAGAATTATCAGACAGCCGCGAAAATTTCTTGGTCTGTAAATGTCGGTGATGCAACGTTTGTAAATTCTGGATTAGAAATTGGCGATAAAGAGGTAAGCTCGGATAGCGAATCAGGAGAACGAATCTTCAATGAATTAGCACCAAACAGGTCATACTCATGCAGAAGTTATGTCGAAACTGTCGAAGGGGGACGAGTCTATTCAACTCAGCAGACTTTCACTACAAAAGCAATTTCTACGTCAACACTGAGTGTGTCTAATATATCTAATCGTTCAGCCACAATGAATGGAGAAATAGATTGCGATTCTTATAGTTCTGCTGAGTTTGGATGCCAGTGGAAACAAATGGAAGGATGGCAGTCAGATCCTGCATTTACAAAGGGAGTTAAACGAGAGGATGGTGAAATTTCAGTTTCGCTTGTTAACGGTATGTTAGAGCCAAATACAGATTATCAGTATCGTACTGCCGTTCGTTATCTTGATGAAATTTACACATCGAATGACTGGAAAACCTTCAGAACAGAATCAGAATTTGTATATTATCCGGCAAGTGTATATACAGTTTTCAGAACAGACAGAGAAAATAACGCTCTGATTTTGTGCGGATATTATGTGGCAGGTTCTGAAGTCATAACAAGTCAAGGATATGAATATTGGCAGACTAACCAGTATTCATCACGAGCGTTTGCACCACAAAATGTCGTTACAATAAACACTGACGAGTCAATGCAGCATATATTCTCTAACGGAGAATTAGCATATGGTGATTATGCAGTACGAGCGTTTGTTAAAACTGAGACTGGAGATGTTCTTTATGGTGTGACATTAGGGTTTAATGTTTCCGAGAATGGATATTCCGGTGTTGAAACGATAGACTCGGACGATGTGAGAGTCTTCGCTGATGGTTCTACCCTTAAAGTGTTAAATGGAAATAATCTTACTTGTCATATTTATGATTTAGGAGGATTACTAATAGCCAAAAGAGATAACATGTGTGAATACGAAGAGTTTTCTCTCACCCCCAATGCAATATACATTGTTAAGCTGAGCAACGGTATTGTAATGAAACTTCGTTTATAAATTTACTCTTGTGAAATTTTAATTCTAATAAATGCCCTCTCGGAACCATCTGAGAGGGCTTTCTATTTTGCGTCATTATAACTCGAGGAAGGGTGGAGGTATTCATATCACAAGCAATCACAAGCGATAAAAACAAGATTTGGAAATGTCGGGGGGATGTATTACCTTTGCGGCATCAGCCAGGCTGCTCGAATGGTGGAATGGTAGACACGAGGGACTTAAAATCCCTTGGCCATTGCGGCTGTGTGGGTTCGAGTCCCACTTCGAGCACATGGCAATCCCCTCCAAATATCTTGAATGTCAAGTATTTGGAGGGGATTGGTGTAATTAGGCCGATATTTTAGGACCAACGGCATAGATGGCGAACGAGTTTAAATAATGCACGACCGTGCCACCGATGTAGACACCCGTCATTGACTCATACCGCCCGAAGCCTTCCTTGAACTGCCATCTTGACACGACGCATGTTGCTCCATTGTCGAGTGTGGCGTTTGCGTAGTTCTCCGGCTAACTCTCGTTTTCTGTAATGGTTACAGGCCCGTACTCTACGAGTTCATATCCTCCATAGGAGCCAAAGCCGGCATCGGGCGAGGAGACTATAGGGGTAAGGGTTTCAACTACGTCAGATTTAACACCAACATTACTGACTGAAGGATAATAGCTTAGGTAATTAGTTATAATGTTTTGGGCTATGGCTCCTATGGCTCCTGGAGATTTTTTTGTTTTTTGGGGCGGAAAATGGCGGGAATTCAAAAGTTATGCTTATATTTGGGTGCGAAATTGTAAGGGCCAATGACTGAGGTTGTTGGCTAAGCTCCTTAAATCACTAATAAACACCACATTATGGACATTTCTGATCTCAATGAGGGTGCTGTAGAGCAGCCTGTAGCCGACAGCGCCATCAACGCTACCACAAACCCGGACCCCGCGCCCGAACCCGAAACCGCTCCCGCCGCCACTCCCGCCGCCACTCCCGCCGAGGTGCCTGCGGCCCTTGCCGCCGACGCTCCGGTGGCTACCGAAACTGTAATCGAGGCCGTGACTGAGCCTAAGGCTGATGACGAGCCGGCCGAAGAGACCGCGCGTCTCGACTCACTATCACGCGAGGAGCTCTATCAGCGTCTCGCGGCAATCGCTGCCCTCCCTGCAGCCGAAATCTCGCGTGAGGGTGTGGCAAAAATCAAGCAACTATATTACAATCAGCATAATATACACCTGGTAGAGCTTCGCGACCAGTGGGTGGCCGAGGGGAACGATCCTGAGGCTTTCGCCATCCCCGACGACGAGCTTGAAGCCGGCGTGCGTCAGCTCTTAGCTGAAATCAAGGAGAAGAAAAACGCTCTGCTCGCCGCCCAGGAGGTTGAGCGTCAGGCAAATCTCGAAAAGAAGAAAGCCATCATAGATCAGCTCAACGAGATGTCGGCCGACACCGACAACGTGAACCGCCACTTCCCCCGCGTCAAGGAGCTCCAGCAGGAGTTCAAGGGCATCGGCGAGGTTCCTCCCACTGAGCAGAGCGACGTGTGGAAACGCTATCAGGAGGCCGTGGAGCGCTTCTACGACCAACTCAAGATCAATAAGGATCTGCGCGACTACGACTTCCGCAAAAACCTCGACACCAAGCAGCTGCTCTGCCAGCAGGCCGAGGAACTCGTGGGTGAGGACGACGTGGTGGTAGCTTTCAAGCGCCTCCAGGAGCTACACGACAAGTGGCGCGAGACCGGCCCCGTGGCCAAGGAGATGCGCGAGGATATCTGGACCCGCTTCAAGGATGCATCAGCAGCAATCAACAAGCGCTATCAAGCATACTTCGAAGAGCGTAAGGCCCGCGAGCGCGAGAACGAGTTGGCCAAAACCGCCCTGTGTGAGCGCATAGAGGCCCTCGACTTCAGCAACCTCCACTCCTATTTAGCCTGGGACGCAATGACCCAGGAGATACTCAAAGCGCAGAATGAGTGGAAGCAGCTCGGATTTGCGTCGCGTAAACTCAACAACGAGCTCTTCAACCGCTTCCGCGCCTCCTGTGATAAGTTCTTCACAGCCAAGGCCGAATACTTCAAGACCATGAAGGAAGAGTTGTCGCAGAACCTTGCCAAGAAGACGGCCCTCTGCGAGCGCGCCGAGGCTCTTAAGGACTCAACCGACTGGCGCGCCACCACCGATGCTCTGGTAGAGCTTCAGAAAGAGTGGAAGACCATCGGCACCGTGGCCAAAAAATACAGCGACGCCATCTGGCACCGCTTCCAGGAGGCGTGCGACTACTTCTTCGAACAAAAGAAGAAGGCCACATCCGGCGCTCGCCAGACAGAGCAGGCCAACCTCAAAGCCAAGAAAGAGGTGATAGCAAAGCTGCGCGAGATCGACCCCGAAACCACCGACCGCGCCGAGGCCGTGAAGCAAGTGCGCGAGTTGCAGCAGCAGTGGCAGTCGATTGGACACGTGCCTTTCCGCGAGAAGGATAAGGTATACGATGCCTACCGCGAACTCACCAACAAGCTGTTCCGTGCCCTCGACATGCGCCAAAGCCGCGACTCGATGGAGCGATTTGAGAACTCGCTCAACGAGATGGCCGGCGACGAGATAAAGATGCTCCGCGAACGCGAGCGCATGCTCCGCGCCTACGAGCAGCGCAAGTCAGAGCTTAAGACCTACGAGAACAACCTGGGCTTCTTCAACTCCAAGTCGAAGTCGGGCGACTCGATGGTGCGCGAGATGGAGCGCAAGATGGAGCGCAACCGCGAGGATCTGAAAGTGCTCGAAGAGAAAATCAAGGTGATCGATAAGAAAATCTGAACAAACTGCCAGCGCCAATGACATCGCATCCCAAGGGTCGATATGGCGACTATATCCACACAGTGTTGACAGTCATCGACTTCGCGCTGCTCAACTTACTGTTCTGGATCACCCTGGTCATCAGTCCCGACATCATCCATAGCTCGTATATGCGCGAGCTGTGGCTGCTGGTCAATGTGTCGTTCTTCCCGGTGGTCTACTGGTTTGCCCGCATCCACACCAGTCGCACCGTGTACATGGACCACATACTGCTGTCGGCCATCCAGGCGGTGGGTATTCACGCCTTATTCTTCCTGTCACTGCAAGCCTTCTTAGGTATATTCGTCATACCGTGGTACACATATACTGTATTTTACGGCATGTGCCTGGTGCTGTTTCCCACGCTGTGGGCCGCCGAGCGGTTTGCCGTCAAGTCGGTGCGCCGCCATGGCCGCAACTTCGTCAGGGTGGTGATCGTGGGCAACAACCAGACCTCGCGGCGCCTGGCAGCCGAGCTGGCCTCCGACGTGGGCTTCGGCTACCGTCTGATGGGGTACTTCGACGATGATGCCACCGACGACGACCCCGTACTCGGCCCTCATCTGGGCAACATCGACCAGCTCGATACCTATGCTCGCGAACATCATGTGTCGGAGGTATACTACTGCATCTCCGGTAACCATGAGCGTGCAATCCGCACCGTGGTGAAGATGGCCGACGACTCAGTGAGCCAGTTCTTCTACGTGCCGCAGATACCGCGATATATCAGCCGTGCGTTTGAGCTGAGTCACCGCGGCCGCATCCCCGTGCTGTCGATACGCCGCAATCCGCTGAAAAATATTCTCAACTTAGGTGTGAAACGCGGGTTCGACCTGCTCTTCTCATCCGTTGTGCTGCTGTTCTTCCCCCTGGTGCTCATCCCTGTGGCTATAGCCATCAAGATGTCGTCGCCCGGACCGATATTCTTCCGGCAGAAGCGCACCGGCTACAAGGGGCGCGACTTCGACTGCTTTAAGTTCCGCACGATGAAGGTCAATGTCGACGCCGACCGAGCGCAGGCCACCAAGGACGATCCCCGCAAGACGCGCATCGGCGACATCCTGCGCAAGACGTCGATTGACGAGCTGCCCCAGTTTATCAATGTGTGGCTCGGCGATATGTCGGTAGTAGGGCCGCGCCCCCACATGCTCAAGCACACCGAAATCTACTCCAAACTCATCGACAAGTACATGGTGCGCCACCTGATTAAGCCCGGCATCACCGGCTGGGCGCAGGTCAACGGCTACCGCGGCCAGACCGAGGAGCTGTGGCAGATGGAGCGCCGTGTGGAGTATGACGTATGGTATATTGAGAATTGGTCGTTCCTGCTCGACATGAAGATCATTGTGCGTACCATCATCAACGCCGTCAAGGGTGAGAAGAATGCCTATTGATATCGAGTTAACCTACAATCATCCGATGGATTTACCTACACTATAAAACCATAAAAAGGAGCTTATCACTAAGCCCCTTTTTATGGTTTCCAATAGGTACAATTTCTAAGGTAAAAAAGATTGTTTTAGGTTTGCGATACAAAGGTGAGGCTTTTCTACTCGCTCGCAAAATTTTTTAATATGTTATCCAACATATTTTATGAGCATAATTGCATAAACACCTGAATATCATCAAAATGAGTCAAAAGCTTAAAAGTTAATAAATATTAAATCGCCGAAAAATGCTTAGAATTTCATATTTCACGGTCATTTTTGCCGCAATTTTAACACTTCTGTGCGGCTGTGGCAGCAACGACCATTTCGTGGTCGAAGGGGAGTTTGAGGGTGAGGCGCCGCAGAGCGTACGCGCCCTGTATTTCGCCAACGGAGCCTTGCGGAACGCCCCCGTGTCGGTGCGTGAAGGGAAGTTTAAGGTTGAGGGTAGGAGTGAGCAGCCGGTGATCATCGACATATATCTGCCCGACCGAACCCGCATAGCCACAGTGGTGGCTCATAACGGTGAGACCGTCAAACTCAAGCTCAACAGCGCAAAACCTTTCGACTTCTCAGCCGAAGGTGACGACACCGCTGAAAAGCTCTCTGAATGGGTAGCCGCCAACGCCACGACGCTATCCGGTGGCAATAGGTTAGCTGTCAACAAATTGATTGAACGCTATATCGAGAGTCATAAGGCTGAATTGCTGTCGACTGTGCTGCTGATGAGCTATTACGACTCGTCGGTCGATCCTCTGAAGGCAGCCGAGCTGTTCGACATTATTGATGCAGAGGCTCGCCCCTTATATATGGTGGAGGGGTTTAGCGAGATGCTTGGCCGCATGAAGTCGGGAGCTAACTCTGTGATTACCGAGCCGATATCATATTACGTGGCCCGCGACTCATCAAATGTGTTTAAACCAGCTGACCACCCATACACCCTTATTGCCCTGACCTCCAGCATGCTCGGGCGTGACTCTATAGTAGGGGAACTGAAGCAGCTCTCCACTCTTGACCGCCTGAAGCTGGTGGAGCTGTCGGTCGACAACGACTCGATGGCGTGGCGCCGCTCCATCATCCCTGACTCAGCGGCCTGGACTCAGGGGTGGCTCCCCGGCGGTGCGATGAGAGCCGGCGTCGAGCAGTTGTCGGTGCCCCGCCTGCCATACTTCGTGGTTGTCGACTCCACCGGCCATCAGCTGCTCCGCACCCCCTCCGTCACCCTACTGTCTGACTCCATCCCCCAACTCCTCCCCTAACTATAAATAATATTATGAAGATTAAATTCAGATAAATATGAAAGTAAAACTTACAAAACGTCAAACTAAAATAGCCTTTTTTTCAATAGTTGCTATTGCCTTAGCTGTTACTGTTGGTTATTTCTACAAATTAAATTCAAAAGAAAGCGAAGAGCACTTTTTTGTTGAGACAAAATCATTTTCGCATGGCGATAACCATAATTGGTATATGCTGTATCATTCTACAACTAAATGCCCGGAGATCAGATTCGGCATTAGAATGGATTCATATAGGATAACTCGTTATTATCCTTACTACTTCTGTCCAAAATGTATGGATCAAGATCAAATAGAACGTTGCGAGAAGAAGATTGAGATTGCTTGCGATACAACTTCACATCACTAGAATGTTTGGTTTATGTTGTGGGTGAGGAACTCAATAAGATTGATGAATAATGGCATAAATTGATCTCTTAACTACCATTCTTTTTTTAAGGAAGAACGTGATTGAAGCATCATTCACTCACTCACATATTATTGTCATATCGATATCTTTTTGGTTAATTCGCGTGAAAATGATGGTCAACTCCACGGTTAGTTGTATCTTTGCACGATAATCGACCATTACCACAGTGACCCGATCACCGCTGTATATCTTAATCGCATTGCTGCTCATCACTTTGCCCGCTTCGCTGCTAAGCGCCCGAGGCAAGGATGATGGGTCGGTACTCCTTGCGCAATCGGCTGACACTGTGGATAGCACACTGACGCTTCCGGGCGTTGGGGCGTACCCCGGTGCGTCCGCAGATACGGTGATTGACAGCATCCGCCGCCCAAGCCGTATACGCCGGCAGAAGGTGGACCTCGATGCTCAGGTACAGTTCTCGGCCACAGACTCGATGATCCTTGTGGGTCAGAATCAGGCTTATATGTATGGCGACGGTAAAGTGACTTACGGCGATATGAAGCTCGATGCCGCACAGATCGACCTCAATCTCAAAAACTCGATGGTCTATGCCGTGGGAGTGCCTGACACGACAGGGGAGGTGATAGGTTCGCCGGTGTTTGAGGAGGGTGGTGCCACTTACGAGTCTTCGACTATGCGCTATAACTTCAAGACGAAACGCGGCTACATCACCGATGTCATTACCCAGCAGGGTGAGGGGTATCTCACAGGAGGCCAGACAAAAAAGACCGAAGATGATGTCTACTACATCCAGAATGGTCGCTACACTACGTGCGACGACCATGAGTGCCCCCACTTCTACCTCCAGCTCACCAAGGCTAAGGTGATACCCAAGAAGAATATCGTCACCGGTCCGGCCTACATGGTGCTCGCCGGACTGCCGCTACCCCTGGCTATACCCTTCGGCTACTTCCCGTTCAGTGACAAATATGCTTCGGGAGTGATCGTGCCTACCTTTGGCGATGACTATCAGCGAGGATTTTACCTGAGTGACGGCGGTTACTACTTCGCTATCAACGACAACATCGACCTGGCTCTAACCGGCGAGATATATACCCGCGGCTCGTGGGGACTCTCGGCACAATCCACCTACATCAAGCGCTATAAATATAATGGCAACTTCTCGGTCAACTACCTCAAGTCGATTTATGGCGACAAGGGACTGCCCGACTACTCTAAGCAGACCAACTTTCAGGTATTATGGAGCCACTCGCAGGACTCCAAGGCCAACCCCAACATGAACCTCTCAGCGTCGGTCAACTTCACCACCTCGGGCTATACACGCAACGATGTAAACTCTTACTACTCATCAGCTTTCACGGAGAATACCAAGAGCTCGACCGTTAACCTCACTTACCGTATACCCCAGAGCAAATGGTCGCTGTCGACCACGATGAACGTGTCGCAACGCACCCAGGACTCCACGCTGACCGTGTCGTTCCCCAACTTCACCCTGACCATGAGCCAGCACGCACCGTTCAAGCGCAAACGCCCCGTAGGTGCCGAGCGGTGGTATGAGAAGATCAAGCTATCATACTCTGGACAGTTTCAGAATTCGCTGACGGCCAAGCAGAATGAGTTCTTCAAGAAGAGCCTTATCAAGGACTGGCGCAATGGCATGAAGCACACGGTTCCCATCTCCGCCACGTTCAACATATTCAAATACATCAACCTCACCCCGTCGATCAATCTCACCGACCGCATGTACACCAACAAGGTGCGCCGTCAGTGGGATCCCAACGCCGCCGCCGAGGTGTGCGACACCACCTACAACTTCTACAACGTGTGGGACTTCAACGCCGCCATCTCGTTCGACACCAAAATCTACGGCTTCTTCCAGCCACTTCCATTCTTAGGCGACAAGGTGAAGATGATACGCCACGTGTTCACCCCCACGATATCGTTCTCCGGCGCCCCTGACTTCGGCTCGTCATTCTTCGGATACTATGGCACTTATGACTATCCCGATGCCAACGGCAACATACAGCAACAACGCTACTCGATGTTCCCCAACTCGCTGTTTGGGGTCCCCGGCCAGGGAAAGACGGGCATGGTGTCGGTGGCTCTTGCCAACAACCTTGAGATGAAGGTCAAGAGCGAAAACGACTCCACCGGCGAGAAGAAGATATCGCTCATCGAGAACTTCACCGTGAGCCAGAGCTACAACTTCGCCGCCGACTCTCTGCGGTGGTCCAACATCAACACCTCGGTGATGCTGCGCCTGGTCAAAGGCTTCAACCTCAACCTCTCAGCCGTGTGGGATGTCTACACCTACGGTCTCAACGAAGCCGGCAACCCCGTGCGACTCAACCGCACCCGCCTGCAGGCCGGCAAGGGCTTGGGCAAGCTCTCAAGCACCGGCACATCGTTCTCCTACACATTCAACAACGACACATTCCGCCGCAAGAAGGATAAGGACCGCAAGGATGACTCCCGATCCGATACCGGCAACAATTATACATCGACCGACGATGAGTTCACCGACTCGGAGCAAGACGAAGGTGGCAGCTCGCACGGCTCAGACCTCGACCTCGACTCCGAAGGGTATATGCGCTGGAAGGTGCCGTGGAACTTGTCGGTAAACTACTCAGTCAACTACTCCTACGGCACATTCAACAAGCAGAAGATGGAGTACAACGGACGCTGGACCCAGAACTTGAGCCTGTCGGGCAACATACGCCCCACGGCCAACTGGAATTTCGGATTTTCCGCTTCCTACAATTTCGACACCCACAAGATTGCTTACATGAACTGCAACGTGTCGCGCGACCTGCACTGTTTCACCATGCGCGCCAGCTTCGTGCCCGTCGGCCCATACAAGAGCTACAACTTCCACATCTCCGTGAAGTCGTCGCTCCTTTCCGACCTCAAATACGACAAGCGCTCCTCGCGCTCCAACGGCGTCACCTGGTACTAACCCACCCCCGACACAAAGACATAATTGGACAGAAAGACATAAAATCATCTTTTTGTCTTTATGTTCAAACCGCCTTTATGTCTTTTTGTCTTTATGTCGGAATGTGGGGTTGTGTAATTGATGGGAAATGTGTAACTTTGTGGACAGATTCCAAGTGTAATTGATTAACCAATCGTTTTCTTCCATGAAACACAAATTCCGGCTGATGATGCTCGTGCTGGGCATACTGGCCACCGCTCCAACGATGAAAGCCCTTGACGACGCTATGGACTCAGAGGGCTACCCCGTGCTTTACATCTTAGGTGAGGACACCGGCTGGGGTCCGCGCGACGACCATAAGTTCACCCGCTCGGGCGATGAATACTCAATAACCCTCAGCTCGCTCAACGGTCAGTTTAAGATCGGCAGCGACCTGTGGCACTACAACCTTGGTGGTGACGCCACGATCACAAAACCCGTCAACCTCACGCTCGTCAACGACGGTGCCAACCTCAGAGCATCGAGCCTGTCGAATGTGTCGATACGCTTCACTCTGGCCTCAAAGGAGGCCCCGATGGCCGACACCCGCGTGCAGTTCGGCATCAACGGTGAGTGGGCTGACGATAATGGCCCCGAACCCGGTGAGGACCTGTCAGGCACGCTCCCCGTGATTTACATCAACGCCTACAAGGTTGACGACAATGGCGACTTCCTGCTCGACGACAATGGCAACAAGATGCTCGAAAACGAGGTAATAGACATCAACCTCGGCCACAAAAACTACTTTGAGGCTGAGTATTGGCTCGACGTCAACGGCTGCAAATGGCTTGAGGAGTTGGGCGCAAAGTCGGTTGGTTCTGCCGAGGAGCCCCTCCCCACACAGATTAAGGCCCGCGGCAACTGGACACGCACCGGTTTCGCCAAGAAGCCCTTCAAGCTTAAGCTCGGCAAGAAGCAGAACCTGCTTGGCCTCACCCCTGACAAGAGCAAGCATTACGCCTTGTTGGCACATGCCGACGACAACTACGGCTTCCTGCGCAACTTCACCGGCTTCAACCTTGGCGAGCGTATCGGCCTCCCCTTCGTGTGCGGCATGCAGCCTGTCGAGGTGGTGATCAACGGTAACTACCGCGGCCTTTACTTCCTCACCGAGTCGATCCGCGTGGGTGATGGCCGCATCAACATCACCGAGCTCGACGACAACGTATCCGATGGCCAGCTCATATCAGGCGGCTACCTCGTGGAGCTTGACAACTACGATGAGGACAACCAGATACGCCTCTCCGAGAAGAGTTGCGCCTATGGCCATAACCTCGACGTGCTTCGCATCACATGGGACACTCCCGAGGAATACTCCGAACTGCAACAGCGATTTATCACCGAGCAGTTTACCGCGATGAACGACCTGATCGGCTCCAACAGCGACGCCACCTGGAGCTACATCGACCTCGACGACGCCGTGCGCTACTATATAGCCCGCGAGATAGTGTCGGATGTCGAGGCATACCACGGTTCGACCTATATGTACCGCGACTTCGGCGACGGTCAGAAGTGGCACTTCTCCCCAATCTGGGATTGCGGCAACGCCTTCAACGGCGACACACACTCGTATTTCTACGACTGCGATCCCTTCGGCAACACATGGATACCCTCTTTGCGCGAGAACGCACGCTTCAACGCCAAACTCACTGAGACATGGTGCTGGTTTATGAGCAACTGCTATGACGGCATCGTCGATGATATGACCGAGTTTGTAGAGCGCATCAAGCCCGCTGTGCAGGCCGACTACGCACGCTGGAAGGACTCCCCCTGCCCCAGCGGAGGCTCATATCCTGCCGACAACCGTGACATGGACTCGCGCCTTAACGCCGCCGTAAGCCACCTCAACGACAAGACCAACTGGCTGCGCCAGCAGTGGGGCGACTATAGCGTGATGACTCCTGAGCCTGAGCGCGACAGCACCCCTGCGGCCGCTCTCCCCGAATATGCCGCCACCGGCGTTGAGGATGTAGCCGTTGATGCCGCTGAGTATGTTCCCGCCGTCTACTTCGACCTGATGGGCCGCCGTGTAGCCAATCCCACCCGCGGTCAGCTGCTGATACGCCAGCAAGGTACCACCACCGCCAAGGTAGTATTTTGACCTCAACATAAAAAAAGCCCCGACAGGACACCTGTCGGGGCTTTTTTATGGGGCTGATGGATTACCAACGGAATGTGGTTTCTTCAGTGTGGCCTTGCTGGGTGCTGACCGTCGGCGTTGTATTTGAACCACCACTCATCGGCAGTGGGCAGGTCGTACTGGCCGTTGTCAAGGTCAACCTCGTAAGCGTATTCGATGAAGCCATTGTTGTTGAGAGTGCAGAAGAATACCTGCTGGTCGTCGGTGTCACCTGACTAGCTGACAGTCATCTTGACGTCGTAGTCAGTGGGAATACCACCAGCTCTTGAGGCGTCTTTGATATTGTATTCAAAGGTTACGGTTTGATAGTTGTCGGTGATTTTGGTCATGCGGCCTTGGTCGTCGGTGGTGATTGTGTTGTCGCCTACCTGCGAGGGGATGCCGTTGGTGAATACTTGTGAGGGGTCAACTGCGGCAGCGCCGGTGTTGGTGCCACCACCATTGTTGGGATCATCGGGATTGTCGTTGTCATCGCTGCAAGCGGTGAGGCAGAGTGCGGGCACTGCGATAAGGGCAGCTGCGAAAATGCTGAAATACTTTTTCATCAGAGTTGAAATATTGATTAATTAGAAAAAATTTTCGGCAGAGGTAAAGTAAATTTGTGAGATGGCATTTTTGAGCATGATAAATAATATTAATAAACCGAATGACAGGCTCTTAATCTAAGATTTCAATGATTTTATCGGAATAAATCAAAATACCTACTTTTGAGTATTATATAATATGTTAAATTGTTGTATTTTTGTCGCTGAAAAATAGTGCAAACATAATTCTAACGTTTTAAACATGATATTTATGAAGAAATCTTTACTCATTATGGGCGTAGCCATGGCTTCATCAGCGATGTCTATGTCGGCTTTAGAAGCTACGATGGACTGGTACAAGCAGTTCGGTGGCGAAAAGCAAGCCTCAATCAACCAGATCGCTCCTGTCAAAGGAAGCACTGACTACTATGTGCTGTGCGACGCTCAATACCCCACTTCTTCCATCACTTGGGGTGGCACCGCCATGAATACCTCCGACTTCACCGTCGACGATGCCGCAACTGTCAAGAGCCCCTATTCAGTGACTTTGGCACGTATCACCTCCGCCGGCGAGCTGGTGTGGAACATCAATAACACCTACGGCGACGTGCAGCTCTCCAACGGCACTTTCATCGCCCCCACTTCTGATGGCGGCGTGGTGATGGCTTTCGGCGCACGCAACTATGAGAAGAACTCTACTTCACCCTTCGTGTTCAAAATCAAGGGCACTAACGGCACTGAGTATCAGGCTCCCTATGTCTGCCCCGAGGATGTCAACGCCAAGGTGGTGATCGTGGTCAAGGTGGATGGCAACGGTGATATCGTTTGGGTTCACCAGATTGATGGCGCAACCACCTACACCACCGTTACCGAGCCTGTATCGATGACTTCAGTGGCCGTCGACGATCAGGACAATGTATACGTGGCCGGTTCGCACGTCACTGAGATGACCGTGGCTCCCCTCTCCGGTGGAGCGAAGACCATCAGCGCTGTCAACCTTCCCGCCAACTGGGACGGCAGTGGTTCATACAGCGACTCATACATCGTGAAGCTCGACAAGGATGGCAAATGCGTGGATCAGCTGACTCCCGATGCCACTGCAGCTTATGCTACTGCCGACCAGATCACAGGCCTGCTGTACACCGACGGCGAGCTATACTTCACCGGTATGGTGACCGGCGCTACCGCTGCCTACACTCTCGGTGGCAAGCAAATAGCAGCCGCCAACGAATTGGCGACCCTCTATGTTGGTAAGGCTGACACCGATCTCAATGTCACATGGCTGACCACAGTCGAGACTACAGCCAACACAGCCGGCAAAGCTGTGCTCCAGAACCGCGGCCTGTGCCTCAATAACGGCTACCTTGTGGCTACCGGCGCCCTCAACGGAGGCATGAAAGCCGGAGATGTGGCAATCGATTCAAAGACTGCCCAACTCCATGGCTACAACGTGGTGCTCGAAGCATCCACCGGCTCTGTAAACGCCATGGTGATGAACCCTAACGGTGTGATTTCTGGTGACTTCGTGGCTGTATCCGACGGCCTGGAGACCACCACGTATGGCTATCAGATGGCCGGTTCGGGCTTCACCGCCTGCAACTATCTGATGACCTACGACAACACATCAGGCGAGTTGAAGAACACTATCGAGCTGAGCAGCGCCAACATCACTTACGGCGGCTACTTCGAGAGCCCCTCAGCCCTGTTTACCCTTCCCCGCTCCAACGGTACTCTCACCGTGATGGGAACTGACGCAGGCACAACCACTGCCGGCTTCGACTCGTGGTTGGTGAAATACAACCTCACCGACATGACATCGGTTGATGCTATCGACGTAGACGCCGCCTCAGACGACGCTCCAGCCGAATACTACGACCTCATGGGCCGCCGCGTGCTCAACCCCGCCAACGGCCTCTATATCGTGCGCCGCGGCAACACCGTTACCAAGCAGATTATCAAGTAATCCCCGACATCCCGATACAACAACGAGGGGTGAGCCAATGCGGCCCACCCCTCGTTTGGTTTTCGAACAAAATTTTCAGACGAAAAATCTCCAAAATATCTCCATAACCAACCATCGTCATACGCTACCAACTTTGTAACCCTCAAAATCAAATAGTCATGAAACAAATATGCAAAATCTTATTCGTGCTTTTTTCGATTCTATCGTGTGTTTCAGCGTATGCTGAAAGTAGTTATGATGTCAAGGAACTATATTGGGGCAGTAGCAAACTTCCGTGGCGGGGTTACCCAAAAATGACACTCACACGA
>CAZVNS010000035.1:0-16316 GCA_964628905.1 uncultured Muribaculaceae bacterium | reverse complement strand
CGACTATATGTTCCGATTAAGTGAGTTCCGCGACGTGAAGGTGTCGAAATATAATCTCGATTTGCCCAATGTAACGGCTTATGAGGTGGTGACTCCAAACGGTTCGAAGGGAATATTCCTCAAGAGTGCGGCAGATCCTGCCGACTACTCAGGTGAGTATGCGTGGCTCAGGTGTACACCTGCGTCAACAGGCTATCCATTCCCCGCAGGTTATGTGGAGCTCGATGACGTGGAGCTGGGCGCTACTCCTTTGGCAGAAGTGACAAAGGCTAAGCAGATTAATGATATAGAGGCAGGCAATAGTTTTGCGTTTGAAGGCGAAGCCGTGGTCTATTTCGTCTACGGCGGTTTTGTCACCTTGGATAACGGCGAAGAAATGGCAGTGCTTGGTACTGAATACTGGGACGGAGTAGAAATGCCCGAACCGGGTGATGTTGTCAAATCCTTCAATGGTCGCGCCGCTTACCCCAGCGAGGGGATGGAAGTCACCGGTGGCCCCTACTTCGCAAATGCGCCTTTTCGCATTGACTGCCGGTCGATAGTCACAACCGGCGAGACCCGCGAGCTGATACCCGTGGAAGCTGATGCTTCAAAGCGATTCTCGGCATATTCCAATAGTTACGTAAGATTCCGCGACGTGACAATAGGATACGAAGACCACCTGTGGTGCTACGCCGAGCTCACAAATGGCGCAAGGGCTTACGTCGATAAGGTTCCCGCAACCGATGGTGATATCTGTGGCGAATATGACGAGATAGTATGCGTGCCCGTGGCCATCCCCGCCTATCCCGGAGCTGTGCTCTACAATGTGACCCTGGGCAACAAGGCCGGCGTGGCCAACGTGGCAGCCGACGCTGAGGTTGAGTACGAGTACTACGACCTGCAGGGACGTCACATCGCGGCACCCACCGCCTCAGGCATATACCTGGTAAAGGGTTCAGACGGCTCCGTGACCAAGCTCCGCAAATAATCCACTCACAGATAATACGAATACTTCAGGACGCAAACCTACCCCCGGTAGCTTTGCGCCCTGCGTGTTGCGATATAATTTGTTTTGGGGGATGGGAAAAATGCGTATTTTTGTGGTGAATTTCATATCGAGGTGCAATCAATATTTAACTGTTAATTGTTAAGATTGTATAATCGTGTGAAGCATCTTTAACAATGATTGAACGCATAGTAATAGTAGACAACGTTGACCCGGTGACATTCTACGGAGTCAACAACAGCAATATGCAGCTGGTGAAGAACCTCTTCCCCAAGCTGAGGATCTCGGCCCGCGGCTCGGTGATCAAGGTGATTGGCGAGGATGAGGAAACGGCTGAGTTTGAACGCAAAATCAAGGAGCTGGAGAGCTACTGCGAGCAGTACAACAAGCTCCCTGAGGATGTGATACTCGATATCGTCAAAGGGAATGAGCCCCAGGCGCTCAAGGGCGACGGCGTAATAATCTACGGTGTCAACGGCAAGCCCATCACGGCCCGCGTGCCCAACCAGCAGAAGATGATCGAGGCCTTCACCAACAACGACCTGACATTCGCTCTTGGCCCCGCCGGCACGGGTAAGACCTACGTGGCCATAGCCTTGGCCGTGCGCGCGCTGAAGAACAAGGAGGTGAAGCGCATCATCCTGTCGCGCCCGGCAGTTGAGGCCGGCGAGAAGCTCGGCTTCCTCCCCGGCGACATGAAGGATAAGATCGACCCGTATTTGGCGCCCCTCTACGACGCGCTTGAGGATATGATCCCCGCGGTTAAGCTCAAGGAGTACATGGAGAGCAAGGTGATACAGATAGCCCCGCTGGCCTTCATGCGCGGTCGCACCCTCAACGACGCTGTGATCATACTCGATGAGGCGCAGAACACCACCGTACACCAGATCAAGATGTTCCTCACCCGCCTGGGCGTGAACGGCAAGATGATAATCACCGGCGACGTGACGCAGATCGACCTCCCCCGCACCACCCAGTCAGGGCTGGTGCACGCACTGCGAGTGCTCCGCGATGTGGAGGGCATCGGCAAGGTGGAATTCTCGAAGAAGGATATCGTGCGCCACCGCCTGGTACAGCGCATCGTCGAAGCCTACCAACGCGAGGACGATGCCCAGCGCGACACCATCAACCCTGAAGCAGCCGCCACCGACTCCCGGCATTAACCTCAAGCAAAACCACTATTCATCACATATTTATGACAACACTTACATCCACCGACTTCAACTTTCCCGGACAGCAAAGCGTGTATCACGGCAAGGTGCGCAACGTCTACGACATCAACTCCGACCTGCTGGTGATGATCGCCACCGATCGCATCTCGGCATTCGACGTGGTCCTACCCAAGGGCATCCCTTACAAGGGACAGGTGCTCAATCAGATAGCCACTTACTTCCTTGACGCTACGGCCGACATCGTGCCCAACTGGAAACTCGCTACCCCCGACCCGATGGTCACCGTGGGAGTAAAGTGCGAGGGATTTCGCGTGGAGATGATAATCCGCGGCTACCTCACCGGCAGCGCATGGCGCGAGTACCAAGCCGGCGCCCGCGAGCTCTGTGGCGTGAAGCTCCCCGACGGTATGCGCGAGAATGAGCGTTTCCCCGTGCCTATCATCACCCCCACCACAAAGGCCGACGCCGGGCACGACGAAAACATTTCGCGTGAGCAGATCATAGCCCAGGGCATCGTCAGCCGCGAGGATTATGAGGTGATGGAGCGCTACACCCGCGCCCTCTTCGCCCGGGGCACCGAGATGGCCGCCGAAAAGGGGCTGATACTCGTCGATACAAAGTATGAGTTCGGCAAGCGCGACGGCAAGGTGATACTGATCGACGAAATCCACACCCCCGACTCTTCGCGCTACTTCTACGCCGACGGCTACCAGGAGCGCTTCGAAAAGGGTGAGCCCCAGCGGCAGCTCTCCAAGGAGTTTGTGCGCCAGTGGCTTATCGAAAACGGCTTTATGGGTAAGGCAGGACAGCAAGTGCCTGAGATGAGCGACGAGCTGATACGCAGCATATCTGACCGATATATTGAGCTGTATGAGCATGTTACGGGTCTGAAGTTTGAGCGCACCGACGAGTCGGACCTCACCGACCGAATCGCCAAGAACGTACTCGATTGTCTGGATAAAGTCGAGAGATGAGAGTCGAGAGTCGAGAGGATAAGGCCGTTGAGGTAGAGGCTACTACGCCCTACGGCGATGAGCGCCACAAGGCAGACCAGGTGCGCGAGATGTTCGACTCCATCGCCCCGGCCTACGACTTCATGAACCGCGCCATGACCCTCGGCATCGACAAGCTATGGCGTGCCAAGGCCGTCGGGATGATACGACGTGCCAATCCGCAGTCGATACTCGATGTGGCCACCGGCACCGGCGACTTGGCGATAAAGATGGCTCGCAAGATGCCCCGGGTGAATGTCACCGGGCTCGACCTGTCGCCCGGCATGGTGCAGTGCGGCAACGCCAAGGTGGCCAAGGCCGGACTCGCCGACCGTGTCACCCTGCAAGTGGGCGACTCATTAGAGATGCCTTATGCCGACGATACATTCGACTGCGTCACTGTGGCCTACGGGGTGCGCAACTTCGAACATCTGCTGCAAGGTTATCGCGAAATGGCCCGCGTGTTGCGTCCGGGAGGGATGCTGCTCGTGATTGAGTTGTCGACTCCCACATCACCCATAGTCAAGCCGTTATACCGATTTTATACTCGCACGGTGATCCCCACCGTGGGACGACTCGTGTCGAAGGACCGGCGAGCCTACACCTACCTGCCCGAGTCGATAGCCAAGGTGCCGCAGGGTGAGGCCATGACAGCGCTCATGCGTCAGGCCGGACTCTCCGACACCCGCCATATCCCCATGACGTTCGGCACCTGCACGATATACGTCGCCCGCAAACCATAGTGGGCGGCACAGATGCTCCGGGGAGCAACTCTACTTGCCGGCGTAAACTGCTAACCTTATGCAAACTGCACTTAACTTACGTTAGTGGAGGTTGAGGGTGATGATTTGGGCAAGGTCGGTGGTGTAGTGGCGCGACAGGTGGTCGGTGGTGATCTTCCACTCGTCGGAATACCCCTGGACGGCGCAGCGCACGGCGTTGCGTCCCAACCGTGCGTTGATATCGCCCACGGTGGCCATCAGCCGCTCATGCCGCGGGCGGTCGACGCGGTCGAAAAGTGACCCCTGTATCTGCTCATTGTCGACGATGCGGTCCACCATCACTCCCCCCCTTTTTATATAGATATTCACCCTCCCGCCAGTTTGCGCGCAGCGCCTCGACTGCTGCCGGCACTATCTCCTGCAGCGAGTGGGTGGGCACGGCAAAGCGTACCATGGCGTGAATGGCGTTGGCGGGCACGTCGGTGCGGAAGCGGCTGGTGTAGGCAAACACGTGCATATCGGTGCACGACGTACGCTGTTCGCGGAGCTTCCAGGCGCAGGCGGCGGCGAAGTTGGCGATAGCTTCCTCCATCAGTCCCAGCGACTTGATGCCCACGCCGGGGAAGCTGCGACTGGTGCGTATCGACTGCTTGTGGGGCAGGGGGTCGATGGAAATGCAGCTCTCACCCTGCAGCTCCTTCCAGGTGCGCAGGCCGGTGACTGTCATCATCCGGCGCACCCAGTGCGGCGAGCGTTGGGTGAACTCCCAGGCCGTGTGGATGCCGTGGTAGTTTAGCATCTTGAGGTGTCGGTGGCCGATGCCCCACACGTCGCCGATGTCGAACATGCGCAGAGCCGTCTCGCGTTTGGCCTGGGTGTCGATGATGCACACCCCATGATACCCCCGGTACTTTTTGGCGAACCGCGAGGCCATCTTGGCCAGAGTGCGTGTCGGTGCGATGCCGAGCGATATCGGTATGCCGGTGCCTCGCCCCACACTGCTGACTATATACTCCCCATATTGGCCCAGGTCGACGCCATCTCGGCGCACGCCAGCGAGAATGGCAACAGGAACACTGCGGCCGCAAACAGGTAGTAGAATATTGACTGTACGCCGTACCCCCGCCACTTTTTTGCTATCATCTTCCATAGTTGAAATGATTTTAGAATAGTTAGATTAAAACGATGGCGAGGGGCTGATAGTTCACACACAACAAAGGCGCAAGCCCCGGATGTGGAGCTTGCGCCTGCTATCGTAATATGTGCTGAGGTCGGATTACTTCACCACCTTGGCGGCACGGTGGCCCTGGCGGATGATGTAGAGCTGTCCGGCGGCGGGATTGGCCACGCGGATGCCCTGGAGGTTGTAGTATTCAACCGGTGCTGAGGGGTCGGGGTCGAAGCCGTCGGCGTTGATGTCGGAGATGCCGCTCACGGCTGCGGGGTCGTAGACGGTGTACACTCCGGGGATTTCGAGGTGGCCGGTGTCGCCGGTCGAGCCTGAGGGGGAGTAGACGATATTGGTAAGTCGCAGGGGGTAGTTGAGCAAGTCGGAGGTGTCGATATTCTCGTTGAGGTCAAATGAGCCTTCACCATGCACGCCGGTGGCGATGGCGTCGGAGGTGAGCGAGTAGCGGTTGCCAAGAGCGTCAGCAAATTTGACGTTGACGCTGCGGAGCTGTCCGGAGGTGGGGGTCACGTCGTAGGCTATAGCCACGGGGAGGCTCCAGAAGAGCAGCTCATCGGCTGAGGTGAGGGTCAGCGATATCGAGCGGGTCGAGGTGATGGAGTAGTCGATGGTGACACCCTCTTCGGCCGGGGCGATTTCACCCGTGGTGCCGGCGTAGGCTATCTTCCAGTTGTCGAGCGAGAAGTCCTTGAGCAGGTTGTAGCGGGCTTCGACGGGCACTTGCACGGTGACGTTGATGGTGATCACCTGTTCGCCGATTGTTCCGGTGACTACTGCCTCGCCATCGGCCACGCCTTTGATCACACCGGCGTCGCTGACGGTGACAATGTTGGCGTCGGAGGTGGCCCAGTCAAACACTGTGGGATCAACAGCTACCGATGTGAGGCCGTTGTCGCCCTGCACCTCAGCCACATATTCGCGGTGGGAGTCGAGCAGCAGGTTGACGATGCGGGGAGCGTAGGTGAACGAATCGTCGATGTTGACCACAATCTGAGCGGTCATGTCGCCCAGCTTGGCGGTGAGCAGTCCGCACTTAGATCCTGTGGCTAACAGGGTGTTGCCCTCGCTGATGGAGCCGAGCTCGGCGGGACACTCGAGGGTGAAGCCCTCCACGTTGTCGCTCACGAGCACACCATATTTATTGTATCCGTAGATCACCGGGGTGTAGGTGCCAAATCGGGGGAGTGATGCCTTCCAGTCGGCAAACTGTATCTCGGTGATTTCCTTGTCGGCGGCAGGAGCGTCGATGGTGGCGAAGATGCCGTTGCCCACGGCGCGCTCTGAGCCGTCGGAGCAGCGGTTGCGCACGCCGAAGGCTGAGGTGTAGAGTGTTGATGAGCCGCCACCGTCGAGGTTGACAGCCTCGTATGCTCCTGCATAGAGCATCATGTCGGCCATCTGCGAGGTGCGTACACCCACTGAGCCGTTGAGTCGGCCCTCGATCACCATCATGATGATGGTGTCGCCATCGCGGCTGATGCCGATACTGGTGCGGGGATGCTGGTCCTTGGCGTCGCCGCGCTCGCTCTCGGAGTCGAGGCGCACACCTTCACCCACGGTTTTGGGGTTGCCCGATACGATCTGGTCGGGGTAGATGCGCTCGTCGCCTAAGAGTACCACGTGGTCAAGCTCGACGATGTCGCCGGTGTGGAGGCCGCCCACGAAGTCCTTGGCGTCGCCGCGGCCGAAGATCACGAAGCCGTCGGCGGGGATTGTGGTGTCGCCGGTGGTGTTGGGCTCTGAGGTAACCTCCATACGGTAGGTGCCACCGCAGATGAAGGAGTCACCCTCGACGAGCTTGGCTGTTACCTCGTAGGAGTTGTCGGCATAGTCGGTCTGGTTGGTCGAACCCCAGTATTTGGGGGTATAGACGGTCACGCCATTGTTGGGGGCGGCCACGTTGATGCCCTTGTAGAGGACTGATGCGGTGCCGCATTTGGCGGTGCCGGTGTAGTAGTTGAGTCGGCCTATGCGGGCCACGCCTTCGCGGTCGACCGAGAACTGGTATTGCGAGTTGGAGGTCTTGTAGACAGTGCCGTCGGCGGTGCAAGATGTAGTCGGGGAGCCTACCGTTGAGGTGCCGTTGGTGGCGGTGCCTGAGGTGGTGAAGAAGTCGGCGTTGCAGCCGGCGAAGTAAAGGCGCGAGTCGGTCGACTTGCGCTGGGCCATCGCTGAGGTCCTCTCGGTGCCGGCCACCATGTCCTTGCCGCAGACAGCGTGGAGCGACACGCCCGGGGTCGACTTATCGATGGTGACGTAATGTACCTGGAGCTTCTGACCCTCGTTGACGGTGGATTGCAGGGCCAGGTGGGTTGCGGTGGTGCCGGGACCGACCTTCATGTGTTGCAGAGTGTCGACTGTGTAGGTCACGCCGAGCAGGTCGACGGTGCCTTGGGCCGAAGCGCTGATCGCGCCGGTGGCCAATATGGCCATTGCGAGAGAGCGTAGAGTAGAGTGTTTCATGTAAGTGTGAATATGATTGGTATTTGTATTTCAAGTGCAAATATAACGATTTGTGTTGGATTGACAATAATATTAACAAAGTCACGTTGAATAAATAATGAAATACGCCAAATTCATATTAGTGCTACTGGCCGTGGCGGCGTGCTCGCTCACCGGCTACGCCCGCCTTAACGACAAGGTGCTCAACCGCCCATACGCTGACCTGCGCCGTTGGCATCTGGGTTTCTCGATAGGTGTGCACACTGAGGATATTAGGTTTACGCACAACGGTATCGCCACCGAGGATGGGCAGACGTGGTACATGGAGCAGCCGGCTTTCTCGCCGGGCTTCTGTGTCAACGGCCTGTTCGACCTGCGGCTCAACAACTACTTCAACGTGCGCCTGACCCCGGGTATGTACTTCGGCAACCGCGACATCACCATGCGCAACACCTCGGGTGATGAGCAGGAGCGTGTCAACCTCAAGTCGACACTCGTGGTGGTGCCCATTGACGTGAAATTCTCGGCGATGCGCCTCCACAACGTGCGCCCCTACGTCACCGCCGGCGTGATGCCAGCCTTCGACGTCAGTAAGAAGCGCCGCGAGCCTCTGCAGCTGAAGTCGAGCGACCTGTACCTCACCGTGGGCTTCGGGCTCGACACCTATCTCCCTTACTTCAAATTCATCCCCGAGATCAAATTTTGTTTCGGCCTGAAGGATGTGCTGCAGCACGACCGCCCCGACCTGGCCGACGACCCCGGGATGCTCAAGTACACCAACGCGCTCAAGAAGGCCACATCGCAGATGGTGGTGCTAACTTTCTACTTTGAATGACCACACAACACTCCAATCATAACCTGATCCGTAGGGTAGGGGCGGTGGTGATTATTGCCCTCGCAGCCCTTATCGCCGCTCTCCCCGCTCGGGCGCAGAGCGACGCTGTGCTGTCGCAATACTACGAGATGCCGGCCTACTACAATGCCGGCGCCATAGGCACCACCGACTACCTGCAGATCCGCGGCGGTGGCCGCATGCAGTGGGTGGGTATCGACAATGCCCCCAAGACGTTCCTCGTCGGGGCCAACATGCCCCTGAAGCTGTTTAATAAGCGCTTCGGCGTGGGCCTGCTGATGCAGCAGGAGAGCGTGGGCCTATACAGCAACCTGTCGATCGGCGCCCAGTTGGCCTATAAGCTCAAGCTGCTCAAAGGCGAGCTTTCGATTGGCGTGCAGCTGGGATTTGTCGACGAGAAGTTCAAAGGCTCGAAGGTGCAGCTCCCCGATGATGATGACTACCACACCTCGGGCGACGACGCCATACCCAACAGCGATATCGGCGGCAACGCCTTCGACCTTGGTATCGGCGCATTCTACACTCACAAGCTCTTCTGGGCCGGCTTGTCAGTGACCCACGCCACATCGCCAACAATCACCATGAACGCCGAGTCGGGAGAGGGTGCACAGGAGCACAACTACGAGTTCCAGATCGGGCGCAACGTATATTTTATGGCCGGAAGCAATATTTCAATAAAAAATACGTTATTTGAATTGATGCCCTCGGTGCTCTACCGCACGGATTTCCAATTCTGGACAGTCGAAGCCACAGCCCGCGCCCGCTACGCCAAGTTCCTCACCTTCGGTGTGGGATACCGCTACAACGATGCCATCGTGGCCACTGTCGGCGCTGAATATAAGGGATTTTTCGTAGGCTACAGCTATGATTACCCCATCAGCACCATCTCCAAAATCAGCTCCGGGAGCCATGAGATACTCGCCGGCTATAGCCTCAAGCTCGACCTCGGCGAAAAGAACAAGAATAAACACAAGAGTATACGCATAATGTAATATGAAAAGACCATCGATCTTAGCAATACCAATGGTTACAGCCCTCGTGGTGGCGTCGTGCGCCACCGGCGGCCGCAGCTCGGCAGGCGGTGAAGTGACCGGCGTGGGAGGTACCTCCTGGACCGAGCCCACCCCTTACGGCATGGTGCTGATTGACCGCGGCTCAATGGAAGTAGGCGTGCAGAAAGCCGACTCGGTGTGGAACATCCCCGCCGACGCCCGCGGCATATCGGTCGACGCGTTCTGGATGGACGAGACCGAAATCACCAATGGTAAATATAAGCAATTCGTCTTCTGGGTGCGCGACTCAATCATCCGCGAGCGTCTGGCCGACCCGGCCTTCGGCGGCAACGAGGAATTTAAGATTGAGGAGGATAAGGAAGGCAACCCCGTGAAGCCCTACCTCAACTGGAACAAGGCCATACCCTGGCGCAACGCCAACGAGGATGAGGCGCGTGCCATCGAGAGCGTCTACCGCACCAACCCTATCACAGGTGTGCGTGAACTCGACCCCGAGCAGCTCAACTACCGCTATGAGATCTACAATCACACAGCGGCCGCCAAGCGTAAGAACCGTCTCGACCCGCGCCGCCGCGAGTATAACACCGACCGTCCCGTGCCCACCGACGTGCCCATCATCTCCAAGGACACCGCGTGGATCAACGACGAGGGCGAGATCATCCGCGAGACCATCACCCGCGGCCTCACCGGCGACTACGACTTCCTCAACACATACATAGTCAACGTCTACCCTGACACCACAGCGTGGATCAACGACTTCGACAACGCCTACAACGAGCCATACACCCGCCTCTATTTCTCACACGGCGGTTACACCGACTATCCCGTGGTGGGTGTCAGCTGGGAGCAGGCCAACGCCTTCGCCAACTGGCGCACCGACTTCCTGCGCCGCTCGCTGGGCAAGGAAGGCGTCTACGTAGAGCCCTACCGCCTCCCCACCGAGGCTGAGTGGGAGTACGCAGCCCGCGCCGGTGTCAACGAGAATATGTATCCTTGGGAAGGCGACATCCCCCTGAGCGAGGATAAAGGTTGCTTCTACGCCAACTTCAAGCCCGCCGAAGGCAACTACGTGCGCGACGGTCACATCATCACCTCGCGTGTGGGCACATACTCACCCAACGACTTCGGCCTTTACGACATGGCCGGTAACGTCAGCGAGTGGACTTCGACCGCCTACACCGAGAGCGTCGGCAAGCTCACCAACGACCTCAACCCCGAGTACCGCTACGATGCCGCAAAAGAGGATCCCTACAAGATGAAGCGCAAGATCGTGCGTGGCGGTTCGTGGAAGGATGTGGCCAAGAACATCCGCTCCGACATCCGCATGTGGGAATACCAGAATGAGCAGCGCTCCTACATCGGCTTCCGCTGCGTGCGCTCCCAGATCGGCTTTGCCCGCGGCAACAAACAGCGCGGCAAGTAACACATACACCATAACAACTGATAACTCTGTCAACATATCCTTGCAATGGGAAAAAAGCTTAAAAAATACAAGAACGGCTTGTGGCACTTCCTCCAGTGGGAGGGTGGCCAGCGCTTCTTCAACTTCGCTTACTCAATCGGTGCGGCTGTCGTAATCTGGGGCGCACTATTCAAAATCCTACACCTCCCCGGCGGCAACACCCTGCTGTCGATCGGTATGGGTACTGAGGTGCTGATGTTCATCCTCACCGCCTTCGACCGTCCGCCCAAGGAGTACAATTGGGAGGAAGTGTTCCCTGTGCTCGACTCCAAAAATCCCGAGGACCGTCCAGACTTCGCCGGCGGCTCAGGCATCGTGGTCGCAGGAGGAGTCAACGGAGAGCAAGCCAAGGCAGCCGTGGGTATACCCTCAGGTGTGAACCTCAGCGCCGACGACACCCGCTCGCTCAGCGAGTCAATAGCCAAGATGGCGGCAGCCTCCGACCAGCTCTCGCGCATGGCCGAACTCACTTCGGCCACCCAGCAATATCTCGATCAGATGGGAGCAATAGCTCAGGAGATGGCACAGCTGCGCCAGACCACCGAGTCGCTCAACCGCGTCAGCGAGGTGCTGCTCGACAGCTACTCGGCAATCACCCAAAACTCCGAGAGCATCACCGCAAGCTCCAACGGATATGTGGAGCAGATGAAGGACCTCAACCGCAATATCGGCGGTCTCAACACCATCTACGAGATACAGCTCAAGAGCGTGTCGTCGCAGCTCGACTCCATCGACCGCGTCAACCGCGGCATCAAGGATATCCGCGACATGTATGAGAAGAGCTCGGCTCAGGCAGTGCGCTACTGCGAGGAGACTGAGCGCATGGCCCGCTACATGCAGCAGCTCAACTCAGTGTATGAGAAGATGCTCACCGCCATGACCATCAACATGTACCGCCCCATGATGGGTGGCAACGACCCCCAGGCTCCCACCCAAGCCCCCTCTGAAAACGTATAAACCAACCCCACTGTCCAATCCCCACTGACCCGAAATGGCAGAAAATATCAATAGGCTCTCACCTCGCCAGAAGATGATAAACCTGATGTATATCGTCTTGACGGCCATGCTTGCGCTCAACGTGTCGAGCGACGTGCTCGACGGCTTCACGCAGGTGGATGAAGGCTTGAACCGCTCCAACGCCAATGTGGCCGAGCGCAACAAGTCGATCCTCTACCAGCTTGAGACATTCGCCGCGCAAAATCCCGAGAAGGGACAGTCATGGTATGAGCAGGCTCTCGAAGTGCGCGACGTGACCGGCCGACTCTATAATCAAATCGACTCACTCAAGCTGCTGATTGTGCAGCAGGCCGACGGTCCCGAAGGCAACGTGGCAGAGATACTCAACCGCGACAACCTTGAGGCCGCCTCAGTAGTGATGCTCGCCCCCGGCAACGGCAACGGCGCCAAGCTCCGCGAGTCAATCGACACCTACCGCAGCTACATCACCTCGAAGCTCCCCGAGGCCAAGCGCCCTAATGTCGATGCCGCCTTGTCGACCGAGCCGGTGCAGCGCAAGGGCGTGATCGGCACCACGTCGTGGGAGGAGTCGAAGTTTGACAACCAACCCGTAGTAGCCGCCATCACCCTGCTGTCGAAGTTGCAGAACGACATCCGTTTTGCCGAGGGTGAGGCCCTCAACGCCATGCTGGCCAATGTTGACGCCGGCGATGTGCGTGTCAACGAGCTCAACGCTTTCGTCATCCCGCATTCGCGCCTGGTGATGCGCGGCGGCAAATATACCGCCGACATCGTCCTGGCAGCTGTCGACACCACAGCCCGCCCCATCGTATATATCAATGGTAAGCCTCTCGACAACAACCGCGGCCACTACGAACTCTTCACCGGCTCAACGGGCACATTCACCTATAACGGCTACCTCGAGGTACCCCACGGCGATGGGACCACCACACGCCATGAGTTTGCGTCAGACTACACCGTCATCGAACCTACAGCCACCATCTCCCCCACGATGATGAATGTGCTTTATGCCGGTATCGAGAACCCCATCAGCATCTCAGTGCCCGGTGTGCCAATGTCGGCCGTATCGGCCACCATGACCAACGGCACCCTCACCCGCAGTGGCGATACATGGGTGGCCCACCCCGGCAAGGTAGGCTCTGAGGCCGAGGTGAGCGTCACCGCCACCATCGACGGCCGCTCCCAGTCGGTGGGCTCGATGAAATTCCGCGTGCGCAAGCTCCCCGATCCCACCCCCTACATCGCCTATCGCAATGCCCAGGGCCAGGAGGATAGCTACCGCGGCGGCAAGCCGTTCCCCAAGACCCAGTTGCTGCAATCGCAAGGACTTGACGCCGCCATCGACGACGGTATCCTCAATATCAAGTTTAAGGTTGTGAGCTTCGAAACACTATTCTTCGACTCGATGGGCAACGCCATCCCCGAAGTGTCAAACGGCGACAAGTTCTCGCAGCGTCAGCTCGACAAGTTCCGCCAGCTCTCCCGCGGCAAGCGCTTCTTCATCACCAAGGTGCGCGCCACCGGCCCCGACGGCATCACCCGCGACCTGTCGCCCATCGAAGTCATAGTCAACTAATCCTCCCCATCCCCACATCACCCATAGCAACCCATATCAGCTAAAATACATACAATGAAGACCATTAACAGATATATCGTAACAGCAGTGTCGCTCCTGGCCATAGCCTTCAGCTCTGTGGCCCAGGAGTCATCGTCGAGCGCCGTTATGCGCCGAGGTGGCAACGACCGCAATTCGCGACGCAACAACACTGAGGCCGCCGGCCCGCAGGTGACCCAGCGCATGGAGGGACTCTATGAGCACACCCCCGTATCGGATGCTGATATGGAGTGGATGCGCGTCATCTATCGCCAGATCGACCTCAACGACGACAAGAACGCTCCCCTTTACTACCCCGAGGACCTGATCGACGGTCAGGAGAACCTGTTCCGCATCATCATGCGCCTCGTGGCCAACAACCAGGTGCCAGCCTATGAGTATCTCGATGGACGCGAAGTGTTCACCGACCAGTACAAGGTCAAGGTGCGCGACATGCTCGACCGCTTCTATATACTCTATACCGAGGCCAAGGGTTCGACCGAGAAAAATCCCAAATTCACCATCGAGGAGTCGGATGTGCCTGCCAATGAGGTGCTCACCTATTATATCCTCGAGCGGTGGGAGTTTGACAAGCGCACCAACCGTATGCGCACACGCGTCGAGGCCATCTGCCCCGTGCTTCACCGTACCGGCGACTGGGGTGGCGACGCCGTCAAGTATCCCATGTTCTGGGTTAAGATGGACAGCCTGCGCCCCTACCTCGCTCAGCAGGAGATTTTCACCTCCGACGACAACAACCTCGCCACCACCACCTACGACGACTTCTTCGCCAACAATATGTATAAGGGCGAGATCTACAAGACCCGCAACCTCAAGAACAAGTCGATGATGCAGCTCTATCCCGACCCCGACGACCTCAAGCGCGCCCAGGACAGCATCCAGCGCCGACTTGACACCTACGAGGACCATCTGTGGGTGCCTACACGCGAAGAGCTCGCCGCAAAGCGTGAGGCCGAGGAACTCGCCGCCGCTCAGGCCGAGTCCGAAGCCAACGCCGTGGCATCGCGCGACGATGACGACGACACCCCCGCCGTGGTTCCCGCAGGTGAGGATAAACCCGCACGCGCCACTCGCTCAAGCCGCGGCAAGAATACGTCGACCGACAAGAAAAAGGATACCAAGAAGAAGGAGCCTAAGAAAATCAAGGAGCCTAAGCAGCAGAAGAGCAACTCCAACAACGCTGTCCGCTCTGTGCGACGACGCAAATGAAACTAACTCAGATAAGGCAACGGGTAAGCTCGGTGATGGGTATCACCGAGCTTAATCCTATGCAGGTGGCCATGGCCCACTCACAGGCCAAGAGCACGATACTGCTCGCTCCCACCGGCTCAGGCAAGACCCTGGCCTTCACCCTGCCGATGCTCGTCGACTGCGACGAGTCGATTACCGACCGTTTGCAAGCCGTAGTGATAGCGCCATCGCGCGAGCTCGTGCTGCAAATATATGATGTAGTGCGTCCACTGGCGCTGCCGCTCCGCACCGCCGTGTGCTACGGCGGCCACTCGATGCTCGACGAGGCGCGCTCCCTGCAGTCCACCCCCCAGATAATCATAGCGACACCCGGTCGACTGCTCGACCACTTCACCCGCGGCAATCTCTCGGTAGAGCGCCTACGGGTGTTGGTGCTTGACGAGTACGACAAGTCACTCGAATTGGGCTTCCTCGACGATATGCGCCGCATAGTCAAACAGTTGGGTCGAATCGGTCGTGTGATACTCACATCGGCCACCCGTCTCGACGACAAGCTTCCCCGCTTCCTCGACTTCGCATCCCCCGAGGTGGTCGACTTCACCCAGGGCAACAACGTAGCCCGCGGCTCGGTGCAGTACGTCAAGATACCCTCAGCCACCCGCGACAAGCTCACCACTCTGCTCGACCTCACAGCTTCGCTACCAGCCGATGAGCTCGCCATTATCTTCGTCAACCACCGCGAGAGCGCCCAGCGGGTATACGACGCGTTGGTCAAGGCCGGGTTTCCTGCCGGACTCTATCATGGAGCGCTCGACCAGCTGCACCGCGAGATAGCACTCGACTTGTTCAACAACGGCACAACCCCGGTGCTCGTGGCCACCGATTTAGGTTCGCGCGGCCTTGACATAGCCGACGTCGGCTCAGTGGTGCACTACCACCTGCCACTCACCGCCGAGGCGTGGACCCACCGCAACGGCCGCACAGCACGCCAGGGGGCCGACGGCGTGGTCTACGCTATCATCTCCGACGAGGAGACCATACCCGACTTCGTCACCTACGACCGCGAGTACGTGCCCCGCGACTACCACGAAAATCCACCGAAGGCCACACCCGTAGCCACACTTTATTTCAACGCCGGACGCCGCGAGAAGATATCGCGTGGCGACATCGCCGGCTACCTCATTCAGCGCGGCGGCCTCGCACCTGACCAGGTAGGGCGCATCACCGTAAAAGATCACTACAGCCTGGCGTCAATCCCCGCCGACAAGCTCCAGTCCACACTCGCCGCCATCGCTCCCCACCGCCTCAAAAACCAGCGCATCCGCGTCACCCCCCTCACCTAATCACAAGCACTCCATTTTTTAGCTACATATCGATCACTAAACCAAAGATACCATAGACTTCTCTGGTTCTTTGGTTCTAAGTTCAAAAATATGCGCTCTGGTCTTATTGTTTTGGTCAGGCAAAAGATAATCTGTGTGGACCTGCGCTGGAAATCTGCGACACAAGCGGCTTAAGCCGTCAGGCTTAATCGCGGTCCGCGGCCGCAATTTATAAATTCGTGAGAGATGAGGTGTCCGCGTTAAGGAGATGAAAAAGGGGGCGCCGCAGATACGCTCGCCCCGGCTCGCTCGGAGTCGCAGATTAAACTATAAAACCCCACCGAAAAGCGTAATATATGTGCCGATGATCAGAAAAA
>CAZVNS010000034.1:0-16569 GCA_964628905.1 uncultured Muribaculaceae bacterium | reverse complement strand
TAGAGCATCTGACTACGGATCAGAAGGTTATAGGTTTGAATCCTATACGAGTCACTAAGGCAACGCTGAGGTTGCCGACTTTTCATACTCAGGATTGGCTCGTTAGCTCAACTGAATAGAGCATCTGACTACGGATCAGAAGGTTATAGGTTTGAATCCTATACGAGTCACCACCGCAAAGGCTCGCCATTGGCGAGCCTTTGTTGCCTCAAAATATTTCTGTATCTTTGCCCCAACAACATCGAACAAGCGTGTGCCTGACAGCGTTATGGCACAAGAGCAATGCATAACCAAGAATAAGATATATGAAGATCAAAAGGATTTTGGCGGCAGTGGCAGTTGCCATGTGCGTGGGAGCTGCGGCTCAGCCGCAGGTGATAGTGTCGACCGATGCTTACCGCTGGCAGGGTGACACGGTGTTTCAAGATGAGTTTAAGGCCTGGGCTGTTTCACCCTACGAAATACAGTCTACCTATTCGGCTCGTCCACACTACTATATGCCTATCGATAAGCAGTGGAAGCTGAAGAACGACATCTCATCTTACCCCCGCCTCAACACGTCCAACAAGCTGCTGCAAGCCGTCTACAACATGGGCCTTGACGAGATGGTCAACGCCGTTGAGCCCGACACAACCCTCCGCACCGGTAAGGAGTGGGCCGGGGTGTGGACCCGCGACGTGTCATACTCTATAATCCTCTCGATGGCCTACCTGCAGCCCGAGGCGTCGATGATCTCGCTGATGAAGAAGGTCAACGCGCAGGGTCAGATCATCCAGGACACCGGGTCGGGTGGCGCTTGGCCCATCTCGACCGACCGCATGGCGTGGGCACTCGCAGCCTATGAGATATATAAGGTGACCGGTGACCGTGCGTGGCTCGAGAAGGTATACCCAATCGTAGAGCGCTCCTTTGCCAAAGATGCCCTCACCACCTACTCCGACCGCGGGCTCGTCAAGGGTGAGACCTCATTCATCGACTGGCGCGAGCAGAGCTATCCCCGCTGGATGCAGACCGCCGACATCGCCCAGAGTGAGGCAATGGGCACCAACATGATCCACGCCGCCGGCTTGCAAATCCTGGCCGACATGGCTCAGGATCTGGGCAAGAAGAAGGCAGCTCAGGAGTATGCTACCCAGGCAGAGTCGCTGGTCAAACAGATCAACGACACATTCTGGCTCGACGACAAAGGATACTACGGCATGTACACCTACGGCCGCGATTTCCCCGTCATCAACCCCCGCGCCGAAACCCTCGGCGAGTCGCTCTCGATACTCTACGACATCGCCCCCGCTGAGCGTCAGCGTTCAATCACCGAGAACAACCCCATCACACCCTACGGTGTAGCCATATTCTACCCACAGATCGTCGACATGCCCAACTACCATAACAACGCACTGTGGCCCTTCGTGGCCTCATACTGGGCGCTTGCCAACGCCAAGGTGGGCAACGAGGACGGGACTCTCGAAGCCATCGGTTCAGTAATCCGCCCCGCGGCCCTATTTGCCACCAACAAGGAAAATTTCAACCTCGACAACGGCGACATATTCACCGAGCTCAACTCATCCAACATGCTATGGTCGCTCTCAGGCAACCTTGCCTTGACCAACCGCATACTCTTCGGCATCCACTTCGAGAAGGATGGTCTGCGCTTCGCCCCATTTGTGCCCACAACCCTTGCCGACACCCGCACGCTTGAGAACTTCAACTATCGCGGTGCCCGGCTCAACATCACCGTCGAGGGCTATGGCTCAGGCATCAAGTCGATGACCTTCAACGGCAAGGCGGTAAAAGACGGATTTATCACGGCCAAAGAGCTCAAGAAGGGAGGAGACATACGCATAGTGATGAACTCAGAGTTCACACCAATGAAGGTCAACCGCACCACCAACGCCAAAGCCCCCTGGACTCCAGCCACCCGCTTCAACGCCTCGAGAGACCAGCTGCAGTGGAATCCCCTCGAATACATAGCATATTACGAGGTGATACGCGACGGCAAAGTAGTGGGCACGACCCACACCACCACCTTCGATGCCTCAATTCCGGGTGAATACATGGTGGTTGGCTGCTCCGAAGCCGGCATACCCTCGTTTGCCTCCGAACCACTCTCCAACCGTCCCGGGATCGTGCTCGAGATGGCCGATGAGGTTACCACACCCTCCTCTGCCGAAATATCCTACCAACCCAAAGCCCCCGTAACGGGCTATAACGGCGGATTTGCCGAAACCGACCACACAGTCAAATCTGTCAAGGCCAACACCACCGGACTGCAACCCGGACGATACGTCGCCTACGCACGCTATGCCAACGGCAACGGCCCCGTCAACACTGAAAACAAAGCCGCCATCCGCTCTCTGATGGTCGATGGCAATAAGGCAGGCACCATCGTCCTCCCCCAACGAGGCGTAGCCAACTGGGATGACTGGGGAATGTCGAACCCCGTGATTGTAGAAATCCCCACCCGGGGAGCGACCATCACACTCGACTTCCTCCCCGAAGACGAGAACATGAACCTCACCACTAACCACGCACTAATCGACCAACTCATACTATACCGACTCGACTGAAAATGACTAAGATAAAAGAATTTACCGTCGACTACCAGCTGCTTGGTGGCGACTGCGACGCCCAAGAGCGAATGCCCATCACCCTGATAGCCCACCAGCTCATCGACATAGCCACCCTCCACGCCAACCACTTGGGCATCGGCTACGACGACCTGTTCCCCCAAGGTAAGGCGTGGGTGCTCAGCCGCCTGTCAATCCAAGTGATGCGATACCCCAAAATCAACGAGCACTACTCCATCACCACCTGGGTGTCGAGCATCAACCGACGCTTCTCAGAGCGCGACTTCCGCCTCACCGACGCTAGCGGCCAAGTGTTCGCCTACGGCCGCTCAGTGTGGCTCACCATCAACCTCGCCGACCGCACCTTAGGCGACCTCACCGGCACCGAAGGCCTTAATGAAGTGCTCCTCGACGGACAGCACGCACCCATCGACCCCTTCCCCCGCATGGGAGCCGTACCGGTCGAGCACAACACCGCATACCCCTACACCTTCACCTACACCGACCTCGACGCTAACCGCCACGTCAACTCCGTAGTCTACCTGCGCCTGATGACCAATTGCCGCGATCTCGACTACTACGACACACACCAAATCAGCCGCGTCGACATAGCCTTCATGCACGAAGCCTACTACGGACAGACAGCAGCCGTGCAACGCACCTCGCACGGCCCACACACCGACGAGGTTGTCATCGTCAGCGACGAAGCCACCCACGCCCGCATCCTCCTGACCTGGTCCCAACAATAGCCTACACCCCTTAAATTGAGTGAATTAGCCCACAAAGCCACAAAAAATATTGAAATAAGAATCTTTTGAATGATATGTCCGGGAAAATTTTTCGAAAAAATCCCGGACATATTTTGTATTCTCGCCAAAACGTTTTACCTTTGCACCGCAAAGCCATCGAGGTGGCACATCAATCGGGGTATTAGCTCATCTGGCTAGAGCGCGACACTGGCAGTGTCGAGGTGAGCGGTTCGAGTCCGCTATACTCCACAGAAAGTGGGTTAGATGCTTGATAACATCTTTGTTATCAAGCATTTTGCTTTTTTCGGGGATTTTTATTAAATTTGTGGCCTAAACCAATCAACCAATCAATCAATATGCTACGCTTGTCACTTCGCAACGCCTTGGCCGCCATTGCCTTGGCCGCAATGTCGATATCACTTATCTCTTGCTCCGACGACGACAAAAAGATAGATGACCCTGACCTGCCTAAAAATGAAGATCGCCCCGGTGGCGAATCTAATGATGCTGTCGGCCAATACTCTATGTTTGTGCTCAACGAGGGGCAGATGGGCATGAACAACTCGTCGATCGACGTACTCAACCTCGACCTCGACTCATACACTCAGGACGTATACGGCGCGGCCAACCCTTCAGAAGTGATTGGCCTGGGCGACACCGGCAACGATATCATCGTAGCGGGCGACATGCTATATGCCGTAATCAATGGCGCCAACAAGGTGGAAGTGATCAACGCCAACAACTGCAAGCGCTTAGGCCAAATCGATGTCAACGCGCCCCGCTACGCCGTGGCCCACGGCGGCTATCTGTATGTCAGCTCATGGATGGGTGGCGCTACTGACCAAGGGTCGGTGGTGAAGGTCGACCTCGCTACCAACCAGCCGGTAGCCTCAGTCGGCGTAGGCATCCACCCCGAGCAGATGGCCGTCCAAGGGGGCAAGCTGTATGTCACATCTTCGCAGGACTACGCCACAGGGGAGTTTGACAACAAGCTGTATGTGGTCAACCTCAGCTCGTTCAACGTCGAGCGCACCATCGAGGCCGGCCTCAATCAGACACAAATCCAAGCCGACGACAATGGCAACCTCAACGTAGTGGCCGCAGGCAATTATGCCGACATAGCATCCAACGTCTACGAGGTCAACCCCGCAACCGCCACCATCACCCCCCTCAATATCGCAGCCACCAAGCTCGTAGTCAACAAAGGCACGGGGTACGTACTCGCCACCACCTACGATGAAAACTCGGTGACCACCAACACCATATCGAGCATCAATCTCGCCACCCTCGCCGTAAGGTCCCTCAACCTTGAGAAATTCGGCGACATCCTCAATCCCCGGGCCATCGCCGTCGACCCCGCCGACGGCACTCTCTACGTAAGCGATGCCCGCGATTACACCAGCCGCGGACGCATCTTCGCCTACAATCCCGCCGACGGCTCGCTATTAGCCACATACACCGCCGGCGTCAACCCCGGCCACTTCGCATTCTATCAGAAATAAGCGGCGGTGGCTGATACGTACTACACACTTGAGGCGGAGTCGTCCGGACTCGTGCGCGAGAAGATGAGTCGCTTCATCTCCTTCGCCATCCCCGTGAATTCGGCCGACGAAGCCAAGGAGCGCATCGGAGCGATAGCCAACAAGTACCACGATGCTCGCCATGTGTGCTGGGCCTATATGATAGGCTCAGCCCGCACGCAATATCTGTCGAGCGACAACGGCGAGCCTTCAGGTACCGCCGGCAAACCTATCCTCGGCCAAATCAACTCATTCAACCTCACCAACATAGCCATCGCCGTGGTGAGATACTTCGGAGGCATCAAGCTCGGCACCTCGGGGCTGATTGCCGCCTACCGCGAGGCCGCACGCCAAGCTATCGAGGCGGGCAAAATAATAGAATGTCACGATATGGCTACCGTGACATTCCGTTTTCCGTATCTCGCTATGAACGACGTGATGCGCGTGGCCAAGGACCCGGGGGTGAAGGTCGTTGAGCAGCAGTTTGACAACGCTTGCTCCATGACGCTGACAACACGCGCCGACAATGCCGACGCATTGCGCGCACGCCTGGCCGACATCGACGGCGTGTCGCTTATTTGATCAGCATCGCATCGCCGTAGCAGCCGAAGCGATATTTCTCCTTGACAGCCTCCTCATAAGCCTTCATCACCAGGCCGTAGCCTCCGAAGGCGCACACCATCATCAGCATCGTGGAGTAGGGGAGGTGGAAGTTGGTCACCAGTCCGGTGGTGACGGTGAAGTTGTAGGGAGGGAAGATAAACTTGTTGGTCCACCCGCTGAAGGGCTTGATGTGGCCGGCCATTCCCACCGCCGACGAGATGCCGCGGAGCACCGACGTACCCACCGCCACCACTTGATGCTCAGTGACTTTGGCCTCGTTGATTACGTTAGCCACCGACTCCGGCAGGTTCATCTCCTCAGAGTCCATGCGGTGCTTGGTCAAGTCCTCGACATCTATCTCGCGGAAGTTGCCCAATCCGCTATGGATGGTCATGAACTCCTGCTTGATGCCCATGATCTCCATACGCTTCATCAGCTCGCGCGAGAAGTGCATGCCGGCCGCCGGAGCCACCACCGCGCCTTCCTCAGTGGCGTAGATGGTCTGGTAGTCCTCAGCGTCCCGGGCGTCGGTGTCACGCTTTATATACAGTGGCAGCGGGGTCATGCCGTAGCTGTAGAGGGTGCGCTTAAACTCATCGTGCGAACCGTCGTAGAGGAACCTCAGAGTGCGGCCGCGCGACGTGGTGTTGTCAATCACCTCAGCCACAAGCGACTCATCGTCGCCGAAATATAGCTTGTTGCCGATGCGTATCTTGCGTGCCGGCTCCACCAATACATCCCAGAGCTTGTTCTCCTCGTTGAGCTCGCGCAGCAGGAACACCTCAATCTTCGCCCCGGTCTTCTCCTTGTTGCCAAAGAGGCGCGCGGGGAACACGCGGGTGTTGTTGAACACAAACACGTCGCCATCGTTGTAGAAGTTGAGTATCTCCTTGAATACATGGTGAGTGATCTCGCCGGTAGTGCGGTCCACTACCATCATGCGGGCCTCGTCGCGCTCCTCCAAGGGGCGCTGGGCAATGAGGTCGCCGGGCAGGTTGAAATTAAACTGTGAGAGTTTCATTATTATATCTGATAGTCAAATTTTTTGCGTTTTTACGTTTCGGGCATCTCCACTGGCGACGTGTTGATCAGCTCGACAGTCTGCTCTATAGTTAGGCATTGGTCGATGCCGACATCCCCCACGCGGGTGCGCCGCAGGGCCGTCAGATGCCCCCCGGAGCCGAGTGCCACGCCGATGTCGCGAGCCAGCGCACGGATATATGTGCCCTTGCTGCACACCACACGGATGGTGATGCTGTCGGGCTGAAAGTCAATCAACTCTATCTCGTCAATCACCAGCCGCTTAGGTTTGAGCTGAACCTCCTCACCCTTGCGCGCCATCTTGTAGGCCCGACGGCCGTCGATCTTGCATGCCGAGAAGTCCGGGGGGATTTGGTCAATCGCGCCCTTGAATTGCGGCAATGTCTGCTCCACAAGCTCGCGGGTGATGTGTGCCGTGGGGTAATGGGTGTCGATCTCGGTCTCAAGGTCAAACGAGGGGGTGGTAGACCCTAAGGCTATCGTGGCCACGTACTCCTTCACGCCCGCCTGGAGCGAGTCGATGAGCTTGGTGTTGCGGCCGGTCGCCACAATCATCACACCTGTGGCCAGTGGGTCGAGCGTGCCTGCATGCCCCACCTTCATCCGTTTGATGCCCATGCGGCGAAGCATGGTGCTACGCAGGCGCTTTACGGCGTCAAACGATGTCCACCCCAGGGGCTTGTCGATTTTGAATATTTCTCCTTCGAGGTAGTTCACGGCAGCCTTATTAGTATATTATGCAGACTATACCCACCACTAGACAGTAGAGGGCGAACCATACAAGCTTGCCTCGCTTCACCAGCTCAAGCATCCACTTGCACGCCGCGCATCCCACCACAAACGAAGCCACGAAGCCTATCGCCAATGGGATGAGTCCAACCGATGAGCCGGCTGATGGCTCGGTGATCAGGTCTTTGACCCCGAGCAATGCCTCGCCGAGGATGGGGATGATTACCATGAAAAATGAGAACTGTGCCACCTGGTCGCGCTTGTCGCCAAGCAGTATGCCCGTGGCGATCGTCGTACCCGAGCGGCTAAGTCCGGGGAGCACGGCTATCGCTTGTGCGCATCCGATTATGAAGGCGTCGAGCCATGATATATTGCGCCCGGCCTCACCCTTACGCCCGTCGGGGGTGAGCAGGCTGCGACGTGTGCGCGTGAAGTAAGCGAAGGCGAGCAGCGCGGCTGTGACACACAGACATATACCCACCACGAGCAAGCCCGAGCCGAAGAACTGCTCAACCTGCTCCTTGAAGCGCAAACCCACTATGCCTACGGGAATGCACGACAGCAATATCTTGTAGACGTACTTGCACTCTGCCGAGTTGTCGAACGTGAAAAACGCCCGGCACAGCGGCTTGAACTCGCGCCACAGCACCACGATCGTGCTCAGCACCGTAGCCACATGCAACGTCACGTCAAACTCCAGAGCCTCAGCCCCCTTGAGGTCGAGGCCCAATATCTCGCGGAATATCTCCAGGTGGCCGCTGCTGCTTATGGGCAAGTATTCGGCCAGACCCTGGACAATGCCCATAATCAGGGCGTCTATCCAATCCATTATTACCTTAGATTATGGTTGGTTATGGTTATGCGTCGACCGCGGTGCGGTCGTCAGCCGCGGTGGCGTCATCCTTGCGGTTGTTGTAAATGATGGCGAATGCCATGGCTACAAAGCCCAAGAATGCGATCAGTGGGCCGACCACGATGCGGCGGGTGCTGAAGATATCGGGGTTGAACTCCGCCTCAGTGGTGCCCGGGCCGAGCATTAGCACGAAGCCCAACACTATCACCACCACCGAAGCCACCATCAGCCACAAATTGAGGCGCGACAGGGGGAATGTGGCGGCGTTCATAGCCCGTTGGGCCGGTGTGAGCTCCACCTTTTGTGGTGCAGCGTTGCGCCGCTGGTTGTATCGTTGATTGTTCTTCATGTCTTATCGTAGTTATTGTCAATTAAACATATCGTCATATCCTAAGCGCAGATACTTGTTGGTGGCCATCAGCGACGCCAGCGTGCATATCACCACGCCGCCAATCACAGTCGCCGCAAGCACCATCACCGCATTGCCCCACGAAATGATCTCGCTCACCGTCGGGTCCACATTGTTGCTATAATACAGTAGGGCGGCAAGCACCGCGGCGGCTATCAGTCCGGCTATCAACCCCCTAAGCATCGTGGCCATCACAAACGGACGGCGGATGAACCCAGGAGTTGCGCCCACGAGCTTCATCGTATGGATGGTGAAGCGCCGGGCGTAGACCGACAGGCGTATCGTGTTGTTGATGAGCACAAACGATATCAGCAGCAGCGCCAAAGCCACCACCGACAGCACTATTGTGATCGAGCGTATGTTGTGGTTGATATCCTCGATCATGCTGGGGTGGGCGATCACCTCGTCGACCGCCTCGTCAGCCGAGATTGACTTGACTAACGCCTGGATGGAGTCGTTGTTGGCGTAAGCCTCGCGCACCTTCACGCGGAACGTCGGGCCGAAGATTTCCTCCTCGCCAAGTTCCCGCAGGTCCTCGCCGGTCATCTCTGACCATTCATCGAGAGCATTCTCAACCGACACGTACTCGTAGCTCGCCACGTATGGCGCCGCGCTGAAGCGTGCGCGGTAATCGTTGACGGCGGTCTCGTCGGCGTCATACCACATCACTACGTCAAAGCCTAAGTTCTCGCGGATGTCGCGTACCACATTGCGGGCAGCTACCCCAATAAGCACAACAACCCCGAGCACCAGTAGCACCAAAGCCACTGATACGGTCGAGGTGAAATGCGCGCTGAATGTCGGTATAAATGGTTTACGTCGTTTGCTCATTGCTATAGTCGAAGCCCCCATGCGTGAGGGCAACATTGTGCGAAAATTGCCACAAAATTAATACATCAAAACACCGATGTCAAGTATTCCGGCTCCAAAAATCACTTTTTGATGTCATATTGTGGCTCATTATAGCCGATTACGGCAGCGTTAAGCAAATTTAACACAGAAAGTGGTCCTCAGGGCTTGACACGTCGCGAGAATATTGTAACTTTGCACTTGCAAAACACTGCGGGGTGGAGCAGTGGTAGCTCGTTGGGCTCATAACCCAAAGGTCGCAGGTTCGAGCCCTGCCCCCGCCACCAACCCAAAGCCGACTGACCTCTCAGCCGGCTTTTTTATCCCCAACCCCAACCCCAACCCCACACAAGTCAGACAAGTCAGACAAGAATGTGTTGTCGGCCCTAAAAAGACCTTTCGGTCGCAGATACTGATCTCAGCACCATAAATAAAAACCACTTGTCAAAGTATAAGCAAAAAAATGATAGTTCGTAATTGATTGTCGTAAGGAACGAGATGCAACACGCTCCGCGGTTGCAAGAATGTGTTTAGATAAGGGGTAACACGAGCCCCACGAATAAATTCGTGGCGTATCAAGTTAGAAGCGCTCTGCGCATCCTTGTCTGCTATTGTCAACCAACAGAGTCAATTTACATATCTCCCGCTCCATCCAACAAATACAAGTTAGACGGGTCGGACAGGTTGGATGGTTCGAGGGGTGGGGTGATACAACGAGAGCAGGCTGCGCCGTATGGGCGCAGCCTGCTCTCGTATGGGTGGGTGTGGGGTTACTTGTCGGTGGCGGTTGCCTCCTCTACGCCTGCGAGGGCGGGGTCGATGAGGATGCGGCCGCAGTATTCACACACGATGATCTTCTTGTGCATCTTGATTTCGAGCTGTTTCTGCGGGGGGATGCGGTTGAAGCAGCCGCCGCAGGCGTTGCGCTGGATGTAGACGATACCCAGGCCGTTGCGGGCGTTCTTGCGGATACGCTTGAAGGCGGCGAGGGTGCGGGCGTCGACCATGGGCTCGAGCGACTTGGCCTCTTCGCGGAGACGCTCCTCGTCCTGGCGGGTTTCGGACACGATTTCGTCGAGCTCGGCGCGCTTTTCGGTGAGGATATGGTTTTGGTCGACGAGCTTCTCCTCGGTGGCGGCGATTTCAGCTTCGCGGGCCTCGATGACGCGGGCGTATTCGTTGAGGTGCTTTTCGCTGAGCTGGATTTCGAGGGTCTGGAATTCGACCTCTTTGCTCAGGAGGTCAAACTCGCGGTTGTTGCGCACCTCGTCGAGCTGAGTTTTGTATCGGGCGATAAGGTTTTCGGACTGAGCGATTTTCTCTTTCTCGTCGGCCATCTTGGCGCGGGTCTCGTCGATTTCGCGCTTGTAGTTGTCGACGCGTGTGTGGAGACCTTCGATGCTGTCCTCAAGGTCTTTGACCTCCAGGGGGAGCTCGCCGCGGATTGTCTTGATGCGGTCGATTTCAGAGAGGATTGTCTGGAGCTTGTAGAGCGACTGCAAGCGTTCCTCGACTGAGAGTGTCTGCTCTGCTTTGGGTTTATCTGTAGCCATATTTGCTATAAGTAACTTATGGGATTGTATTCGTCTGCGAAATAACAGTGTGCAAAGTTAGGAAATTTTTCTGTAATTATTTCACTAAATATTTGTTTTGTGCATTGTTCGCTTTCAAAATGTCCGATATCGATGATAAAAATACGCTCTCCCCAGTCGCTGAAGTCGTGATAGCGGGTGTCGGAGTTGATGTAGGCTTGTGCTCCGCGGGCCACGGCGTCGGGTATGAATTCGCCTCCGGAGCCGCCGCACAGGGCCATGCGCGTGATGGGCATCGATGGGACTGATGAGCAGCGGGCGATGGGTGAGCCGAAGGTGGCTTTGACGCGGTCGACGAGTTCCTGAGGTAGGAGCGGGGCGGATAATGTGCCGATGGCTCCGAGTCCGGCACCCGGGGTGGTGGGTTCCGGCGACAGCACCTCGATGTCGGTGAGGCCGAGCATCCGGGCCATGCGCTGCGACACTCCGAGGTTGATGGCCTTGTCGATTGAGGTGTGGCAGCAGTAGATGGCGATGTCGTTGCGTATGGCCATGATCACTGACACTTCGACTCGCGAGGTGCCGTTGATATGCTTCAGTCCCTTGAATATCAGCGGGTGGTGGCTGATGATGAGGTTGCATCCGCGCTCAGCGGCCTGCTCCACGATGCCGGGGGTGACGTCGACGCAGAGCATCACGCCTGTGCACTCGCGGCCCGGCTCGGCGTGCCCTACGAGCAGCCCGGTGTTGTCCCACGACTCTTGTAGCGAAAGAGGGGCTATCGATTCGATAGCCCCTATGATGTGCTGGATTGTTGGCATTATTTGGCGGGTTCTATGATGGCGATTGAGAGTTCGTCGAGCTGCCTCTGGTCGAGTGGGGCGGGGGCATCGAGCATCACGTCGCGGCCTGAGTTGTTCTTGGGGAAGGCGATGCAGTCGCGGATGGAGTCGAGTCCGGCGAAGAGCGATACCCAGCGGTCGAGTCCGTAGGCGAGACCTCCGTGAGGGGGTGCGCCGTATTTGAAGGCGTTCATCAGGAAGCCGAACTGCTCCTGTGCCTTCTCGGGAGTGAAGCCGAGTATCTCGAACATCTTGGCCTGGAGCTCGGAGTCGTGGATACGGATTGAGCCGCCGCCTACCTCCACACCGTTGATTACCATGTCGTAGGCATCGGCGCGTACATCCTCGGGCTTGGTGTCGAGCAGGGGTATATCCTCATCTTTGGGGTGGGTGAAGGGGTGATGCATGGCCATCAGGCGCTGCTCCTCTTCGCTCCACTCAAACATGGGGAAGTCGACTACCCACAGGCAGGCGAATTTGTTCTTGTCGCGCAGGCCGAGCTGGTTGCCCATCTCAAGGCGCAGCTCGCACAGCTGTTTGCGGGTGCGCATGGCGTCGTCACCGCTGAGTATTAGGATTAGGTCGCCAGGCTCGGCGTTCATGGAGCGCTTGAGCTCCTGGAGCTTCTCCTGGGTGTAGAATTTGTCGACCGATGATTTGACGTTGCCGTCGGCTTCGACGCGGGCGTAGACCATGCCCTTGGCGCCGATCTGCGGGCGCTTCACATATTCGGTGAGCTGGTCGAGCTGCTTGCGGGTGTATGATGCTGCTCCTTTGGCGTTGATGCCGCCGATGTAGGCGGCGTTGTCAAACACGCTGAAGCCTGAGCCTTTGAGCACGTCCATCAGTTCGACGAATTCCATGCCGAAGCGCAGGTCGGGCTTGTCGCTGCCATACAGGCGCATGGCGTCGGCCCAGGACATGCGCTGGAAGGGCTCGGTGAGCTCCACGCCGCGCAGCTCCTTGAACAGGTGCTTGGCCATGCCCTCGAAGAGGTTGATGATGTCGTCTTGCTCCACGAAGCTCATCTCGCAGTCAATCTGGGTGAACTCGGGCTGGCGGTCGGCGCGAAGGTCCTCGTCGCGGAAGCATTTCACGATCTGGAAGTAGCGGTCCATGCCCGACACCATCAGCAGCTGCTTGAGGGTCTGGGGCGACTGGGGCAGGGCGTAGAATTGTCCCTGGTTCATGCGCGAGGGCACTACGAAGTCGCGAGCGCCTTCGGGGGTTGAGCCTACGAGCATGGGGGTCTCAATCTCGAGGAAGCCCTTTGAGTCGAGGTAGCGGCGCACCTCCATAGTCATGCGGTGGCGCAGCTCGAGGTTGCGGCGCACTGCTCCGCGGCGCAGGTCGAGGTAGCGGTATTTCATGCGTATGTCGTCGCCGCCATCGGTGTCGTCCTCGATGGTGAACGGGGGCACTTCGCTTGGGTTGAGCACACACAGCTTTGAGGCTATCACCTCGATGTCGCCTGTGGGCAGATGGGGGTTCTTGCTTGAGCGCTCGGCCACCTTGCCGGTGATTTGCACTACGTATTCGCGGCCCAGGTGGTTGGCCTGCTCATTGAGCGCGGCGTCGAACTCGTCGTTGAACACCACTTGGGTGATGCCATAGCGGTCGCGGATATCGGCGAATGTCATGCCGCCCATCTTGCGCACGCGCTGCACCCATCCGGCGAGGGTCACTTCTTTTCCGGCGTCGGTGAGTCGGAGCTCACCGCATGTATTGCTTCTGAACATTTATGATTGGAGTTGTTAGAGTGAGTTTTTAGAGTTTTTAGAGTTTTTAAAGAGCTTAAGGACTTTATGGACTTTAAGGACTTTAATGACATTGATGACATTATAGTCATTAAGCGCTATCAAGCGGCAAAGTTAATGATTTTTTAGATAAGTTGTAGATTGTTGGGTGTGAAAAAGTCAGCGGCCGCTGTCGGTGGGTGACAGCGGCCGCTTTCATTCGCTATAGTGTTGGGTTGTTTGCGGTCTTTACTTTGTGGGTGAGAAGATCACGATGCGGTTCCAGTTGTTGGTCGAGTAGGGCTGAACTGCTGAGCCGTTGGGCTGCATTGTCAGACGGTCGGCTGCGATGCCGTAGGTCTTGGTGAGGGTGTCGTAAACGGCCTGGGCGCGGCGTTTCGACAAACCCATGTTGTACTCGCTTGTACCGGTATCCTTGTCGGCGTAGCCTTGGATTACGACGTTGGCGTTGGGGTTAGCCTTCATCCACTCGGCGGTGTTGTAGACGTTGACCATCTCTTCGTCGGTGATCTTGTCGGAGTTGATGGTGAAGCGTACGGTAGACATCAGAGGTGCGTTGTTGACCTCGGGGCAGTCGCCTTGTACCACCTGTGCGGGACGTGCCAGCAGGGCTGCGTTGGCTGCTTCGCAAGCTGCTAGGTCGCCGCGTAGAGCGTTGATCTGGTCGTTAAGTCCGGCGATGTAGGCTGCGTCCTTGCAGGGGTTGTAAGCCTGGAAGTCCTTGCCGCCGATGTTGAAGGTGAGGCCGCCGATGGCTGAGATGTTCGACTCGATGGGCATGCCGTAGGCGTAGTTGTTGAAGTTGTCGCCGAAGAACTGTGCACGGCCCTCAACGAAGAAGTCAACATACTTGCACAGACGGAGGCGGAGCTGCAAACCTACTGATACGGGGAGAGTCCATGAATTCTTCTTCAGGCCGCCACCATTGGTGTAGATGTTGCGCTGGCCACCCTTGAAGTCCCAGTTGAATGTGCCACCTACTCCTACGAAGGGCACTACCGATACGGGACGGTTGGGGTTGACGCCGCCGAGAGAGTTGCACATATCCCACATCAAGTCAAAGTTGCCGTTGATTGATTTGGCCTTGGAGAAGCCGTTGTTGTCCCAGTGGAGGTTGGCGTACTGGAAGTCGAGGCGCCAAGCCAAGTAGGGAGAGAACCAGTGGCCGAAGCCAAGATTGTAGGCGGGAGTGAGGTGATGCTTCTCCTTGCCGTTGGGCTCGTAATTCTCAACGAAAGGTGAGTTGATACCGGCACCAATCTGGATGAACCAGTTGTCGCGCCATGATGATGAATAGTTGTCCTGGCAAGGAACAACCTCTGAAACGGTGACATCCTGCTCGACTACCACAACTTCGTCCTGTGCTTGCGCTTGTGAGGTCGCGAAGAGGAAGCCTCCACATGCAGCAACGATAGTAATCCAATGTGCTTTCATCGCTTTGAAAATTTAATGATACATTCTTATTTTTAATTGTGATTGTTGTTTAGCAAATCAATGATGAAAAGGTGATGAAATCATCTGCCTTGCCTACGGATGCCGGCAGCCTCCCTCGTAGTCACGATTTATCTCAATAACATTATTATATTAATTTTTGTTCAAGACCCGCTAAAATGTTAACAGATGTTTTTGGGGGATTGGGCGATATTTCATACCTTTGCTCTTAGAAAATCAACCTAACATCTATATAGCAATGAGAGTAATTATCCAACCCGATTATCAGCAACTATCACGCTGGGCCGCCTGCCATGTGGCCAGCCGCATCAACGCCGCCAACCCCACAGCTGAGCACCCCTTCGTGCTCGGTTGCCCCACCGGCAGCTCACCTCTGGGCATGTACAAAGAGCTGATCAAGCTCAACAAGGAGGGTAAGGTGTCGTTTAAAAACGTTGTGACCTTCAACATGGACGAATACCGCGGCATCCCCCGCGACCATGAGCAGAGCTACCACACATTCATGTGGACCAACTTCTTCAACCAGATAGATATACCCGCTGAGAATGTCAACATACTCGACGGCAACGCCCCCGATCCCGAGGCCGAGTGCGCCCGCTTTGAGGCTAAGATCAAGAGCTACGGCGGTGTCGACCTCTTCATGGGCGGCGTTGGCCCCGACGGTCATATCGCCTTTAACGAGCCCGGCTCATCGCTGACCTCGCGCACCCGCGTCAAGACCCTCACCACCGACACTATCGTGGCCAACTCGCGCTTCTTCGGCGGCGACCTCAACCTCGTGCCCAAGACAGCCCTCACCGTGGGTGTAGGCACGGTGATGGACGCCAAGGAGATCATGCTCCTGGTCAACGGCCACAACAAGGCCCGCGCCCTCAAGCATGGCGTCGAAGGCTCCGTCAGCCAGATGTGGACCATCACAGCCCTGCAGCTCCACCCCCATGCGATCATCGTAGCCGACGATGCCGCCTGCGGCGAGCTCATGGTCGACACCTACCGCTACTTCAAGGACATCGAGAAGGACAACCTCAACCCCACACTCTGATCCATCCCGGCAAAAACGCCATCACATCAACCCCCGCTGCGCGTCATTAGTCGTGCAGTGCGGGTTGTAGGGCCAAGGCAACCGCATCAAAATGACAAGAGCCCTAAAACAGAATCCGGCATAGCATAGCCCTGCGGGCTTTAGGGTGAAGATCTCAATTATTTTTGATACGTTTGCCATGGATGCAGGGTCAACAGAGAAGAGCCCCCGTCAGACTTTGTAAAAAACAAGAGGCCAAGAATGGAAATTCCGATTCTTGGTCTCTGTTGGTTGATATGAAGAAGGATTACTCCTTCAGGCGACCTTCGCGGTTGCTCTCCCAGTAATCGCCTAATTCTATATTACCATCTTTGTAGGTGATATCCTTGTCGTAGTTGTCAAAGCTATAATATCACCTTCTTACTAGAGTCTATTTCTTAAACTTTCTTAACACATTGGCGAGCTATCATCGAGCGGAATTTTACTCTTTAAGAGGGTGAGTACGCCTGGGATCCGCACGTTAAAGGGGACTTACGGAAAAAGAAAGAGGTCGCGGCGGCGGCCGTGACCTCATGTAGCATAGTAAGACTAATCTTTTGGCGCTTCAGGATGGGCTTGAACCAACGACCCCCTGATTAACAGTCAGGT
>CAZVNS010000033.1:0-17322 GCA_964628905.1 uncultured Muribaculaceae bacterium | reverse complement strand
TGGCGGCACTCCCGCTGGCAGCCGCGATGGTGGGATTGTCGTGCTGTACCACGGATAACGGCTTCGAGCAATGGGAAATGTCCGGGGACTTGCCTGGCGGCGGCAGTGGCAACGACGACGGCGACGGCGACGCGCCGGGGTTCGATTCCACCATAACCGACTGGGACGGTCAGAAGGCTGACGACGCGGGCGCGGATGTCGTGGGAACGAACGGGGATATTTATTGGGAGGCGAACGCTTTCGGTGGTGATAACGGTGGCGTGACCGTCGATGTTGTCTACTCGGAAAGTTCGGCTACCGTGAACACCTCCGACAATTCCGTGATATGTTACACGGACGGGGCGTATGTCACCATCGACATGCTGACCAATTCGGTGAAGAACGTGGAAATCGTGGTTTCCGGAAAGAGCGGTGACGGGCAGTTGAAAATATACGGCGAGAAGAAGTTCAAGCTCACGCTCTCGGGCGTGGAGCTGACTTCAAGCAAAGGGCCCGCCATCAACGACCAGTGCAAGAAGCGCGCTTTCGTACACCTGACGGAAGGCACTACCAACCGCCTGACCGATGCCGCGACCTACTCGGAGGAGCCCCGTTATCTCAACGGGGGAAGTTCGGCGAGCGAGGACCGCAAGGGGTGTTTCTTCAGCGAGGGCAACCTGATTTTCAGCGGTACGGGCTGCTTAGTCGTGAAAGGTAACTACAAGCACGGCATCGCCACCGACGGTTACTTCTACATGCGTCCGGGCGTCACGATAGCCGTGACGGGAGCCGCGAAGAACGCCATCCATGTCAAGGGAGACGAGGATGACGGCATCGGCGTGTACATAGCGGGAGGTCTGCTTTATGCCAACGTGTCCTCCACGGCGGGAAAGAGTATCAAGACCGATCTGGATGCCGAGATTGCGGGCGGAAAGCTCCTGCTGAACACTTCCGGGAATGCGACCTACGATGACGACGAGAAAGACACTTCCTCGTCCGCATGTATCAAGACGGACGGCGATGTCATCATCTCCGGGGGTACGCACACCCTGAAAAGCACCGGTACGGGCGGCAAGGGGATCAACGCCGACGGGGAAGTCCGCGTCTCGGGCGGCGAGACAACCGTGACGACAACGGGCGGCAAGTATTACTACTCGCAGAGCCTGACCTCCTCACCCAAGGGCGTGAAGGCCGACGGCGACATCACCATCAGCGGCGGCAAGCTGAACATCTCCGTGACGGGAGTAAGCGACGGTTCCGAGGGGCTGGAGAGCAAGGCGACACTTACCGTCACTGGCGGGGAGGTCTACTCGTATGCCTATGACGACGCCATCAACGCCGCCTCGGCCATCAACATCAGCGGCGGGAAGGTCTATGCCTACGCCAGCAACAACGACGGCATCGACTCCAACGGTTCGCTGGTCATCTCCGGGGGACTGGTCATCGGCGTGGGGGCATCCGCACCGGAGAGCGGCATAGACTGCGACAACAGCAACAGTTTCCGCATCGACGGCGGCACGGTCATCGGCATGGGCGGAACCATGCAGTCCAATCCCTCCTCGTCCAGCATGCAGCGGTCGGTGGTATACAACGGGGTAGCGGCGACCAAAGGCGCGAAGATTTGCGTGCTGGACGCCTCGGGAACACCGGTCCTGACGTTCGCGTTCCCGCGTACCATGAGCGGTGCGGCATTCTTCTTCAGCACGCCCGACATCGCCTCGGGAGCCTCCTATACCGTTTCCTCGGGCGGAACGCTCGGTGACTATACGGACTCGTGGAACGGATGGTACGGGGGCGGAACATGGTCGGGCGGTTCACAGGTGGGAACCTTCACATCCAGCAGCGTCGTAACCACCGTCGGCAATGGCGGTTTCGGGGGCGGCGGGATACCGGGAGGCGGCGGTCCGGGCGGATGACCCGGGGGCTGGTAAAACGGCGTGACACCATCGGAACTGAAGATAACGTTTTGTGAAAAGTTTTAGAAGATGGAAACAGAAACGTAGTAACGCGAGTTCGGGATAAGGAAATCCCTAAAAAAGTTGAATCGGCAACCTGATAAAGTTGCCGATTCTTTTGGTAATCACATTGATTTTTAGTAATTTAGTGGTATAAAAATTAAATACTGAATCATGATTACCGAAAGTAAAGTTACTGAAATTTTATGCTTAAAAATGTGGCGCAGCTCGTCCATACAAGACACCGGAGTTTTCACAACTTCCTGATGAATCTGCTCGCCGCTATGGGTGCGTACTGTTTCTTTGCAGTGAAGCCTGAGGTCAATTTTGACTTTGAGGCAGCGCCCTCAGACAGACAGCTTGTAATCCGGCAATAATCTTTGTGGTATATGAAATCAGGTGGCCATTGTTTGGCCACCCGATGCTCTGTGTACATTCTTCTGACCGAAATTAGCTCTGCTCTTATCCCGAACTCGCGTGAATATAGTGAGATATATTGCGATGGCGGTTAGAGCCACCGAGACAGCAATGGCTATCGGTGACGTACTTTGGGCCTCAGCGGCGGCAATGTCCCCCCGGGCTGCCATCCATTGTGTTACCACCACAAGCGAGTTGTTGAGTGCGTGTAGCAGCATCGGGAGCCACAGCGAGCCGCTCCACCACATAGCGTAGCCGAAGAATGCCCCTAAGAGTATCCTTGGCACCAATCCGTACACCTGCAGGTGCATCACGCTGAATATCACTGCGGCTATCCAGATGGCGGCATGTGGGTTAAGGCGTGTGCACATCAGGAGTTTCTGCACCCCTCCTCGGAAGAACAACTCTTCAGCAATGCCGGTGAACACACCTACAATCAGCACCGATATCACGAGCGAACCCACCGAAGTGCCGCTCATCATCAATTCAGTTGTTTCACGGGCTTGCTCCTCAAGCTCACGTGCCCAACGTAGGGCTTCGGGTAGCTGCCAGCCATCGTTCCAGGCTATCACCATCTCCATGGCGGGAATAGAGCAGAGTAGGGCTGCGATGGCATAAACAGTTGTGGTAAACTTCGGTCCGCGCATCACTTCGAGCAGCTCGGCGGGATAGCGTGAGGTCAATAGGGCTGTTACAACCGGCGGCAGGATGAACACTAATACATCTTGCAGTATTGCTTGGACTCGAAGCGAAGCAGCCGATTGCCCCATTGCCGAAAACAACAGCAGGCTTAGCAGCGAGGTCACCACAAGCATAAACACCCATAGGCATAGGAGCATGCCCAGCGAAAGTACGGGATTTACGGCTGTACGATAACGATTGTCGGTCATAGATAAAATTCTTTTGTGAGATTGGCAAATTCGGCCGATTGTATGTAAAGTGATTGTTTAACGATTGGCGTCAACTCTCGGGATAACAGCGCCATGATGCGTCTTGGCGACCTGCCCCGATGGTGTGCCACCTCGACTACGGTATTCACATTCAGACGGTTCATGGCGGCTGCATAAATAAGCCGGTCGAGCTGGGAGTGGGGGAGTATCAGGGCTAACTTGCCCATTGGCGCAAGCATCTCCGCAGCGTGGGTTATTAACGCCTCGAGAGGGAGCGCAGATTGCGACCTTGCGGCAGCTCGCCTTGGGTCAGGACTTTCAAGGCTCTCCTCATTGTATGGTGGATTGCTCACAATCAAGTCGTAAGGTTTTTCTGCTTTGAATTCGCGGAAGTCAACGCACTTCACGCAAACTTTATCGACCCAAGGCGAGCGTTCTACATTTCCGCTGGCTTCTGCGCAAGCATCCGGGTCAATCTCCACAGCGCTCACATGCTCCGCGCCCCGTTGGGCGAGCATCAGCGCAATCAATCCCGTGCCAGCGCCAACATCAAGCGCCCGACGCACCCCATCGACCGGGGCCCAGGCTCCCAGGAGCACGCCGTCGGTGCCCACCTTCATCGCCGACTGCTCCTGCTTGATACCAAACTGCTTGAAGCGGAACTCAGTCATGGTGGTAAGGCTCGCCTCGGAGTATGGTCATGGCACGGTAGAGCTGTTCGGTCACAAACAGTCGCACCATCTCATGGGGAAATGTCATCGGCGAGAGCGACAGCATCGAGTTGGCACGGTCGTACATCGCCTGCGAAAATCCATAGGGACCGCCCACCACCAGTATCCAGCGGCTTGGCAGTGTCGACATCTTGCGGTCGATGTCGAGGGCAAATTCGCATGAAGTCATCATGCGGCCGCGCTCATCGAACAGCGTCACATGGTCAGCCGCGGTGATTGTGGCGAGCATCGCCTGGCCCTCAAGCTCCTTCTGCTTCTCCGGGCCTTGATTGCGCTTCACGTCAGGGATCACCCTGATGTCGAATGGCACGTATCGGCCCACACGGCGGGCGTATTCCTCAATCCCTTCAGCCAGATACCCGGTCGAGGTTTTCCCTACTACAAGCAATGTAATCTTCATGGCAGTTTCTGTTGTAAACGCGAAGTTACTAAATTTACTCAAACGCACAATCAGGGGTTGGCGGATTGGGAAAAAAATCGTAACTTTGCGGTAACTCTTTCAACACAATCGCTTGTTAACGTAATGAACCATGAAATAGCCCGCCCCCATCAGCTAAGGGGCATGTTCCAAAACTGGTTTCTCGACTTCGCATCGTATGTGATACTTGAGCGAGCCGTGCCACATATCGACGACGGCCTCAAACCTGTGCAGCGACGACTGATGCACTCGCTGCAGACGGTCGACGACGGCCATTTCATTAAGGTGGCGACCGTCGTAGGTGAGACCATGAAGTATCACCCTCACGGCGACGCCTCAATCAACGATGCCCTCGTGACCCTAGGCCAGAAGGGGCTGTTGGTCGACACCCAGGGCAACTGGGGCAACATCCTTACCGGGGCCTCGGCGGCGGCCGGCCGTTACATCGAGGCGCGACTGTCGACTTTCGCCCTGGAAACTGTCTACAATCCCAAGATTACGGAGTGGGTGCCGTCATACGATGGGCGCAACCGCGAGCCGGTGACGCTCCCCGTCAAATTCCCGCTGCTGCTGGTGCAAGGCGTGGAGGGTATAGCCGTGGGTCTGTCATCGAAGATATTGCCCCACAACTTCAACGAGGTGTGCGACGCCGCGGTGAGCTATCTTCGAGGGGAAGAGTTCAACCTCTATCCCGATTTCCCAACCGGGGGCTTCCTCGACGTGAGCCGCTATAACGACGGAGCACGCGGAGGTGCGGTGAAGATACGCGCCAAGATTGAGAAGGTCGACAACAAGACCCTCGCCATCACCGAGATCCCATATGGCAAGAATACAGGCGTGATCATCGACTCGATACTCAAAGCATTTGAGAAGGGGAAAATCAAAATACGCAAGATTGACGACAACACCGCCGAACAGGCCCGCATCATGGTGTACTTGATACCAGGAACATCGTCCGACAAGGCCATCGACGCGCTCTATGCCTTCACCGACTGCGAGGTGAGCGTGTCGCCCAACTGCTGCGTGATCCGCGACAGGCGGCCGGAGTTTCTCGGGGTAGGGGATGTGTTGCGCCACAGCGTGGACCGCACCATCGATCTGTTCCGCCGCGAGTTTGAAATACAGCTCAGCGAGGTGCGCGAGCAACTATTTTTCGCATCGCTCGAACGCCTGTTCATCGAACACAGCATCTACGAGGACAAGGAGTACAAGCAAGCCAAATCAACCGAGGATGCTATCGTTCACGTCAAGGGGCGACTGATACCGTTGGTTGAAGATCACTACCGCGACATCACCGACGATGATGTGAAGCGCCTGTTTGAGATACCGATGAAGCGCATCTTCCGCTTCAATGCCGACAAGGCTGACCAGGTGATAGCCAGCTACAAGGCAAAAATCGAAGAGCTGCTCTACAAGCTCGCCCACCTGACCGATGTGACTATCGACTGGTTCAACCACCTTAAGGAGAAATATGGCGCAGCCTTTCCCCGCCGCACTACTCTGCGCAGCTTCGACAACATAGAGGCAGCCACCGTGGCCGAGGCCAACGAGAAACTGTACATCAACCGTGAAGAGGGCTTCATCGGCACTGCACTGAAGAAGGATGAGTTTGTGTGCAACTGCTCTGCCATCGACGACATCATCATATTCTATAAGGATGGCCGCTACAAGGTAGTAAAGGTGCAGGAGAAACTGTTTGTAGACAAAAATGTGCTCTACGTCAACGTGTTTAAGCGCAACGACGCCCGCACTATCTACAATGTGATATACCAGAATGGCCGAGGCGGTGCCTACTACATGAAGCGCTTCGCCGTGACGGGAATCACCCGCGATAAGGAGTACAATCTCACCCCCGGAACTCCCGGCACCAAAGTGGTATGGTTCTCAGCCAACCCCAACGGCGAGGCCGAAATTGTGAAGGTGACCCTCAAGCCCAAACCTCGACTGAAGACTCTGCAATTTGACGTTGACTTCAGCCAACTCGCAATCAAGGGAAAACAGTCGCTGGGTAATCTCGTCACCAAGAACGAGGTACACCGCTTCTCGCTCAAGGAGCATGGCGTGTCAACCTTAGGCGGACGCAAGGTATGGTTCGACCCCGACGTGCTTCGCCTCAACTATGATGGCCGCGGCAACTACTTAGGTGAATTCTCCGGAGGCGACAAGATATTGGTGGTACTCCTCTCCGGCGAATATTACATGACCACTTACGATGCCGGCAACCACTACGAAGACAATATCCTCCGCATCGAGAAATATGTCGAGGGTAAAGTGTGGACAGCCGTGCTCAATGACGCTGACCAAGGTTATCCCTACCTCAAACGCTTCACCTTTGAGCCAACAAACCGTAAGCAGCGCTTCATAGGCGACAATGGGGCGTCGACTCTCATAGCACTCAGCGACGCCCCCGGCGCAAGATTTGAGGTGAAATTTGGTGGCGATGACGAGCATCGTGGTACAATCACCATCGATGCCCGCGAATTTATCGCCGTCAAATCATTCAAGGCCAAAGGGAAGCGCGTGACTAACTACTCCGTAGAGTCAATTACCGAAATAGAGCCTGCTGAAGTCCCTGAGGAAGAATTACCTGAGGAAGAGCCTCAACAACCTGTTGACGTGGAACCCATCGAACCCGAGCAGAGCGATGACGAGGTGCGTGACGAGATCATTGGGCAGAAACGACTGTTTGAGGACTAAATGATGAAATTCCTTAAAACCGCTATTCCCCTCTCGGTGTCAATGTTGCTTACAGCTTCCGTGGCTTATGCAGACGAGCCTAAAGCCAACGATGCCGCCCCCTTGCGTCCGGTGACATCGAGCTACACCCTCTCCGTAGGCTCGGCGCATCAGGCCAATACCTACCTCACGCCCCTGACCTACGACGGCATGGCCATCCAGCTCGGCTACGAACGGTGGCAAGCGATGAAATTCGATCCCGGGCGTTGGGTTATGCGGCTGGAGTTTGATGTCGACCTTGACCGCACCGACAATCCCGCACGCAATGCCACCATGTGGTATGGCGGAGTTCGGGCACAGTGGAGCATGATGCGCCGATGGGGCCTCAACTCAAAGCTGACTATCGGCGCAGGCCCTGCCACCTCGCTCGACTTAGGATGCCTGTACAACCAGCGTAATGGCAACAATCCCGCGGCAGCCAAAGCTGCTTGGATGGTGGGAGTTCAGGCCTACGGCACATATACGCTGCAACTCGGCTCGCTTCCGGTCACATTAGGCTACCATGCCTTAATACCGATCACCGGCGCGTTCTTCTCACCACAATACGGCGAGCTATATTACGAGATATACCTCGGCGACCATTCCGGGTTGGCTCATTGGGGGTGGTGGGGCAACTATTTCACCCTCAACCAGCAGCTCACAGCCGACCTCCACTTCGGAGCCACAGCGCTTCGACTGGGATTTGCTATGGACTACGAAACTACGTCAGTAAACCATATCGTAAGCCGCACCAACCGCTATATGGCCACCGTAGGCATCACCGGCGAATGGATATCACTTAACCCCCGGCACGGTTACAACATCGACCGACAAATACTCTCAGCCTATTGACAATGCGCTATTTACGACTGATATACATACTCGCTATCGCCCTGTTGCTCAACGCTTGTCACGACCTGCCTGACTACAAGGATGACGTCTATGGCAACTTCGACGCGCTGTGGACCATCATTGATGAACACTACTGCTTCTTCGACCAGAAGGATATCGACTGGGCAGAGGTTGGCGCACGCTATCGCACCAGCTTGAGCGAAGACATGAACCAGCAGGAACTGTTCGACGTATGCGCTCAGATGCTCAACGAGCTTCAGGACGGCCATGTCAACCTATCATCGCCTTTCAACACCTCCTACTATCACCAATGGTGGAGCCTATATCCGCAAAACTACGACAATCGGCTGGTGGAGCAATACTACTTCAACTTCAACTACTTATCGACAGGCTCAATTAAGTATGGCATACTCGCCGACAACATAGGATATATGCGCTACCCAAGCTTCTCTTATGGAGTGGGTGAGGGGAACCTCGACGCCATACTCAGCTATCTCGCAACCGCCGATGGCTTGATTATCGACGTGCGCAACAATAGTGGTGGTGATCTAACTAATGTGGAGCGGCTCGTTGGTCGATTTATCAATGAGCGCACCCTCGCCGGATACATTTCTCATAAAACCGGTCCCGGACACTCACAATTTTCCGAACCAAGAGCATACTACTATAATCCGGCCACCGATGGCCATATCCTATGGGGCAAGCCGGTGGTGGTGCTCACCAACCGCTCTACATTCAGTGCCGCCAACAACTTCGTCTCAATCATGAAGCACCTTCCGCATGTCATCATCGCAGGTGCCACCACCGGCGGGGGCAGCGGGATGCCATATTCCTCTGAGCTACCCTGCGGATGGACGATACGTTGCTCGGCATGCTCAGTGCTTGATGCCTTAGGGCAATCAACCGAGGCCGGTGTAGAACCCACCGAAGGTTGTGCCATCGACCTCGATCCACAGCAAGCCCTCCAAGGCCACGACACCATGCTCGACAAGGCCATCGAAATCCTCAAAAGCTCCCGACCACAAAATGTGTGAGAGCGCCAGCTCGAAATAAAAACATTAAAAACAATAATAACCCCTTAATGAACCGCATAGGCAAACTCTACTTCCGCTACGGCACCATGGGCTCCGCCAAGACAGCCCTGCTGCTCACCACCGCATACAACTTCGAAGAGCGTCGCATGCACTACGTGTGCATGAAGCCCTGTATCGACACCCGCGAGACAGTCAACGTGATCCGCTCTCGTATCGGCATCGAGCGCGAATGTCAATGGATGTACCCCGACACTGACCTCTATGTCAAGGCACGCGAACTCTTCGAGCAAGCGGGTCACATCATCGAGTGGTTCCTGATTGATGAGGCACAATTCCTCACCGCCGAACAAGTCGACCAACTCTCGCGCGTAGTCGACCGTTTCGGCACCAACGTGATATGCTACGGACTCCGCACCGACTTCCAAAGCCACCTCTTCGAAGGCTCGCGCCGACTCTTCGAGATAGCCGACACTATTGAAGAGATTAAGTCGACATGCACTTGTGGTCATAAGACCATCATCAACGCCCGTATCGATTCCAACGGCGATATCGTAGACCAGGGCGCCCAAGTCGAAATCGGCGGCGACGAACGCTATATAGCCGTATGCCGCAACTGCTGGCGCAATCGCCGCATAGAGCAGGCACAACGCCACGCCCTGCCGTTCATCGACGACCCCACCGACGAGGATTAAACACACATTAATATATTATGAAACACCGCATACTGTCATTCTTACTGCTTCTGACAGTAGTAATTGGAGCGACAGCCAACGTTCCGTCCAATCTGAAGAACGAGACCCTTAACTATAAGGTGATGTTCCGATGGGGACTAATTCACAAGCAAGCCGGCACGGCCAAGCTGTCAATCAAGACCCATGGCGAACACTATAACACCCTATTGACCGCACGTTCCGACTCGTGGGCCGACCGCTTCTTTAAGGTTCGCGACACTCTCTCAGGAGTAGTGGAGCGCCATGGTTTCGTGCCACTACGGTATGAGAACCTGTCGCACGAAGATGGCGACTACAAGCACGATGTAGTCACCTATACACACTCAGGCAACAAAGTAAGCGCCAAATGCGTGCGCAAATCACAAAAGAAGAAGGAGACGCATCCCACCACAAAGACAATCCAGCTCGATGCCACCGGCGTAACGATGGATATGCTTGCCATGTATTACTACATGCGCTACCTCGACTACAACAAGATGTCGCAGGGCACCACCACCAAGCTCCACATATTCTCCGGCTCTAAGAAAGAACTATTGACTATCACTTACGCCGGAGAAGAGAAACTAAAGTACGACGGCAAAAGCCATCATGTCTACCACATAAAATTTACATTCACCTCTGATAGTGGTAAAGTGACATCCGACCCTATGGACGCATGGATTTCGGCTGACTCCGAGCGCATCCCCCTCAAGCTCGAGGGAAAGCTCAAAGTCGGAAAAGTCCAATGCCTATATACGAGGCTTTAGGCATTAGGCATTAGGCATTAGGCATTAGGCATTGGAGGTGGGTGTGCGCGAATTGAAGGATTTTTTGTAATTTCGCGCAACTTTAAGCCCCAAACCCAAAAGCTCAATTGTGTGAGAGCGTCAGCTCGAAATCTAAAAACTCAGATACTCAAAAATTTAACAACTCACCACCATGAACGAGTTAGCTACAAAATACAACCCCGCCGACGTCGAAGAGAAATGGTATGCCTATTGGCTGAAACACAAGCTATTTCACTCCGAGCCCGACCCCGAACGCGAACCATATACTATCGTCATACCGCCGCCGAACGTCACTGGCGTGCTCCATATGGGCCACATGCTCAACAACACCATCCAGGACGTGCTCATACGCCGTGCTCGTCAGCAAGGCAAAAATGCGCTCTGGGTGCCCGGAACCGACCACGCTTCCATCGCCACAGAGGCTAAGGTGGTAGGCAAGCTCGCCAAACAGGGCATCAAAAAATCGGATCTTACACGCGAGGAATTCCTCAAGCACGCATGGGAGTGGACCCGCGAGCATGGTGGCATAATACTCGAGCAACTAAAGAAACTCGGCGCTTCGTGCGACTGGGATCGCACAGCCTTCACCATGGACGAACAGCGCTCAGCGAGCGTCAACCATGTGTTTGTCGACCTCTACAACAAAGGGTTGATATATCGCGGACTTCGTATGGTCAACTGGGATCCTGAAGCACGCACAGCACTCTCCAACGAAGAGGTGATTTACAAGGATGAGCACTCAAAGCTCTACTATCTGCGCTACTATGTGGCCAACGACGACATGTCAGGCGAAACCGGCGACGAGGCAGAGGTAGTGCACCGCAACGCCAATGGCCGCCGATATGCAGTGGTGGCAACTACGCGCCCCGAAACCATCATGGGCGACACCGCGATGTGCATCAACCCAAAAGACCCTAAAAACCGCTGGCTCGCAGGCAAGAGGGTAATCGTTCCCTTAGTTGGCCGCGAAATTCCCGTGATTGAGGACCGCTATGTCGACGTTGAGTTTGGTACCGGCTGTCTGAAAGTTACACCCGCCCACGATGTCAACGACAACATGCTCGGCAAGCAACACAACCTTGAGACAATCGACATATTCAACCCCGACGGCACCCTCTCAGAGGAGGCCGGCATGTATGTGGGGATGGATCGCTTCGACGTACGCCGCCAGATTGCCACCGACCTTGAGGCAGCCGGACTCATGGAGAAAGTCGAGGACTATAATAATAAGGTGGGATATTCAGAGCGCACCAACGTGCCCATCGAGCCAAGACTTTGCTTGCAGTGGTTCCTCCGCATGAAACACTTCGCCGAGATTGCCCTTCCCCCGGTGATGAACGATGAGCTTAAGTTCTATCCATCGAAATATAAGGCCACATATCGCAACTGGCTTGAGAACATCCAGGACTGGTGCATCAGCCGCCAGCTGTGGTGGGGACATCGCATACCGGCATACTATCTGCCGACGGCCGAAGGCGAGGAAGAGCAGTACGTGGTAGCCGAGACCCCTGAGGAGGCATTGCGCCTTGCCCGCATGAAGTCAGGCAACGACAACCTGCAACTCGACGACCTCACACAGGATCCCAACGCCCTCGATACATGGTTCAGCTCTTGGCTGTGGCCCGTATCGCTGTTCGACGGCATCGCCGATCCCAATAACGAAGAGATAAAATATTATTATCCCACCAGCGACCTCGTGACCGGCCCTGACATCATATTCTTCTGGGTGGCGCGCATGATCATGGCAGGATATGAATATATGGGCGATATGCCATTCCGCAACGTATACTTCACAGGTATCGTTCGCGACAAGCTCGGTCGTAAGATGTCGAAATCGCTCGGCAATTCCCCTGACCCGCTTGAGTTGATAGCCAAATACGGCGCCGATGGCGTGCGCATGGGTATGCTCCTGTCAGCCCCCGCGGGCAACGATATCCTTTATGATGACAAGCTCTGCGAACAGGGTCGCAACTTCTGCAATAAAATCTGGAATGCGTTCCGTCTGGTCAAGGGATGGGAAGTAGCCGACATCGACCAGCCTGAGGATGCACGTGAGGCTATCGAATGGTTCGGACAGAAACTCAACTCCATCGTGGCTGAGCTCGATGACCTCTTCTCAAAATTCCGCCTCTCAGAAGCATTGATGGTAGTGTACCGCCTCTTCTGGGACGAATTCTCGTCATGGTATCTTGAGATGGTGAAACCTGCCTATCAGCAGCCCATCGACCGTAAGTCTTACGAGGCTACTTTGACATACTTCGACTCACTGCTGCGTCTGCTTCATCCGTTCATGCCTTTTATCACAGAGGAACTCTGGCAACATCTGGAAGAACGCAAGGATGGTGAATCAATCATGTACGCGCCTATGCCCAAAGCCGGCGAGGTAAATCAAGCGGTAATCGACTCGATGGAAGTTGCCAAGGAAATTGTCAACGGAGTCCGCGCCGTCAGAGCCTCTAAGCAGATATCTCCTCGCGAGGTATTGACCCTCAATGTGGTGGCGAACGATGCTGATGTGCCGATGGCAGCCGTAGTCAAGAAGTTGGCCAACCTCGATGCTATAAACCACGTTGACTTTGCCGACCCTGCAGCGGCATCGTTCATGGTTGGTACTACGGAGTACAACGTGCCCCTGACTCAATCAATCGATGTTGAGGCCGAGCGAGCACGTATCGAGAAGGATATCAACTACTACGAGGGTTTCCTCGCGTCAGTGCTTAAGAAGCTATCCAACGAGCGATTTGTCAACAACGCTCCTGCAGCAGTGGTCGAGGGAGAACGCCGCAAGCAAGCTGACGCTGAGTCGCGTCTTGCCACCTTGCGTGCCAACCTTGAAGCTTTGAAGTAATAGTTTTTATTGACCTAAAGTCATTAAAGTCATTAATGACTGACAACTCTAACAACTCAGAATTCATGTATCGTATAGTCGAAAAGGAGTATTTCTCCGACAAGGTGGTTAAGCTTGTTGTCGAAGCTCCGGAGATAGCTCGTGCACGTCGCGCCGGCCACTTCGTGATAGTACGCTGCGGCGAGGAGGGCGAACGTATCCCTCTTACCATAGCCGACTCCGATGTAGAGCAAGGTACAATCACGCTTGTGGTACAGGCCGTTGGATACTCCACCACCAAGATATGCGAGCTGGAAGTTGGGGATGAATTTACCGACTTGGTAGGTCCGCTCGGACGTTCCACGCATATCGAGCGCTTCGGTACTGTGGTGTGCTGCGGCGGTGGAGTAGGGGTGGCGCCTCTGCTCCCCATCATCAAAGCGATGAAGGAGGCCGGCAACAGAGTGATAACAGTTCTCGCAGCTCGTACTAAAGAACTTGTGATACTCGAAGATCAAGTTACCCCATACAGCGACGAGGTGATAGTGATGACCGATGATGGCTCGTATGGCCGCAAAGGGCTTGTCACAGTCGGTGTGGAAGATGTAATCACCCGCGAGAAGGTTGATCTGGTCGTTACCATCGGACCCGCTGTGATGATGAAGTTTGTATCGCTTCTTACCAAGAAATATGATGTGCCCACGATGTGCTCTCTCAACACTATCATGGTCGACGGCACCGGCATGTGCGGTGCCTGCCGTGTTACCGTCGACGGACGTACGCGATTTGTATGCATCGATGGACCTGAATTTGACGCTCACCAAGTAGACTTCGACGAGATGATGATGCGTCTACGATCATATAACTAATCAGAACATGACTCCAAAAGAACGCACAGCAATACCTCGTGTGGTTATGCCACAGCTCGACCCGGCCTACCGTATCACTTGCAACGAGGAGGTTAATCAAGGAATATCAGCCGAGCAAGCCGTCACCGAGGCCAACCGTTGCCTCACATGCCCCGACCCACAGTGTGTGACAGGTTGCCCCGTAAACATCGACATCCCCGGCTTCATCAAGCAGATACAGAACGGGGAGTTTATAAAAGCAGCCGAAGTTATTAAGCTGACGAGCACTCTGCCGGCTGTCTGCGGCCGTGTGTGCCCTCAGGAGCGCCAATGCGAGTCGCGATGCATCTACAACCGCATGAAGCGGCCGCCTGTGGCCATCGGATACCTCGAGCGTTTCGCTGCCGACTTCGAGCGCGAAGCCTCGAAGTCGGCTACGAAACCTGACATGCCGCAACATCCTGCAGGCGATAAAGTAGCCGTGATAGGTTCAGGTCCAGCCGGTCTGTCGTTCGCTGGCGAGATGGCGAAGAAGGGTTATAGTGTCACAGTCTATGAGGCTCTTCACGAGATAGGTGGAGTGTTGAAATACGGCATACCTGAGTTCCGTCTACCAAATGCGATAGTCGACCATGAGATTGACGACCTGCGACGTCAGGGAGTTGAGTTCGTGAAGGATACAGTAATCGGCAAGACTTTGAGCTATGATGATCTGAAAGCCATGGGCTTCAAGGGAGTGTTCGCCGCATCAGGAGCCGGACTGCCCAGGTTTATGAATATCCCCGGCGAAAACCTAATAGGTGTGATGTCGTCAAATGAATACCTGACCCGCATCAATCTGATGCACGCAGGCAACGGTGGCGACACCCCGGTGCATCGCGGCAAATGCGTGGCCATAATCGGTGGAGGCAACACCGCCATGGACTCGTGCCGCACCGCTCGCCGAATGGGAGCCGAACGTGTGATGATCGTGTATCGTCGCAGTGAGGCAGAGATGCCTGCTCGAGTTGAAGAGGTAGCGCATGCCAAGGAGGAGGGTGTAGAATTCCTCACACTTCACAATCCTGTGGAGTATCTTGGCGATGAAAAGGGTAGGGTCCGGGCTATGCGTGTGCAGCGCATGGAGCTTGGCGAGCCTGACGCATCAGGCCGTCGCTCCCCTGTGGCCATCGAAGGCGCTATTGAGGAGATACCGGTGGATATGGTGATAGTAAGCGTTGGCGTAAGCCCCAACCCCCTGATACCTAATGCTATTGAAGGACTTGATGTGTCGCGTCGAGGCACCATAGAGGTCAACCAACTGACTATGGAGTCATCTATACCGATGCTCTATGCCGGGGGCGATATCACCCGCGGTGGTGCCACTGTGATACTCGCCATGGGCGATGGTCGCCGAGCAGCCGAGGCTATGGACAAAGCGTTAAAATTTCAAGCAATTAACTAAATTAACTTAAACTAACTGCCTTCTCCACAATAATATTATAGATTTGGCGATAATAATTTAAGGACTTTAAGGACTCTTAGGCCATTAGAGTCCTTTCACTACATGAACACACCTTTTTACTACAAAATAACAATAACTATGAAAATTACTTCACTACTTGTAACAACTGCGTTGCTATCGTCGTCGATTGCGGCTGCATCTACATCAGGTGCGCCTACCGATTTCACCACAGCCGCCGAGTCGACGGTAAATGGCGTTGTGTCAATCAAAAGCTTTGCGTCGCCCCGCTCCTACGGTAACCAAGGCGACTTCTTCAACGATCCCTTCTTTGAATTCTTCTTCGGTTCACCCCGCCAAGGGCAGCGCAACCAGCAGCAGCCCACACAGCGTCAGACCGGCTTAGGCTCAGGCGTGATACTCTCCGCCGACGGATATATAGTGACCAGCAACCACGTAATCGATGGCGCTGAACGCCTTGAAGTGACGCTCAACGACAACCGCAGCTTCGAGGCAACCATCATCGGCGCAGACCCAATGACCGACGTGGCTCTTATCAAAATCAATGCCGATGACCTCCATGTGATACCCATGGGCAACTCTGAGGACCTTAAGATCGGTGAGTGGGTGCTTGCTGTAGGCAACCCCTTTGGCTTCACCTCGACCGTCACCACCGGCATAGTCAGCGCAAAGGGCCGCAACATATCATCGCTCACCGGAGGCTCACGCAACGGTGGTGGCATTGAGTCGTTCATCCAGACCGACGCGGCTGTCAATCCCGGTAATTCAGGCGGCGCACTCGTCAACCTCGACGGTCAGCTCGTGGGTATCAATACCGCCATCTATTCTCAGACGGGCAACTATGCCGGATACTCATTTGCCGTGCCTACCTCCATCGTCAAGAAGGTGGTGGCCGACATCAAGGAGTTTGGTTCGGTGCAACGCGCCGTGCTCGGTATAGCATTCGGCGAACTCACCACTGAACTTGCCAAGGAGAAGGATATCACCGAAACCACCTATGGCCTTTATGTAGGTCAGGTCAACGACCGCTCAGCCGCCATGGAAGCAGGTATCGAGGTGGGCGATGTGATCATCTCAATCGACGGAACTCCGACTCGCAACACCGCTGACCTCCAGGAGGCTATGGCTACCAAACGCCCCGGCGACAACATCAACATCGAGTATGTGCGCAACAATAAGCGCTTCAGCCGCACCGTTACATTGCGCAATGCCGAAGGCACCACAACCGTAAAGCGCACCGAGGATTGGAACTCAGCCCTTGGCTGCTCATTCCTGAAAGTATCGGACGAGAAGCTCAAGCGACTCGAACTCACCTCAGGAGTCGAAGTTGCCGGCGTGCAGTCAGGCCGCTTCAAGGATGCCGGAGTGCGCGATGGCTTCATCATCATCTCTATCAATGGCGAACGTGTCAAGACACCCGAGGAAGTGAAACATATCTACGACCAGATAATGAAGTCGAGCGACGATCTCCGCGTGATGTTCATCCAGGGAATCTATCCTACCGGCAAACGCGACTACTACGCCGTCAACCTCGGCGAATAATCCTGGACGCACATCTACAAGAATTGTAATAAGACGTCAGTCTCATCCTTATATGGGACTGACGTCATTTTCCTTTTGGATAAAACAGAATTTTGGTCTAAATTTGGGGTCACATACAAATCCCTGTGTTGAAAATTTATGAATATGGATGTTT
>CAZVNS010000032.1:0-18237 GCA_964628905.1 uncultured Muribaculaceae bacterium | reverse complement strand
CTTCGTTCAGATACACCGTTACTACCCACAGTGGATTACTGCGTCCAATTGAAAAATCCACAAGCGATATAATGTTGACACACAGACATTTACACCCCAAAAACAAAAAAGATGTAAAATGAAGAAGTGAAAGCTTGTATAAGTCTCAAATAATCGCTACTTTTGCATTCGTGATGCACTCACGAATCGGTGCAATGATGCTTTTGGTTCTGCATTACGCACTGATAAACCAATTAATAGAACCTGCCTTAGCAACTCAAGAACTCAACAACTCAAAAACTCAAAAACTCAAAAACTCAAAAACTCAATAACTTAAAAACTTAAAAACTCTCTATGGAATTTGTGAAGAAAATCATCCCCTCCCTGCTGATTGCCATAGGCATCGTAGGGCTTGGATTGTGCATCAAAGCCGGTCTTGACACTATGGCCAATCGATCACGCATTGTGTCAGTCCGCGGGTTGGCCGAACGAGAAGTTAAGGCCAACAAAGTAACCTGGCCTATCGAATATAAGGAGGTTGGCAACGACCTGCGTGAGATTTACGACAAGACAAACGCCACAGCTGAGATTATCACCGAATTCCTCAACAAGGAGGGTATCGCGAAGAACGAGATTTCGGTAAACGCTCCCACCGTAGTTGATAATCATGCCGACCGGTACAACTCTTCGGACTCCCCCTACCGCTACTATGTCACATCGGTAATTACGGTTACTTCCACCAAGGTTGACCTCGTCAATGAATTAATGAAGCGTCAGGCCGACCTGATGAAACAAGGCGTAGCCATAGCCGGCGATTACCAGTATAATACGCTTTATGAGTTCACTGCGCTCAACGACATCAAGCCGGAGATGATTGCAGAGGCTACTAAAAACGCGCGCGAGGCTGGTAAGAAGTTCGCTGAGGATTCCGGCAGCTCATTGGGCAAAATCATGTCGGCGACCCAGGGGCAATTCTCCATCTCCGACCGCGACCAGTACACCCCATACATCAAGAATGTGCGCGTGGTCACCTACATCGACTATTTCCTCGAAGACTAACAGCCTTCACAATATAAATAGCGGGGATGCCCTAAGGAGCGTCCCCGCTATATTTTTGTTAATAACGATCAGAAGCCAAGCACTTCTTTACCTAAGGGAGTGAGGTAGTCGAAGAGTTCGTTGGGGGTCACGTCGACGCTAACCTCGCCGGCTGCGTATGGTGCTATTTCATACGGCGCATAGACGAAGGTGATAGCGGCGGGAGAGATGTAGAAGTTCTCGTACGTGTTGATTTCAGATGCATTGACCATTGAGCCGGCGGCATATTGCTCGCGGGCATTTTGGCGTATCACCTTGACAATCTGTTCTTTCTTGTCCTTAAGGAATATGTCGGTGTCATCAAGCACCTGGGCCGTGGGGACATAGAAGTTGATGTAAGTGGTGCCATAGTTGCCATGAGCCGCTCCGTAGGGGTAAGTGTAGTTGAACACGCTCATGGCGAGGAGGTCGCAGTCCATTGTCTCGATGGCTATGACGGCTTGTTGCTCTGACATGGTGGAGTCAGGTAGTAGTTTTGGGGGCGCGAGCGTCACATGGTCGCTGTCATCAACCAAAGCGGGGTGCAGGGCGTAGTATTCGATGGCTTCTTTGAGCACGGTGTTGCTGGTGCCATAGGCCGTCTGGGTAAGGCGTTGCTGCAATGGTTTGAGGTTGGTGTCGCCCCAGCTTACGGGGAACACCCCGGAGGTCACCATTGTGGCGTAGCTCGGCTTACCGATTAGTTCGGTCATCGATGGTAGCTCGACGATTATTGAGTCCTCGAACGATACGAACTGGATGTTGGTGCCTCCGACGGCGTCGGCAAAGGATTGGTCGGCCGACTCCTGTGAGGTCTCTTGATGCGCTGTCTGCATGTCCTTGCCGTCGCAAGCCGCGAGGATGAGTGCCAACGATGCCGTGGCACCAACGTAGGTGAATAGGTTAATGGTTCTCATTGCTGATTATAGTTGAAGGGTGAACTAATCGTTATAGCGATATAAAAATTAAGGATTATAGGATGGATAAAAATACTTCTACGTGCCATCACTGCGCTCCAAGCACATTCTTGCCAATGGAGGTCAGATATGGAGCCAACTCCTCCTTGGTGGCCTCGATTGACACGGTGCGATTAAACGGCCACACGCAATCGTCCACAAGGGGTGGAGCGACTGCGTGTGGGTTTATTGAATTTCCGGTGGTAGTTTCTGCGGGGAGGATGCCTGAGGTAGTGGCGGGGGCACGATGTTGACGATGGGCTTGGCCTCCCAGCCCAGGGCGCTTGCGCCAAGCACTGCGGCGTCGGCTTCCTTGAGCTCGGAGAGGAGCACTTTGACCTTGCCTTTGAAGATGGGCATCATGTTCTTCTCCATGGCGTTGCGCAGGGGCTTCATCAGCAGGTCGCCTGATTTGGCGAGGCCGCCAAAGAGGATGAATGCCTCGGGCGATGAGAAGACGGTCATGTCGGCCATGGCCTCACCGAGGATTGTGCCGGTGTACTCAAAGATTTCTTTAGCGAGCTTGTCGCCGGTCATTGCGGCGTCATAGACATCCTTGGAGGTGATGGTGTCAATCTGGCGGTTGCGGAGCAGTGAGGGCTCGTTGGGGCGCACTTCGAGGAATTCGCGCGCTGTGCGAGCCACGCCTGTAGCCGAGCAGTAAGCCTCGAGGCATCCGGTGCGGCCGCATCCGCAGATTCGGCCGTTGTTGCGCTTCACGATCATGTGGCCCAGCTCGCCGGCAAATCCGTCGTGGCCATACACGAGCTGGCCGTTGACCACTATGCCGCTACCTACGCCGGTGCCGAGTGTGATCATGATGAAGTCCTTGATGCCGCGGGCTGCTCCGTAGGTCATCTCGCCGATGGCTGCTGCGTTGGCATCGTTGGTGATGGCCACGGGTATGCCGAATTTGTCGCTCATGAGCTGAGCCAGAGGTATGGGTGTCGGCCAAGGGAGGTTGACGCCATCCTCGATGACACCTGTGAAGTAGTTGGCGTTGGGGGCGCCGATGCCGATGCCGTGCACTTTGTCGACGGCGTCGTTGGTCTCAATCAGGCGCATCGACTCGGTGTAGAGCTCGTCGATATAATCGTCAATTTTGTTGTGTTTGGCAGTTTTAATCGAGTCGCTGGCTATGACCACGCCTCGAGCATCAACAAGTCCGAATACGGAGTTGGTACCGCCGATATCGATACCAAGTACATAGGGTTTACTCATGGTTTTGGTTTGTTTAAAGCTATTATAATTATAAGTGTTGCGTTCGTTTCAACTCCACAAAGATAATGATTATTTTGATATTCAATCGCTATCGATCGTCAATTTAAGAAAAAAAAATGAGGGGCCGGACATGGATGCCCGGCCCCTTGGTGTTGGGTGGAGGTATGTTTACTTAACGATCTTGGCTGTAACGGTGCCGGCTGAGGTCAGCGCACGCACTACGTAGACGCCCTTTGCGAGGTTGGATACGTTGACGCGTGATGCCTTGGCGGCTGCCACGCGTGCTCCGGCGAGGTTGTATACCTCGATAGAGTTGACGGCGGCGTTGGTTGCTACGGCTGCGTATGTGCCGTCGCAGGTGATTGCGCCGCGGTCGACTGCTATGTTAGCCACGCCTGACTCGGGGATGGCTACGTCCTCGATGTTGGCGTTGCGCTCTGAGTTCTCGTAGTCCCACTTGGTCCACATGAGGTTGTCGAAGTTAACCTGGCCTTGCCATTCCTGGTAGGGGATATCTTCGTCGTCGGGGTCGGTGTCCTCGTGGATCATGAAGAATGAGTCGATGTAGATTGAACCTGACATTGTGCCGTCGCCGGTGAATGTCTCACATTCGCCGTTGAGGTCCCAGATCAGGGGACGCCATCCGCGGAAGTCGATAGGCATTTGCGGGCCGTGGTTGAGGCCGTTGGTCGATTTGACGCGGGCCATGATTGATACGGAGTTGTTGGAGGCGTCGCCGTAGATGTGGGCGCGGAGCACGCAGTTTTCGGTCTCGTCCATCAATTCTGAGTTACCCTTGGTCCAGTATTCGCGGATGTTCCACAGGGGGGTTGCGGTTTCCATGTCGAATACGTAGATCATCTGCATTGAGCCGGTGTTGTCGGCGTCGGTTGTGCATGTGAGGGTGCTCACTGATACAGAGGAGTCGTCGATGATGATACCCTTTGTGGAGCCTGAGCCGCCGGGTGTCCACCAGTTGCCGATTTCGTTCATGTCCTGAAGCATGCGGCTATCATTCATGCGGCGGTATTCTGACAGGAAGCGGAAGTATGAGGGCTCGGTGGTGACGTTGCCGTACATATCGGCCACGCCGGCCTTGAGGGTCACCAGGAATGCCTGGTCCAGAGGCAGGTCCTTGTCAAGATAGTACTGTAGGAATGATTTGCCAAGGGTCACGGAGTGAACGAGCTTGCCGGGATATACATTTTCGAAGGCATCGGTCACGGTTACGAAGTCAGCCATTGTGTCCTCGTTCCAGTTGACCTCTTCGTCAAACTCAATACCGATCACGGGGCGACGGTCGAAGTCTGCCTCGCCGCCATCAGCGGGATAGGTCTGAGCGATCTTGGGCGCTTCGAGGTCGGGCTCGGCCATGGTGAATGTCAGGGTGTAGTTGCCACCCTCGGTGCCGTCGCCATCGCCGTCGAGCAGCTGGCCTGTAGCTGAGTTCTTAGCTACTGAGCCATCGATGGTGATGGTGTAGTCCCACTCGGCAAGGAGCTGGCTCAGGTCGACGAGCAGTGTGTAGTCATTTGCCCACGACAGGTCAACCTTGCCGTTGTGGTTGATTGAGAATGCCTGCTCTACCGACGTGCGGTCCATGTTGCGGGTGAATGTGATGGTCAGGGGCTGCAGGGGGGTGACAGCGTCGAGGTCGGCCACTGAGATTGAAGCCACGCGGGCGGGAGCGATGTTGGTCATAGCTACGTCGAGGAATGTCACGTAGTCGGGCGATGTGCCGTCCTGCTTGCCTTCCTTGATGGTGGCTGTGGTGGTGAGAGTTTCGTAACCTTCGGCCTCAAACTTCACTTCGACAGTCTCGCCGGCCTTAAGTCCCTCGAACAGGTAGAAACCGTTGTGGATCAGGTCGGGATTGTTGGTGTAGGGCTTGAAGGCTGACTCCCAGGTGTCGGTGGTGTAGGTCTTGTCGCCGACGGTTACTACAGCGCCGTTGATGGGCTGGCCGTTCTCAGCGTTGCTCACCACGCCGGTGAGGAATGTCTGAGCCGGACGTGCCACTCCGTGGTACTGGAGCAGCGACTGGAATGCTGCGAAAGCCTCCAGGCGCTTGTACTGGTCGTTGATGTTGCGCTGCTGCTGGGCGGCGATTGTGTGGTAGCCACCCTCGGAGAGCAGTGAGGGCATGTTGGAGCGACGGTTGACCGACAGATAGGGATACTGGTTGGTATGTGTCTCGGGCGAGGGGTCGTAGAAGCAACGGTCGTACAAGTTGCCGCGCGAGGGTATCTGCATCACACCTGAGAGGTTGGGGTTGAGGATCTCTCCGTAAGCCTTACCGCCGTTGGGGGTCTTCTCGATCTCCACGCCATCCTTGCGCCATCCGCCGAAGAGGAGCACTATGGAGTTCTCAGTGGCTCCTGCATCGGAGTGGATTGAGTAGTAGAAGTCAGCGCCCCAGGCGTTGGCGGCATCAGAGCGCTCCTCGAGGTCGACGGTTGTGTTGTCGTCGTAGCGACACAGCTTGAGGCAATCCTCAGGCATGTCGGTGTAAGTCTGTAGGAACTCCTGGATGGCGAGGGCTACGCGGAGGGTCTTCTGAGCCTCGGAGTATCCCCACATGCCCTGGTTTTCATGTCCTGAATGTCCGGGGTCGATATACAGTTTCCAGTCACCCCAGCCGGTCACCTTGTCCTGCGACAGGGCGTTGGGGGCTGCTATGGCTACCAATGCGGCGGCCAGAATGCTTTTGCTTAATAATTTTTTCATGGCCTTATTAGTAGTTGAGGGTGATTACATAGATTGCTGCGTCGGCGGCGTTCTCAAAGGCTATGCGCTGCCCGTCGGGCGATACGGCGGGAGTCAGCGGTATCACGTCGGTATCGGCGGTGAGCAGGGTCTCGGTTCCGGTGGTGGTGTCGACGGCGTAGATGTCAGATGCGGTAAACTCGCGGCCATTGTCCTGCACGCGGGTCAGGATTATGGTCTTGCCGTCGGCCAGCCACTGGGGATGTGAGCCCTTGCACAGCTTGGTCACATTCGTGCCGTCGGCCGAGCAGAGCATCACGCCGTGACCGGGGATTTGGAATGCAATCTTGCTGCCGTCGGGCGACAGTGCGGGGTTGATCACGATAGCGCCCTTGTACTCATTGAGCTCGGGGAGCAATTCTGCGGCCTCGCCTGCCTGGCCGACCATGATGTCGTAGGCGGTGCCGGTCTTGGCCCACTGGGGAGCGGCGGCGCGGCGGGTGGCGCTCTCAGTAGCGGTCACCTCGCCTGAGGCTACCGACCAAGTTGTCATCCGGCGGCTGACGCGCTGGCTTTGGTCGTACACGTTGACGCGACCCATGATCTGCCGCGAGTCGGCGCTCCAGGCCATCTTGTAGCCTGCGCCGGGGGCGGTGGTGAGGGTTCGGAGGCCTGAGCCGTCGGCGTTGGCCACCATGATGCCGGTGTAGTTGTCGGTAGTCACGGCTATCCGGCTGCCATCAGGCGACCATACCGGGGCCATCAGACCCGACTCACACTCCAAAAGCTTCACAGGCGCCGACGCGCTCCGAGGCTGGGCCATCAGGCCGAGCTGCACTGCGCACAGCGCCATCACTGTGATGATTTGCTTTTTCATTTAGTGATTGGTTTAAGGTTAATAGTGATATGTTAGAGTTGTTGAGTTGTTGAGTTGTTAGAGGGGTTTAAGGGACTTTAGGCCGATAAGTGCTTAGGGCTTAGGGACTCTCACGGTGGATTTATTGTTGCACTTACAAAGGTAGCTTATTTTTTTGAGTCGATTTCATAATTTTGCACTATTTAACATTCAATATCGGAATTCGTCACCCCTCGACGCTCCACGAGCGGCCTGCCCACGGGGGCGGGTCGCTCGCTTCGCGTTTCAACTATTTATTTATGAGAGCCCTACTGACTTTCAATCACTGACCGTTCGGTAAGGACTAGGGATGCTTCGCGGATGTTTTTGTATATATAACAATCCGCCGCGCCTCTTGGCCGCCGAATTCAAGCTAAAAGTGATTAAACGGTGTTATCTGCGCCACCCCGGAGTGCTAAAGGACTGAAAATTCGTTAACGCCCGCCGCTATCAACCCTGGTGATGCGGCCATCGGCCGTGAGTTTTACCTTGCCCCGGTCGAGCAGCTGCCTGACGGCGTCGACCACCTCCTGTCGGGGCCGCGCCGACTGCCGCACCATATACTCGGCGGTATGGCCGCCGGGCTGGCCGGCGAGGTACATCACCGTCGCCTCGGCCGACGGCACCCCCGGCTCGGCCGCCCTCGCCCTCGCCCGCCGATCGCGGCAAACGTCGCAGTGGCCGCAGTCGGCGGCAGGCGTCTGGCCGAAGTAGTGCAGCAGCACGTTGCTCCGGCAGATGTCGCTGCCGAAGGTGAACCGCTCCATGGCTCGGATGCGGCGCTCCATCAGTCGGCGGCGGTCGTCGTAGACGGCCGTGGGGAGCTGGACGTGGCGGGGCAGTTCGCGCGAGGTGGTGTAGATGACGCGGGGGGAGGTTTGGCGCGGCACGTAGTCGATGACGCGGTGGCGGCGCAGGGTGATCAGCGACTCGTAGACTTGGGTCTCGGTGCTCGCCAGGTTGCGTGCCAACTGCGACTCGTCGATGTTGACGTAGTCGGCGAAGAGTCCGGGGTAGAGCCGCAGCAGGGTGTTGAGGGTGCGGTCGTCGAATGGTTCGAGCCGCAGGGTGTAGAGTTCGTGGCGTTGCATAGTGATGATTAGGCGGGAGCGGGTGGTGACGGGGTCGGCGTAGTCGATGTAGCCTGCCTGGGTGAGCAGCCCGAGGGCGCCGCGCACTGCGGCCTGAGGCAGATGGTAGGTGTGGCAGAATTGGTCGGTGGCGAACTCGAAGTTGCGGCCATATCCCTCGCCGACGGCTACGCCGAGGTAGTTGCCCACCAGCTCGTAGACGCGCCTGACGAAGTCGACCGAGGGGAAGGCGTCGGCAAGGCGTCGCTGCAGCGTGCGGCGGTCGGTGGTGTTGGCGAGGATGACGGCGTAGGCCGTCTGTCCGTCGCGGCCGGCGCGCCCTGCCTCCTGGTAGTATTCCTCGAGCGATGAGGGGAGGTCGTAGTGCACCACGAGTCTGACGTCGGGCTTGTCAATGCCCATGCCGAATGCGTTGGTGGCCACGATGACGCGGGTGAATCCTCGATGCCACGACTCTTGGCGGCGGTCCTTCTCGGCAGGGGGTAGCCCGGCATGGTAGAATGTGGCGGAGATGCCGGCGGTGGTAAGCGCTTGGGCGAGTTGGGCCGTGCGGCGCCTTGAGCGTACGTAGACGATGGCCGACCCGCTGACGCCCCCTAAGACTTGGAGGAGCATCTGATCCTTTGGGTTGCATTGACGCACGATATAGGATAGGTTGGGTCGGTGGAAGGAGCGGGCATAGAGGTGCTGGCGGTTGCGGAAACGGAGCTGGAGCATGATGTCGGTGACCACGTCGGGTGTGGCCGACGCCGTAAGGGCAAGCACGGGGGCTGCCGGGAAGATGGCTCGCAGTTGGCCGATGCGCAGATAGGAAGGGCGGAAGTCGTAGCCCCACTGCGAGATGCAATGGGCTTCGTCGACCACTATGAGGCTGATGTCGAATTGCGCGGCTGCCTCAAGGAATGATTGGGATTGGAGCCTCTCGGGGGAGAGGTAGAGCACTTTGACGCGGCCCAGGCGGCAGCGGTCGATGGCAAGGCGATGCTCTCTCGACGACATGGCGGCGTGGATGTAGGTGGCGCGGATGCCTACGCGCGCCAGGTTGTCGGCCTGGTCTTTCATCAACGATATCAGGGGGGTGATTACCACTGTGAGCCCGTCGAGCATCATGGCCGGCACTTGAAAGGTGATTGACTTGCCTCCGCCGGTGGGGAGGAGTCCGATGGTGTCATTGCCCTGCATCACGGAGGTGATGATATCGAGCTGGGTAGGTCGGAAATCATCGTACCCCCAGTGTTTGCGGAGCACTTCGCGGGCTTGGCGGGCGATTTCGGCGGTGTCGGTGGTGTGCATGGGCTATCGCAGCCTGAAGTTGTAACCTAAGGTGACCTGTATCGACATGCCTCGTGAGGCGCTGAACACGTCGCGGCGACGGTCGGGGAATATGTTGCCCAAGCCGTAATAGAATCTGCCTTCGAGCTGCACGGCGTGGCGGCGGCTCACATTCCACTGCAGGCCGGCTCCGGCCGAGATGCCGTAGTCAAATCGGCGGGCAACCTCCATGGTGAGCTGCTCGTTCATGCGGTTGACCACGGGGTAGTCGGTGAGACTGCCGATGTTGTTATAGTCAAAGTTGGCTGTGGCGTGGTCAGATATCATGTAGGCTACCTCTGGGCCAAGGGTCACTGTGCATTTAATCCGGCGCGAGCCAAACTGTATCTGGGTCAACAGTGGCAGTTGCAGATAGGTGAGGCTTCGCTGATAGGAGAAGCGTGATGACAGCTCCTTGTAGTCCTCCTGCCAACCTCGTTGTTCAAGGCATAGCTCTGCACGGAGTCCGAAGAGCTTCTCTTCGGCGTAGGTGAAGGTGGCGCCAACGATAATGCCGTTAAGCATCCGCTGGTTCACTGATGGGGAGAACGACATCTCCGACATTGTCATGCCTGCTTTGCCTCCGACACGTATCTGAGGCTTGTAGTGAGTCTCGGCTGTCGCGGTCAGAACCGTGGCGGCTATGATGAGAGCAAGGAGGAGTCGGGTAGGTTTCATTCTTTAACAGTTTATTTCACGCTCTTTTGTGCGAAGCCGCCGGGAGTGAATGTGATGATGTAGATGGCGGTGTTGACCGGCCCGGTGTGCGCGTCGTAGTCGAGGTGGATGGGGGTCTGCACGCCGGCAGCGGGTGTGCCTATTTTGCCATCACCCTTGTCGGAGCGCAAGGCTGCGATCAGATAGCGACCGAGGTCGTAGCCGAGCACTGCTTGCGAGGGGTAGACTTCGAGCATCTCGCGGCCATACTTGCCGGCAAATTGTCCGGCGAGCTTGCGGGCGTTGTAGTCGAGGTCGTCAAGGAAGAAGCGCGAGTAGATCGTGGCGTTAAGGTCGCCGAGGGCTTCTCTGGTAGCTCCCTTGAAGGTTACATATTCGGGATATCCGAAGAGGCGGATTTCGGCCTGAGGGTTGGCATCGGCAAATTTCTTGATTGTCGAGGCGTAGTGGTTGAACTCCCCCTTTGAGCTTGAGGCGGGCACGAACACGTATCGCCCCGCGGGGTCAAGGTCCTCGAGGAATTTCTCGGTAAGGGCTATGTTGTAGTTCACGTCGACCCACTGGCGACCCTCGGCTTGAAGCTGTGAGCGAAGCATCCGGGTGAATTCGGCCTTGTCGTTGCGCTGTTCGTTGTTGTTAGTGAGGAATACGGGAGTGAAACCTGTATAGAGGTTCATGAAGGTGTCGATGGCTTTGCCGTACATCTCGTCGTGAGGGATGTTGGCTTGGATTACGCGGGGGTTGGTGAGGAATGTGTCGTCCTTAACGGCAAATGGGTTGAGCACCCAAGTGTCCTGACCGGCGTTGGCTGCAATGGCTTGGAGCTGCAGGGTGTCGCTCGGTGCGATGATCACTGCGGCCGACTGAATTTCGGGGCGACGGAGCTGACGGCGCACTGAGTCGACACTGTTGTGGGTGTCGCAAACGATGATGCGGATGTCGGCGCCATTGTGCGAGAGTGTGTCGGCGGCAATCAAGAGCCCGCGAACGAAGTCGGTGGAGTGTTGGGCTGTTTTATCCTTGGTCTCGACGGCCTCTGACATCAGTGGGAGCATGACCACTATAGTGCGGTCGGTTGCTTCTGCGACTGCCGGAGCCACAGTGACTGGATCGGCAATAGGGGCGGGTTCGGCCGCCGGGGTGTCATTGTCGGCTTTAGCTGCTTTTACTAAATTTGCTACCTTGGCTATATTGGCTGAGTCAACTGCCTCTGCGGGGGCAGGCTCAGAGGCGATGACACGAGCCGCAGGGGCTGCGGTGTCCTTGCGGAGGCGAAGTATTGTGCCGGCGGTGTATCCGTCGGTGTTGACGTGAGGGTTAAGAGCCATCAGCTCGTCGACAGTCATGCCATAACGCTTGGCGATGCCGAATAGCGACTCGCCGCGCTCGATCGTATGGTAAGCTTTGTCGACCTCAGGCGCAATCTCCTGAGGCTGCGCTGTGCCGTTGTCGGGAAGCACGAGCACGTCGCCCGCCCGAAGTCCCTCACGAGTCTGAGGGTTGTACTTATATAGAGTCTCCAGGGCCACGCCATAGCGCTTTGCGATGCTGTAGGCCGTTTCGCCCGGTTGCACTCTGTGGGTGAGTGTGGCGGCTATTATCGTGGCTGATATTATAAGTGCCGCGGTGGTTATGATTGCTCTGACTGATTTAAACATACGATGCGTTTTTGTGACAAAGTTAAGCAAAATTTTGGTATTCTCACACACTCACGGTCAGTCGGCTTGAGATACAGCGATGTGATGGAGGGGGCGCATCACGTTGCATAGAGTCTGCCCCCAATATGCGTCGAAGTCGTAATGGATAGCTCCGACGGCCGTGTTGACTATCTCATCGGGGGCGTTGTCTATCATCGCCAGGAAGTTGTAGAGTGGCTGGAATATGTCGGCGAGCGACTCTGAGATGCTTGCCCCGATGGGAGTGTCGGAGTACTTCATGTCGTCCTCAAACACTTCAAGGTAGGTGTCGTCCTCCCCCATCACCCCCTCGAGTGTGCGGCGTATCGACTCGTAATACTCCTCGTCGAGCGATGGGTTGATGTATTCTTCGTCGGGCTCCAGCGAATCGGCCTTGAGATCGGTGGCGGCAATATAGAGCCGAGGCAACAGGCGTGTCATCTCTTGGGCCAGCTCGACGGCTGAGAGCTGTGAGGCGTTCTCAATGGTTTGGCAGTACTCGCTGCACAGTCCCACGAATGCTATTGTGTTGGTATTCATAGTCGGTTAGTGTTGATACAGATGGTTGTTGATGATATAAGGGTATACGCCGGCGGGCATGAAATAGTTCACGTCGCGTCCACCGGCGATGGCTTGGCGTATCCATGTGCTGGAGACTTCCACCATCGGAGCGTCGACGGTGGTGACGTTGGCCGGCAGCTCCCGAGGGTTGATGTCAAATCCCGGACGGGGATAGATGATCACTCCATAATTGTCTATTATCCTGCGATGCTCCTTCCAACGGCTGAAGTTACCCCAATTGTCTCCTCCGATTATCAGGCAGAAGCCGCACTCAGGATACATCTCTGAGAGTTTCCGCAGTGTATCTATCGTGTATGAAGGGCGTGGCATAGTCAGCTCCACATCGCAAGCTCGGAGGATGGAGTCCTGGGCAGTGGCGACACGGAGCATCTCCAATCGGTGGGTATCGTCGGTGAGATTTCGATCTGCTTTAAAGGGGTTCTGAGGTGAGAGCGTGAGCCAAACCTCGTCGACAAGTCCCGACTGAGCGATGTAATTGGCCAACGCCGTGTGACCGATATGCACCGGGTCAAACGACCCTCCGAACACCCCTATACGCTTCATTATCTTAACAGGAATTGTGTGATAGCCTCCTCCACCTCGGCTATGGCCGTTGGCAGGTCGTCGTTGACCACCGCATAGTCGTATAATTCGGCGAACGTCAGCTCATAGTCGGCCTTGGCTACACGTTCAGCAATCACCTCGGGGGAGTCTGTGGCTCTCCCCTCCAGGCGTTTGCGGAGGCACTCCACCGACGGCGGCTTGATGAAGATGCTCAAAGCGCGGTCGCCAAACTGCCGCTTGACGTTGAGCCCACCCTTCACATCGACGTCGAGCACTACGTTGTGGCCCGACTCGAGTATGCGGTCCACCTCGCTGCGCAGCGTGCCGTAGAAACGTCCGGTATACACCTCCTCATACTCGACAAATGCCTTGGCGGCTATACGCTCGTCAAATTCCCGGTCCGACAGGAAATAGTAGTTCACCCCATCGCGCTCCCCGGCTCTTGGTGGGCGATTGGTGGCCGAAACAGAGAACTGCATGTCGATGTTGCCTTGAGCCATCAGCGCGTTGATTATGGTCGACTTGCCGCACCCCGAGGGGGCAGAGATTATGATCACCTTACCTTCCATGGACTACATCACATTGAGTACCTGCTCCTTGATTTGCTCAAGCTGATCCTTCATTTTCACCACGAGCTTCTGCAGCTCCGCATGGTTGCTCTTCGATCCAAGGGTGTTGATTTCACGTCCCATCTCCTGGCTGATGAAGCCGAGCTTCTTGCCCTGACCCGGAGCGGCATCCATTGTTTCGTTGAAATAGTTGAGATGCTGGGCAAGGCGCTGCTTCTCCTCCGACACATCAAGTTTCTCGATGTAGAATATCATCTCTTGCTCCAGACGCCCCTTGTCGAAGTCGATTGCGGCAATCTTTGTCAGTCCCTCCTCGATGCGAGTACGCACCCGTTCTATGCGCTCGTGCTCATAGCGTGGCACATCCTTCAGCAACTCAGCGATGGCCTCGATGCGCTTTGTGAAGAATTCGTAGAGCTTCTTGCCCTCCTTACCCCTGAACTCCATCAGAGCGGCCACTGCCTGCTCGACGCCTTGGAGGAGGATGCGTGAGTCGTCCTCGCTCACCTCGCCCGATGTGTCGGTGTGCATGGTCTCCGGAAATCTCAGCAGCAGTGAGTACCAGTCGGTGGGCTCGGGAAGTCCAAGCTCCTTGGCCATACTCTCGACCTGTGCCTTATAAGCTTGCAGCACGGGGATGTTGAACTGCGTGGGGGCGTCACCTCCGAGCGACTCCACATAGACGCTCACTTCCACCTTGCCGCGCTCAAGCGAGCGTGCTATGATGTTGCGTATCTCAAGCTCCATGTCGCGGTAAGCCGACGACACTCGCATCGACAGGTCGAGCTGTTTGGAGTTTAGCGACTTGATTTCTATGGTGAAACGGTGGCGTGAGTTTTCGACCACCGCCCGGCCGAACCCGGTCATTGATAAAAGCATATTGCGTAAATTTTTGCACAAAGTTACCCAATTGCCATTAATAATGAGTAATTTTGCACACGAAATTTTACACAAACGATGGCAACGATTATAAATATAGAGACTTCAACAAGCGTTTGCTCAGTGGCGTTGACCTCCGACGGCATGGTGCTAAAGCACTGTCACAATGCCGATGGGCGCAACCACGCCACCCTGCTTAGCGGCTATATCAAGGAATGTCTTGACCACGCCTGCGAGCACGACATGCCCATCGACGCTGTGGCCGTCAGCATAGGTCCCGGCAGCTACACCGGGCTTCGCGTCGGTCTGTCGGAGGCTAAAGGGCTGGCTTACGCTCTCGACATCCCTCTTGTAGGGGTCGACACGCTGAAGCTACTTGCCGTAGGTGCGATGTTCCATGCCGACCTCGACCCTGAGGCACTGCTCGCTCCCATGATTGACGCCCGACGTATGGAGGTCTATACCGCGGTCTACGATTTCGCTCTCACCCCCCTGCTCTCCCCTCGTCCCCTGATACTCGACCAGACCAGCTACGGTGAATATCTTGCTGACCGCACAGTATATTTCATGGGCGACGGCTCTGACAAGGCTGTGGATGTGATTCAGTCGCCCAACGCTCGCTTCATCCACGGCATTGAGCCTCTTGCCGCTGACATGCTCGCCCTCGCTGAACAAGCCTACATGCGCCGCGACTTCCTTGACCTTGCTTACTCCGTGCCACAATATCTCAAAGAATTCCAAGCCACTAAACCCAAAGTAAAATTTGGACATAACTGAAACTCCTATGAAACCCACTCTATTAGTTCTCGCCGCCGGCATGGGTAGCCGCTACGGCGGACTCAAACAATTGGATCCCCTTGGCCCTTCCGGGCAAACTATAATGGACTACTCCATCTACGATGCCATCCAGGCCGGTTTCGGCAAGGTGGTATTCGTGATACGCAAAGATTTCGAGGATGACTTCCGCAGGATTGTCCTTTCGAAATATGAACACCGTATACCTGTCGAGGTCGTCTTCCAGTCAGTCGACGCCCTTCCTCAAGGATACACTTGCCCTACGGATCGCACCAAGCCCTGGGGCACTAACCACGCCATCATGATGGGCACCTCGGTGATCAATGAGCCATTTGCCGTGATCAACGCCGATGACTTCTATGGCCGTGACGCCTACGAGGTGATAGCCCGCGAGCTTATGCGTCAGCGAACACGCCCGGGCGACTACTGCATGGTGGGATTTCGCGTAGGCAACACCGTGACTGACAATGGCACTGTGTCGCGCGGAGTGTGCACCACCGACGCTGACTCGCTCCTGACTTCAGTGGTCGAGCGCTCCGATATCCGCAAGGATGAAGATGGCAGTATCGTGTGCACCGGCGATGACGGCGCGATGATTACCCTCGATCCCCGCACACCTGTATCGATGAACCTCTGGGGCTTCACTCCCGACTACTTCGACTACAGCGACCGCGAATTCCGCCTATTCCTCGACGAAAAACTCAATACCCCTAAATCGGAATATTATATCCCCACTGTGGTCGACACATTAGTAAAGAATGGCGAGGCCACAGTAAAGGTGCTCGACACCCTTTCGCAATGGTTTGGCGTCACCTACGCCGACGATCGCCAAGGTGTGATCGACCGACTTGCCGCTCTCCACGCCGCCGGGCAGTATCCCGATCAGATGTTTTAAACCATCATTCGATTTATTCGTTATTAATAGATAACCAAAGACAATGGGGCAGATGGTAAATATTGGCCGATACAACACGCTGCGTCTCAACCGCTTCGTCGACTTTGGCGCATATCTCGATGCTGGCAACGGTGTGGAAATCCTCATCCCCGCACGCTATATCCCTGAGGGTGCGCACGTAGGGGATGAAATCAAAGTGTTTGTCTATACAGACTCCGAGGATCGCCTGATTGCCACCACCGAGCATCCCTTCGCACAGGTGGGTGAAGTAGCCTTCCTGCAAGTGGTCGATGTCAACCGTGTGGGAGCCTTCCTCGACTGGGGTTTGTCGAAGCAGCTCCTCGTACCATTTAGCGAGCAGAAGGCCCACATGGCTCCCGGAGGCATCTACCCGGTCTATATCTATCTCGACAACGCCACCAAGCGTGTGGTAGCCACCGCCAAGCTTGAGAAATATATCGGAAATGTGTTTCCCGACTACCACCGAGGTGACGAAGTAAACGCACTGATTTGGCAACACACCCCCATCGGCTATCGCGCAATTGTCGACAATCTCCACTTCGGCATGATCTACGACAACGAGATATTCCGTCCACTCGAAATCGGTGTTCCCGTCAAGGCTTATGTGAAGTCAATCCGTGACGATGGTAAAATTGACCTTACACTTTCAGGCAATATCGAGCAGCGAATAGCCGCACTCGCTGACCGCATACTGCAATACATCACTACCTCAGGTGGCACTGTCGACATCACCGATAAATCATCTCCCGAGCGCATCGAGGCAACATTCCAATGCTCGAAGAAGGACTTCAAGAAAGCCGTCGGACATCTCTATAAGGAGCATAAGATACTCCTCACTCCCGACTCCATGACCCTCGCATGATGCCTATCGCACACTTCCATGAAGAGTTTTGGCAATGGATTGCCGAACACTCTTCGGATGACCCCGTCAAGCTGCGTTTAGCATCGTCACGTTGGCATCAGCCATGGATTTCCGAGGCTATCAATCAGGTGCAACGCCGACAGCGTGCCTCAAAAAAGCTTCCTCAACTAACATCCAACCCACGAACTTTCATCTCCACAGACTTGAGCGTAGAGCAATGCACATCGGAAGCACTCGCCCGCTACCATGCATCGCTCATAAGCGAAGGGGACAGCGTGGTCGACCTCACCTCGGGACTTGGCATCGACGCCATGGCCCTTGCTCGAAGAGCGCGGCGAGTGACTGCTATTGAGCGTGATCCCGTTATGGCTGAGGCCCTGGACTACAACGCCTCAGTGCTCTCAATCGATAATCTCCGTGTGGTGTGCGACGACTGCGCCAATTGGCTGAAATCACAACTTGCCCAACCAGACCCTACCATCTACGATGTGTGCTTCATAGACCCGGCACGCCGCGGTGACAATGGGCAGAGGGTCTATGGATTGTCTGACTGTCAGCCGGATGTGCTTAAGTTGCTTCCCGACATCAGTCGTATCTGTCGGCGATTGATAGTGAAGATGTCGCCCATGCTCGACATTTATGCCACACACCGCGAACTTCAATCCGCCCGCCGAATCATCGCCCTTGGCACCACCACAGAATGCAAGGAGCTTATAGCCGATGTCGACTTTTCTTGTGTGATGGAGCCTGGTACGATTGCCATTGAGGCTGTCACGCTACGCCCAGATGGCACAAAGTCAACATTTAGCCTCACCCGCGTCGAGGAGTCTGAGTCCAATTCTATCATAGCCATGCCACAAGTGGGCCAATCGCTATATATCCCCTACCCCGCTGTGATGAAGGCCGGTGGCATGCGCACGTTAAGCTCTCGCTATGGGCTGGCTAAACCCGCTGCTAACACACAACTATTTTATGGGTCGGGGGAAATAGCGGATTTTCCAGGCGTACGATTGAGCGTTATAGAGGTGTCGCCTTACGCCTCATCGGTAATCAAGCGGCTCAGCCGCCGCTACCCTGTAGCGATGGTCAGCGAGCGCAACATGGGGATTAGTGCCGACGCACTGCGACGCAAGCTCGCCATCCGCGACGGAGGTGACACCCGCATCATCGGCTTCACAGCAGAGGGTGGCAGCCGCTGGCTGCTAATCGCTCGTTAAGTTCAGAGTCCTCTAAAAACTCTAAGAAACCTGTTGGTTGAATTAAATTAGTGCATATTTCACTTGACCGATTTGACGATGATTGATGAAATTAACGTACTGAAGCACTGTGAGGGCCGCGATTTTGGCTGCTGTCCGAGTGAAAAGGCCAGTGGGCTGTTTTGCGTAATTTCGGATCATCATAAACTGGTCGTTGAGTTGAGAGAAGAGGGTTTCGATTCGTTTTCGAAATTTCTTATACGCCCAAGCAGGCGGTCTCCAATTTTTCTGGTTCAATCGATAGG
>CAZVNS010000031.1:0-19576 GCA_964628905.1 uncultured Muribaculaceae bacterium | reverse complement strand
CATCGTCAAATCGGTCAAGTGAAATATGCACTAATTTAATTCAACCAACAGGTAATTACTATATTTGCACTGTGTTTTTCATGGTATTAGGTTAAAGGTTAAAAAACAGTCGGCTGTCGTGATGACAGCCGATTGTTTTTTGTGCGACACCAATTGGGGTGGGGAGTCGCCTTGTGTTTACGCCGACGCTCCATGGAGCGACCCTACTTGCGGGTGGGGGAGCCTGACGTTATCGCCGACGCTCCTTGGGTGCGCAAGTACATCGGAGCGGGTTATTCGGGCTATGGGTTGAGACGGTTGATGTAGGTGCCGATATGGCGCTGCTTCTTTTCCTCGAAGATCTCGTCGATGGCGAAGAATATGCCGCTCTCCTCCACGTCGCCAAATTCATCGTTGATAGCCGTGCCAAACATCTTCATCTTTGGCGAAAGGCTCATGTAGGCGTTGACCAGCGGCGGGATGTTGTAGCCCTGCGAGCGTATGGCGGTGTTGAGTATCTTATAGTCGTCCTTGAATGTCTCTCCCACAAAGAGCCGCTGCATGGCTTCGGCGTCGATATCGAGCCATAAGGGGTTGATGGGGCGCACCAGCTCCTGGGGGTCGGGGAAGTGCTTGTGGAGGAAATACAGGATCATGTTGCGGCACTCGGTGGAGTAGCTGGGGTACATCGTCACTTTGCCAAACAGGTACTTAATCTGAGGATACACCACGGTTAGCGCCCCCAGGCCGTCCCACAGGTTGTCGAGGGCGTAAAGGGCTTTGGCTCCGGCTCGCGATGATTGGTATTCGAGCCTGACGAACGAGCGTCCCAGCTCGATGGTCGACGGGAGGTATTCTCTGAGGAATAGGTCAGAGAATTTGAACATGTGGGATGTGGCGATGCGCGGCACACCATCCTCCAACCTGATGTCTGGGCCGATGATGAAGCGGTAACCGCCGAGTATCAGCCGGGCTTGTGGATCCCATACAATGAGTTGCTGACATGGTGGATCCATCAGGTCGTAGCGGTCGATGTCGCAATCCTTGCCGGTGCCGCCACCGGCGGCTCGGAAGGCTATTTCGCGCAGTCGGCCGATTTCGCTCATGGTGTTTGGCGCGTTCTGGGCGTTGACCACGTAGATGTCGTTGCCCCCCTTGTTGGTTGGGCGCAATAGTCGGTCAGGTGTCAGCTCGGCCTGTATCAGCTGTTCAGGCACGGGGTCGATAACTCGTTGGTTCATCGTTTTTCAGGTTTATACAGTGCATCTTGTGGGATGAGGCTACGCAGTGAGTAGCACTGCTGCCTCAGCGAGTCGATGGTCGACTGCGCTTCGCGGCCACCCTTGAGTGTTTGCCAGGGGATTGTGGCGCCAAACACGGCGTTGAGATTGGCATTTTCCTTGAGGAGGATTTCGCGGGGGAGGCGTATCATCTCGATGTTGAGTTTCAGTCCGAGCCGAGTGCGGCGTCGGGCGAAGTTGTAGAAGTAGTTGGAGTTGGTGCCGTCGAAGTAGGCGGGTACGATGTCACGCTTGTGCTTGATGCACTTGTTGACTATCGACCGCTGCCATTGCAGGTCGGCTATAGCTCCATCCTTGGCTTTGCGCGACACCAGTCCGGCGGGGAAGATGATGACCGGTCGGTCGCCGGCGAGGGCCTGGTCGAGCATGCGCAACGACTCGCGGCTCTGTGCGCCATGCTTGTTGACCGGCAGGAACACCGGGCGAAGCGGAGGTATCGCCATCAATATGTCGTTGACCACAAACCAGGGCTCGATGCCCATTCTTCGGGCCACGATATCAATCATCGCCATGCCGTCGAGTCCGCCAAGGGGGTGGTTGCACACGATGACAATGCGCTGGATGGCGGGGTCGAGGTGCTCTGTGCCGTACTCTCTTAATGTGATGTGCAGATGGTCGATGACGCCGCGGCAGAATGCCGACCCCTCCTTCCCTTCATTGATGCGGAGCATCTCATTGAGCTGTTCCTGGCAGATGATGCGTGACAGCTTTTTGATGATGAAGCGCGGTATGAAGCGGTAGTGACGGGGCAGCTTCTGGCGAAGCACGGCATCGACATCAATCTGCATCATTTCGGGCGCTTGACCTGGAAGCGATTGACGCCATCACGCAGGAAGGCTACAATCTGGTTGGCGGCGGCGATACCGGCGTTGATATTGGCCTCGGCGGTCTGTGCGCCCATCTTCTTGGGGGTGAAGAACACGCGGCCGCTGAACTGCTCAAGCAGCTGCTCGGCATTGTCGGGACGTATGTCGGCCACATATTTCAGGTCGGGACGGTCGGCGAGAGCCTTGGCCAGACCTTCCTCGTCAATCACCTCCTTGCGGGCGGTGTTGATAAGCACGCCACCCTTAGGCATGAGGGTGATCAGGTGGTAGCCCACTGAGCGGCGTGTCTCGTCGGTGGCGGGTATGTGGAGCGACACGAATTTGTTGTCGCTATACAAGGCGTCGATTGAGTGGATGGGGGTCACTCCGGCATCGGTCATCACCTGGTCGGGGCAATATGGGTCGAGGGCACTGACCTTCATGCCGAAGCCCTGGGCTATGCGTGCCACATTGCGTCCCACTTGTCCGAAGGCATGGATGCCGAGGGTCTTGCCCTTAAGCTCGGTGCCCGATGTGCCATCATACATGTTGCGTACAGCCATCACGGTCATGCCGAACACGAGTTCGGCCACAGCGTTGGAGTTTTGTCCGGGGGTATTTTGCACCACTACGCCATGAGCTGTGGCCTCGGCGAGGTCGATGTTGTCATATCCGGCTCCGGCGCGCACCACAATCTTGAGCTGACGTGCAGCGTCGAGCACCTCCTTATCTACTTTATCAGAGCGAACGATCAGGGCGTCGGCATCGGCCACTGCGGCGAGCAGTTGCGACTTATCGGTGTATTTCTCAAGCAGCTCAAGGGTGTAGCCTGCCAGCTCCACCTCTTGGCGTATCCCTTCGACGGCTACGGCTGCGAAGGGTTTCTCAGTAGCTACTAATACTTTCACGGCTTTGCTGGTTAGTGGGTTTCCTCAAAATCCTTCATGGCCTGGATGAGCACTTGCACGCTCTCCATGGGCATGGCGTTGTAGAGCGAAGCGCGGAAGCCACCTACTGAGCGGTGTCCCTTGATGCCTACGATGCCGCGCTGCGATGCGAATTCCACAAACTTGCTCTCAAGCTCCTTGTATTCGGGGCGCATCACGAAGCATACGTTCATTATAGAGCGGTCGGCGGGGTTGGTGACGGTGCCGACAAACATCTTGGAGCTGTCGATGGCGTCGTAGAGGGCTTTGGCTTTGGCCAGATCGCGGCGCTCAAGCTCTTTGATGCCTCCTAGCTGTTTGTAGTATGTGAGGGTCTGGAGGGCTGAGTAGATGGGGAGCACAGGAGGTGTGTTGAACATCGAGCCCTTGTTGACGTGTGTCTGATAGTTGAGCATGGTGGGGATGGGGCGGTCCACATGGCCCAGGTAATCATCCTTGACGATGACGATGGTCACGCCGGCGGGGGCGAGGTTCTTCTGCGCTCCGGCGTATACTGCTATGTATTTGTTGAAGTCGATGGGGCGGGAGAAGATGTCGGACGACATATCGGCTACCAGAGGTACATTGACATCGGGGTCGTAGCGCATCTCGGTGCCGTAGATGGTGTTGTTGGTGGTGATGTGGAAGTAGTCGGAGTCGTCGGGCACGGTGTAGCCGGTGGGGATATATGTGTAGTTGGCGTCCTTCGAAGAGGCAACTACGTCGACCTCACCAAAGAGGCGGGCCTCCTTAATGGCGTTGCTGGCCCATGTGCCGGTGTCGAGATATGATGCTTTAGTCTTGAGCAGGTTGAAGGGGATCATGCAGAATTGCAGTGAGGCACCTCCTCCGAGGAAGAGCACGCTGTAGCCTTGGGGGATGTCGAGGAGTTCCTTGACGAGGGCTGCTGCCTGATCGATTACTGCCTGAAACTCCTTGCTGCGGTGTGATACTTCGAGGATTGACAGGCCTGTGTCGGCAAAGTTGAGCACTGCATCGGCGGTGTTGCGGATGGTGTAGTCACTCAGGATTGAGGGGCCGGCGTAGAAATTATGCTTTTTCATCTTGTAGATAAAGTTTGAGTTTTTGTGGTGCAAAAATAACCAAAAAAAGGATACACCGGAAATTTTTCGCCCTACAAAAATTAGAGCTGTCGTTTCAGGGCATTTGCGATGTGGGTGGCGGTGGCGATGAGGTGGGTGGTGGCGATGGTGGGATCCATGTTGTGGGCGAGGTCGAGCGATGGGTCGGCGATAGGGAAGATGGCTGAGAAGCCTGCATGTAGCAGTTCGGCCTCGTCGCTCAAAGCCCCTGCCACGGCTATCACGGGCACTCCGGCTCGTTGACCTCGGCGGAGCACTCCTAAAGGGGCTTTGCCATTGAGTGTCTGTGCGTCGATGTGTCCCTCGCCGGTGATAATCAGGTCGGAGCCTTTGATGATATGGTCGAAGTCAACGGCATCGAGCACGAGGTCGATGCCTCTTAGCAGTTGGGCGTGCAGTAGCGCTAACAGTCCTGCTCCCATGCCTCCGGCGGCGCCGGCCCCGGGCATAGAGGCGATGTCGATTCCTGTAAATTTGTTGAGTATCAGTCCGTAGTTGCGAAGTCCGCGGTCAAGTGCGGCTATCATTTTATCGTCAGCCCCTTTTTGGCGGGCGAAGATGTAGGCTGCCCCATCAGGTCCATACAGGGGGTTGTCAACATCGCAAGCTACTTCAATATGGCAATCCTTTATCCGCGGGTCGAGTCTCTCAAGTTTTATTGAGGCAACTTTGGCAAGGGATGCTCCGATGCCGGGGAGCTGCCGGCCGTTGATGTCGAGAAATCGAGAGCCTAAGGCAGTGAGCATGCCCATGCCCCCATCGTTGGTGGTGCTTCCGCCTATACACATTATTATATGTCGGCATCCGCAGTTGAGGGCGTCGAGTATCATTTCACCCACACCTCGGGTGGTGGTTTTCATTGGGTTGCGGAGCTGCGGAGGTATGAGTTCGAGTCCGGCGGCTTGAGCCATCTCTATTATGGCCGTATCGCCGACGATGCCGTAATGGGCTGTAACTTCAGCACCCAACGGGCTGTGCACACGCACTTCGACCTCGTGGCCGTGGAGGGCCGTAACCAATGCCTTTGTGGTACCCTCACCGCCGTCGGCTATGGGCACACTAACGATATCGGCTGAAGGTATTACTGACTTGATACCTTGTGATATAGCTTCAGCGACTTGTACCGACGTGAGCGAACCCTTCATCGAGTCGCATGCTACTACTATCTTTCGGCTCATTCAGTCGAGTGTGATGAGTTGGTCGGGGAGATAATCGCGGTTGGCCTCAGTACCTATAATCTCGTCCCAGAGCATGGGTGAAAGTCCTGTGCCGGGGCGCTTTACGGTGAGATTGTCGGGAGTGAGTATCTCCCCTCGACGGATAGGGCGGGAGGCCACGATGCTCTTGCGTGCAACGGCGCGGTTGGAGGCTTCTATTGGGGTAACCACTTTGTCCGGGCTTCCGAGCACTTGCTCCACGATGCGGATTTGCCGAACCATTTCTGTAAGTTCGTCGGGCATTAGTGAAGCTTTGTGATCCGGACCGGGTAGGTTACGGTCGAGCGTGAAGTGTTTCTCAATCACCTTTGCGCCCATGGCTACAGCCGTAATCGGGACGATGATCCCCTGGGTGTGGTCGCTATAACCGATAGCCGCGGGGTGTAGTTGCTCAAGCGTGAGCATAGCCCTGAGGTTGACGGTATCGTAGGGGGCAGGGTATTGGGTAGTGCAATGCAGCAATATGATGTCATTTGCCAATATCCCATTGGTGGTTAGCACATCCATGGCCTGTCGCACTTCGTCGAGAGTCGACATGCCGGTCGACATGATCACGTGGCCCCCCTTGTGGGCGATATGTCGCAGATAGGGTAGGTTGGTGATTTCTCCCGACGGTATCTTCCAATAGTCCATCCCCAATGTGCTGAGGGAGTCGATTGACTCTAAGTCGAAAGGTGTGCTCAGAAAGCCAATGCCGCACTCACGGCAACGCTCAATGAGCCGTGAGTAGTCGCTCTCGCGGAGCTGCAACTTGGTGAGCATGTCGAGCTGATTGGTTTCGGAGGCGTTGCGTTGCTGGTACTCAGCCGTAGCGGCGGTCGCTGTGACGAGTTTGGAGGGGTTGAACGTCTGGAACTTGACGTAATCAGCTCCGGCCTTGGCGGCAGCGACGATCATTTGGAGCGCCATGTCGATATCGCCATTATGGTTAACGCCCGCCTCTGCTATTATAATGGTGTGGTCCATGGGTCAACGATTTACGATGTGGGCGGGAGCGCCGACATATACTCCCGGTTGGATGAGGTTGTTGATCACAGTGCTACCGGCGCCTACTACGATATTGTTCCCTATCTCTACTCCATTGATTATGGTGGCGTTGGATCCAATAAATGTGGCTGAACCTATATGGCAGTCGCCATTGACCATCGCGCCGGTGGATATGTGACTGTGTGAACCAACACAGACATCGTGCTCAATGGCACTCAAGGTGTTGATAATTACGTTGTTGCCAATCTTCGTGCCAGCGTTGACACATGCGCCTGAGAGTATCACCGTGCCTTGTCCGATCATAGCATCTGAGGCCACAGTGGCGCTGGGAGCGATGATTGTGGCGAGTTTGCCCCCGGCCTTTAATGTGCGATCATAAAGGGAGATACGGGTGGAGGGGTTGGCGATGAAGCCTACGGTGATGATGAAATCGCAGGTGTCGGTGTAATTGCGGATATCGTCATCGGTCCCAATCACGGGGATGCCGCTCACTTCAGTCCCTGCCTTCCTGGGCAGGTCGAGTATGCCCTTGACAGGGCGGTTAAGTTGACGGCAGACTTCTATCACGCTCTTGCAATGACCGCCACCGCCGATGAGTATCAAAGGACGCATCATTGGTTGTAGATATCTGATTTATATTTTGATAGGTTCTCCTTATTTGTAAACCACTCGATTGTTTCGCGCAAACCTTCGTCAAGTGAGTAGCGGGGTCGCCAGTCGGTGAGTGAGGTGATTAGGGTGTTGTCGCCGCATAGACGGAATACCTCGCTCTTTGATGGGCGTATACGTTGCGGGTCAGTGACGTAGTTGACGTCAGCTCCCATAAGTCGGGCTATGGTGCGCAGGGTATCGCCCATCGACACCTCCGTGCCTGTGGCGATATTGATGTCGCGACCCTCGATGCCATCGGCCTTGGCAAGTGCGATGAACCCTTGGCATGTGTCCTTGACGAAGTTGAAGTCGCGTGTGGGGGTGAGGTCTCCCACCTTTATCTCGCATGCGCCGTTGGCTATCTGGGTGATGATGGTGGGAATGATAGCGCGTGCGCTCTGCCGCGGGCCGTAGGTGTTGAATGGTCGGGCTGTAACCACCGGCAGGTCGAAGGCGTTATAGAAGCTCTGCGCTATGGCGTCTGCCCCGATTTTGGTGGCCGAGTAGGGTGATTGTGGCTGGCGGGGGTGACGCTCATCGATAGGCACATACTGAGCTGTGCCGTAGACCTCGCTCGTTGAGGTGACTATGATGCGGCGCACACCGCAGTCGCGGGCTGCCTGACACATGTTGAGTGTGCCCTTGATATTTGTGTCGACATAGCTGTCGGGGGCTATGTAGCTGTAAGGTATGGCGATAAGCGCCGCCAGGTGGAACACTGTGTCGATGCCCTCGCAGATGTGGCGGCAGAAGTTGGGGTCGCGCACGTCGCCACACACCACTTCGAGCTGGGGGTACCGCATCCCTTCGAGCCAACCCCAGTGGTTGAAGGAGTTATAGTAGGATAGCGCTCGCACTTTGGCTCCTTCGGCAAGGAGTGCTTCTACGAGATGTGAGCCGATGAAGCCGTCGGCTCCGGTGACGAGTACGTGGCGATTTTGCATATTGATTTTTGGGATTATGGGTGATTGTTAACGTAGTGAAGAGTAAGTGCGGCGCCGCCTTAGATAGAATTGCGTGAGTATGTTAGGCCTTGATTTCAGCACATCTGTTTCGCCCGGCACCTCCATGGGGGTGTAGTTGCGGCGCATACGTCGGAAATTGTTGTGCGCCTTGATGATAGCCTTGGCATTGCGGAAATCGAAAGTAAAAGCGAATTGGGCGAACGCCAAGGCGTCGAGCAGACGTCGTTTCAATAGGGTGCGTTTCCCGCGCTTAGGTGGCAGATTTTTGTGGAGCAGCAGCAGGTTATTGCGGAAATTGAGGTAGGTCTTGCGCGGATTAGATGCGGGCAAACTGCCACCACCTAAGTGATATACAACGCTTTGAGGCACTGCGGCCAATCGGTGGTTGCCGACGCGGCGCATACGCCAGCAAAGATCAATCTCCTCCATGTGGGCGAAGAAGTCGCAGTCGAGTCCACCTAAGGATGTATATAGATCGGAACGTACCATCAGCGCTGCTCCGGTAGCCCAGTCGATATCGATGGTTGTGTCATATTGCCCACGGTCCTCCTCGACGGCATCGAATATGCGACCTCGGCAATATGGGTAGCCGTTGCGATCGATAAAGCCGCCGCTGGCTCCGGCGTATTCAAACAGCTTTGGCTCCCTGTAGCTCAGTATCTTAGGTTGACAAGCCGCATAGTCGGGGTGAGATTGCATAAAGTCGTACAGAGGTTCGACCCATCGCGGTGCGGGGGCTACGTCGGAGTTCAGGAGTATGGTGTACTGGTAGGCTGTGTCGGCGATTGCGCGGTTGTAACCCTCAGCAAAACCATAATTCTCAGGGTATGGGATGACTTTAACCCCCGGGAATTCGTCGCGGAGCACAGCAAGCGAAGCGTCGAAGCTGCCGTTGTCAGCCACAATCACATCGGCCAACTCCGGGTTGGTGCTGGCGATGACTGTGGGGAGGAATTCGCGCAGCAACGCTTCTCCGTTCCAGTTGAGTATGATTACAGCTATTGGTTTCATTGTGCGGAGGATAGGATTGTGGGGGTTGCAACGGGGGTGTCGACCGGACGTTTCCAGCGCTTGTGGCTCCAGAGCCATATCGCGGGATCGCGGCGGATGGTCTGCTCAAGCAGGTGGGCGTAGGTGTCGGTGATTGCCATCTCCGGCTCCTGCGAGGCGTCGGGCGATATCATGCGCATCACTATGTGGTAGTGACCCCGACTGGGTTTGTGCATATCCCAGTACACGACAGCCATCCGGAGTTTTCGGGCCAAGGTCTCGGTTCCGGTGATGAAGACCGTGGGATGGTTGAGGAACATCAACGGGCGTGTGGGGTCGCCGGCGCTCGGCTTTTGGTCGCTCATAAACCCTGTGATTGAGGGCATCGACTCGCGACGCAGCTCAAGCAGGTGACGTAGCACATGGTTTTTGGCAAAAGACAGCGGCTCAAACCTGCTGCGTAGCTTAAGTATAAGGGAGTCAAACCATTGGTTGCGCAGTGGGCGGTAGACCTGGCAGAATTCAGCATCGACGTGCGGGTGGTGGCGGCTCCAGAGGGTGATTGACGGCGCCCACTCCCAGTTGCCGGTGTGGGCAAAGTAGGCCACTATTGAGCGCCCTTTGGCGAGCAAGTCGTCGACCATCTCCATCCCCTCAAAGGTGACTCGCCGGCGCATCTGCTTATCGCTGATGTGCAACAGTTTGATAGTCTCTACTATATAGTCGGCGAAATTGCGGTAAAATCGCTTGATTACCTTCTTGCGCTCGGCCTCGCTCATCTCCGGGAAGGAGTCGGCGATATGCCGGGACACAACCTTACGCCGATACCTTACTATATAATATATGAGTACGTAAAGCACATCTGAAAGCCCATAGAGAGCCCACATCGGCAGCCATGATATGCACCACAGCAATCCCCGCAGTGGCCAATATTTCCATGAACCCTTGATATGCGCCATCACACGATCTCCCCTTTCATTTCGCCACCGCCGACCACCGATTGCAGCTTGACGTTAACTATATGGTTGTCAAGGCGGGGGTCGGCAGGCTCGATATAGACCTTAAGATAATTGTCGGTAAATCCGCTCATTGGCTTACCCTTGATTGAATGTTCGAGCAGCACCGGACGACGGGCGCCTGCGAAACGTGAGGTGAAGTCAAGTAGCTTGGTATCAGAGATGGTAGTCATCTCCTTGGCTCTCTGATGCTTATCTTCTTGGCTCACGACATGGTCGATGCCTAAGGCGCGTGTGCCGGGGCGCTCTGAGTAGGGGAAGATATGTAGGCGGGTGATGCCGAGCGACGCTATGAAATCGCGTGAGCGCTCAAACTCGTCGCGCGTCTCGCCGCGTGCTCCGACAATCAGGTCCACGCCTATAAAAGCGTCGGGCATAACGGTGTGAATGCGCTCTATCTTGCTGCGAAACAGTGCCGTGTCGTAGTGCCGCCGCATCAGGGCGAGCACCGTGTCGGAGCCACTCTGCAGCGGTATGTGGAAGTGAGGCATGAATGCCCTCGACCCGGCCACAAAATTGATGATTTCGTCGGTGAGCAGGTTAGGCTCGATTGACGATATGCGGTAGCGGTCGATGCCATCCACACGGTCGAGCCCGCGGATCAGGTCGATGAACTTATCGTCGCATCCTTTGCCGAAGTCGCCGATGTTGACCCCGGTGATCACTATCTCGCGGGCTCCGTCGGCCGCCGCCTCACGGGCCTGCGCCACAATCTCGTCGATTGTGCCTGAGCGGCTGCGCCCGCGGGCAAATGGTATGGTGCAGTAGGTGCAATAGTAGTCGCAGCCGTCCTGCACCTTGAGGAAATAGCGTGTGCGGTCGCCGCGGGAGCATGAAGGCACAAACCGGCGCAAATCCTTGGTGGGTACTACGTTGACCTGTGCCGACCCTTCAGCCAACCAGCGGTCGACAAACTCAGCTATGCGGTCCTTCTGGTCGTTGCCGGCTATGATGGCCACTCCGGGCAGTGAGCTTGCCTCGTCGCTTTTGAGTTGCGAGTAGCAGCCGGTCACGATGATCTTGGCATCGGGGTGACGCTTGGCCATCGAGCGGATGTATTGGCGGCTCTTCTTGTCGGCCAACTCTGTGACAGAGCATGTGTTGACGATCACCAGGTCAGGATGCTCCCCGGATTTCGCACGCACCACGCCCTTGCGCTCCAAGGCTTGCGCTATGGTGGCTGTCTCGGCGAAATTGAGCTTGCACCCTAATGTATGATATGCTGCTGTTAGAGGCATCGATTAATCTATATGGAGTTTCAAGGCACAAAATTAACGAAAAATCATTAATTTTACCATGTCAGCCGACAGCATTTTCATAGAACTCTTTTCATGGAATGTGTTCGCACAACCAATACGCCCTGTCGGTTGTTTACTATAATATAAGTTAGCCAAATGGATAGTATGTACGAAATATTGCTCGGGCTGCCACTGTTTAGCGGAGTCAGCCGCGAGCGGTTGTCGCAGGTGGTGGGGATGGCCAAGTTTCATTTCCTCAAATACCTGCCGGGGGAGACGATTGTGCGTGCCGGCGAGCAATGCACCCATATCAAATTTATTATCTCAGGCCAAGGGCGCTTCACTGTATCCAACCATGACGGCCGGTTTCTCGTGTCGCAGACGCTCACCGCTCCCGACGTAATAGCCCCGGACTGCCTCTTCGGGTCGGTGACAAGCTATCCCTGCACCGGCGTGGCCATTGAGCCCACGGGCATACTCCAGATCACCAAGGCCGACTACCTGAAGATACTCAACCTCGACCAGATATTCCTCTTCAACTATCTCAACATACTGTCGATGAACGCCCAGAAGTCAACCCAAGGCATCCTCGCCGTCACTACCGGCAACCTCGAGGACCGTATCGCCCTCTGGATTGTGGCATTGACACAGCGTCGGGGCACCGACATCACCCTCACATGCCGCCAGCGCGACCTTTACTCCCACTTTGGAGTTCAGCGTACATCACTGATTCCCACTCTTGAGTCGCTACGTGAGCGCGGCATACTGACATATTCGCAGAACGAGATACGCATCAACTCCCGCGAAATGCTCACCGACATGCTCCATAACGCCAGCTCGATGTGAAAAATCATAGCACCGTGATTGACATTTTGCCAGAACTGGAGCCTCAATCTCGCATTTTGACAACCAAAGCGGCCTCAAGATGTCATTTAAATCATAAAATATGTTAAATTAACATCAGATATCCACTCAAACATTTGGAATGTTAAAAATCAGCTATAAATTTGCACTGTGTTTTTCATGGTATTAGATTTAAGGTTAACTAAGATTGGTTGTCGCGATGACAATCAATTTTTTTGTGCCCACCCCAAGCTCCGATTTTGGCTCTGATTTTTGGATCTTTCAACGAAATTGAGCTTATTTAGGCACAAGCCGTAATTTCGGTGCATATGTTAAAATGATGCGGGCTGAAGTGTTAAAATTCAGGCGTATAGTTTGACCAGGCGAAAGATGAAGAAGTTTCGGTCGCGGACACCTCTCATTTGTGATCGAAAAATCTTAACCTTTGAGTTGAAGGCCTCGGCAGAGGCGTTGGTTGCTCTCCGACGGAAGTAGTTTAGCTCAACTTTAACGGTGGAAATTTTTTTGGCGTTTTTTAGTGCCCATTCCTGGTTTAAGTTCCTGGTTCTCTTTTCGCTGAACTTGTGATTTGTGATTTAGCCGTTGTAAATTTACAAAACTTATTGTAAATTTGCAGCATGGAAAAAGTAACGCAAGAACCCAACATCCAGGCCGGCACCGCGCCAGTCAGCGTGGCCGACCGCATACGCCACCTGATGTCGGTGCTCAAAATCAACCAGGCGCAACTCGCCCGCCGCATCGACATCAACCCCTCAAATCTGTCGAAATACCTCTCGGGCCGACTCCCCATCAACGACTCGCTGATCAACCGCATAGTGGTAAACTTAGGAGTGTCGCTGCGGTGGCTCAGCGATGGCGCCGACGTGCCATTCGCCAGCGAGCATCCGCTGGCGGTAATCGATGAAGATGAGCCTATTGCGGTACGTCCCACACAGCAGGGAGTGCCCGTCTACGACATTGATGTCACCGCCGGATGCCTGCAGCTGAGCCGCATGCTCACCCAGGACCGCATCCGCGGCTACGTCGACCTGCCGCAACTCGACACCGGATGCATCATCGTGGGTGTCTCGGGCGACTCGATGGAGCCCGTGCTACGCAACGGAGGCTTCGTGTCGATACGCCCCATCACCAATATGCGCAACATATTCTGGGGTCGCATCTACGTGGTGGTGATGGAGGACTATCGAATGGTAAAATACCTACGCCGCAACGACGACCCTTCGAAAATCACCCTTCGCAGCGCCAACCCCAACTACGACGACATGGAGGTGGACCGCGCCGACATCCAGGGGCTATTCCTCGTCGAGGCCATAATCCACTGCGAACTGCAATCGTAAAGCCGTAAATTAACATACGTTTTCGATAATTTAACCACCATAATCGCATCGGATTAAGTAATATTGTGTACTCTTGCAAGTCAAAAACCGAAAACACATGCAATTAAGATACTTCACACTTGCCACATTAGCCGCAATGTCATGCCATGCCTGGGGCTTGAACGTAAACACAACGCCCGGCCAGCTTGAGTCAGCAATACAAGCCGACCCGGCCTCAGTGACTGAATTAACCGTCAGCGGCAGCATCAACGCCGCCGACCTGCAGTTTATCGCCGACAAGATGACCTCACTGCGCACCCTCGACCTCTCCAACGCCCGGATTGCAGCATATCAGGGTGATGCATTGATCAATGGAGCAGGCACGGCTGATGCCGACCACCTTGCCCCTTACTCTCTTGCCGGCGTAACGGCAACTACCGTCGCCCTCCCCAATACCCTCGCCACCATCGGCGAAGGAGCAATGTCGGGCAGCGCCGTCACAGCCGTTGAGATACCATCAACGGTCAAGAGCATAGGCATGGGAGCATTCGCAGGATGCCGCGGTATCAAGACACTCACAATCCCTGCCACCGTAACATCAATAAGCCCCTACGCATTCAAGGATATGCCGGAGCTTACCACGGTCGACATCAAGGCACCCATCACAGCCGTGCCCGCCGCTGCATTTGCCGGCAACGCTAAGCTCACCAAGGTCACTCTTCCCTCGACCGTCACCGCCATCGACTCCGCGGCATTCAACGGCTGCACCTCGCTGGCTGAAATCGAGCTCCCCAAAGCTGTCACCGCCATCGGCGCCTCAGCATTCCGCGGCACTGCCCTTACCGACATCGACCTCCAGCACCTCAACAAGCTGTCGACCATCGGCGACTGGGCTTACGCTGACATCGCGACACTCAACTCAGCCATACTCCCTGAGTCGGTGACAAGCCTGGGCCAGGGCGCATTCTTCGGCGACAAATCCCTTACCGAAGTCACCTTACCCTCAAGCATCACCGAAATAGCCGACTATGCCTTCACCGACGCAACCTCTATGAAAGTGACCAGGCTCAACGACCACATCACCACTATTGGCGACCTTGCCCTCAAGGGATGGTCATCACCCGAATTCTTCCTCCCCGCCAGCCTCCAATACCTTGGCGACTACGCCATGGAGGATTGGACATCAGTCACCAAATACATGGCCTATATCAACGTCGTGCCCCAGCTTGGCACAGATGTTTGGCGGGGAGTTGACCAGCCCAACATTAAGCTCTACGTGCCCGGTGAGCACAAAGACGAGTACATGAACTCACCCCAATGGCAGGAATTTGACGTTGAGAGCATCACAGACGTCGAAGAGGTGATAATCGCCGATGCGGCGGCCAACAAGATCAAAGGGTACTTCGTAGGAGCCGACATGATCTTCGAGTCAGTCAGCGACATGCAGCTCGTGGAGGTGTACAACACCGCAGGCCTCAAACTCATGGCCATCGAACCCGCCGACACCACAGCCACAATTGATACCGATGGGTGGGACACCCGTCTCTACATCGTGCGCGTGATACTCGCCGACGGCACTCCCGCCACACTCAAGCTTGCCCGCAGATAATCCCACTCCGGAAATCATGGGCAAGAATAAGCTTAAGAAATTCAAAGAGATGGAGTCGTTCGACTTCGTCCACCAATACCCCTTTGCCGCCCTCCAAGAGAGCGGCTTCCCTTTTCGAGGGCGTTGGAATAGCGACTTCTTCCACAACTCTAACCCCATAGTGCTTGAGTTAGGGTGCGGCAAGGGAGAATACACCGTGGGTCTGGCCCGCCGCTTCCCCAACTGCAACTTCATCGGAGTCGACATCAAGGGCGCGCGCATCTGGACCGGCGCCAAGCAGGCCCACGCAGAGGGATTGAGCAATGTCGCCTTCGTGCGCACCGATATCGAGCTAATCCACCATTTCTTCTCCCCCGGCGAGGTGTCAGAGATATGGATTACCTTCCCCGACCCGCAGATGAAGAAGGTGCGCAAACGCCTTACCTCAACCCGCTTCATGGAGCTTTACCGCAAAATCCTGGCTCCTGACGGAGTGATCAACCTCAAGTCAGACTCTCCATTCCTCTACACCTACACCCGCCTGATGATCGGGCTAAACCATCTGCCACCGCAAGTCGACATAGCCGACCTCTACGGCACCGAGCCTGACGACTCCCAGCCGGAGGGGCTGCGCGAAATCCGCACATACTACGAGCAGCAATGGCTCGACCGCGGGCTCACCATCAAATACCTCCGATGGATTCTCCCCGCCGAAGGGGAACTCAACGAACCCACCGACGAGATACCCTACGACACCTACCGCTCATTCTCACGAGGGCAACTCCAGATGGGCATCAATCCGGAGAACTAATCGTCCGCTCACACGTTACAACGGTATATACCACCGATCAACTTTCAAGTAATCATGCAACTATATCCCAACCTCATACTCGGCGCACTACGCACAGTGCGATATCCCGGCAACGGCAAGAACATCGTAGACAGCCAAATGGTGGAGGACGACCTGCGCATCGATGGCCAAAAAGTGTCATTCTCACTTATATTCGACAAGCCCACCGACCCCTTCATCAAGTCGCTTGTCAAGTCGGCCGAAGCCGCAATCCACAACCTCATCGGCAAGGATATCGAAGTCACAATCAACGTCAAGACACGCCAAGTGGCACCTCCACCCGATGAGAAGCCTCTCAAAGGGGTGAAGCACATCGTGGGCATCTCCTCAGGCAAAGGTGGCGTGGGCAAATCCACCGTAGCCGCCAACCTCGCTGTAGCTCTCGCCCGCGAGGGATACCGTGTCGGACTGCTTGACGCCGACATCTTCGGTCCGTCAGTTCCCAAGATGTTTGGCGTGGAGGATGCCGAGCTGTACATGCACAACGTCGATGGCCGCGGCCTGATCATCCCCATCGAGAAATACGGGGTGAAGGTACTCTCAATCGGTTTCCTTGTCGACCGCAACGCACCCGTGCTTTGGCGAGGTGCCATGGCCTCAAACGCCTTGAAACAACTTATCAACGAAGCCGACTGGAGTGAACTCGACTACTTCCTAATCGACATGCCCCCAGGCACCAGCGACATACACCTCACACTGGTCCAGACCCTCCCGATCACCGGCGTGGTGATCGTGAGCACCCCACAGGAGGTGGCCCTGGCCGACGCCCGCAAAGGTATCGCAATGTTTACCGGCGACAAAGTCAACGTGCCCATACTCGGCATCGTAGAGAATATGGCATGGTTCACCCCCGAGAAGCACCCCGACGAGCGTTACCACATATTCGGCAACGGCGGCGCTGTGAAGGTAGCCCAGGAGATGGGAGTACCCCTGTTAGCCCAAATCCCCGTAGTTGGCACCATCTGCGACTCCGGCGACTGTGGCCATCCCATCGCGCTCGAGGACACCATCACCGGCCAAGCCTTCATGCACTTAGCCCACGAAGTGATTGACTCCGTGAAGCGACGTGAAGCCACACTGCCCCCCACCACCAAAGTCGAACTCAAGCACTAAACACCTAAGACAACTAACATATCACATCACCATGAGAAAACTCTTTGCATCACTTTTAGCACTGATAGCGCATACAGCTTCGGCAGCAGTTGTCGACACCATCACCGTCAGCAGCCAATACATCGACCCGGCGATGAAGGTCGTGGTCATCTCACCCGAGACACAGACACCCGGCTACCGCTTCCCCGTGGTATATCTGCTCCATGGCCACGGCGGTCAGTACGACGATTGGGTGAGCCGTGCGCCGCGCATCAAGGATATGGCCGACCAATACGGGATGATGATCGTATGCCCCGACGGCCGCAATAGCTGGTACTTCGACTCGCTCCGCGACCCCAAGATGCAGATGGAGAGCTTCATCACCCGCGACCTCATCCCCGCCATCGACTCCATCTACCCCACATACGCCGACACTAAGCACCGCGCCATCACCGGGCTATCTATGGGCGGCCACGGCTCGCTCTGGCTCGGACTGCGCCACCCCGAGCTCTTTGGCTCGATGGGCTCGATGAGCGGTGGACTCGACATCACCCCCTTCCCCGGCAAGTGGAACATCGCGGCCGCGCTCGGCCCCTACGAGGGCAACGAGGATGTTTGGGCATCACACTCCGTAATATCACTCATCCCTGACGCAACCCCCGGTCAGAACATCATAGTAGACTGCGGCATCGACGACTTCTTCGCCGGAGTCAACCAAAACGTCCATGATGCCATGGTAAAAGCCAAAGTGCCCCACGACTACTACTCCCGCCCCGGCCGCCACAGCTGGGACTACTGGCGCAACGCAGTCCTCTACCACCTACTCTATTTCTCCGAAGCCTTCAAATAACCCCTCATAGAGCATACATTAATAAATCACACGATTTTGTCATAAGTTGACGAGTAAATCATCCTAACAGAAATTTCATCACCTCAAAAAGATTGGGTATATTTGTAGCATGATTAATCCAGAAGATACTCATAACAATAATCAGCCAAAACTTGTAGACTTCCCTTCGGAAGTTTTTTCGGACGCAAAAGTACGCATTTACGACAGCGTTAGCATGGATAACCAGATGGCTGTATTAAGCCACTACATCCATAATAACCATAAACTTTTGAGTGACGATGATAGGCTGATTGCTATGCAGGCACTTATAGACTATCTTGAAAGCAAACCAGAAAAAGACATCATAGATCAATACGACTCTGCGTATCTTGACACTATACTTCGAGAACCCGAACAACTTTCCTTATTTTCAGAGTTTTTCCACGTTCCCTATCCAGATAAGCCTGACACAAAATTCACTTTTATTGACTTATTTGCTGGAATAGGAGGTATCCGCCTACCTTTCACTGAATTAGGATATAAATGTGTATTTTCTTCAGAGTGGGACAAACACGCTCAGAAAACGTATCTCGCTAATTTTGGTGAAATGCCATTTGGAGATATTTGCAAGGAGTCAACAAAAAAGTTCATACCAAACAATTTTGATTTACTTCTTGCCGGTTTCCCATGCCAGGCATTTTCAATTATGGGAAAAATGAAAGGATTTGAAGACACTCGGGGAACGCTTTTCTTTGAAGTTGCATCTATACTGAAGCGACATCAACCTAAAGCTTTCTTATTGGAAAATGTCAAGCAATTAACAACTCACGACCACGGTAATACCTTCAAGACTATTCAAGCGACACTATCTGAATTAGGCTATCAATATAAGTGGGCTGTTTTAAATGCATTAGACTTCGGTGTACCTCAAAAAAGAGAACGTGTAATCATTGTTGGTTTCAGAGATAAATCACTTATCGATGAATTTAACTTTAATTTTGAGAAGCAGAATTATTCTCTTAACGATATATTAGAAGATGATAATAATGTTGACCAATCATTATTTGCATCTGATAATATATTGCAAAAAAGAGCACAACGCACTAATGGCAAGCACATCTTTTATCCATCCATTTGGCATGAAAATAAAGCCGGGAACATATCGATCCTTGATCATGCTTGCGCCTTGCGCACAGGAGCGTCATACAACTATCTTTTAGTTAATGGGCGGCGACGTCCATCCTCGAGAGAACTGCTAAGACTACAGGGATTTCCTGAGGATTTTGTAATCGCCGTCTCCCACTCTGAAATTAGGCGCCAAACAGGAAACAGCGTTGCCGTGCCAATGATTAGAGCAATTGCTAAAAAAATAAACGATATACTCACAAAACACTATTAAAGATGAAGCACCCACGACTAAGAGATATTAACAGATTAAAAACATCTGAACCATATCCTCTTAACGAGATTCCAGATGATTTAATCATAAAAATTGCTTCGTATATCGCATATCTTATTTATGTAGGAAGAAAAGATATTTCCGGCGACGATTGGGGAGATGCATTTGCTGATGCTATAGAAGGCACGCATCTTAGTTCTCCAGTAGGTATAGCTGATGTAATTAAAGGAAAAATGGCATGGTCTATGAAGACCGTAAAAAACCCTAATCCACTAACTGCGAAATCAGTACGACTCATTAGCGGTCGGTGCTCTCCCGATTATTCATACGGTATTACAGACCCTCACTTGGATATACAAATGACAGGCAGAGCGGTTCTTGGAATATGGAACGAACGGATTAACCTATAAAATCCCTCCGTTAGACGTAATATCAAGACCGGCGGCTTGAACGAGCTGT
>CAZVNS010000030.1:0-20030 GCA_964628905.1 uncultured Muribaculaceae bacterium | reverse complement strand
TATTCCCTTTCAATTTGCTATCGTGTGAGTGTCATTTTTGGGTAACCCCGCCACGTAAGTTTGCTACTGCCCCAAATTACCTTTTCGCCACCGGCGGCAAGGCTATGCTTGCAAAAGATATTCCGGCTCTCAATCTGCTTATTGGTGACTATGGCGAGGCAGATATGCCGGCCAACCTCGACATTAACAGTCGGGCTATCACCAATTCGCAAATCATTATTGCGGGTGCAACAGGCTCGGGCAAGACCAATCTTCTTGCCGTGCTGATGCAACAGATAAGAGCACTATCCTCGGAGAGTGCTTACCCGGTCAACTTCCTTTTGTTTGACTACAAAGGTGAGTTCAGCGACATACAGAACAATCACTGGCTGTCGCTCTTTGACGTTGACCGTTCGGCAATTCTCAATCCGATTGAGGCTCCGCTGCCTTTCACTCCGTTCAAGGACTTTACCGGTCACCCAATCAACGAAATCAATCTCTATTCAACAGAGATGGCATCGGCTCTGGAGTCGCTTGTACGTATGTCAACAAGCTCTAATATGAGCAACCGACTCAGCGAGGCTATCGTCGAATGCTACAAGAACACCAATGGGGCACCAATAACGTTCCCTGACCTGCTTAAAGAGTATCAAACTCGCATGAAAGACCCGGAAAAGGATGACTCCATTTCCTCGATACTCAAGCAGCTCGACCGCGCCAATATCTTCGACACCGAAGATAAGGCTGACCTTGTGGGTGAGAGCTTCATTGTCAAGATGGACGGCTATCCCAAAGATGGCCCGATAGCTAAGGCTATCGTTTACTTCCTGATGTCGAAACTCAACAACATCTATGAGCAGCTTGACAAGCAAGCCGTCAACGACGATGTCGTGCAGATACGCCACTTCTCAATCATCGACGAGGCGCACTATATGTTGAGCTTCGACAACCGACCACTCCGCAATCTTATTGCTGTGGGTCGCAACAAGGGATTGAGCATTATTCTTGCCACTCAAAATATGAGCGACTTCAAGAATAACGGCTTCGACTTCTACGCCAATGCTCAATATCCGCTCATAATGAAGCAGCAGACAATCGACGATAAAGTTATCAAAGACCTCTTTGGAGTAAGCGGTGGCGAACTCCAGGAGATCCGCACCGCCATTGCCGGCCTACAAAAAGGCGAACTCATCATCAAAGATCAAATGGCCTTCGCCCTCGGCATGGGCAGCAAGTACAAAAAAATCAACGTAACTCATTTGATATAATACACCGAATTTTTATAAGTGCTGGGGAACAAACAAGGTCGACCTCACGGCCGACCTTGTTTAGCTTACACACATAGTACTTAATATTGATTTGATATGTCTAAAACGTATATTATGAAAAAGTTATGATGCGATTTTCAATGGTTATTGTTTTAGGTTAACAAGATTGTTTCGCTTTCACAGCACAAAGATAGTAATAATTTTTCGCTACAAAAAAATTAAAAAATATGTTTTACGACATATTTTTGCCAAATTTTATCACGTTGTTTATTTTTTTGGGATAATTAAATGGTTTTGGCCATTTTTTTAGCAAAATGACAAAATTTACACCGATTTTTTAATTAAAAATTTATAACTAAAATTTGTTAACGAACGAAGTGTGCGTCCAGCAAGCCGCGTCCGGAGTACTTGTCGATGCGGTAATAATCTTGCCCGTCGACACGCACCGGCTCTACGAAGTTGGGGCGCGATTGGCTGCTGTAGATGGGCTTGAGGAATATTCGCCCGAGCTTACGCAGGGGGCCGACCGGGTCGTTGAACGAACCCGGCGCGATATCCCATGCCCAGAATTGGTAACATGTGGTGGAGTCGGTGGACCATGCCGAGAGGGCGCCGTCGACGGTGTAGAACGGCGATTGACCGATGCGGTTTTCCGGGCTGAAGAGTTCCTCGGGATGTTGGCTCAGCAGGCGGTATTCTTTAGCATTTAACACCTTCATGGTCTTATTGAGATCGAACAGCTCCCAATTGATAGTCACTCGCTGGAAGGGGCGGTCGAGCTTGCAACGCACCCAAGGCTCGGCCCATGCCGGTATGTCAGGGTAGTCGACCACAGCAAGTCCGTCGGGGTCGGCTATGTAATAGTCTATACCCTCCTTTTCAGCGGCGGTAATCGCACGTTGCAGTCGAGCCACATATCCCATCAGCGCCACTGCTCCGGCCATCAGCAGCACCGCGAGCCACGGCCAGCGGTTGACGTTGATTTCGCCGCGTGCTTTCAAACTGTAAGGTATGAATTTCAGCAACAGCACAAGCGACACCATGTCGACGCCGGTGAACGACCGCTCCGTGGTGTGGAATACCATCACAAACGCCATGCTCATCACACCCAATATCCACCAGAAGCGGGTGGCTACGATGAAGTCCCATATCCGGCGGGGTCGCCACAGGCCCCACACGGCAAGCGTCAGGACAAGTACCCAGAATATATTGCAATATGTCACAGAGAAGCACATTTCCTGAATCTTAGGCCAAACGCCCTCGGTCATCGGGCCAAGGATCTCGTTGTAGGTGCGCATGTAGTTGCCGGGGGAAGCGAGAAGTATCAGCGAGCCGACCCAGTAGCCGCAGCTCATTGCGAAGCCCAGCGTGCGACGCCCCGAGCGAGCAATCCACAGATACCACACGATGAGGGTGGCCGACATGGGGAGACACCACGCTTCGTGACTCCATGCGAGTATCAGCATCACAAACGCAAGGGCTGCACCCTTGCCGCGATTGCCGGCAAAAGGCAGATCCCCGTAGCGCCGCCACAGCGCATAGGCCGACAGCGTCATGGCTATAGGCCACAGATAATTGGTGGAGTAGTTGATTGATGTGAACAGGTCGCCTTCGCCGGGGAAGAGGAAGAAGTAGCTCACCACCGCCAACAGCCATATCCACAGCGACCCGCGCCAACGCCCCTTGACTCCAATCCATATCGTGAGCCAGATGCTGTAAACCCAAACCAAGGTGTTGATCACATAAAACAAGCCTGTGGGCCACGCACCTGAGAACACTTGCTCGACCGCCGTGATCAGGTTGCGCCCATGGCCGTGCCGCCAGTGATAGGCTTGCGAAACGAAGACATCACCTACCGATGATATTCGGTTGAGGGAATCGGCATAAACTGGGTTCTCATCCGACAGCCACTGCCCCCCTTTACCCTGCTGATAACTGAACAGCGTTTCATCGCCGGCGAAATATGTGTCGCTGTATGACCACCAAAACAATATGGCGCTCATGATCACGAACATTGCGATAACGGCGGTATACGGGGTGAGGGGCTTGCGTAACATCGGATTATTCTACGGGGTTAATTTCTAAAACTTTGCGCTCACGGAAGGCCTGAGTGACAACAAAGCGGCCATATCGGGTGTCGACACTTTCAAAGCCTAAGATCACCGGGTATTCCTCCCGGCGATTGTGGAAGTTGAGCAGTCGGGCTATTTTGCGATAGCCATCCACCTGGTCGTCGAGTGAAGCCGGAGCCAACACATATCTATAGTCGCAGTCGTATCTGAACGTCGAGTCCCGGGTCCAGAAGTATCGCCCAGTATCTACGGCGTAGAAGTCTGACCGGCCTAAGCGGTTGGCCTCGGTGAAGAGTGTTCCCTGCTCCAAGGCCTGCAATTCCTCATCAGACACAACGACCATCAGCGGCAGCCGCTCCTTGCCTATGAAGGTTGTCACATCCTCCACAAAGCCGTATCGCGGGCGGGCGATGAAGGGCTCCATCCATCGGGGATAGGCCGGGTCGGGCATCGCCGCAATGCCGTCGGTCGATGCCAGATAGCGATCAATCGCCAACTGCGTGTTGCGATAGGTAAGTATCTGATAATATGAGAATATACTATAAACCACGAATGTGGCTGCGATAAGCCCTATAGGCAACCAGCGATTGTCGGCAATGATACTTTTGCCGAATATATCGAACGCAAGCCGCAATAGCAATATGGCCCCTAAGAGATCGAAGAAGAAGAAGGTGCGATGCTCGATATAAAAGGCTGTGGCGAACGCCAAAGCCAACAATGCCGCTATGATAATATACAGGTTGCGCTTGGCAAAATCCCGCAACTCCCTACGTCGCCAAATCAGGAGTGCGACACATGTCAGTACGATGATCCACAGCGTATTGGAATACATCAGTGACCTGAATGCCTCAATGATGCTCAGCACCATATCATGATTGGCTTCCATCCGCGAGCCTCCCCTAAGCAGATTGCCCGGAGCCGCAAGGAGTATCAGCGAACCCAGCCAGTAGCCTGCAACCACAGCGAAGCCGCAGGTACGCCACTTAGCTCTATTAACTAAGTAATATATCACCCACATCCCCGACAGCGGCAGACATATCCCCTCATGGCTCCAGCCGCATATCAGCCCGGTGAACATCAAACCCACTGAGAGCCAAGCATGACCAGCCCAGCTGACATTGAGATAATGCCGCCACAACAGCAGCGCGCCCAGCGCCATCGCAGATGGCCATAAGTAGTTGGCCGACAGATTGATACTTGTCAGGATGTCGGCATCGCCGGGAGTGCCGAGGAGGAAGTAAATTATGGTGTAAGCCCAAGCCCAAAGCGACCATTGCCGCATACAACCTACGGCGTAGCGCACAAACATCCACATCACCAACAGCACTACGCACACGTTGATCGGGTAATAGACTTGCGGGGTCGACACCCCGGAGAAGAATTGCTCCATCGCCGTCACAAGCGTGCGTCCGTGCCAGTTACAGTAATGGAATGCCTGTGAGCGGATTACATCGGCTACCGATGTGATTGGCAGTGCCGTGTGATCCATTCCGTACATGTATTTTTGGGGATCATGCACAGCTGTGTCGAGTCGATAACCATAGAGCAAGTCGTCGGATGTCAGCACCTGCTGATAGCTCAAAATCAACAACATGGCGGCTATGATACCAAGCGATATCGCTACAACCCAACGATTAAACCTTAAGCTAACATTTGCCATCACTTTGTGTTACCGTCAGGAGTTTTACGGTTGGTGACTTCGCCGTCAACCTCGCGCACGAAGTAGGGAGGGCGCTGCTTGGTTTCGTTGAAAATCCTACCCACATATTCCCCGATAATACCAATCGTAAGCAGCTGAATACCACCCAAGAACAGGATGGTTACCATCAGCGTGGGGAAGCCCTGGACGGTTTCGCCAAACACCAAGGTCTTGATCACAATCCACAGTATGTAAATCACTGACAGAAATGATATTGTGAACCCCAACAGCGAGGCTAACTTCAGCGGTCGGGTCGACGACGAGGTAATTCCTTCGATGGCAAGGCCGAAGAGACGGCGCATAGGCCACTTGCTACGTCCGGCCACACGGTCATGACGGTCGAAAGTTATCTCCTTCTTATTAAATCCTATCCACGAATATAGCCCCTTGGTGTAGCGCTGCGTCTCGCGTATTGAGCACAGTGCGTCGACACATCGCCGGTCGAGCAGACGGAAGTCCCCAACATTCTGTAGCACAGGGGTTGATGAAAGCTTCGACAGTATTCGGTAGTACCCTTTTGAGAGCATGCGACGCATCAGCGACTCCCGGCCGCGGTTGAGACGACGAGCATAGATGTCGTCATAGCCTTCCTCCCAGGCTTGCAACATCTGGGGTATGAGTTCGGGTGGATCCTGCAAGTCGGCGTCGAGAAGCACCACAGCGTCGCCTCGTGCAGCATCCATTCCGGCAAGCATGGCAATCTCCTTGCCATAGTTGCGCGACAGGTCCACATAGCGGTATCGCGGATCGCGACTGTGGAGCTGGCGCATCAGCAACAGCGAGTTGTCGGTACTCCCGTCGTTGACCATCAGCACCTCCCAATCGTAGGCCGGCAGACCACCAATTACAGTGTCGATTCGGCGTGAGAGCTCGGGTATCGACTCCTGCTCATTGTGCACCGGGATTATGATAGTGATTAGTCGGCTCATAATTCTGCTACAGGTTTTCTCCCGGTGATGATGAACTCATCGGCGTCGTTGATCACGGGCATCTTACGGCGCGTATCCATCAACGCCGTGCGGTCGAGGGTGGCGGTTACCACTCCGGCATCGTTTCCTGCACCCACCGGATGGCCGGTGAAGTCGTAGATTTGGGTCATTGATGCGGGGTAAACTCCATATCGGTCTTCACCCCCGCGGTTGGCCCCTACGACATACGCTTGGTTTTCGATAGCGCGGGCTATCAGCAGCTGCTGCCATGCATATCCGCGCACCTCAGGCCAGTTGGCCGGCACGAGCATCACGTCGTAATCATTGTCAATATTGCGGCACCACACCGGGAAACGCAAGTCGTAGCATACGATCATCGCTATGCTCCAACCACGGTAGCGCACTATCGGCAACGTGTGCTGTCCGCCATGCAGATGTTTGGCCTCAAGGCTAATACCAAACAGGTGAGCCTTGTCGTAATATGTCTCCTCGCCCGAAGGCTCGATGAAGAACGCACGATTGCGAAGCTCACCTCCGACCACGGCTAAGAACGACCCCGCGATAGCCACTCCACAGCGGTGAGACAAGTCTATTAGTCGACTGATGGTAGGGCCTGAAACTGTCTCAGCGAGATCGATAAGCGCATCATGGTCGCTGACAAATCCGGTGGAGAATAATTCGGGCAGCACAACAAGGTCGGTCGATGGGTCAAGTCCTTCCACGGCTTGCTCAACCGCCCTAAGATTAGCTTCCTTGTCGCCAAGGGCTATGTCGAGGGGTATTGCTGCTATTTGTAGTTTGTCGAATTGCACTGTGTGATATGTCTTATTCGGTGGTGAACTTGTCTGGGTATCGGGCGTGGGCTCCTCGGTAATACTGCTTTACAGCATTCATGTCTGCCTCTACATCGCCGGTGGGAGTAAATGTCCGGGTGATGGTGATCTCCTTGGTGGCGTAATCTATAAGGCCTAATTCGATGGGCACATGAACTTCGTAGGCGATATGCAGGAAGCCGCTGCGCCACTTCGAAGTCAGGCTGCGCGTGCCCTCGGGGGTGACGGCGACCCGCCACCCTGCCATGCGCAGTATCCATCGAGCCAGGCTCATGATTATTCTTTAGGAGCCTTGGGCATCGCAGCGTTCATGTCGTCGACCATCTTCTCAACGGCGTTGTTGAAGTCAGCCACGAGCTTGCAGTAGGCCACCTTATAATATGCTTTCTTTGCCTGGATGTACTGGTGACGGTTGTCGAAGTCGCGCTCCGATTTGTCGAACGAGAATGACACGCGGGCCAGGGTATTCTCCTGCAGACCGGCTACACGCGAGATGATGTCGCTCATCTTCTCCTCGTCGACCATGGGTGCGTACTGGATTGCCATTGCACATTCGGCTGCGAGATCGCCGCAGATGTTGCGGATTTGCTTTTTGAGGTTACGTTTGCTTGCCATAGTTTGGCGTTTTTAAGTTTTTGAGTTGTTAAGGAGTTTAAGGACTTTAGGAAGTTTAGGGACTTTAAGGTCTTTGTTTATGTTTAGAGTAAGCATGGCTTTGCGTAGGCCGGCGAGGGTTGGTGAGATCACCGTCTGGCGCAATTGATACCGCGAAGGCTGGCTTCGGTCGGTTATCAGCGACACCACGGTATCGCCCGCTGCGGGGGTGACGTCGGGGGTGCCCAATATGAAGCGGCGCAGTGGCAATCCCATAAGCTGCGCCACCTTGGCGGCGCGCGACAGCGACGGGAACTGGGCCGGAAGCACTATCACAACCCTGTCGGGGTCGATGCCCAGGCGCGACAATGCAGCATAGAGGTGAAAATGCACCACAACCTCGGCCAGGTACGATGCCACGTTAAGCGAGTTGGCCGACGTGATCGGCATCGAGTTGCGAAGTTGTTCGTCAGCAAATGCCTCTGTCACAAGTCTCCTGCATTGTTCGACCGTTCCCCTCACCCTCAGCAATTTGCCTTGGCTTAGGGGTTGGGCATTCGCATTTTTGGGATATGGGTCGGCACCCGAAGCGAGTCGAGCGGGTGTCACGATATTTAATTGCATATCTCCATACGGAGCCACCGCATTGACTATCGCCCTTGCCGTAGGTCCTGACGATGCCACCAGCAGCGACGGCAACGCCACCCGGTCGGTCGACGTGAAATATCTCAGCATCTCCACCAACGCTCTGGCACCAAGATCCTTATAGCTGCCTGTAGGCCCCTGAGTCAAGTCGATGGTCATACGCCCGGGTAAGCCTTCTACCGGACTGACCGGCATGTCAAATGTATATATCCTACTCACCAAATCCTTGACTATTACCGAATTGATATCGTCGCTATACAGTGTATTGCCGACCACGTAGGCGATATCGGCGATGGTCATTTCGGCCAGGTTGCGGAACAATGCAGTCGGCAACCTGCGTATCGACTCTGGCTCATACCCCCCGCCATCGGGCGCAACGCCCTGGCGGACAGCTTGTCGGAGTGTAACAGATGGTGATATATGGTTTGTGCTACGATATAGCATCGAGGCCTTAATTTTTTGTTTGCACAAATATACACAAAACCGATTTAATTAACGAAAAAAATCCACAATAACTTATTTTATCTATCTTCGCAAGGTTTTTCGGCCAAATTTTGCTATCTTCGTGGCGCAAAACCAATCATACTATCAACCATGGCATTAACCACACTCCATATCATGCACACCCCACTTTTCCTGGGCAACCTCCGCGGCTGGGAGATCATCATCATAATCCTGGCCATACTCCTGCTCTTCGGCGCCAACAAGATACCCTCGATGATGCGCAACGTAGGCAAAGGCATCAACTCCTTCAAGCAAGGGATGCGCGACATGCAGGAGGAAATAAAGAAAGATCCTGAGCCCAAAGCCGACGACTCCAAACCCGCCGAGCCCAAGGATAAGCAGTAATGAGCCAAAAATCGATGACATTCTGGGACCACGCCGAACAACTGCGTGGCACCCTGCTGCGCATCGCCGCCATGATTTTCGCGCTGGCGGTGGTGCTCTTCATGTTCATGGGCGACATATACGAGCGCGTGATCCTCGCCCCATGCCGGGGTGACTTCCCCCTCTACCGACTGCTCGATTGGATTGAACAGGCGTCGGGCGTAGTGCAATTTCCCACAGGGTCTGACGGCTTCCATGTCGAACTGATAAACACCGAACTGGCATCGCAATTCTTCCTCCACATGTCCACCTCCGGATGGCTGGCACTCGTTTTGGGCTTCCCATTTGTGATATGGCAACTGTGGCGGTTCGTCAGCCCCGGGCTCTACCCCAACGAGCGGCGCAATGCCGGAGCGGCCTTCTTCTGGGGTTGCCTGATGTTCTACCTCGGCGTGGCCGTGGGCTACTTCCTGGTGTTCCCGCTGACACTCCGCTTCCTCGCCACCTACCAACTCAGTGAGCTGATACCCAACATCATCACCATCGACTCGTATATGGACAACTTCATCGTGCTCACCCTGGTGATGGGTATCACTTTCGAGCTGCCCCTCTTAGCATGGCTGTTGGGACGCATCGGGGTGCTTAAGCGCTCACTGTTTGACCGTTACCGCCGCCACGCCATCGTAGTGCTGCTGATACTCGCCGCACTTATCACCCCCACCGGCGACCCCTTCACCCTCTTTGTGGTCTTCCTTCCCATCTACCTCCTTTGGGAAGCCTCAGCCCGCCTCGTCCCTCGCCCCAACCCCTCCGATCAGCAACAATAACGGCATCGCCACCAATCGCATATCCCTAAAGTATTTAAAGTCCTTAAAGTCCTTAAAGTCCTTAAAAACTTTAACAACTCTAAAAACTTTAACAACTATTGTGCGATATCCCGAATTTCGTTAATTTTGCCGATAAATAGCGCGGCAGTGTGGCTACGGCGCCGGCCGATGCGTTTCAACAACCTGGATAATACCAAAAAATATAACAAATATAGCAATGAGAACCAAATTAAGTCTCGCAATCGCAGCTGTGGCGTTGGGCGTCATCGCCACCGGCTGCTCAAAGAAGCTGGCCCAGCCTAAGGCCGAGTATTTCAACCTCAACCCCGCTCCGCTTGAGGCAGTGGCCGGACAAGTACCCGGCACAGTGGTGGGCAAAATCCCCGCTAACTACTTCCAGCGCAATGCCCAGCTCACCGTCACCCCCGTGCTGAGCTTCAACGGCAAGGAAGTGAAGGCTCCCGCGTCGACATACCAAGGTGAGAAGGTACGCGGCAACAACCCCGTGGTCAACTATGAATACGGCGGCACCATCAACATGCCAGTGGCCTTCGACTATGAGCCCGGTATGGAACAGGCCGACGTTATCCTCCAGTTCCAAGGCCGCTCGGGCAACAGCACCTACGCCCTCAACCCCGTGACCATCGGACATGGCGTGAACACAACCGCCCTGCTCGCCACCGCCGCCGGCATCAACCCCTCGATCGCCCCTGACAAGTTCCAGAAGGTGATCACCGAGAAGTACGACGCCGACATCATGTTCCTGATCAATCAGGCCAACATCCGCGACAACCAGCTGCGCAGCAACGAGATGCGCAAATTCAACGCCGACGTAAAGGCCGCTGCCAACGACTCCACCCGCCGTATCGAGGAGATCAACATTTCATCGTACGCTTCACCTGAGGGTGGCGTAGAGCTCAACGAGCGTCTGGCCGCCAACCGCGAGGCCAACACCTCTAAATACCTCCAAGGTCAGCTCAAGCGCGACAAAGTCACCGAGTTCGGCGAACTCACCGCTAACTTCACAGCCCAGGACTGGGAAGGCTTCCAGCGTCTGGTAGCCGAGAGCAATATCCAGGACAAAGACCTGGTGCTCAGCGTGCTGTCGATGTACAAAGACCCCGAACAGCGTGAGCGTGAAATCCGCAACCTCTCATCAGTCTTCGATCAGCTCGCCGACGAAATCCTGCCTCAGCTCCGCTACTCTCGCCTGACAGCCACCGTGAGCGTAATCGGTAAGTCAGACGAAGAGATCGCATCGCTCTACGCCAGCGATCCCACAAAGCTCACCGCCGACGAGCTCCTCTACTACGCTACCCTCACCGACGACAACGCCAAGCGCCGCGCCATCTACGACACCACCGCCCGCCTCTATCCCAACGACTATCGCGCTTACAACAACCTCGGCGCTATCCAGCTCGCTGAGGGCGACGTGCGCGCAGCCCGCGCCAACTTCGCCGAGGCCGACCGCCTGAACGGCGCCAACCCCGAAGCTAAAGCCAACGAGGCCATCATCGACATGATCAACGGCGACCTCAACCAGGCCAACACCCTCCTTGGCGCAGCCGCAGGAGCCGACATGCTCCCCGACGCCCTTGGCACCTATAACCTGCTCCGCGGCAACACCGCAGCAGCCGCCACTGCCTTCGGCGACACCAAGAGCAACAACGCCGCAGTGGCCCAGATCCTCACCAAGGACTACACCAAGGCCAAGCAGACCCTCTCAGGCATCACCGCCCCCGATGCCACCACATACTATCTGATGGCAATCGTGGGCGCTCGCACCAACAACGACTCAATGGTCAAGACCAACCTCCGTCAGGCCGTACGCATGAATCCCGAACTGGCCAACCGCGCACGCACCGACCTCGAGTTCACCGGCTATAACCTCTCATCAATCCTCTAATCATCTGACTCTAAGACAATGGCAAACTGGTTTGAATGTAAAGCCAAGTACGACAAAGTTCAGGAGAACGGCTCAGTTAAGGCCACCCCCGAGTCATATCTGGTCGACGCACTATCGTTCACTGAGGCCGAGGCACGCATCATCGAGGAACTCACCCCATTCGTGTCGGGCGAACTCACCGTCGAAAGCGTAAAGCGCACCCGCATCTACGAGATCTTCTGGGACGACTCTGCCGACAAATGGTATATGGTGAAATACGCCATCATCTCAATCGACGAGAAGTCGGCCGTAGAGAAGCGCTCGATGGTCAACGCAATGGTGGCCGCCAACGACTTCCGCGGCGCCCTCGACAACTTCATGGAAGGGATGAAGGGCACACTCGCCGACTTCGAAATCGTGTCGATAGCCGAAACCAAAATCATGGATGTCTACAAGGTCATCCTCGACGGCTCCAAGCCCAAAGCCCCCGCAAAAGCCGACGACACCGCCGAAGCCCCCAAGGCCGAGTAACCCCACAATGACACTTATCGCACAACACCTCGCAGCTATCCGCTCCACCCTCCCTCAGGGGGTGGAGCTGGTAGCTGTCTCTAAATTCCACCCCATCGAAGCGCTCCGCGATGCCTACGATGCCGGTCAGCGCGTGTTTGGCGAAAGCCGCGTGCAGGAGCTGATGGACAAAATCCCCCAGATGCCCGCTGACACCCGCTGGCACTTCATCGGCCACCTGCAAACCAACAAGGTAAAGCACCTCATCGGCCAAGTGTCGCTCATCGAGAGCGTCGACACCCCCAAGCTGCTTTATCTCATCGACCGACTGTCGGCCGAGGCCGGGGTCACAACCCGCGTGCTGCTTCAGCTGCATGTGGCTCAGGAGGAGACCAAGTTTGGTTTCGCCCCCGACGAGCTGCTCGACTTCGTGCGCTCCGGCGGCTTCAACACCCTGTGCGCCACCCACGTATGCGGCGTGATGGGCATGGCCTCGAACACCGACGACATCGACCGCGTCCGTAGCGACTTCCGGCTCATACGCCAAACCTTCGACACCCTCCGCAACGACCCTGATCTGGGGCTTCGCAGATTCGACATCGTGTCGATGGGCATGAGCCACGACCATCAGCTGGCCATCGAGTGCGGCTCCACAATGGTGCGTATCGGCACCGACATATTCGGCAACCGCGAATACTGATCACACCTTAAACCAATCAACACTTAAATAACCAAAACAAACTTATGAGCACAAATCAACAACAGAAGGGCAACGTCATAGCCATCATAGCTATGTTCTTCCTCTTCGCAATGATCTCGTTTGTGACCAACCTGGCAGCGCCGTTGGGCACAATCTGGAAAAACTCCTATGAATGGTCAGGCATGTTAGGCAACATGATGAACTTCCTGGCCTACCTTTTTATGGGTATCCCCGCCGGCTACATGCTGATGCGCATCGGCTATAAGAAGACTGCCATCTACGCCATCGTGATTGGCATCGTGGGCCTCGCCCTCCAATACCTGTCGAGCGTGATCGGCGGCGGCGAAGTCTCGCTGGCCAACCTTATCATCTACCTCTGCGGTGCCTTCGTCTGCGGCTTCTGCGTCTGCATGCTCAACACCGTGGTCAACCCCATGCTCAACATGCTCGGCGGCGGTGGCAACCGCGGCAACCAGCTCATCCAGATGGGTGGCTCGCTCAACTCACTCGCCGGTACACTCACCCCCTTCCTGGTGGGTATGCTCATCGGCGAAGTGACCAAGGGCACCAGCATGGTACAGGTACAACCCCTGCTTTGGATCGCTATGGGCGTATTCGTCTTCGCCCTGATCGTAGTGGCCGCCGTACATATCCCCGAACCTCACCTCGCCAAGAAGGGCGACAAGGCATCCAAGAAGAAGGACACATACTCCCCCTGGAGCTTCCGCCACTTCAAGCTTGGCGTGCTCGGCATCTTCTTCTATGTAGGCACCGAGGTCGGCATCCCCGCCACACTTATCTTCTACCTCTCCGACTCATCAGTGTCGGGTATCACCCAGAACGCCTCGGCAGTCGCCGGCTCCGTAGCCGCCGTCTACTGGCTGCTTATGCTCGTCGGCCGTCTTGCCTCGAGCGTCATCTCAAAGTGGGTTTCGAGCCGCACACAGCTCATCACCGTAGCCTCCGTAGCCCTACTGCTCGTGCTCTTCGCCATCTACATCCCCTCTACCACCCGCGTCAACTTCTTCGGCTACAGTGTAGTTGATGGCCTCACCTCAGCCACCATCCCCTTGAGCGCACTGCTTCTCGTGCTTTGCGGACTCTGCACCTCAGTGATGTGGGGCGGCATCTTCAACCTCGCCGTCGAGGGTCTGGGCAAATACACCGCCAAAGCCTCCGGCATCTTCATGATGATGGTAGTAGGTGGTGGCGTGATGCCCTGGATCCAGGAGCAGCTCTCAGGCGTGATCGGCTACATGAACTCCTACTGGCTCGTAGCCGACATGCTCTTCTACCTGCTCTACTACGGCCTGCTCGGCTCTAAGAACGTCAACCGCAACATCCCCGTTGACGACACCACCCCCGACGCCCTCAAACTCTAATCCCGACACATTATTTATTACGTCGAGGCAGAACCCGCTAAGGGTGTCTGCCTCGTTTTTTCATTAACACCGGTGGGCTTGCTTATGCGACCAATATATATTCAACTTATTTGATATTTGATGCGAGTAATGATGTCACCTTTTGGAGTGTTGATGTGTCATATAAATGAGACGCCTCAAAAACTCTAAATCTTAAAATCTTAAAACTCTTAAAACTCTTAAAACTCTTAAAACTTATGGATGATATAATTGGCGCTATAATCTCTATAGCAATCTGCGTAGTGCTCCCGGTAGCGATAGTGTGGATCGCGTCGTGGGCACGGGCCCATGCGATCGACAAGCGTGCCGATGTGATGATCAAGGCCATTGAGGCCAACAAGGAAGTCGACACCGAGCAATTGGTGGAGTCGCTCAAGGCTCCGCAGAAATCCGAGGCCGAAATCCTGCGCGCTCGCCTTCAACGCGGGCTGATGTATTCGCTTATCGGCTTAGTGCTATTGATTATCGGCGTGGTGTCATGGATAGCGGGGGCAGAATTTGGGTCTGAATCAGTGTCAATACCGATGATCTTCGGAGGCATCGCGATGGCCATCGGAGTCAGCTATTTGATCACATACCAGGTAAGTCGCAAGCAATCAGAAACATCATACGACAAGTAGACCTATGACTCGCGAGCAGTTCATAACTGAGGTTGAGGGCACACAGGGAGCGCTAAGGCGTTTCCTCGTGGCCCTCAGCTGCGGTGACTCCGCTCTCGCCGACGACCTGGCCCAGGAGGCATATATCAAGGCCTACCTTTCGCTCGATGCCCTGGGCGATGCCTCAAAATTTCGCCCCTGGATCTATCGCATCGCCTACAACACATTCCTCAACCATCGGCGCTCAGCCGTCGACTTTGCCGACTATGAGGAGGCTAAGCTTACACCATCGTACGACACTGCCGATGGCGGTTTCAAATACCAAGCTCTATATCAAGCACTAAGCCGCCTTCCCGACAAGGAGCGCACATCGGTGCTGCTCTACTACATGGAGGGGTACTCCATCAAAGAGATCGCCGAATTGGAGCATCTGTCGGTGGATGCCGTGAAGCAGCATCTGTCGCGCGGGCGCAAACATCTAAACAAATTAATCCATGGATGACGATAAAATTAAACAGCTTTTCAGCGACTTCTCCCCCGAGGTATCTGACTCTGAGCAGTTCCTCAGGCGATTAGACCGACATCTGGCTATAGCCGAGCAGGTGCGCACACAAAACGCCGCTCTGAAGCGGCGTAATCGTGTGGCTGTGGTATTGGCTGCGGCAAGCGGCTTCGCCATGGGCGTGGTTCTTACCATGATCTTCCCTTATCTGAGGGGATGGATAGCATCGTTTGAGATCACACTGCCACGACTGTCATATATCAACTTCTCAGTAGACTATACGGTACTGACCTGGGTAGTGATGGCGGGTGTATGCCTGCTCACTTCGCTCAGCGTCTACGAGATGGCAGTGGCGAGGGTCAGTGAGAGAGGGTCTGGACGTTCTCAACTACAGTGACCGGTGATGCAATCTGGATGCGTGGCACAGTGAATGCGATCTGCATTATGTAACAGTCGCCGTCGTCGACAGTCCAATCGTTGTTGTTGTCGTAGACGAGCGTCGAGTTGACACGGTAGGTGCCGTAGCCCGACTCATCGCTCTTGGCTATGCAGCGCTCGAAGTAGTAGTCCACCTTGTCGAGCTGGCTGTAGTTGAGCACAAGCGAGCGGTAGAACACCACTGTATATTTAGAGAAGTCGACATCGAGCACCTCAGGGTAGCGGTCGAGATACTCCTTCGACAGGGTCTGCTCCAGCTGGTCGGCGTTGTTGCACATCCAGGCCTCGACGCCCATATTGGGGTTGGAGAGTATGCCCTCGGTATTGTTCAGCGGAACGGCCACTCGCGATACCTCACCCTCGATCCTCACTGTCTCATACTGGGGCATGGGGTCATCATCGTCGGAGCAAGAGGTGAAAACTGTGCACAGAGCAATCAGCAATACGGAAAGTAAAGCTACTGATTTTTTCATCATTAAGGTTTTGGTCATTAAGTACTATACTCTAATAACGGATTGTGGTGCTGATTATTGCTCGCAGCAGTTGAAGCTCTCCCAGGTGGGAAGCTGGGGGAGGAAGTTGTAGGAGTGCGTGCTGTAGTCGATGGCACAACAGTAGTGACTGATGCCGTTGGACACCACCACCATCCGTGCCTGCAGCGCCATATTGTAGCGCACGATCTGGTCAAACACGCGCTGGTCGATAGTTATGTATGGAGCCTTATACTCGACTATTACCACCGGGCGGCGCGACATGTCGTAAACCACTGTGTCGCAACGCTTGAGAGTGTTGTTCAATCTAATAGCCACCTCGTTGGCCATAAGTCCGCGGGGATAGCCGCAATGCTCTATCATGTAGGCGGTGAAATGTTGACGCACCCACTCCTCGGGGGTCAGTGCCACAAACTTCTGCCGCAACCGGTCGTAGATGCGCGTCACCCCATCGTCGCAGAGGCGTATCTGCGGCTCGATCGGTGGCAGGTTTAATTGCGGCAATTCCATATCCGTGTGAAAAAGACAGTCGGCCACCTTGGAGGCAGCCGACCTGTATCAAATCAAGGGTGAATAGTGGGGTTCGAACCCACGACCTTCGGAACCACAATCCGACATTCTAACCAGCTGAACTATATTCACCATCTGTTAGTTTTGAACGGTGCAAAGGTAAGCACTATTTTCGGCCCGCGCAATATTTCTGCGATTTTTTTGCTAAAGTTTTTTCAGCCGCGCACTCCCGCGACGGCGATTATGGCTTGCGACGGATCAATGTGCCGCTCAAACATCTGAGCTATCATCTGTGGGGTCGCGTCGCGTACGGCGTTGACATGCAAGTCAAAATAGTTTTCGGGCGAGTCATTGAGTTGGCTCGACTGCACGAAGTCGGATATTCCGAAGGGTGTATCGAGTGTAGCGGCGAGTCGCGTGAAGTAGCCGCGGCGCACGCGTTGCATCTCATCGCCGCCCAAGGGTGAGGTGACGATGCGGGCCAGCTCGGCCATGGTCTCGCTTATCAGCTCATCGACCGACCCAGGCGATGTGGCGGCGGTGATTTCGAGCACGCCCCCCTCGCGGTAGCCGTAAAGCAGGGCATTGATGCCGTAGGTGAGTCCCCGCTCTTCGCGGATGTTGGTCATCAAGCGGCTGCCAAAATATCCTCCCAAGGCGTAGATGGCCAGTCGGAGTCGCGCGTAGTCGGGGTGACGGCGGTCGATTGTGGGGATGGATATGTTGACGGCGCATTGCTGCGCTCCGGGTTTCTCGACAAAGATGGGTTCACCGGTGGGCGTAGAGTTGAGCTTTAACACATTGGCTTGCTTCACATCCACACGTGGGAGCTCAGCCTCAAGAATCCGCACCACTCGATCCTCAAGCTCGGGGGTGATATTGCCCGACAGATAGGCTGTCATAGTTACTGGGTTGAATACACGTCCATGCCATTGGAGCATGCGGCCGGTGTCAAGCGTCATCACCTCATCAGGCTCCAAGAAGTGGCTCAGATAGTGGTCAGGGCCGGCCAGTCGCCGCAACACCTCCTCGGCTGCGAGGGTCTCAACTCGTTCAAGCTCAACTGCTCGCACTGCCACAATGCGCTGCCGCACACGGTCGATACGGTCGTCGGGGAATGTAGGGTGATATACGGCATCGAGCACCGTAGGAAGCACCTCCTCCAAGCGTGAAGTCATGGCGCTCACAGACACGTTCATATAGTGAACCTGAGCCGATGTGCGCAACTGCGCTCCATTGAAGTCGAGGAGTTCCTCCAACTCATCTGCACTGGCGGTGGCCGAACCCTCACGCAGACCTGCCGCCACGAGCCGCGGCACCGCCACATTGGGAGCCTCGGCAAAACCTCCGGTCCAGTTCATCGTGAGTTGTGCCACCGGCTGGGTGCCATCGGCTATCACTACCAGTTCGGCGCCATTTGTGAGCTTACGACGCTTGATGGGAGGCAGCTTCAGTTGCGCGAAGTCTGATATTTGAGGTGGAATATTGCGGTCAAGCATTTCTGACGAGTTGGCGTGCATTTTCAAGATCTTCGGGGGTGTCGATGCCGATTGTTGGTACGTCAGTGATAGCCACACGAATACGGTAGCCATTCTGGAGCCAGCGTAACTGTTCGAGCGACTCAGCCAGCTCGAGCGACGACTGCGGCAACCGAGTGATGCGCTCAAGCACATCGGCTCGATAGGCATACATGCCCACATGTGTCAGGAATGTGGCGTGGTCGAGCCACTCTTTCCACTCCCAACTGCGCACATACGGGACGATAGAGCGGCTGAAATATAGCGCATTGCCGTTATCGTCACGCACCAACTTCACAAGATTGGGGTCGAACAGGCCTTCAAAGCCCTTGCTCTTGTCGTAGACGCGGGCGAGCGTGGCGATATCGGTCGAAGGGTCATCGAAGCACTCCATCAGTGAGCGTATCTGCCGGGGGTCGATGAAGGGCTCATCACCCTGGATGTTGATCACCACGTCGGCCGTAAGACCTAAGTTATGGTAAGCCTCGCAGATGCGGTCGGTGCCGGAGCGATGTTGGTCGGAGGTCATCACCACGTTGCCCCCAAAGGCCTTGACAGCCTGGGCTATGCGCTCATCGTCGGTGGCTACGGCCACGGTGTCAAGTGCCTTTGAGGCTTGACGGTAGACGCGCTCAATCATTGTCATACCGCCGATGTCGGCCAACGGTTTGCCGGGGAAGCGCGAGGACGCGTAGCGGGCGGGGATAAGTCCCGCAAATGTTAGTTTATCCATTGTTGTGTTTACGTTTGCGTGAGAAGAAGCCGGGGAGCAGGCACACCCCGATGATAAGATATATGTAGTAGGAGAGCAATCGCCAGAAGAGAGCTATCACCAGGGCTATCGAAAGCCCTGCAGCTCCGGCGGCTATCATGTCGCCATAGTATTCGGTGAAGAGCCACTCGCTCACGCCAGAGCCTCCGGGTGTGGGCGCGGCCATCAGGGCAACCCATATCACAAACTGACGCCCAAACACCACAATCTGGTCGGCCGCGGGCACAAACCCCAGGAACAAGGCGTTGACCATCAGAAACCGCGAGCTCCACGACACCGCCGTGGCGCCAAAAGCCCGAAGCCACCAGCGCAATCCCTTGTTGCGCAGCTGTACTGAGGTGGTTGTCATATCTGCGGCAATCACATCGACCGAGTGCCTCCAGCGGCGCAACAACCGCCAAGAGAACACCTTGCGCAGGAAGTTGGCCACAGCCCTGGAATTGACGATTATGCCCAAGAACAATATCAGAGTGTAGATAACCAAAAATCCATACACTACCCAAAACACAGCCTTCAAGCCTATTGTGAACGCATCAGCGCCGCGGCTGAAGCCAAACAGTTCGCTCATTGGCATCAGAAGTACTATGATTGGGCACGCCACCACGAGGAATGCCTCGTCGAGCAGCAACGTGGTCATCATCAACATCGTAGCTCTGCCCAAGGGGATGCCTTCGCGGTTGAGATAGATCAGGCTGAACGCACTTCCGCCAACCGCCGTTGGGGTAACGCACGAGGTGAACTCACACAGCATGTCGACCCTCAAAGCCTGCCGCCATGTGAACCTCCCCTCGGTCAGCTCATGGAAGCGCCATGTCAGACCGAAGTCGCGCCCCACCATACAGAGCCAAGCGAAGAATATACAGGGAGGTTCTATTTTTTGCTTCCCGACACCCAAGGCCGAACCCAATGACCCTGTTATGTCGGTTTGAGGACTATTCCTCAAACGCAAAGTTAAACTTTATTTTTGATTTGCCAAAATGTCATATGTAACTTTTTTTTGGGGGGGGGTAA
>CAZVNS010000029.1:0-20612 GCA_964628905.1 uncultured Muribaculaceae bacterium | reverse complement strand
TATGTGCAACTTTTTCATTATAAATATTTTAGAAATTTAATTCAACCAACAGGTAGTAATTATACATACCTAACATCGCCGAGGTTGTTTGGTTCACCATAATCACCGATTTAACTTACGTTAACATAATAACCCGAGAAATTTCAGTACTTTTGGCGTATCTAAAAAAGCGACAAACCAATCAACGCATGAGAATAAGAATTTTAGTGATAGACGACGAGGAGTCGGTATGCGAGATTCTCAAATTTAACCTTGAGAAAGAAGGCTATGAGGTCGACTGCGCATATAGCGCCGAGGAAGCCCTCGAGATGAACCTCGCAAGCTACCAGCTATTCATCGTCGACATAATGATGGACCGCCTGAGTGGCTTCGACTTCGCTAAACGAGTTAAGAACGACCCCACCACAGAGAATATCCCCATCATATTCTGTTCAGCCCTCAACGACGAGGACGACATGGTGATGGGCCTGAACATAGGCACTGACGACTATATCACCAAGCCCTTCGTGATTGGAGTGGTGCTCGCCAGAGTTCGCGCTGTGCTCCGCCGCTGCCAGGCATCACAGCAAGTCGACTTCAGCCGCGCCCAGGGCGGATCTTATGAGCCCGACATAGTTTTCAAGTCGATGCGCATCGACCGCAACGGCAAGACATGCTACCTCAACAACGAGCCGGTGGCCCTGACACGTACCGAGTTCGACATCCTGCTGTTCTTCCTTTCACACCGCAACCGCATCTACTCACGTGAAGAAATCATCAAGCAAGTGTGGCCCGGCGACGTGGTGGTAACCAACCGCACGATCGACACCAACATCACACGCCTGCGCCGCAAATTAGGCGAATACGGCTCTAACATCGTGACAAGACTCGGGTTCGGTTATGGCTTCAAGGAGACGACGGCTTAACTACCACTGGCGGCTCTTCATCCCCATAGTACTCATCCTGTGGATCATCATCGGCGTGACCATGGCGTTCCAATTCAGGCGTGAGCGCACCACACGTGCCGACACGATACGCTCCCAGCTGCTGTTTATCAACAGCAGCATCATCGACGCGTACGAGGATGGACTCAACCCCGACCCATTCCTTGACTTCATCACCGACTACTATGAGGACAACATCTACGACGAAATCCTCGTGTCGGTCTACGACATCCAGGGCGACTCGCTGCTGGTCAACATCGGCAAGCCCCTCCCCAACGACAGCACCGTGCCCAACACCGCCGGCGGCGTGGGCATTGACGCTGCGCACCTCGACGCCACCCTGAGCGAGGCCGCCGCCCGCGATGAGATGTTCTACTACTCAGTCGAGACTACCAAGAACGGCAACGTGCGCTCAATCATCGCCATGCCTTACAGCGTCTCGTTGGCCGACACCCTCGCCGCTGAGCCGGAGATGTGGATCATCACCATAATCCTTACCCTGCTGGCCACTTTCATCGCCTACCTCGCTACCCACTACCTTAGCCGCAACATACGCCTGCTGCGCGACTTCACCAACCACGCTGCCACCGCCTCGGCCGAGGAATTCCTCAACGAAACCCACTTCCCCGCCGACGAGCTCGGCGACATATCACGCCAGATAGTCAACATCTACAACAAACGCGCCCAAGCCCTCAAGGACCTTGAATACGAGCACCGTATGGCGCTCAAGGCCACCAAGGAGAAGAGCCGCATCAAGCGCGAACTCACCAACAACATCAACCACGAGCTCAAAACGCCAATCGGCATCATCAAGTGGTACCTCGACACCATACTCGAGAACCCCGACATGAGCGACCAACAGCGCACATCGTTCCTGCAAAAGGCAAGCGCCAACGTCGACCGACTCTGCTCAATGCTCAACGATGTATCGACAATCACCCGCCTCGAAGATGGTGGCAAAAGCATCCCCACCGAGACCGTCGACTTCCACGAACTGATGTACACCGTGGCCGACGAGATCCGCGAGTCGGGCATGCTCAACGGCATGAAGTTCACCTACAACTTGCCATTCGACTGCTACGTCAATGGCAACGTGGGTCTGCTCAACGGCATGATACTCAACCTGGCCAAAAACGCCGTCAACTACTCCAAAGGCACAGAGATGGGACTCAAACTTGTGGCCGAGAACCAGCGCTATTACACGTTCAGCTTCTACGACAACGGTGTGGGAGTTGACGACAAGCACCTGCCATACCTGTTCGACCGCTTCTACCGCGTCGATACCGGACGCTCCCGTAAGGTCGGAGGCACCGGCCTCGGACTATCCATCGTCAAGAGCACCGTGATCAGCCTTGGTGGCACTATATCGGTGAATAACCGTGCCGAAGGAGGCCTCGAATTCATGTTCACACTGCCCAAAGCGAGCAATAAGAGTTAATATAAGTTAATAGCACGGCATCGTCAACGCATTGTATTGCTACTGTAACACGATTGTGACACAATGCGTTTAACTTTACATTGTTGAAATAGAAAAGATACATTCTTCAAGATATATAATCAATACCACATACGACCGAGAAACTCGGTAGCAAAGGATAGTAATTAGAGCATAGAAATCATTATTCACATTCCCAGGGCCGTCGCGATGACGGCCTTATTTATTTTCCCCCTCTCCTCCAGCATGCACTCTCACCGGCAAGCTGACCCACAATATCGCTTTCAGGAGATTTTTTCACTTGGTGGCTTGACAGCGCAGCAGCAAATTCCGGGGCTGTCTGGGAAGCCCGCGGGAGTGTTAATGTTAGGTGTATGGTTATTTTCTATTCTATATGGTGTGCGCCACCCACTACCCTGGGGTGGGCTGCTATATTCACCTTATGTGAACCGCATTGGGGTACTGGCGGCGGGGAGGTCAACGGCGAGGGGTGAAGAAGGCACGCATCAGGGAGGCACATTCGTCGGCGAGGACTCCGCTTACGACCTGTGTGCGGGGATGGAATGGGGAGCGGGAGGTGATGGTGGTGTAGCCGCGCTTGGGGTCGGGCGCTCCGTAGACTACTCGCCCTATCTGTGACCATGCGAGGGCTCCGGCGCACATCAGGCATGGCTCGACGGTGGCGTAGAGTGTGCACTGTTGCAGGTATTTGCCTCCGAGCGATGAAGCGGCGGCGGTGATGGCTTGCATCTCGGCGTGGGCTGTGACGTCGGCGAGTGCTTCAGTGAGATTGTGGCCGCGACCTACAATGAGGTTGTCGCACACTATCACGGCTCCGATGGGGACCTCGTCAGAGTCGAAGGCTCGGCGGGCTTCACGCAGGGCGGCCTGCATCCACCGCTCGTCGATGGCGGCTTGTGCTTCAATCGAATACATCTTCTATGGACTCTTCAGGTTCTTCGGAGATTGTCTCACCGTAGTATTCGCGATAGCATGGGCTGAAGTTGGCGGGGAACTCGAATTTGGCGTTTTGGTCGTATGGCAGAGAGGAGTCGCCGTAGACCTTACGGATGTATTTGCCGTAGATGGGGAGTGCCATTTCGGCGCCCTGTCCGTCGCGCATGTTGTTGAAGTGGATGTAGCGTTCGTCGCCACCGACCCATGTACCTGACACTAGTTGGGGGGTGAAGCCCATGAACCATCCGTCGGCGTTGTAGTTGGTGGTGCCGGTCTTGCCTCCCATGTCGGCCTGGATGCCGTAGATGCGGCGCAGGCGGCTGCCGGTGCCGTTGTTGATGACGTTCTGGAGCATTGAGAGCATCTTATAGTAGGCGTTCTCGGAGATGGCCTGGGTGTAGTCGGGGGTGAATTCGGCTATGGTGTTGCCGTTGGCATCGGCGATGTCTGTGACGTAGACGGGGTCGACTTTAAGGCCTTTGTTGGAGAAGGCGCTATAGGCTGTGACCATCTCTTTGACGGACACTTCGCAGGGGCCGAGACAGAGTGAGATCACGGGGTCAATCTGCTCGTTGGTGATACCGAGGGTGTGCATGTTGCGCACGAGCTGCGCGGGGCTGAGCTCGTTCATCAGGCGGGCGGAAATCCAGTTGTTGGAGTTGGTGAGTGCCCAGTATAGGTCGACCATCTCTCCGACACGTGCCGAGCCTGAGTTGCGAGGCGACCATGGGCGTCCTGACTCGTCGTAGAGTGTGGGCTGTGAGTTGAGGAATACGTCGCAGGGTGTGAAGTCCTCCTCCATGGCGTAGGTGTAGAGGAATGGCTTGATTGTGGAGCCAATCTGTCGGCGTCCGGTAGACACCATGTCGTATTGGAAGAAGCGGAAGTCGGGGCCTCCGACGTAGGCTTTAACTTCGCCTGTGCGTGAGTCCATCGACATGAATCCTGCGCGGAGGAAGTGCTTGGCGTAGAGCACCGAGTCGCGGGGAGTCATGGTGATGTCCTTGACTCCGGCGTAGGTGAAGACCTCCATCTTGCGCGGCTCGTCGAATGTGGCCATTATCTGCTCATGGCTCCATCCGGCCTTCTTGAATGTGCGATAGCGGTCGGTATTTTTCATAGCGTTGGCAATGAGCTGGTCGACTGCTGACTGTGAAATTTCGGTGCGGTTGGTGGAGTATGGTGCTGATTTGGAGCCTTTTTTCTCTTTGAAAAAGCGCCCCTGGAGTTCGCTGAGGTGTTCGGTGACGGCTTCCTCGGCGTAGCGTTGCATGCGTGAGTCGATTGAGGTGTAGATTTTGAGTCCGTCGGTGTAGAGGTTGTACTTAGTGCCGTCGGGTTTGGGGTTCTTCTCAATCCATCCGTAGAGGGGGTTGGTGGCCCAGGCTATGGAGTCGTCGACAAATCGCTGGTGGGTGTATCCGTCCTTGAGGTATGCTGCGAGGTTGGGTTTTTTGGCTGTGAGCACTCGCTTGAGCTCCATGCGGAAGTAGGGTGCGATGCCTTCTTTGTGGTCAACGCGGTGGTAGTTTAGCTCGAGGGGCAGCTCTTGGAGTGAGTCGAGCTGGGCTTTGGTGATTTTGTCGGCTTTGTACATCTGCTCGAGCACTACGTTGCGGCGCTGGCGTGTGCCCTCGAGGTTGCGCAGGGGGTTGTAGATGGCGGGGTTCTTGACCATGCCTACGAGGGTGGCCGACTCCTGGATGTTGAGGTCCTTGGGGTCTTTGCCGAAGTATACCTGTGCGGCTGAGCGGATGCCGACGGCGTTGTTGAGGAAGTCAAACTGGTTGAGGTACATCTTCAGGATCTCGTCCTTGGAGTATAGACGCTCGAGCTTGACGGCGATCATCCATTCGATGGGTTTCTGGAGTGCGCGGTCGAGCAGGCCTTGGCTTGGGGGTGAATATAGCTGCTTGGCGAGCTGCTGGGTGATTGTGGAGCCACCGCCGGCGTTCTTCTGGCGCATGAGCACGGTCTTGAACAGCACGCGCCCCATGGCTCGCATGTCTATGCCTGAGTGGTCGAAGTAGCGGGAGTCCTCGGTGGATACGAGTGCGTCGACTACGTGGGGTGAGATTTCGTCGAAGTCGGCGTATACGCGGTTGCCGGTGCGGGGGTCGTAGTAGCGTCCCATTTCCTGGCCGTCGGCGGTATAAAGCACGGAGGCGAACTTGTCCTTGGGGTTTTTGAGTTCCTCGACGTCGGGCATATAGCCGATGAGGCCGTTGTATATCATGATGAAGAGCACTCCGATGGTGCCGATCAGGCACACGAATGCAATCCACATCACTTTGAGTATCTTGCGTGTGCGGGTTTTCTTGGGCTTGGGCTGTATTTCGTTGTCGACTTCTTGCATAGTTGGTTGTTTCTTTGACTTGCAAAGATACATCATTATTTGTTAATTGTGTGGTTTGTGCGCACTAATTAACTTCTGCGGCCGGTGGAGGAGTGGGAGGAGTGGAGGAGTCGGACTGGTTGGACGAGTCGGAATTGTCAGACGAGTCAGACGAGTCGGACTTGTCGGAGGAGTCGTCGCGGAAGGCGTTGATTGTGTTGATGATGTCGTCCTTTACGTCGGAGATGTTGATGTCGGCTGCGGGGGAGCTGTGGGTGGGAGCGGCTGCTTCGCTGGCGGGCGGCGGGGTTTCGGCGGCGGGTGACGTCTCCACTTTGCCGGAGTTAAGCGATACGACGAGGCAAACCACCACGGCTATCAGGGCTACTATCAGGGCTATAAGCACGGCTGTAATCGGCTTGATGCGCCTGCTCTTAGTGCGGGGAGTTTGTGGTTTTGCGGGAGTGGAAAGCGCTGTGGCGGTTTTTGCGGCCGGGGTTGCCTCATTTAGTGGGAGAGGGTCGGCCACGTCGAGTATCTCCACGATGATGGCGGTATGGTTGTCGCGGTTGTGCTCGGTGGCGTTGATGAGGTTGAGTCGACGCTGCTCTGAGTCGCCTGCCTGTTGGGAGAAGTTGTATTTGATCTGCGCGTCCTCCATGTTCTCGAGCATGCCGTCGGTGCAGAGGTAGAATATGTCGCCTGGGCGTATGTCGGCTGTCTCGTAGATTTCGGCTTTGAAGCGAGGGAGGGTGTTGGGCTGCATCGCGCGGGTTATGACGTTGCGCAGTGGGAAGTCGCGGGCTTCTTCGGGGGTGATTTCACCTACTTTTATGAGGTCTTTGACCAGAGAGTGGTCGCAGGTCTGATGCAGTATCTGAGTGGTGTCGGCGGTTTTGCCGGGGCGTATGTGGTAGACTCGCGAGTCGCCCATGTGTGCTATCATCGCTCCGCGATCATGGAGTTTGAGCAGTGTGAGGGTGGTGCCCATCTTTCGCTCTGCGCAGGTGTCGCGTGCGTCGAGGGCGTTGTAGGCGTCACGGATGGCGGTGATGAGCATGTCGGTGGTGAATGGGCCTTGTGGGTCGGGCTGCTGTGAGAGTATGGACTGGCTTAAGGCTTCGCAGACGGTTGCGCTGGCCACCTCGCCTGCGTCGTGGCCGCCCATGCCGTCGCACACGATGAAGAGGCGGTCGGCGACAGTGGCCATCCCCATCGGGGGGTACATGTTGTCTTCCTGATGTGGGTTGCCCTGGGCGTCGGTGCGTTGGCCGTATTCCCAAATCTGATAGACGCTAAGTTGATATCTCATAAATAAAAGTTCTGAGGGGCGTGCTTATTTATATTGTATGTTGGGGCCGTCGTAGCGGATGGCGTCGGGTGCTTCGACTACGAATTGCAACTCGCAGTCGGGGAGCTTGATTATGTTGCCGTTGAGGAGGATGAATGTGTCGCCGTAGTTGAGGCGGTCGATGCCGAGGTATGTGGGGTTGACCTGCTCTTTGTATAGTGAGAGTTGGTGCTGATAGTATCCGCTTTGGAGTTGCTTGACGTCGATGACGGCGTGCTGGCGGCTCATGCGCTTGGTGGCGATGTCGGCGGGTATCTGCACGTCGGCTGTGTTGCCAGTGGCTTGGCGGCCGATTATGTTGCGGCCGATGTGGAGGGGGTAGCGTTTGCCCTGAATGATGAGCTCGCCGATGGTTAGGGTGCCGTCGATGGGCTTGGTGAATTGCTCTGGGAGCTGTGTGTTGCCTTCGCCGGGATTCTCCTCGATGCGACGGAAGTTGCTGAAGAGGTCCTTATTTTTGCATATCGGACAGGTGACGTGCTTCGACTCGATGCCGTCGACATGCTTCACTGACAGTACAGCGCCGCAACGCGGGCATCCGATTTTAACTACTTGGGGCATATTGTGTTAATTTGAGGTTTATAGATTGTTGTCGATTACCATTTCATCAGGGGCATGTCATGGGGGAATTTGCCCCACATCACGGGGTGCTGGGCTTTGCCGCTGGCTTGTTGCACGCTGGCCGACACGTAGTCGAAGAGTTCGCTGGCGGTGACTATGCGGTCGCCGTTGGTGTCGGCTTTGCCTCGCAGGCCTAACTGGAGGTATCGGGTGAAGAAGCCGTTGGCCATGCCTCGGCGCTCGAATGATATCTCGTTGTCGCGCGACGACAGGAAAAGCAGTACGTCGGCTTGCTTTGTGGCTGTGGTCTCGGTGTTGGAGGTGCGGTTGCTCTGCTTGTTGGAGCGCAGTCGACCTGAGAAGCATGCGTCGGCGAATATCATCTTGTGCTTGGAGCGGCTTTTGCTCATGGCTCGGCGGATCTGTTGGTACGACAGCAGGCCGTCGTGGGCCACGAACCCGCCTTTGTAGCCGTGCCCGCTGAAGAAGAGTATCACGTTGTCGTCGGGACTGGCTTGTGAGTAGACTCGCTCCATGGTGCGGATTATGTTGGCGCGTGTGGCCTGGGAGTTGAGCAGCTTTGCGGTGATGGCGTTGGTGTTGCGTCGGTAGAGCCACTCGATGGTGTCGGCGTCATGGGTGGGGAGCATCAGGTCGTGGGCTTTGCCGGGATAGTCGGCTATGCCTACTGCCACGAGATATGTTTTAGCTGATGCCGACTGAGGTATGGCTACCCCTGCCAGCATCAGCAGTGTGAATAGTATTAGTGATTTAAATGTCATAAGTGGTTGTGGAGTTGTCGTCCGTTGCCAGGTCGCCATCGATGTTGAAGTCGGCTGGCGATGGGCCGGTGTAGCCTCCGAGGTCTTCGATGGTGATACCGAACTCGCTGACGTCGGCTACTTCGTCGAACTGGAGCTCGCCGTCGCCGTTGATGTCGCCCGCAAGCACGTCCATGATGCCGTTGTTGTCGACATCAATCAGGAAGACTTCGTTGTTGTCAATCGTCATTTCGGCCACGTTGGCTTCGACATCGGGGCGGTACTCTACTCCGAGCACTTCCACTTGTGGCTCGACGGTCATCTCTGCCTCCTGGAAGTAGCCGGGGTCGTCGGCGGGGATGGGGGTGTCAAGGGTGACGTTACCGGCGAAGTCGTCCTGCTGGGTGTGGCTCATTGAGTCCCATTCCTCGACGGTGTAGGTGTTGTAGAGGTTGCCGTGCCATTCGAAGACGCCTCCGGCGCCGAGCTCGGCGCGGGCTGTGGCGAATGCTTGGGCGAACGACATGTCGTCGGTGATGCCGTCGGCTACCTCAAGGTTGCCGTAGTCGACGACGGTGATGTTGATGTTCTGGGCTGCGGGGGCTGCGGGGGCTGCGGCCACGTCGGCTGCGTCGGTTGTAGCTTCGGCTGCGGGGGCTGCGGCATGGTCGACGGTGATGTCGACGTTGCCTGCTGTGGCGGTGTAGTCGGTGGTGGTGTCGTCGGCTGAGAGTGTGCCCAACTTGCCTTCGTCGTCGGCCTGGGCGTCGTCGTGGCTGGTGGTGTTGTCGGCCTTGTCGTCGGCTTTTGCGTCATCGGCCTTGTCGTCGGTTTTGGGCTTGGATGAGGTCATTGCGTAGGCTGCGGTTGCGCCTCCGCCGAACATCATACCTGTAGTGCCGCCGATGGCCACTTTCTTCCACATGCTGCCTTTGGCGCGGGTTGTGGCTGCGGCTCCGAGGTCGATCGCGGGGGTTGGGTTGTCGAAAACTGTAGTGTCGGACGCTGAGTCGATGGTGGTGTTGTCGTTCTGGTCGTTGTTGTATTGGGGTGTTGACAGGTTGTCGTTGAAGTGGATTTTGGTTGCCATGGTGAGGTTTGTTTTAGGGGTGATGGTGGTCTAAAGGAGTTTGAGGAGTAATGAGTTATGCTAAGAAGTCGTCGACGTTGGCATTGTTGTCGAAGTCGGGGTTGAAGTCGGCCGCGGTGCTGTCGGCCATCAGTGGCTTGTCGGGGAGCATCTGGCCGGGGGCTACGAGCTCTGGGTCGAGGCTGAGTTCGATGGTGCCTCCTGCGGCGAGGTGGGCTTCGGCGAGTTCGCCCATCTCCATCCCCTGGCCGGTGACGTCAATAAGCTCGTTATCCTGGTATATGCCGTCGCCGTTGAGGTCGAGGGCTACGACGTCGGCCACATGGTCGCCGGTGGCGTCGATGGCGATTGCGTTGTGTCCGTCGACTGAGAGCACTGCCACGTCGGTGGTTGAGCCGTCCTCGTTGATCTGAATCTTGTATTCGAGCACCTTCACCTCGGGGGTCACGTCCTCCTGGGTGGGGGTGATGATCTCGCGGTGGTCGACGTGTACGTTCACGCCCTGGCTGGTGCTGATGCCTGAGGCTTGGGTGTGGTCATCGAAGCGGGCATCTACGGTGTAGTCCTTCTCGTTGTCGGAGTTGGTGCTGGCGGCTTCGCGCTGTGCCTTGAGGTCGTCGGCCTGCGATGTGGGTCGGGGCGATGCCATGGCGGTATCTACGCCTAACACTGCGGCTGCTCCGACTGCTGCGCCTGCTGCGGCAGCTCCACCGATGGTGGCTGTCTCTTTTGCTTTCTCATTCATGGGGTCTAAGTTTTTTTTGAGCTTGTTGTCTGTTTTGTGATTACGATGCAAAGGTATTGGCAGCGGCGACAGTGGCCAAATTATTTTGGCGTTACTGTACGAAATGCGTGGTTTTGTCCACGAAATCGCTTAATGAGATGGTGTCTTAATCTCAAACTTGACGCCGCAATAGGGGCATTTGGGCTTCTTTCTGAGCACGTTGAAGCTCCACCCCTGGAAATATTGGCCACACTCTGGGTTGGGGCATACGTAGTTGTCCTCCATGAAGTTGACCAACTCCTTGTTCTGCTGGTTTGACTTATCGGTGACGCGCATCACCACGCCTACCACTCCGATGGCTATGCCAACTACCATAAGCCATATAGCTGGCGGCCATATACGGCTCAGGAAGCCTGCGCCGAGCGAGAATATGCCTATTGAGCTTACAAGGATGTTGAGGGTGCGCTGGCGGCGGGCTATGCGCTCCTTGCGCTCGTTGTATTCGTCCCACACGTCCCTGAGGTGGTCGATGCTGAAGGTCTTGGGGAAGAACGGTATGAGCTTCTCGCAGATGGCGTCCATGTCCAGACGGTAGCGGCCCGAACCCAGCTCGATTGAGGCGTCGGCGCCGGCCACTCGCTTGATGGCGGGAGCGGAGTTGACGTAGGTCACGTTAGCCTCCTTGAGGTTCTCGACCTTGATTTTGCCATCGCCCATGAACTCTATGGAGCAGTGCCCTGAGCCTTGGGGAGCCATGCAGCGGCTGACGGTAGGGGGCACGGAGCCATCGGCGCCGAAGTATAGCGGGCCTTTCTTGCCGATGCCCGCCGCTGTGAAGTCGGCCCACGCTTTGAGCCGTCCCTTCTCCGGGTCACGTCCTAAGATCAAGACCACACCCTTGAGTCTATCTTGTGTTGACATTGGTTATAATTGATGCGCTATTCAGGGCTTTTGCCCGAGAGCGATGTGATATACATATCCTTGAGCTTCTTCAGTGCGTCCTTCGACACCGGCAGGACGAAGGCTGTAGGGCCGCCGTCGGAGATGGTGAGCCGCTGGCGCAGCACCTCGATGTGGTAGACATAGCGGAGATTGACGATGAAGCGCCTGCCCACGCGGGCGAAGCGGGCAGCCTCGGCCTTGAGGCTCTCGCTGATGAGCCGCTGCATCTGCGCGAGGTTCATCCCCACCACGGCTTTCTGCTTGTTGGTGAGCATGATGTTGGTGTAGTTGCCGTCGGCCTCGAGGTAGGCTATACGGTCGATGTTGATGCGAAATAGCTCGTCGCGGAAGTTCAGGTAGAGGTATTTGCCGGGCTGGTTCATTATCGATGACGTTATTAGACTTGCAAATATAGCACATCTCCGCCTAACTCACAACCCATCACCGCACAAAAATTGGGGAAAATTGGAGATAACCCGTACAGGGAATGCACCCACCCTTAAAGTCCCTATGGCACTTAGAGTCCTTAAAGACCCTAAGGCTCCTCCAAGTTTTTTCATCGGAATCGGGGAAAAACGGTGAAAAAAGTTTTGAGGATTAGAAAACTATTTGTAATTTTGCCCCGCAAATCCGAAAACGAAACAAACAAAAAATAACAAACATCAAAAAATGATCATCGTACAAGTAAAAGAAGGCGACAATATCGAAAAGGCCTTAAAGAAATTCAAACGTAAATACGAAAAAATCGGTGTGGTAAAGGAACTTCGTCGCCGTCAGGCATTTGAGAAGCCCTCTGTGACCAACCGCAAGAAGATGATGAAGGCCGTATACGTGCAGCATCTTCGCGCCGCCGAGGAGATCTGATAGCCCGTCGCTCGATTTTTATTTGGTAATTCCAAAAGAAAGGCCTAAATTCGTTGCGGATAGCTCGTCGTGTCCCAAGGACCACTGACAAAAACGGATTTTGAACTATGACGATAGATGCCTTTCTTACATACATAAGGTGTGAACTGAACTATTCGGTTCACACCGTTTCGTCATATACTCACGACCTCCGCGAGTGGGCCGACTATGCCACCGGCGGCCGCCCCGACGAGTTACGTCCGCAAGACATGCAGCTGGGCGACCTGCGCCAATGGGTGATGTGGCTCACGCAGCGCAAATGCTCCCCAACAACGGTGCGACGCAAGATACAGGCCGTACGTGCCTACTATCGCTATCTGATGACCCAGCATGGACTGAAGTCAAATCCCGCCGCCGAGCTGCAGCTCGCCAGGCAGTCGAAACCATTACCCCCTTACATACGTCAGGCCGACACCACCCAGATGATTGACGACATGGAAGGCGATGTGGCCCAGGATGACTACGCCTCGGCTCGCAACGCCCTGATGCTCGACATGCTATACTCCACCGGCATGCGCTGCTCAGAGCTCATAGAGCTGCTCGACGTCAACGTCGACACCTCAAAGGGCGAACTAAAAGTGCGCGGAAAGCGTAATAAAGATAGAGTGATACCCTTTGGACCCGAACTCGCTAAGATGATCGACAATTACCGCCAGATACGCCAACGCACCGTCGGACCCTCGGAGCTGATGTTCGTAAACCGTGACCACCGCAAGCTGTCGCGCTCGTCGGTCTACTATGTGGTCAGCCGCGCGCTCAAGGCCGAGGGCATTCACACCTCGCAGCATGGTCCCCATGTGCTGCGCCACTCTTTCGCCACCGACCTGCTCAACAACGGCGCCGACCTGGCAGCCGTGCAGCAGCTGTTGGGACATGAGTCAATAGCCACAACCCAGGTATATACACATATTACCTATCGTGAACTTCAATCCAATTACAAACTGGCGCATCCACGCGCCTCAAAAAAAGGAGGATAAACCATGGAAGTAAGAATTCAAGCAATCCATTTCGACGCCAGCCAACGTCTCGTTGACTTCATTAACAAGAAAGTAGACCGTGTGGTGCGCCGCGTGCCCGATACCACCGACGTAGAGGTAAACCTCAGGGTAGTGAAACCCGAAACAGCTATGAACAAGGAGGCCATGGTCAAATTCACCACACCTCAGACCGCCGAAATCGTAGCCGAAAAGACCGCCGACACATTTGAGGAGGCAATCGACCTCTGCCTCGAAGCCGTAGAGCGCCAAATCAAACGAAAAACCGCCGTGAAATAACCGCCCTTAGGCGAAACTAAGGATAGCGCTCACAAATAGGGTCGCACCCCAGGTGCGTCCACGAAAACGCCAAGTGCGTCAGCTAATTATATTGTGACATGCCGGATTATTCATAATCGGTCAACATTTATTGGGTCTTGATTGTTAATGTATCAAAAGCGTTAATAATTAAGACCCAATTATTATGTCAACTGTTTCTAAAGATTTGAGGGGCACACGCACCGAGAAGGTCATTGCCCAGGCTTACCTGTCGGAGTCGACAGCCTATACCCGCTATCTGTACTATGCACAGCAGGCTCAGAAAGAGAGTTATTTCCCCGTACAGCAGATTTTTATGGATACTGCTGACAATGAGTTGCACCATGCCAAGGTGTTCTTCAAGATGCTGCAGGGCGGCAAGTGCCAAGTGCCGATGGACATCGACTCAGGCGTGATCGCCGACACAGCCTCCAACCTCGCAACAGCCGTCGCCGAGGAGCAGTCGGAGGGTGTCGACCAGTATATCGCAGCCGCCAAAGTGGCTCGTGAGGAGGGCTTTGACGACGTTGCAAGCCACTTCGAGGCCATCGCAGCCGTGGAGAAGCATCACCGCAACCGTTTCGCCCGCTACCTGAAGATGGTGCAGGACGGCACGCTCTGGAAGCGTGAGAAACCAGTGGAGTGGCGCTGCCTGGTGTGCGGCTACATCTTCGTGGGCATCGAGCCTCCAAAGGTATGCCCCGCTTGCGATCACCCCTATCAGCACTACATGGCTATCGACCCCGCCGACTTCATGGACTAACGGCGCAACAGCCAGTTAACGAATTTAGGCGATGACCAATAGGCCGCGACGGCTCCGATGCAGTCGGCCAGCAGGTCGGCCCACTCAGCCCCGCGTCCCATCGCCATTAGGTATTGAGCCACTTCGATTGCCCCTCCGAGGACTATCGAGGTGGCTAATATTATGAGCTTACTGCGCCCCGACAGCTTATGCCCGCGGCGGTAGGTGTCAAACATCCACGCCGTGGCCAGTGCCCAAAACATCAGGGCGTGCACCACCTTGTCAGCCCCAGGGAAGAGCGGCGGGGTCTCCTCCGGCAACGGTTGGGGCACCAGCGTAAGATACAGTATCAACGCCAGCACCATCAGGGTGTTGGTATACGCCGGCAGACGCCCTACAGTGTTGGCTATCCACCTCATCCGCTTACTTGACGAACTTGTAGGCCTTGCCGGAGTCGACACACCGAAGTCGGCGTTCGACCCTATGATGTAGCGCTGATGGTCGTTGGTGAGAGTCGCGGCATAGTCTGACAGGGTCATGCTCCCCCCCTAAGCGGTTCTGCCCCTTGGGGGTCTTGACCATGATATAGGGGTTGGTGAGGTCGATTTCGGCGTAGAAGATGCGCTGCTTCGTAGGGCCGGTCAGGGCGATTGAGGTTTGAGTCACACCGGGACCCACCGCAGCGCGATACAGCGCGTCAGCCTGATATGTGTCTGTGCCGAGTATCCACTGTCCGTAGCAAGTGCTTGACCCGCTTATGGCTATGGCCTTTAATGCGATGATTGATTTAGTAGCCATTTTACAGATTGATGAATGATGGTACGCAAAGCTAACGATAATTCGGGCAGTAGCAAATTTCTGTGTTTGATGTAGAGGTAGGTTCTATAAAATGGTTTGTCAGTGCACGTGCAGAACCCAACGGCATCATTGCGCTGATTCGTGAGAGCATCACGAATGCAAAGGTAGCAATTGTATGTGACTAATACAACCTTTCAATCCGTTATTTTACATCTTTTTGTGTCCTTTTTTAGGGGGGGGGTAACTGTTTGTAAATTAGCACTATACTACTTGCGGCTTTTCAATTGGACACAGTAATCCACTGTGGGTGGTAACGGCGTATCTGAACGAAGCTGTGGGATGCTCAAGATGCTCCTTGTCTATGAGCTCGCATATCCTCAGGTCTTCCTCGCTCTCAGGCACGGCCTTGTAGTAGTAATTGCCTTTGCTTATGCCAGGTATCTTCATCTGACGATTTAGGCTGAGACTGTGTGTTTGCATTTTTCACCGCAAAATTCTATCATGGAACTTGTTGGCGGAGGTGAAAAGTTGTAAATTTGTGGTGTGAAGACCACTACTAACGAACGACTTGGGCTGATAGCGCTATCGATTGTGCTGGCGCTCATCGTGGCCATGGCGATATGGAACAGCCATCAGGACCCTACGGAGCGGATTGAGGTCGTTGTAGAGCAAAGTGGAGATACAAAATCCTCGCATGCCACTGACTCCGTGACCGCCAAGCCTAAGAAAGGGAAGAAAAGCTCCACAAAAAAGGCCGCCCCCAAGGTAGGCCCACAGCGCAGTCCGCTTGATCAGCCCGTCAACCCCCGGTGAAGGTGTTGGCGGTTACGTAAATTATCGCTACCTTTGCCGTGGACGATACCCCAGGGTAGGGTAGCGCACCAATTATCGTGTCAACTATTATCTATTACCAACATAAATCACATCCTTACATGAAACGTATCCTGATGGCTATAGCGGCCTTGACGATGGCAGGTACAGCCCTGCTGGCCGGTAATCCTAAATCCGAATTCCGCGGTGCATGGATGCACACTGTGTTCCAGGGACAGTATGCCAAGCAATCAACCGAAGAAAATCAGGCTTACCTGCGCCGTCAGCTCGACTCACTGCAGCTGGCCGGAGTCAACGCCATAGTATTCCAAGTGCGCCCCTCGGCCGACGCCTTCTATGAGTCAAACTACGAGCCCTGGAGCCGCTTCCTCACTAAGAATGGAGCCGCCCCCGCACCCTATTGGGATCCCTTGAAATTCATGGTCGACGAGGCTCACGCCCGCGGCATGGAGCTCCACGCTTGGCTCAACCCCTACCGCGTGACCACATCCAAGAATGAGAAGCTCGCCCCCAACCATATCTACCACAAGCACCCTGAGCGCTTCCTCGAATACGACGGCAAGCTCTACTTCGACCCCGCCCTCCCCGAGAACCGCGAGTTTATCGGCAACGTGGTGCGCGACATCGTCACACGCTACGATGTTGATGCCATCCACATGGACGACTACTTCTACCCCTATCCCGTGGCCGGCAAAGACTTCCCCGACGACAAATCATACGCCAAATATGGCAACGGCCTCAAGCGCGACGACTGGCGCCGCCGGAACGTGGACCAGCTCATCGAAGGCCTCCACGACGTGCTCCAGCAGACCAAACCCTGGGTACGCCTTGGCATCAGCCCCTTCGGCGTATGGCGCAACAAGTCGACCGACCCCCGCGGAAGCGAAACCAGCGCACTTCAGAACTACGACGACCTCTACGCCGACGTGCTCCTGTGGACCGACAAGGGTTGGGTCGACTACATGCTCCCCCAGCTCTACTGGGAGATAGAACATAAGCGCGCCCCCTATCCTGTGCTCGTCAAGTGGTGGAACGGCGTGTCAAACGGCCGCCACATGTATGTAGGTCAGGACGTGATGAAGTGCATGTCGAAGAAGGACATCACCACCTCCAACCCCACCCAACTCCGCACCCGCGTGGAGCTCGCCCGCAAGCAGCCCAACATCAACGGCAACTGCTGGTGGCCCGGCTACGCCATCACTTCCAACTATATGGGAGCCTGCGACTCACTGGCCAACGACCTGCAGTCGACCATCGCCCTGGTGCCCGCCTACACATGGATGACCACCGTCACACCCTCTGCCCCCAAGTCGCTGAAAGCCGACGGCAAGAAGCTCACATGGGCTGCAGCCAACGCCGACAAAGGCGTAGTTGAGGATACCCCCAAATTTGTGATCTACACCACCGCCGGAGCTAAGGCCAACGACGCAATAGCCGACCCCGCCAACATACTCGCCGTGGTCTACGGCACAGAGTGGACAGCCCCCGACAGCTTTGCCGGCGAAATCGTAGTCACAGCTCTCGACCGCGCCAACAACGAGTCGGCACCATCAGAGGCCGTGATAGTGAAATAATGGATCTTCGTTAACAAATTTTGGGGAAAATTGTCCCCTGATATAATAAAACCACCAATCGGGGCGTTTTATCATAGACCATGGCACAATCTACGATAAACGCCTCGATTGTTACGTATCATACGCCGCCGAAGGAGCTCACCGATTGCTTGAAATCGATGTTGGCTACTCCGGCCATTGCTCATGTCGACGTAATCGACAACGCATCAGAGCAATCCATAGCCCAGGTGTGCGCCACGTTCGGCGACAGCGTGTCATATCAGCCCAACCCCAATGTAGGCTTCGGGCGTGCCCACAACATATCGCTACGCCGCTCCATAGACCAGAATGCCGACTACCACCTGGTGATCAACGCCGACGTCTACTTTGACCCCGGCACCATCGAAGCATGCCTCGACTATATGCAACAGAACCCCGATGTGGGACAACTTATACCCCGCACCGAGTTCCCCGGAGGAGAATACCAGCCCACATGCCATCCCGTGCCATCCCCCTTGGAGCTGATGCTTCACCGCTTCACCCCGCTGAGCTGGTGCCGCCGGCGCCGCGACCGCTACGAGCTGGACAACGTAGACATGACCGTCCCCCACAACGTGCCGGTGCATCACGGCTGCTTCATGTTCCTCCGCGTCAGCGTACTCAAGGAGATTGGCATCTTCGATGAGCGCTTCTTCATGTATGGCGAGGACTTCGACCTGACCCGCCGCATCCATCGCCATTACCGCACCATGCACTTCCCCGGAGCCAAAATCGTTCACCTCTACAAGGCTGAGTCGCGAGTCAGCACCAAGCTCTTCATAGTCCACTGCCTGAGCATGCTCAAGTACTTCGCCAAATGGGGCTTCCTTTTCGACAAAGAGCGCACACAGTTCAACCGCGCCCTGCAAGCCGAAATCAACTCGCAATCAAAACGATAAAAACAACAATGGCCGCCGCGACACGGTGGCCATCATTGTAATTATTTGTGCTGTCTGCTACTTGTCGATGTCGATAATCTCGTAGTCGAGCGAACCCAAGCCGATTGCGGCAGCGTGGTCGATTGTGTGAGTGCCATGGCGGCTATTGATGCGCTCAATCAGCGGAGCATTGTCGTTCCCCTCCGAGGCCTTCATGTTGAAGATGATATCAACACAAGCCTTGTCGAGCGCCACGGGATCGGTCGATGCCAAGATGCCATAGTCCCTGAGGAGCACCTCCGAGGGGTGAGCGTCACAGTCGCAGTCGACCGACATATTGTTCATCACATTGATATACACGATATTGTCGCCGAAATAATCAGCCACGCCCTGAGCCGCGGCGGCCATCGACTCCAGGAAGTCGTCCTGCTCGGCAATGTTGTCCCACAGAGCCTCAACCCTCTCTGTCTTGCCGGCAGAGTGGATGTAAGCCTTGCCCTCGGCCGAAGCCACACCGATGCTTGCATTCTTCAGCACACCGCCGTAGCCACCCATAGCGTGCCCCTTGAAGTGAGCCAGGTTGACCATGTAGTCGTAGCGGGGCAGGTGGTTGCCCACGATATCATACTTGAGGTGGCGCTTGTCGCGGACAGGTATACGCATCTGCCCCTCCTCATCCATCAAGTCGACCGGAGCTATCGAGTCAAAACCGTGTTCATGCACCGTCTCCCAGTGAGCAGCCACAGTGTTGCGCTTGCCATCGTAGGCGGTGTTGCACTCCACTATCGTGCCGCGTACAGTATCGACCAAAGCACCGATCAGTTCGGGCTTGAGATAGTTGGGGTTGCCGGCCTCACCGGTACTAATTTTCACGGCCACACGGTGACCGTCGGCCGGGCGGCCCAGGGCCTTGTAGATTTTCACGAGCGCCTCAGGCGAGATTTCACGGGTGAGGTACACCTTTGACTGTGCTGATGCCATAACTGCTGTCATTGCTATTGCTAAACTGATTATAAAATTACGTTTCATCTTGAGTGACTAATTTGTCGCAAATATACTAATTAATCCCGACATCCCGCTTATACATTTCGCCGATACACTTACCATTTTCCCCGAAAAGCCCCCATCTGCAATCGGAAAAATGGGGCAGCAGGGCAACCCTCTATATATCCGCCTGATGACAGTTTGTCCCTATTCCTATGTCGGGAGACGCCCCCTCCTATTTCAATAAACAAAATCGGCGCAAATGCCCCGGAGGGGATTGACGCCGATGTGCGGTTGGGATTGGTTGGGCCGTGGCGGCTATCAAGCTTCGAGTGGCTTCACGCTGATGAACTTGCGGCCATTCTTGCCTTCAGTGAACACCACGGTGCCGTCGATCAACGCATAGATGGTGTGATCTTTGCCCAGGCCCACATTCAAGCCGGGATGATGCACAGTGCCGCGTTGACGCTTAATGATATTGCCAGCCTTGGCAAATTGACCACCGAAAATCTTAACTCCGAGTCGTTTGCTTTCTGACTCGCGGCCGTTCTTCGAACTACCTACACCTTTTTTATGTGCCATTTCTTCGTACGATTTTAGTGGGTTATGCAATTACGTCCTTAATCACAACTTGGGTAAAGTACTGGCGATGACCGTTTTTACGGCGGTAACCTTTACGACGTTTCTTCTTGAAAACGATTACCTTATCACCCTTGACGAGGGGACGCTTCACCTCGCAAACTACTTTCGCGCCTTCCACCGTGGGGGCGCCAACCTTAACTGCGCCATCGGCATCGGCCAACAGCACACGGTCGAACTCCACTGTCTCGCCTTCCTTTACCTGGTCGCCGAGATAGTGTACATACAAGAACTTGTCCTTTTCAGCCTTGAACTGTTGTCCTTGGATTTCTACGATTACGTACATCTTATTGATGGTTTATTACGGTTACTCCGTCGGGCGGAAGGCCTCCATCAGGCCGCCTCCACTTAATTCCGAGCCCGGTGCGGAAAAATTAGCCCACAAAAATACTAACTTTTTTTCAACCACGCAACACCCCGCCAACTTTTTTTCGCAATCTTTTTTTCACCGGCATTATTTCGCTTCGCTAAATCGCCATATTACAATCTCAAACCCGAATTTTCAAGCAACCACACACACCTTAAAAATATTTTTTCAAAAAAATCTCAAAAATTTTTGGTCAGTCCGCAAAAACGCCTTACCTTTGCATCGCAATTCCGAAAAGGACATGCGACATTGACTCCGTAGCTCAGCTGGTAGAGCAAATGACTCTTAATCATTGGGTCGAGGGTTCGAGCCCCTCCGGGGTCACGAGGAACTACCTCAAAATTCGGAAAATCGCTGAAAATCAACCATTTTCAGCGATTTTTCTTCGGTCATTCCGTGAAGTTTTTTCTCTCATTCCCTTCGTCTTCTGCGAAGATTTTTGTACTTTTGCTGGTGTAAATAAAGGAACAACGAGTAGTGTCTTATCACGTAAATCCAGTTGGATTG
>CAZVNS010000028.1:0-21322 GCA_964628905.1 uncultured Muribaculaceae bacterium | reverse complement strand
GAAATAATTTAGAATTGCTCGCCATTCTGAATCTTCACGAACACTGGAGCGGTGGCACTCATCAACAACAATTAGGTCGAAAAAGTCTGGAGTAAGAGTTTCATACGGTTGTTTCTCACCCTCTTTAAGGTCGTGCTTTACCCACTGACCATAAAGCGACATATAAATCTCAAATCCGTTCTTTATTTCCTTCCCCTGGACTTTATTCATAATTTTGATAAAAGGCTTAAAATCTTGCTTCATTGTTTGGTCAATGAGCACATTTCTATCGGCAAGATATAGTATCCTTTTTTTTAGACCTGAAGCGTGTAAACGATGAATGATTTGAAATGCGGTGTAGGTTTTGCCGGTACCAGTCGCCATAACGAGCAGAACACGTTTCTCTCCGCTCGCAACGGCTTTGATTGTGCGGTTGATGGCGATACGCTGATAATATCGCGGAGGGAACGTATCGGCACTTGAATAATAAGGGAAGTTTACAATATCTTCAACTTCTTTGGGAAGTTTTTCTGTGGTTTTTAGCCGTTCGCGTAAAGCAAGAGGAGTCGGGAAATCACTAATAGGGAAAGTCCGTTGAACACCGGTTTTCATATCATGTTCAACGTACATTTGTCCGTTTGTGCTATAAGCAAACGGAATATCAAGAATTTCAGCATAATCAATTGCTTGCTGAATACCATCTGAAGGGGCGTGACTCCAAGATTTGGCCTCTACAACGGCTATAGGGTAATTTTCTTGAGCAAAAAGAATATAATCAGCCTTTTTGCCTTGCTTGCGTTTTTTTAAAGTTCCGCGCACAACAATACGACCTTTTGTGAAATAATGCTCCATCAATATGGAGTGCTTATCCCACTCTTTTTCAATTGAAGGAGTAATGTAGAGGCGTTTGGTGTCTTCCTCGCTAAGGTTATGCTGATTACTCATAGTTATCTATTATCGGAAGTTAATCCATATAAAAAACTCCCTTGTAGCATCTGAAGGCTGACCAAAGCCTGTAACGACTACTTGGGAGTTTCAAAGGGTTTTCGGCTCTCGCCGTGTATCTTTGTTCTAATGTTGGTTCATTTACAGATGGGCGTTACTGGAGTGCAAAGTTAATAATAATTTCTGATATTCGGAACATTAGACTCCAACAATTTAACTTTATAGCACTCCCGACATGGATAGCGAGAAAGAGTCATGGAATGGGAATTTCTCGCAGCCGATGTAGAGGGTATCGAAGGCATCAGTGCCATCGGTGCGGTGTTCGAGCAGGGATTCTTCGGATTCTGCGAGTTTTTCGCCGGATTTGTCTTTGCGGAAGCCGTTGCGTCCGCGGCTGACACCGGCTGACTGGATGGCGAGGATTAGGTCTTCGTTGTTGGTGCGGTTGAAGAATGGCATGAGGCGTTGCTTACCTGCGAAGCCCTGGTTGATGAGCAAGTATTTTTCATCGTGTGCCATCGGGTTGCCGAGGTACACGGGCTCAACGCGCCAACCATGCCGTTCAAACTCAGTCCACTCCCGGCCGGGATTTTCGTGAAACCAATGACGCAGTTCGCTGGATGGCGCTATATCTTTGTCCCAAAGATCGTAATGGAATGTCTCGTGGAGAGTCCGCGGGGCCACAGGCGGTCGACATAGATGCGGTAGCCGTCGTCGGGTGAGGCATGGTCACACGCTCGCTTGATGTTGATAACTTGTTGCATGGCTTCAAAGTGTTTCTAATGAAAACGATTGAGCTTGAAAAATTGTTTGTATCAAATATTTGCCAACATAGGGGGCGATAGAGAAATTTTTAGTAACTTTGTGGCCGGATACGATGGTGTGTCCGCAATCACTCACATAGTGCAATGAACCCTAAAAGCTTAGTTGCCATCTCCGACATCTCGAAGGATGAAATCCTCCGACTACTGGAGGTGGCTCGCTATTTTGAGCAAAATCCCAACCACAAGATCCTTGACGGCAAGGTAGTAGCCACGCTCTTCTTCGAGCCTTCTACCCGAACCCGTCTGAGTTTTGAAACCGCAGTCAATCGTCTCGGGGGCCGTGTGATAGGCTTCTCCGACGCCGCCACCACCAGTTCATCGAAGGGTGAGACACTGAAGGATACGATAAAGATGGTTAGCAACTACGTTGACCTGATCATCATGCGCCACTACCTCGAGGGGGCAGCCCGCTACGCCGCCGAGGTGACTGACGTGCCTGTGATCAACGCCGGCGACGGCGCCAACCAGCATCCGTCGCAGACGATGCTCGACCTCTATTCGATCTACAAGACCCAGGGGCATCTCGACAACCTCGACATCACGATGGTGGGCGACCTCAAGTATGGCCGTACCGTCCACTCGCTGCTGATGGCGATGCGCCACTTCAATCCCCGCTTTAAGTTTGTGGCCTGCGATGAGCTGATGATGCCCCACGAGTACATGGAGATATGCGATCAGTACAGCATCCCTTACGAGGTGCACACCGACTTCTCACCCGAGGTGATCAACTCCACCGACATCCTGTACGTGACCCGTGTGCAGCGCGAGCGCTTCAGCGACATCATGGAGTATGAACGCGTCAAGGACCTCTACTCGCTCCACAACTCAATGCTCGAAGGATCGCGGCCCACGATGCGCATACTCCACCCCCTACCCCGCGTCAACGAAATCAGTCCCGATGTCGACGACAATCCCAAGGCTTACTACTTCGAGCAAGCACGCAACGGCCTTTACGCTCGCCAAGCTCTGATATGCCGCGCACTCGACATCGATGTACTCAACAAATAGCCACATATATTAACATATGACCACAACTAAGAAAGAACTCGCTGTAGCCGCCCTGCGCTCTGGCACAGTAATCGACCATATACCATCGCCGATGCTCTTCAAGGCAGTGAAGATACTTGGCATCGAGCGACTTGGCACTCAACTTACCATCGGCAACAATTTAGAGTCGAAGCGCCTCGGCACCAAAGGCATCATCAAGGTGGCCGACGTATTCTTCCCCAAAGAGATCATCAACCGAATAGCTCTGATAGCCCCCACGGCGGTGGTCAACATAATCCGCGACTTTGAGGTAGTGGAGAAGCGCCAGGTGTCGCTCCCCGACACGATAGTGGGCATCGTAAAGTGCGACAACCCCAAGTGTATCACCAACAATGAGCCGATGCGTTCGCGGTTCAACGTCATCGCACGTGACCCCGTGACCATACGCTGCCACTACTGCGGACACACCACCACCAACGACAAAGCCAACGTGTAACACTCCGATGAAAGTCGACTGGCAACCAGGCACCATGATATATCCGCTCCCAGCGGTGCTCGTAAGCTGCGGCACCGCCGAGCAGTCCAACCTCATCACCGTGGCTTGGACCGGCACCATCTGCACCAACCCGGCGATGTGCTACATATCAGTCCGCCCCGAGCGTTACTCCTACGACCTGATACGCAATCAGATGGAGTTCACCATCAATCTCACCACCGAGGCTATGGCCCGCGCCACCGACTGGTGTGGGGTGCGCTCAGGACGTGACTTCGACAAATGGGCCGAAAGCGGGCTTACCCCCGAGCCGGGAGTCAAGGTTTCGTGCCCTTCGGTCAAAGAGTCGCTCTTGTCGATTGAGTGCAGGGTAAAGGAGATAGTACCCTTAGGCTCACATCACATGTTCATAGCCGAGGTGCTTAACGTCCGCGCCGACCAGTCGCTCATTGACCCCGATACCGGAGCATTCAACCTGGCTGCAGCGGACCTGATCAGCTACTCCCACGGCGGGTATTACACCCAAGGGAATAAGCTCGGCCACTTCGGATACTCAGTACGCAAGAAGAAACGAACCTGAGCCTCCAAATCCGCAGGCCTACCCCATCAATCATCAATCATCAATCATCAATCATCAATCATACATGACCTCTGACAAGCAGATTTTTGACATCATCGAGCTGGAACACCAGCGCCAACTCAAAGGCATCGAACTTATTGCCTCCGAAAACTTTGTATCTGACCAAGTGATGCGAGCCATGGGCTCATGCCTGACCAACAAATATGCCGAAGGCTACCCCGGTCACCGTTACTATGGCGGCTGTCAAGTGGTTGACATGGCCGAACAGATAGCCATTGACCGCCTTAAAGAGCTGTTTGGTGCCGAGTACGCAAACGTACAGCCCCACTCAGGCGCTCAAGCCAACATGGCAGTGTTTATGGCCACGATGCGACCCGGCGACAAGTTCTTAGGACTCAACCTCGCTCACGGAGGACACCTGTCGCACGGAAGCCCCGTCAACTTCTCAGGACTCGTGTTCCAGGCCCTCGAATATAATGTGGATGCCGAAACCGGGCTTGTCGACTACGAGCAGATGGAAGAGGTGGCACGCCGCGAACGCCCGAAACTTATCATCGGCGGCGCCAGCGCATACTCACGTGAGTGGGACTATGCACGCATGCGCCGCCTGGCCGATGAGATTGGTGCCATATTCATGGTCGACATGGCACATCCCGCCGGACTTATCGCAGCCGGCCTGCTCGACAATCCCGTGAAGTATGCCCACATCGTCACCTCAACCACCCATAAGACCCTGCGCGGGCCCCGCGGCGGTATCATATTGATGGGAAAAGACTTCCCCAACCCATTTGGCAAAACCAACAACAAGGGGGAGCTCCGCATGATGTCGTCACTGCTCGACTCGGCCGTGTTCCCCGGAGTGCAGGGTGGACCGCTCGAACATGTCATCGCCGCCAAGGCCGTGGCGTTCGGCGAAGCCCTTCAACCCTCATACAAGGAATATCAAACCCAAGTTAAACGCAACGCAGCGGCTATGGCCCAAGCGTTTGTCGACAAGGGGTATAAGATCATTTCGGGTGGTACTGACAACCATTGCATGCTCGTAGACCTTCGCACCAAATTCCCCGACCTCACCGGCAAGGTAGCCGAAAGAGTGCTTGTCGAGGCCGACATCACCACCAATAAGAATATGGTACCCTTCGACTCACGCTCCCCCTTCCTCACCTCCGGCCTACGCTTCGGCACCCCCGCCATCACTACACGCGGAGCCAAGGAGCCACTTATGGGCGAGATCGTGGAGATGATAGATACCGTGCTCTCCGACCACGACAACCCCTCGACCATCGAGGCTGTGCGCACCAAGGTCAACACAATCATGTCAGACTACCCCATTTTCGCATATTAATCCGATGCTCATCCTCTATCGTATCTACCAGTGTATCATCATGCTGCCGATATTGCTTGTGGCCACTGTACTTGCAGCCACAATCACCACTATCGGGTCGGCACTGGGTGGTGGCCGAGTGTTCGGCTACTACCCGGCGATGATATGGGCCAGGCTGTTCTGCTGGCTTACATTCGTCAGAGTCACCGTCAAGGGGCGTGAAAATATTTCACCGAAGACCTCCTACATGTTTTTGGCCAACCATCAGGGAGCCTACGATATATTCTCAATCTACGGATACCTGGGGCATCAGTTCAGATGGATGATGAAGAAGAGCCTCGAAAAGATACCCTTCGTGGGGTATAGCTGCCGCGTGTCGGGCCACATCTACGTTGACAACTCCTCGCCATCGGCTGTGCGACACACCATGGAGACAGCTGAGCGCCAGCTGCGCGGGGGCATGTCGCTTGTAGTGTTTCCCGAGGGAGCGCGCACATGGGACGGCAAGATGCGACCCTTCAAGCGTGGAGCCTATAAGCTCGCAGCCGAATTTGGTCTGCCGATGGTGCCCATCACCATCGACGGCTCGTTCGCAGTGATGCCACGCTTCAAGAAGCTACCTCGCTGGGGGCACATCACCCTGACCATCCACCATCCACTGCCCGCGCCCACCGACGAACATCAGCTCGCCGCATCGATGGAGGCCACCCGCGCCGCCATCCTCTCCTCCCTACCCTCACAGAACTGAACAGAACTGAGATCAACAAATTTTTGTTATTATCAATGTATTAAATGTCTTTGCATAAACGACAATAAAATGCGACGGGCAAGCATAATAAAAATATTACTGAAATCCTGGACAAGATATTACCCGACAATGCGTCAGCTTACTTGTTCGGGTCGCAAGCCCGTGGCGATTATTCAACACATTCAGACTGGGATATCATGATATTGCTCAACGGTGACAAACCGATTTCAATTACCGATAGAGGCATCCTCTCAATGCCTTTATATATGCTTGGCGCAGAACTCGGTATTGAAATCAATCCTTTATTTTTACACCCATGACGAATGGAAAGAAAGGAGCTTCACACCATTTTATAAAAATACAATTAACGATCGCATAAAGATATGGGGCTAACAGAAGAGGAAAGAGAGGCCTTAATCGCCTATAGAATAGGCAAATCTAAGGACGTTCTAAAAGAAGCCATTGACGTAGCTAAATTAGACCGCTGGAACTTGGCTGTCAATAGGCTGTACTACTCAGTATTTCATATGTGTAGTGCATTGCTCCTGTCACGCAGATTATCACCTCGCACCCATGCGGAGTGATTCAACTGATGCTAAAAGAATTTGTTAAGACTGGGGTATTGTCGAACCAAGAGGGGGCTCTCATCTCAACCCTGTTCAACATGCGCACAACAAGTGACTATGATGATCTCTTTGACTGGGATGAATCGCAAGTATCACCTTTATTCGCTCCCACTCAAAACTTATTACAAAAGCTCGGGGAAATGTGCTTGGGTTAGCGGAGGTACATCATTGAGTATCGCCAGAGAGCGTTGGTGAGGGTGCGGTCGGCATCGTCCTCATAGGTGCACCAGTAGAATAGTCCGCGCAGTCCCTGCTTATAGGCATACTTCACCTTGCACTCTATTGAGCGGGGATTGTCGTACGAGCCATAGAAGTTGCCGTTGAGCGTCACGTAAGGCACCTGAGCCGTAGCATTCCAGTTGTCAATCTTATATCCGTCGCTCTCCTTGAGCGCAAGCACTTTGGGATAGGTCATGCTTGTCGACCAGTCGTGTCGCATGTAGAATGGCACGCCGAGCACAATCTTCTCCATCGGAAATCCTGCCTTGCGGTAAGCTGCGATAGTGCGCTCAATATCCCAGTATGACGACGAGTGTTTGATGGCATTGTGATAGCCCGGGGCGGCGTCGAAATCGTAGGTCATTACGTTGACAAAATCCACATACGGCTCTACGGCCTTAATATCAATGTATTTACGATTGTCGCCTGAGCCTTGCACATCCTTGCAATAGCCTGCGAAGGTGAGCAGATAGCGGTCGCCGAAGGTCTCGCGCATCTGCTTGATGAGCAATGTATAGTTGTCGACATCGTGGGCCGGGTCGCACGCCGCGCCGCTCCACGACAGGCCGGGAAACTCCCAGTCGAGGTCGATACCGTCAAGACCATATTCCTCCATGTAGTCAACGCAGTCCTGGGCAAACTTACGGCGATATTCATCGCTGGCAGCAATAGCCGAGAAGCCTCCATCCTGCTTATTGTCGGAACGCACCACGGTATGCGTGAACGACAGCAACACCTTCAGATCGGGGTTGTCGTTCTTCAGGTTAAGCGTACGTTTGAGCGCCGCAAATGAACCTTGCAGCTTAAAACCGTTGTACACGCTATCTTTGACCACAACCTCGGCAAAGCTGAAGTTGACGTGGGTCACCTTGTTGGCCGGAGGCATCTGGTCAGACCCGGCATAATAGGGGTGGTAAGCTATAACGTAGGGACGCTGCGCATCAGGATCAGCCGGAGTGATTGATTTGATCTGAGCCAGTGGCACAGTTTCCTCTCCTACAATTATCACAGCGTCTTCTGTATTTTCGTCTGAGAATGTGAGATTTACGTCATCAAGCGTGATGCGGGTTTGGTCATTCAGAGTAATCAGGTATTGAGCCTTTGCAGGAACTATGGCAGTGGCCGCGAGCGCAATGCCGAGAAATATTTTTTTAGTATTCATGGTATTAGCGCTTTACGAATTTTACTGCTGAGTTGCGGGTTTTGAGCACATATACTCCGGGCTGATAACCGCGCAAGTCGATTTCTATAACCTCCTGCTTGCCCGGCGATGTGAAGCCTTCAACCACCTGTCCCAGAGAGTTCACGATGGTGATAGGACATCCCTGAGCAAGTCCCTTGATTGTGATGATATCGTCAAATGGGCCGAGTATCACCTCAGCATCACTCTGTATTGAGGTAAGCCCCGCCCTCTCGCTAAACTCAAATTCGAGCGAAGGAATACCCTCGTAGACTGTCTGCCCATCACTGAGCACTATGTCGAGTGAGCGCGCCTCGGGGCGGCTTACAATATATTCGATGTCGTCGACGGGCACTTTCTCACTGCCTGAGATCACGGCGTGCCATACCTGGTCGGCCAGCATCGTGCATGGGCTTAGGGCCGCCATCAGTAACGGCAACATGGTGGATTTAAGGTTCATGTAGTTGTTTTATGATTGTATTATTTCTTGCTGTTGAAGTAGTATACCACTCTGACTGACCATGTGCGGTTTTTTGCTGAGAAGTCATCGAGAAGTTTGGTCTTGGTGCAATAGGTCATGCCCCAGTTGCGCACGGCGCTAACCTGCCAATTCTTGAAGACCTCGACACCGAAGCCTAATTCAAGGCTTATGTCGGCCAGCGGATACTCAAGCGCCGGAATATGACTGTGTCCGAAGAGGAAGCCTATTGCCGGGCCACCGTAGATGAATGGGGCCACATAGTCCTCCAGACCATTCATCCTGGTCCATTTAAACTTCAGGTTGACCGGGATCTGGAGGTAGTGGAGGTAGGCATGCTCTTCACCGTAACCCTGCGATGCCCAAACCTTCTTCTCCCCCATGTGGAGGTTGGCACCCTTCATCTGATAGAGGATGCCCGAGCCAAGTCCGAAGCCGATGCCCGGGAACATCATCTCGGTAGTGATACCCGCCTCGGGACCCACACTTTGGTCGATGGTGAACAGGTCTTGCTTGAACTTGAGGGTTGAGAAGTCGGCGCCCAGCGTAGCTCCGTAGCGGAACTGCGCTGTAGCCCCCTGCGCTCCCGCTATCAGTATAGCGAGGGCGATGCATATCTTAGTGATGAGTTTATTCATTGTCAGTTGTGATAGTGGTTGGTTGGAGTGGTATTACTTGTTGAGGGCTTCGCTCACGGCCTGGTAAAGCTCCTCGCCCTGCTTGTCGCGCACTAAGATTGTGCCATCAGGGCCGAAGAGGATTATGCAAGGTATGCCCTCGATGCCGTAAGCGTCGGTGGGGATGGTCTGAGCGTCGAGTATCTGAGGCCAGGGAAGTAGCAGCTCCTCGATAGCTTTCTTGCTGTTGTCAACCTCATCCCACACTGCCACTCCGAGCACTTGCAGGTCCTTGGAGGGGCCGAGCTCGCTGTAAAGGCGTTTGAGTGTAGGCATCTCTCGACGGCATGGGCCGCACCAGCTTGCCCAGAAGTCGACGAGCACCGGTTTACCTTTTCCCACATAGTCACTCAACTTGTGCACACCGTCGGGCGACTCCACGGTGAAGTCAACGAATGGCTTGCCCACTGATGTCATCTCCTTGGTCTGAGCTGACTTGAGCATCTTCTGCACACGCTGGTACTTTGCCATTTCGGGGTACTGAGCGAGAGTCTGCTCCAACTCGGGGAGCGTAAGCTCCATTCCCTTCTGGAGGAAGAGGTAGTAGCCGATGGGGTTGTCCATATTGGCGTTCATCGTCTGGTCGATCAAGCCGTCGTAGCGGTCGATGATAGCCTGACGTGTAGCGTTGTCGGCATCCTTTGGCAGAGTCGCATATTCAGCCTCGATAGCCATTAGCTGACGGCTCAACTCATCCATCTTAGTGTTGAGCGGTGTCCCGGCAGCGACTTTCTCACCAAGATTGATATCGCCCGGCTCAAGGATGAATGTGCCCGCGCGCTGCCCGTCGACTATGAGTCGCACCAAGGCTGAATTGTCGAGCTGCCCGGCAAACTTAGCTTTTCCGTCAGCTATCACCGCGGAGTCAAGTTTTTCACCATTATCGTAGTTTACGATGTAAGCTGTAGCACCGTCGTCGTCGGGGTCGACATCGACGGTCACTGTATAGATGGCGGGCGCTGCGTTGGCAGTGCACGATGCGGCCAGTGCGAATGTGGCCGACGCTAATAGCATTAGATACTTGTTCATAGTCTTGCTTTAATTTTCAAAATCCCCCACACATTATAATATGTGAGGCTTCTCTTTGACGGAACAAAGGTAGCTGATTTTTGGTTCATTTTCTCTTTATTAAGCAAAAAAGTGCGCACATCGCTCTATGAAGTGCAAAAAAGTAGAGTAACAGTGATAGAAAACGGCACTTTTTTCTTATTTTTGTGCGAATTTTAAATCTCATTAACTTTTGACATGAATCGTTCGATTAGCAAACTCATATTAGACTCCATCCGTAAAAACTGGAATGGCCTGGCTCTTACCGACTTCAACGGCGCATCGTTCCAATACCGCGACTTAGGCCGTAAAATCGCCAAGATACACCTGCTCTATGAGCATGTCGGAGTGAAGCCCGGCGACCGCGTGGCCATCTGCGGCAAGAACTCATCGCAGTGGGCTGTGGCTTTTATGGCCACAATCACCTACGGAGCCGTGGCAGTGCCTATTCTACATGAGTTTAAGAGCGACAACATACATCACCTCGTCAACCACTCCGAGGCCAAGATATTCTTCGTTGATCAAGCAATATGGGAGAACCTCGACCCGGCGAAGTTGCCCAACATCTTAGGGGCTCTGCTCATCGGCGACTTCTCCCTGCTGTTCAGCCGCTCAGAGGAGCTGACTAATACCCGCGCCCACCTCAACGAGATCTTCGGCCAGCGCTATCCCGAGCGCTTCACTCCCGAAAGCCTCAAATTCCATGAGGATAAGCCCGAGGAGCTTGCCCTGATCAACTACACTTCAGGGTCCACCGGCTTTTCGAAGGGCGTGATGCTCCCCTACCGCGTGCTGTGGTCCAACGTCCTCTTCTGTATCGAAAACATACCCTACCTCAAGTCAGGCGACGGCCTGGTGTCGATGCTCCCCATGGCCCACATGTACGGTTTGATGATTGAGATCGTGTTCCCCATGATTGTGGGATGCCACATATATTTCCTCACCCGCGTACCCTCACCCAAGGTGATTATGGACGCCTTCGCGCAAGTCAAGCCCAAGCTCATCATCACCGTGCCGCTGATTATCGAGAAGATAATAAAGACACGCGTGTTCCCCCTGCTTGAGAAGCCGCTGATGAAGCTGCTGCTCCATCTGCCATTTGTCGACGACCGTCTGCTGCATCGCATCAAGGATCAGCTCACAGTCACATTCGGCGGCCAGGTGCGTGAGGTAATCATCGGTGGCGCAGCCCTCAACAAGGAAGTCGAGACCTTCCTGCGCCGCATAGGCTTCCCCTTCACCGTGGGCTACGGCATGACCGAGTGCGGTCCTCTGATCGCCTACGCACCGGCTGATGAGGCTCGCTCGCTATCTTGCGGACACGTAGTCGACCGCATGCACATCAAAGTTGATTCTCCTGACCCATACACCACACCCGGCGTGCTTTGGGTCAAGGGTGAAAACGTGATGCAAGGCTACTACAAAAACCCAGAAGCTACTGAAGCCGCCTTCAAAGATGGATGGCTAAACACCGGCGACATCTGCACAATCGATGCCGACAACTTCATCTATCTGCGCGGCCGAGACAAGAATATGATTCTCGGACCGTCGGGACAGAACATCTACCCCGAAGAAATTGAGCAGAAGCTCAACAACATGCCCTACGTCAACGAGTCAATCGTGATTGACGAGGATGGAGCATTGGTAGCCCTCATTTACCCCGACTTTGAGAATGCTGACGAACAAGGCATCGACGAGCCCGCACTCGACAAACTCATGAGCGACAATATCACCAACCTCAACCGCGAGCTCCCGGCCTACTCTCAAGTGAAGAAGTTCAGGATCTACCACGAGGAGTTTGAAAAGACTCCCAAACGCTCAATCAAGCGCTACCTGTATCAGCGAGGATAATCACGATGATTGGGAAAAATTGCATAAGCCGGCTCAGCGCATCGCTATCAACCGCCATGGTGGCACTGATAGTGATGGCCACGTTTGTGCAATTTCATCATCACTGTGCGTGCAACCACCACTGCAGCCCGACACATAATCACCACTGCGCCCTGCATCTCGATGCTGCCGATCAACTACGATACGATATTGATTTCAACGATATCGCGCCGCTTCAACTCGATGCAGCCACCGACACCCCTACCCTGCAAGTAACACCTCGGATTACTGAGGTAAATTACACATATTATAGTTATCCATTACTGACACATCCTTCGACATGGTGTGCCGACAGGACCCGTCGCGGCCCTCCCTCGGCAGTTGATTATAGATGCTAACACATTATATTTCAACCTACAACACCTCGAAAGATGAATCATAAATTCTTATCTCTGATGGCCGCCGCTGTAGCTATGGCCATCACCGGTTGCAGTCATACCCCGAAGGACGACGGTCTTGGGCATGACCACCATCACCACCACGAACACGCCGAGGCTCACGAACATGGCGAACATGACGAAGACGAGGAGCATCATGGCGACGAGATTGTGCTAAAACCTGAGATCGCCGAGCAGCTCGGAGTAGCCACAACCACTCTTGAGCCCGTAGAATTCGCTGAGACCATAAAGGTTACCGGTACCCTCACCCGCTCCACTTCCGGCCAATCAATCGCGGCTACAACCTCGGCCGGCATCATCACCCTCAAGCCCGGCGCCGTGCCCGGCGCCAAAGTCAAAGCCGGACAAGTGATAGCCACTGTTTCAGCCTCAGGCATGGCCGGTGGCGACTCCAACGCCGCATCAAAGGCCGCGCTCGACGCAGCCCGCCGCGAGCTCGAACGGTTGAAACCACTCCACGACGAAGGGATAGTGTCGGCCCGCGACTACAACGCTGCACTTGCCGCCTACGAGTCGGCCCGGGCAGCATATAGCGGCACACCTGCCGGAGGCGTCGCCAAAGCTCCCGCCTCGGGCGAAATCACCTCGCTCGATGTCGCCACCGGTCAGTATGTCGAAACGGGTCAACCGATAGCTACAATAGGCGATGGCTCATCGCTACTGCTTCGTGCCGACGTGCCCACATCGCAGCGAACTTTCCTCAACAAACTCTCGTCAGCCAACATCTCCTTGCCGGGTAGCGACCAAGTGATATCGCTAAGCGAGGTTGGCGGAAAGCTCATCAGCCCCTCAACCGCTTCTACTACTGGCGGTTATATTCCAGTCTACTTCACACTCAACAATGGAGGACAGCTTATGCCCGGCACTAACGTTGAGGTATATCTGCTTGGCTCCTCTCGCAGCGAATCCTTAGTGATACCCCGCGACGCCATAATCGAGCAGCAGGGCACACACTTTGCGTTCGTTCGACTTGACGAAGACTGCTATCGCAAATGTCCTGTGACACTCGGTAACTCCGACGGCCGCAACGTGGAGATACTCTCAGGCCTCAACCCCGGTGACGACGTTGTCACCTCAGGAGCCATCATGATTAAGCTCGCCGAATCGTCGACAGCCGTCCCCGAAGGTCACTCCCACAACCATTAATCCCCGACAACTATGCTTAACCGTATTATCCGGGCATCACTCAATCAGCGGATTGTGGTGCTCATACTATCGGGATTGGTGCTGATATTCGGCATGGTGCTACTGCTGCGCACCGAAGTCGACATTTTCCCCGATCTCAACGCCCCCTCTGTGGTGGTGATGACCGAAGCTCCGGGGTATGCCCCCGAAGAGGTGGAGAAATTGGTCACCTTCCCCGTTGAGACAGCCGTCAACGGCGCCACCGGCGTGCGCCGAGTTCGCTCGTCATCGGCCACCGGATTTTCAGTGGTGTGGGTCGAATTTGAATGGGGTACCGACATCTTCCTCGCACGCCAGATTGTTTCGGAGAAACTCGCCACAATTGTCGACAAGTTGCCCCAGGGAGTCAAATCCCCCACCCTCGGGCCCCAGTCGTCAATCTTAGGTGAGATGATGATCATAGGCCTGACCGCCGACAGCACATCGCTCCAGGACCTACGCACTTACGCCGACCGCATCATAGCCCCTCGACTACTGTCGGTAGGTGGCGTGGCCCAAGTGTCAGTGATCGGAGGCAACGTCAAGGAGTACCAGATACAGCTCAATCCTGAACGGATGCGCTTCCTCAACGTGAGCATCGAAGAGGTAATGGAAGCCGTCGACGGGATGAACAACAACACCTCAGGTGGTGTGATGTACGACTACGGCAACGAGTATCTCATCAAGGCCGACGTATCGACCGCCGACCCTGAGGAGTTAGCCAAAGCCGTGGTTCGCTCCGACGCTAACGGCATCGTCACCCTTGCCGATATCGCCACTGTGGCTGTGGCCGCAAAGGAGCCCCGCTTAGGTGTGGCATCAGAGCGCGCCAAACCGGCCGTGCTTATCACCGTCACCAAGCAACCCGCTACAGGCACAATTACCTTAACCGAGAAAATCGAGCAAACCTTGTCCTCGATGAAGGGCAATCTCCCGGCTGATGTCAACATCTCTACCGACATCTTCAAGCAGGCCGACTTTATCGACAACTCCATCGGCAATCTGCAATCCTCTCTATTCGAGGGTGCGATTATGGTAATTATAGTGCTGTTCTTCTTCCTGATGAACCTGCGCACAACCTTGATCTCGCTAATCGCCCTCCCCCTCTCGATTATCGTCACCGTGATTGTGATTCACTTCATGGGTATGACCATCAATACGATGAGCCTCGGTGGTATCGCCATCGCCATCGGATCGCTTGTCGATGACGCCATAGTCGATGTGGAGAACGTATACAAACGTCTCCGTGCCAACCGCTCTCTCCCTGCGAGTGAACGTCAGTCGACAATCAAGGTAGTCTACGAAGCCTCGCGCGAAGTGCGAATGCCCATCTTCAACTCATCGCTCATCATCATAGCCAGCTTCCTCCCCCTCTTCTTCCTCAGCGGTCTCGAGGGCAGGATGCTTATACCATTAGGCATCTCATTCATCGTGGCACTTCTGGCCTCCACAGTGGTGGCGCTGACCGTAACCCCGGTGCTGTGCAGCTACCTGTTAGGGTCGAAGAAGGAAAACGAGCGCGAGAGCCGTGAGTCGTGGGTGTCGCGTAAGCTCGGAAGCAGCTACACAAAGGCCCTGAGCTGGTCGCTTGGTCACCGCACTCCCTGGCTCGTAGTGGTTGGTGTGCTTTTCGTAGGCTCCGTAGCACTATTCTTCACCCTTGGGCGCAGCTTCTTGCCGGCCTTCAACGAAGGCTCGATGACAATCAACGTCAGCACCCTCCCCGGCATCTCACTCGATGAGAGCGATGCCATAGGCCGCAAAGCCGAGGAAATCATCCTGTCGATGCCCGAAGTGAAGACTGTGGCTCGCAAAACCGGACGTGCCGAGTTCGACGAACACTCCTTAGGAGTCAACGTGTCAGAAATCGAAGCGCCATACACCCTTGGCGACCGTCCCCGCGGCGAGATGGTGAAGGAACTGCGCGAGAAACTCTCTGAGCTCCCCGGCACTAACATCGAAATCGGCCAACCTATCAGCCACCGCATCGACGCGATGCTTTCAGGCACCGAGGCGCAGATTGCGATCAAACTCTTTGGCGATGACCTCAATCAGCTCTATCGCCTTGGTTCGCAGGTCAAGGAAGTGGCTTCGACAGTAGATGGGGTGGTCGATGTCAACATCGAGCAACAGATCGGACGGCCGCAGCTCGACATACGTCCCCGCCGCGAGATGATGGCACGCTACGGCGTGACCATGCCCCAACTCACCCGCTTCATCGAGGTGATGCTCGCCGGCGAACCTGTATCATCGGTATACATCGACGGTCTCCCTTACGACCTCACCCTCAAAGTTGCGCCCTCAAAACGCTCTACTATCGAAGGCCTTGGCCAATTGAGGATCGAAACCAACCAGGGCAAAGTGCCACTGAGCGAGGTAGCCGACATCGTATCTACTACCGGGCCAAACACCATCAACCGCGAGAATGTAAGTCGCCGCATCGTAATCTCGGCCAATGTCGAGGGATCTGACCTGCGCGGCGTGGTCAACGAGATCCGTGAACGTGTAGGCAATCAGGTACAACTCCCCGAGGGATACTATCTGCAATATAGCGGACAGTTTGAGAGCGAGGCCGCGGCGTCGAACACCCTGGCCTGGACCTCATTAGGCGCATTACTGATTATCTTAATGCTACTCTATCAGGAGTTCCACAACGTGGGTCAATCGATGATAATACTCGTCAACATGCCCTTAGCTATGATTGGCGGCGTGCTTATACTGGTTATTACCGGCGCCGAGCTCAACATCCCCGCAATCATAGGCTTCATATCGCTCATAGGTATCACCACACGCAACGGTATGCTGCTGATGTCGCGCTACAACCGACTCAAGGCTGAGGGATTGCCCCTGATGGAACGCATAAGTCGCGGCTCGCACGACCGCCTAAACCCCATCATCATGACCGCCCTGACATCGGCTCTCGCCCTGATACCACTCGCCCTGCGAGGTGGCGAACCTGGCAACGAGATACAGTCACCCCTGGCCGTAGTAATACTCGGTGGACTGATCTCGTCGACCGTGCTCAACGTCTTTGTAGTACCTATACTATATTATCTGTCATGTCAAAAAGAATTAAAACAATCATAACAGCCGCTACGATATGCCTGGGTGCTTCATATGCTCAGGCCCTCACTATCGATGAAGCCGCCCGCTCCGTAGTGGATACCTCCCCGCTATATCAGGCCTCCGTAGCTGATATGAACTCGCAGATACAAGCTCTCGCTCCGGCTGCTAATTTGGCTAATCCCGAAGTGGAATTCGAGCACCTGTGGGGCAAGGTCGGCAACAAGATGACCATCGGGGTCAATCAAGCCTTTGACTGGCCCGGAGTGTACTCCCAACGCTCACGTGTGGCGTCATTGCAGCGCGACGAAGCCATAGCCACAAACCGCTTGAACTACCTGCAACTCCAGTGGCAATCCGAGGAACTTCTCGTCCAAGCGGCATATCAACTGCGGGCTTTGGACCTCTTAAATACTATCTCCAAGAATTTCGACCTACTCTGCGCCACCTACCAGCGTAGCTACGAGATGGGGGAAGGCGCCATTCTTGATGTCAAGAAGATCAAGATACAGCGACTCGGCATCACCTCTATGATTAACGAGAACGAGGCGCAATACCTCCAACTCATCGGCAAGCTCAGGGGCATCAACCCTAACATCGACTACTCACAGCTTGTCAGCGCCATCACCCTCTCTCCCGGCAGCGTGCCGCCACGTGAGTCGCTGAGCTACCTCAATGACCCCTCAGTGGCTCTTGCCCTTGCCCAAAGCCAATCAGCACAGGCGGCCATCGAATTGCAACGGCGTGAAAACCTCCCCGGATTTAACATTGGCTACCGCTACAACCGTGAGATTGGCGACAACTTCCACGGATTCGCTGCAGCCATCACACTCCCTCTGTGGGGCAACCGCCACCGTGTGCAGGCCGCCTCAGCCGAGCTAAGCGCCCAGCAAGCCCAACTGTCGGCTGCGGAGATACGTGTCAACGCTGAAATTGACCAGCTTTGGACCTCATCCCACATATTGCAGTCCAGACTACAAGGGTATCATGACGTGCTCGACGACACCAGCATAATGCGACTGCTCGACATGGCCCTCAAAGGGGGTGAGTTGACACTGATGGAATACCTCCAGGAAGTTGACTTCTTCGTAGAAGCCCAACTCGACATGTACAACACCGAGCGCGACCTCCAGCTCGACATTTGCCGTCTAAACCGCTACTCCAATACCGCCACAACTGTTAAATAAACGGCTTCAGCAAAGTTAAATAAGGTAATTTAGCCGATTTAAGGCGCATTTATTCCGAACCAATCCGCACGATGGGTGTTAAGTAGGTATAAACAACCTATTAAACACCCATCGTGATGATTTACGCTCAAACACAACTCCCATATCCCACCGATGCCCTGGCACCGGCAATCAGCAAAGAAACCGTCGATTTCCACTACGGTAAACATGAGAAAGCCTATATTGACAACCTCAACCGTCTGATCCAAGGCACCGAGTTTGAAGATATGGAGCTTGAGGAAGTAATACGCCACGCCAAAGGCCCGTTGTTCAACAACGCATCGCAGGCTTGGAACCATATCTTCTACTTCTTCTCATTCTCACCCGATGGAGGTGGTGAGCCCGAAGGAGAACTCGGCGACGCCATCCGCTCACAGTTCGGATCGTTCGCCAAATTCAAGGAAGAATTCGTTGAAGCCGGAGTAGGTATCTTTGGCTCAGGCTGGGTATGGCTGTCACGCTACAACGATGGCCGCCTCTTCATCACCCAGACATCTAACGCCGGCAACCCCCTTACCGACGGACTTACACCAATACTTACATTCGATGTGTGGGAACACGCATACTACCTTGACTACCAAAACCGCCGCAAGGACGCCCTCGAAGCCCTTTGGTCAATCATCGACTGGGACGTAGTCGAGAGCCGTTATTAAGATCCGACAACAACACGAAACATACCCAAGACTATAATTCTTTTTCTCATACTAATATCAGCAACGCATAGCTATTGCCGCAGCCGCCGAGGGCTTACCGTGCCCCGCGACTTTGTCGCGGTGGTCTGCGATTCCAGGTACTGCCCGATACAAGAGCAGCCCCGGCTTTTGAGGGCCGGGGCTGCAAGTGGATAAGGGTTATAGAAGCTCAATTATCTTGATTGAATGTGAGCAGGGGGCGGGATTACATATTGGCGAGCTTGAAGCGGATAGGCAATGTGTACCATACAGCCACGGGTACACCGTTGTTACGGCCTGGGGTAAACTTACCAAGCTTCTTGACTACGCGAATAGCCTCCTTGTCGAGGTCGGGGTCAACGCCGCGCGCCACCACTACCTTGCCGACAGTACCGTCCTTCTGAACGACGAACTGTACTACTACCTGACCCTGGATGTTGTTCTCAGCGGCCATGGGGGGATAGTGGAGGTTGTCGTTGATAGCCTTGTAGAGGGCGGCGTCGCCACCGGGATAAGAGGGCATCTGCTCCACAGCGCGGAATACCTCTTCCTCCTTCTTCTCTACCTTGACAGGCTCCTCGACTACGATAGCGTTCTGGGGGAGTGACTCGGCACGGAGGTCGGTGTTGTCACTCTCCACGTTCTGGCTACCGATAGCTGACTCGTCCTCTTTGCGCTCCTCGATGGTCTTGATGTCCTCGGTTTCCTCATTGGTTACCAAGAACTCAGTCATCTTCTGCTCAGCAAGGACATCCTGCTCCTGGATAACTTCCTGCTCGGGCTCGACATATACTACTTCCTCTTCCTCTTTATTCTCCTCTTCCATAGCGGCGGGAGCGCTCAGGAGCTCTTGAGAAGCGTCAGCAATAAGGTCTTGCACTTCGGTCTTGAAGGATTTCACTCCGAATACGATGGCTAAGAGCGCTGCGATAGCAATTACCACTGAGATCATAGCCTTGTTGTGGCGACGGTCGGAGGTAGCACGCATCTGATATGCGCCAAACTCCTTGTTCTTACCTTCAAAGATAAGGTCGCGCCATTCTCTTGATGAAAGATCTACATCTTTTGCCATTTTTCTTCTTGGATTTTCAGGTTAATAATATAGATCATATCACTCGGGGTGGGTAGCCTTGTAATCTTTAATCATAGCTTCATCGGTGGGCTTGATCTGCTCGATCTGGTATACTGAGATACCGTTGATCTGCATCTCATCGAGGGCTGCGATAGCTGCACCCCATGAAGCATCGTCGGCGGGCTTGATTGAGATGATGGGGCGAGTCTGCTTATACTGCTCGTCGCTCTTAATCTCCTTCACAGCCTGTTGAAACTCTTCCCGGGTGATTTTCTTCTCACGCCATTCCTGTTTCTTCTCGTTGATGCGCTTGAGGATGTCGGCGTTGCGTTCGGCAAGGATCTTGCGGATACCTTGTGCCACGTTGCCTTCGTTACCGATGAATTTCTCAGCCTTCATGGGGTTGACTGAGGTGAGGTTGCCGTTTTCGTCCACGGTGGCGGGGAAGCCAAAGTAGTAGTAAACGGTGTGTTTGGGCTTACCTTCGCCGTCGTGCATCACGTTACCATTCTCATCGCGCTCGGTCTCAATCACCATGGTGATGAGCTGGCTTTCGTTGACCTTGGTATCGTTGGTTTGCTCGGTCGTGTTGTTGGGATCGGGCTTTGCGGGAAGGATCACGGAGAGGGTCTGCGACTTGATCATCGTGGTACAAAGCATGAAGAACGTGATCAGAAGCATGTTCATGTCCACCATGGGGGTAAAATCCACGTGGATTGCTATCTTTTTCTGGGCGCCTTTTTTCTTTTTACCGCGGTCGCCACCTTGTTCTATTTGTGCCATAATAATTAGTCTTGTTCAGTTTTCAAAGCGGTCATGACGGTAAACTTGTTCATACGCATGTCCTGAAGGTTGTCGAGGACGGTGTGGACAGTTGAGTAGGGGGTATCCTGGTCGGCTTTAACAGCGAGGCCGGTACCGTCGTTGATAGCTTTGTGGAGGTTATCACAACCAGCGCCGTAGATAGCCTGAACCCAGATTTGGAATTCGTTGTCGCTTCTACCTTTGACGCCTTTGGGGAGGTGGGTCATCGGTATACCTACTTGCGGGTTTTCCATATTGCTGAGGAATTGATCCTGCTGCACCTGGGTGAGCTGGAAAAATTCGTGCATGTTAGCCAAAGGTACACCAAACATGGCTACTTTGGAGAATTTAGCGACATCGTCCTCAGTGATGCCGGTCGACTGACCGGTTACTTTTTCATATTCGGCGGCAGCTGCTCTGAGCACCTTGGCGCGCATGGCTTCTGAGCCAAACTCGTCTTTGGTCTCGTCATCGGCATCGCCGGCGATTGACATGAACACTTTGCCTTCGGGGCTTACGAGTATGGTGGCCACGTCTGACATGGGCACTTTCTCTTCAGACACCGATGAAGGGGTGATCACAGTCACTGGCTCCTTCTGAAGGAAGGTTGAAGTCAACATGAAGAAAGTAAGCAAAAGAACGGTAACGTCGCTCATCGCCGTCATGTCGATGAGTGTACTCTTTCTTTTAATTTTTACTTTTCCCATATTTTACTTGTTGTTTAAAGTTTTGGATTAGGTTTTAAACTGTGGTAAAACAGTGGGATTAGTGGGTAGCGGCGAATGTTTGAACGATAGAGTAACCGATTTCGTCGATTGCGTAGGTGAGGTTATCGATCTTGTTGGTGTAGAAGTTGTAAGAGATTACAGCGCATGCACCGGTTGCGATACCGAAGGCGGTGTTCACAAGAGCCTCGGAGATACCGGT
>CAZVNS010000027.1:0-23966 GCA_964628905.1 uncultured Muribaculaceae bacterium | reverse complement strand
TGTGCAAGCCGCCGGCTTTGATATTACGTCTAACGGTGGGGTTTTATAGTTTAATATAACAATCGGGGCTGTATCCTTGGCGATGCAGCCCCGAATTTTGTGTATACAATAATTCAAGGGGACTTCTATAAATTAAGCCGTAATTCGGAGTGTCCCCTTACGAATTCCCACCTGCCATAGCGGAAATGCCAGTATTGGCGAACATGTACAGGCTTACCACAACAGCACTAAACCGTTCTGATTTGAGACGTTACTCCTCCACGACGGTTCTAGCGATGGAGGGAACGCCCTTCGTTATGATTTCTCATAATTCTAAACTTCAGTCGGGGAAACTTCATGAGTTTCTTTGCCATGAAGGTCCGACTGTCCTTTATGGTTTGTTCTTTTGACTATTTTTATACTTACCTCATAGAGAAGATAAAGCGGTATCCCAACAAGAAGCATAGTCATAATATGGGTCACATACAAATCCCTGTGTTGAAAATTACCAATTTATTTTCAGAGATTAAGCTATTTTAGGTACTTTTTATGGGAAAACTCAGATTTACATAGCCACTAACGGCGATAACTCTGTGAAACTTCAGGTTCGCTAAACTCTTAACTATCACTCCTCAGGGTCTGCGATGCGTCCGCGCATCGCAGACCTTATTTTTTTCCAGTCAGGGCAATACTTCTCGACCACGGCCCAAAATTCGGGGGAGTGGTTCATGTGACGCCGATGTGCTAACTCATGCACCACCACATAGTCGAGCCACTGCTCCGGATAGTGGGCCAGCCTACGGTTGATGCATATGCGCCCATTTGAGGTGCAAGAGCCCCAGCGCGACTTCATGGTGCGGATTGACACATCTGTGTAATTAACCTTCATGATACCAGCCCAATATCTCAGCTTGAGGTGAACCAGCATGGCGAACGCGACCGCTTGCTGACGCGCCAACGGCGGCTCCGCCTCGCTACATATGGATGCCTGTGTCTTTACCTTGACGAGAGCTTGCCTAATCCACTCAAGGTTGTCATCGATCATCTTGAATATCTCGTCGGACGTGACGGTCGGAGGTGCCGAAAGCCTCACGTTAGGCTCGTCGGCGACAACTCGTAAATGCATCCGCTTAATCCTCTTGATGGCTATCCTTACCGACAGCCCTTTGTATGTCCCATCTTTGTACATGCCGCAAAGGTAATCAATAGCTGTGAATACTATTGCTCGATACGAGGGAAAATAGTAACTTCGCGGTAACTTTTAACTCTACTAACACACGCGAATGAAGATACTCGTCACAGGCGCCAACGGACAGCTCGGCCGCGAGATGCGTAACGTGCTCGAAGCCCAGCTCCCCGGCCAAACGATCTATACTGACATCGACACACTCGACTTGACCGACCCCAAGGCCATAGAGCGTCAGGTCGTGGCCAACGACATAACCCACATAGTGAACTGCGCAGCCTACACAGCCGTGGACCGCGCCGAGGAGGAGAAGCTCCAATGCTCGGCGGTGAATGTCGACGCAGTGAAGAACATAGCCCGCGTGGCCGACGCCAACGGCGTGAAGGTGGTACACGTGTCGACCGATTATGTGTTCGACGGCAAAGCCCACCGCCCGTACAGCGAGAGCGATAAGGTGAACCCCGCCTCGCAGTACGGCACCACCAAGCGTGCCGGCGAGACAGCACTGCTGGCATTGGCCCCTGAAAGTGTGATCATACGCACAGCATGGCTGTACTCACCCTACGGCCACAACTTCGTGAAGACGATACTCAACAACGAAGACGACACCGCCCCCCTGCGTGTCGTTGCCGACCAAATCGGCACACCGACCTACGCCGCCGACCTGGCCAGGGCTATAGTCAAGATACTGCGCTCACAGCAGTGGGTGGAGGGCATCTTCCACTACACCGACAACGGCGTGGCTTCGTGGTACGACTTCGCCAAGGCCATCCTCGACCTCTCCGGACATCACGACAAAGTGGTGATACCCATCCCCACGACCGACTATCCCACCGCCGCCACACGCCCCTACTACAGCGTGCTCGACAAGCAGCGCATAGCCGCCACGTACGATGTCGATATCCCCTACTGGCGCGACTCTCTGGCCGACTGCCTCCGCCGCATTGCCAACCCGGGGCAGCTGTGAACGACATTAATGTCCTTAATGACCCTACATCCCGATAAGATCAACTTTAAAAACTCTAGAACCCCATAATGTCACTTACCGACGAAATAGCACGCCGACGTACATTCGCCATAATATCACACCCCGATGCGGGAAAGACCACTCTCACCGAGAAGCTCCTGCTCTTTGGTGGCGCAATCCATATAGCCGGTGCCGTAAAGTCGAACAAAATCAAGAAGACCGCCACTTCCGACTGGATGGACATCGAGAAGCAACGCGGCATCTCAGTAGCCACATCAGTGATGGGCTTCGACTACGACGGATATAAAATCAACATACTTGACACCCCCGGACACCAGGACTTCGCCGAGGATACCTACCGCACTCTCACCGCCGTCGACTCCGTAATCATAGTGGTCGACGTGGCCAAGGGCGTTGAGCAGCAGACCCGCCGCCTGATGGAGGTGTGCCGCATGCGCAAGACCCCGGTGATAATATTCGTCAACAAGCTCGACCGCGAGGGTCGCGACCCATTCGACATCATGGATGAGCTGGAGAGCGAGTTGCATATCGGTGTGCGCCCCCTGTCGTGGCCCATCAACATCGGAGCAAAGTTCAAGGGTGTATACAACATATATGAGCAGGCGCTCGACCTGTTCACCCCTTCGAAGCAGACCATCTCGGAGCGCCATGAGGTAAAGGACCTCAACGACCCGCTGGTGGATGCCACAGTTGGTGAAGTCGACGCCCAAAAGCTGCGCGACGACCTGGAGCTGATCGAAGGCGTTTACCCGGAATTTGACGTCGACGCTTATCTGCGCGGCGAGTTAGCCCCAGTGTTCTTCGGCTCTGCGCTCAACACATTTGGTGTCAAGGAGCTGCTTGACTGTTTCGTTAAGATTGCACCCTCGCCCCGCCCTGTGCAGGCACAGGAGCGTGAGGTTAGGCCTGAGGAGGAGGGATTTAGCGGCTTCGTATTCAAGATACACGCCAACATGGATCCCAACCACCGCTCATGCATCGCCTTCGTCAAGGTGTGCTCAGGCACATTTGAGCGCAACGCTCCCTACCACCAGGTGCGCACCGGCAAGACCCTCCGCTTCGCCGCTCCAACAGCCTTCATGGCACAGAAGAAGAGCATAGTCGACACAGCCTACCCCGGCGACATCGTGGGTCTGCCCGACACCGGGGTGTTCAAAATCGGCGATACGCTCACCGCATCGTCAACACCTCTGCATTTCCGCGGATTGCCATCGTTCTCACCCGAGATGTTCAAGTATATCGAGAACACCGACCCCATGAAGTCGAAGCAGCTCGACAAAGGTATACAACAACTGATGGACGAAGGCGTGGCACAGCTCTTCACCAACCAATACAACGGTCGACGACTGATCGGCACCGTCGGACAGCTGCAGTTTGAGGTGATCCAATACCGCCTGCTGCATGAGTATGGTGCGCAAGTGAGATGGGAGCCCATCTCTCTCTATAAGGCGTGCTGGATAGAGAGCGACGACGAAAAAGCCCTCGCCGCCTTCAAGCTGCGCAAGCACCAGTTCATGGCTGTCGACCGCGAAGGGCGCGATGTGTTCCTCGCCGACTCGGCCTACGTGCTTCAGATGGCTCAAAACGACTTCCCGGCGATACGCCTCCATTTCACCTCGGAATTTTAACCACACTCTCCGAAATTTTACTTATCTTTGCGATATGACAGGAGGTCAGAAATTCCGCTTCGCCTGCTTGGCCGCTCTTTGGCTGCTGCTGTGCTACCTGATGGTGGCCGGACGCGGCTTCAACCTCTACACACTCTTTGTGATAGTGGCCTCAGGGATAGTGGTGTTTGTGCCTCTGTATAAAAAATATATCAAGAATGGCGGGAAAACAAAGTGACACCCCTGATGTGCGCTTAATAGATGCCATCAATTACCCGGAGGATCTGCGGCAGCTCTCCCCCTCGGAGCTACCGCAAGTATGCTCCGAGCTGCGACAGGAGCTGATAGCGCAACTATCGTCCAACCCCGGTCACTTCGCATCGTCGATGGGCGCGGTGGAGCTGACGGTGGCGCTACACTATGTGTTCAACACCCCCCGCGACCGTATAGTATGGGACGTGGGGCATCAGGCTTACGCCCATAAGTTGTTGACAGGCCGACGTGAGCAGTTCTCCACTAATCGTCAGTTAGGTGGCCTGTCAGGATTTCCCAACCCCGACGAGAGCGAGTACGACACATTCACTGCCGGACACGCATCCAACTCAATATCAGCGGCATTAGGCATGGCAGTGGCCTCGCAGCTCAACGGCGACAACCCGCGCCGTAATGTGGTGGCAGTGATTGGCGACGCCTCAATCAGCGGCGGACTCGCATTCGAGGGCATCAACAACGCCGCCAACACCCCCAACAACCTGCTGATCATACTCAACGACAACGACATGTCGATCGACCGCGCAGTGGGTTCGCTCAACGGATATCTGTCGCACATCACCACATCAAAGGCGTACAACAAACTACGCTTCAAGGCCTACCGCCTCCTGCGCAAGCTGCGCCTAATCTCCGAACGACGCCGCGGCACAATACTGCGATTCAACAACTCGCTTAAATCACTCATCTCCCACGAGCAGAACATATTCGAAGGACTCAACATACGCTATTTCGGACCCATCGACGGGCACGACGTGGAGCGCCTCGTGCGCGTGCTCTCCGACATCAAGGACATGGATGGACCCCGCATACTGCACCTGCGCACAGTCAAAGGCAAAGGATACAAACCCGCTGAAGATGACCCCACAACCTGGCACGCCCCCGGCAAATTTGACCCTGCCACAGGTGAGCGCGCCAAGTCATCGGCAGGCTACCCTAAATATCAAGAGATATTCGGCAAGACCATCGTCGAACTCGCCAAAGCCAACCCCAAGATAGTAGGCATCACTGCCGCCATGCCCTCGGGCACTTCGATGAGCATGCTTCAGGAGGAGATGCCTGAGCGGGTGTTCGACGTGGGCATCTCCGAGGGTCACGCCGTGACATTCGCAGGCGGCCTCGCCAAGGACGGACTGCTTCCCTTCGTGGCTATCTACTCCTCATTCCTCCAGCGTGGTTACGACCAAATAATCCACGACGTGGCCATACAGCGTCTTCCCGTCACATTGTGCATCGACCGCGCCGGACTCGTTGGAGAGGACGGAGTGACACATCATGGAGCCTTCGACCTGAGCTACCTCCGCTCAATCCCCAACATGACCGTGGCCGCACCCCGCAATGGAGCGATGCTACGCAACCTCCTATATACAGCCCAACTCCCCGACGAACGCGGCCCGATGGCTATACGCTACCCCCGCGGAAGCGCCCACGACGACCCCTCAGGCCTCCCCCTTGAGCAAGTAGAAATAGGCCGCGGAGAGCTGCTCACTCCCGGACGTGAGGTTGCGGTGATATCGATTGGCACAATTGCTCACGAGGTGGCTCAAGCTGTAGCCAAAGCCAGGGAGCAAGGTGTCGATGCCGCCCACTACGATGCTGTATTCGTCAAGCCTCTCGACCACGATATGATGCGCGAGATCGCCGATACGGGTTGCCCGATTGTCACCGTCGAAGATGGCGCGATGATGGGGGGCTTCGGTTCGGCCGTCGCCGAATGGCTCGCGGCAGAGGGTATCTCACGGCCGTTGACCATAATCGGCATCCCCGACCGCTTCATAGCCCACGGCACCGTGCCTCAGCTCAAAGCCCAATGCGGACTCGACCCCGACTCAATAGCTCGCAAAATCATCACTGCTAAAGCATCGTGTGAGAGCGCCAGCCGGGGTGAGAGCGCCAGCTCGAAAATAGTTAAAAACCTCAATTAATCCTCCCGCATGAAGATTGTAATAATGGGCGCAGGCGATGTCGGCTCTCACTTGGCGAAACTGCTGAGCCGCGAAAACCAGGACATAGTGCTGGTCGACTCCGACCGCTCCAAGCTCGAGCCCCTCGACTCCAACTACAACCTGATGACCCTCGTCGGGAGCCCCACCTCGTTTGAGTCGCTCCGCAACGCCCGCGTGCCCAAATGCGACCTCTACATCGCAGTCACCCCCTACGAGACCACCAACGTGATCTCCTGTGAGATAGCCAAAGACTTAGGCGCAAAAACCACCGTGGCCCGCATCGACAACTATGAGTTCATGCGCCCCAAACATGTCGAGGTGTTCAACCGCCTCGGAGTCGACCATCTGATCTACCCCGAGATGCTCGCAGCCGCCGAAACCCTGACCGCACTGCGCCGCTCATGGGTGCGCAACTGGCTGGAGTTGAGCAATGGCGAGATCATGCTCGTAGGAGTGAGGGTGCACGACGACGCCCAGATCGTAGGCCAGCTCATCAAAGACCTCGCCATCCAGCAAGCGCTCCATATATCGGCCATCAAGCGACGCCACGAGACCATCATACCTCGAGGCGACGACCGCATAAAGTCGGGCGACATCCTATTCTTCACCACCACCAAGGAGCATATCGACGAAGTGCGTCAACTCTGCGGAAAGACACTACATCAAGTAAAGAAAGTGATGATCATGGGTGGTAGCCGTATCGCAGTGCGCATCGCCGCGATGGCCGGCGACGAGTTCAAAATTAAGATTATAGAGCAAAACCGCGACAAGTGCCTATGGCTCGCCGACCGATGTCCCAATGCTGAGATCATTCACGGCGACGGACGCGACAACGAGCTGCTGATCGAGGAGGGCATCCACGACCAGGATGCCTTTATCGCCTTGACCGACAGCTCCGAGACCAACATCCTCGCCTGCCTGACTGCCAAGGAGTTTGGGGTTAAAAAAACAGTGGCCGAGGTTGAGAACATACAGCTCATCGCCGAGGCTGAGGGCCTGAACATCGGCACCGTTATCAACAAGAAACTGCTGGCATCAAGCAAGATATTCCAGCTGATGCTCGACGCCGACTCCGAGTCGAGCAAATGCCTGACACTAGCCGATGCCGAGGTGGCGACCCTCGAAGCCCATCCCGGTTCGAAAATCACAAAGGGGCGCATCCGCGACCTCAACCTCACCCGCGACATGACCATCGCCGGCGCCGTACGCAACGGCAACGGTATGCTCGTGTCGGGTAATACCATCATCGAGCCTGGCGACCAGGTAGTAGTGTTCTGCCTCGCCGGAGCGATACACAAAATCGAACGTCTATTCTCGTAATCATCAACATGATATGTTAACGGAACGTAGCAACCAGCGCCGCATGTATGTCAATGTGCCGATGCTCCTCAGGGTAGTGGGCTGGCTCTTGATTATTGAGGCCGTGTTTATGCTCGCCCCGTTAGCCACATGCCTGATCTACGAGGAGAGCGACTACAAATCGTTTGTGATAGCCGCCATAACCACCGCCGCAGCCGGAGTGCTGATGACCACATTTATCCGCCCTAATCGCACCGAGATGGGTAAACGCGAGGGCTTTCTGCTCACGGCCCTTGTGTGGGTAGTGTTCTCGGCTTTCGGTATGATACCTTTCCTGCACAGCCCCAATGCGATGTCGGTGAGCGACGCTTTTTTTGAAGCGATGTCGGGCTTCACCACCACCGGTGCCACCATTATGGTCGACATCGACCACCTGTCGAAGGGTATGCTCCTTTGGCGATGCCTGATGCAATGGATTGGAGGTATGGGAATTATCCTCTTCACCCTTGCAGTGGTGCCGATGCTCAACTCGTCGGGCGGCATGCAGATGTTCAACGCCGAGGTGACCGGTATCACCCATGAGAAACTGCGCCCGCGCATCAGCCAGACCGCAAAACGTCTTTGGGGGTTGTACATCTTCCTGACAGCGGCTCTCACATTACTGCTCTGGTTGGGCCCAATGGATATCTACCAGAGTATTTGCCACGCATTCTCCACGATATCAACCGGCGGTTTTTCAACCTCCAACGACAGTATCGCCTCATTCCACTCCATATATATCGATGTGGTAATCACAGTGTTCATGTTTCTCGGGGGCGTCAACTTCACCCTGATGATACAAGCTGTCAGCGGCCGGCCTTCAAGCCTGTGGCGCAACGATACGTTTAGAGCATACGTTGTGATTATCCTTGTGATGTTCGTGCTTTTTGTCATCTCTATCCTCAGCAAAGGGGCGTTCACGGGCTGGAAGTCAATCACAATTGACCCGCTATTCCAAATCGTATCGACCATTACATCTACCGGACTTACTGCCACCAATTTTGAGGTCTGGGGGCCGTTCGTGCTCTCGTTGGTGTTTGTGATGATGTACTTCGGCGCTTGCGCAGGATCCACCAGCGGTGGCGCCAAGATTGACCGCATGATATTTCTGTTGAAGAATATCCGCAACGAGATCTACCGCTGCATCCACCCCAACTCGGTGATGTCGGTGCGCATCAACGGCAAACGCATCTCCACCGAGCTGGTCAACAAGGTGATAGCATTCCTTTGCATCTACACCCTGCTGATACTCTTCGGAGGCATCGCGCTCACAGCCCTCGATGTGCCGCTTGTCGACTCGTTCTTTTCGTCGTTCTCAGCCATCAGCAACACGGGACTCGGCGCCGGCATCACCGGCTACGGCGGCTCCTACGACCTGATCCCCGACCTGGCGAAATGGATACTATCGTTCCTGATGCTCGTGGGCCGTCTCGAACTTTTCACCGTCCTCATCCTCTTCACCCCCGGCTTTTGGAGAAAATGACAGCGGCAATTGAACAATATAAGCTACAAAACATTAAATTTGCGTAACCATCGCTCAAGAATATACATAACCATAAATACGATAAGATATGAGATTGTTTGAAAAACTTACGGCCAACGCCAAGGCTCACAAACAGCGCATCGTGCTCCCCGAGGGCACTGAGGCTCGTACTCTCACCGCAGCCGACCGTATCATCGCCGACAATATCGCCGACATAATCCTCATCGGTGCCCCCGACGAAATCCTGCATCTCGCCGATGAGCTCAAGCTTCAGAACATCAAGAAGGCCACCATCGTCAATCCCGCCGACGAGCGTGTCATCGACAAATACGCGCCCCTGTTCTTCGAACTCCGCAAGAAGAAGGGCATCACCATGGAGGAGGCCCGCCTCACCACCGCCAACAACCTCTATCTCGGTTGCCTGATGGTCAAGGCCCGCGATGCCGACGGACAGGTGGCCGGCGCGATGAACACCACCGGCAACGTGCTCCGCGCAGCCTTCCAGGTGATCAAGACTCAACCCGGCATCGACGTAGTGTCAGGGGCGTTTATCATGCTGCTCCCCGAAGGTTCACCCTTCGGCACCGACGGGGTGCTGGTGCTCGCCGACTGTGCGGTGGTGCCCGACCCCACAGCTCAGGAGTTGGCACAGATCGCTGTATCGTCGTCAATCACCGCCCGCGACATCGCCGGCATACAGCCCCGCGTGGCCCTGCTCTCATTCTCAACCAAAGGCAGCGCCAAACATGAGCGCGTCGACAAGGTGATTGAGGCCACCGAAATAGCCCATGAGATGGCCCCCGGGCTTATCCTCGACGGCGAACTCCAGGCCGACGCCGCCCTCGTGCCCTCAGTGGCCCACTCAAAGGCCCCCGACAGCTGCCTTAGCGGCCGTGCCAACGTGCTGGTGTTCCCCTCGCTCGAGGTTGGCAACATCGCTTACAAACTCGTGCAGCGACTTGGCAACGTTGAGGCCGTGGGTCCCGTGCTTCAGGGTCTTGCCGCTCCCGTCAACGACCTCTCACGCGGTTGCTTCCCCGAAGATATCTACAAGACCATCATCATCACCTGCAACCAAGCTATCGGACTTAAAGAACACGCATAACCATTTAAGACCCCATCTCATAAAATTTTTATGGCTTAGGGGTCGCAGCCTTGGAGATATTTTTGGACTGCAGGCTCAGGAGCATAGCGAGCTATGTGACTGAGCCAAAGGGCAAAAATAGCCCAAGAATGCAAGACAGAAGGTAACTTTTTATCCGTTATAGAAGTTATCGGAGTATTGAAATAGTATAATAACAATTAATATAAACCACTCCATTTCGTATAAATATGTTTTAAAGTTAGTTTTAGATCGGTTTTGGACGGCAATTTTCGCCAAGTCTCATCGGTCACTTAGCTCGCTAAACTCCCTCCTCGACTTGAGAAAAATCCTCGACCAAAACCGCCCCTAACCTTAAAAATTTTATGAGATGGGGTCTAAAAGATAAAAGCAATATGAAAATCCTCGTACTCAACTGCGGCAGCAGCTCAGTGAAATATAAGCTCATCAACACCGACACCGACCAGACCATGGCCGAGGGTGGCGTAGAGAAAATCGGTCTCCCCGACGGTTTCCTCAAATATAAGCTCGACGACGGCTCCAAGGTGATTGTTGACCTTGGACTTGTCGACCACAAAGGCGCTGTGGAGGCCATACTCCGCAACCTTACCGATCCCGAGGTTGGCTGCATCAAGAGCTACAGCGAAATAGATGCCGTGGGTCACCGCGTGGTGCACGGTGGTGAGAAATTCAACAAGTCGGTGCTTATCACCGACGAGGTGATGGACCAGGTGAAGGAGTGCTACCCCCTGGCTCCCCTCCACAACCCCGCCAACGTCACCGGCATCGAAGCCATCTCTTCAATCCTCCCCGACGTACCTCAAGTTGGCGTGTTTGACACCGCATTCCACCAGACGATGCCTGCCAAGTCGTATATGTACGCCCTCCCCTACCGCTTCTACAAGGAGGATGGAGTACGACGCTACGGCTTCCACGGCACAAGCCACCGCTACGTGTCGCAGCGCGTGTGCCAGTTCCTGGGCGTTGACATCAAGGATCAGAAGATCATCACCTGCCACATCGGCAACGGCGGATCTATCACAGCTGTCGACGGTGGCAAGAGCATCGACACTTCGATGGGCCTGACTCCCACCGAGGGCCTGATGATGGGCACCCGCGTGGGCGACGTCGACCCCGGAGCCATCACCTATCTGATGAAGAAACACAACTACACCGCCGACGATATCCAGCGCATCATCAACAAGGAGAGCGGTATGGCCGGAGTGTCGGAGATATCGTCAGACATGCGCGAAATCGAGGCCGCTGTCAACGCCGGCAACGAGCGCGCCATCATGGCCCTGGAGATGTACGAGCAGCGTATCCTCAAATACGTAGGTGCTTACGCAGCTGAGATGGGTGGCGTCGACATCATCGTGTTCACCGGCGGTGTCGGCGAGAACCAGACCGGCGTACGCGCCAACGTATGCCGCCCCCTGCGCTTCATGGGCGTCGAGGTCGACGAGGAGCTCAACGCTACCATCCGTGGCAAGGAAGCTGTAATCTCAACCCCCGCATCGCGCGTCAAGGTGTGCGTGATCCCCACCGACGAGGAGCTGATGATCGCACAGGACACCGAGTCAATCGTAAGCAAACTCTGACAAGTTATGAAAAAAATTAGAGCAGCCGTAGTGGGCTACGGCAACATCGGACGCTTCGTCGTGGAGGCTCTTGAAGAGTCGCCCGACTTTGAGATCGCGGGCATAGTGCGCCGCGACCCCTCAAACCGTCCCGCCGAACTGATCAAATATCCTATCGTGGGCGACATTGCCGCACTCTCCGGCGACGTCGACGCGGCAATACTCGCAACGCCCACACGCGAAGTGCAGAAGCATGCCGAACAGATACTGTCGATGGGCATCAACACCGTAGACTCCTTCGACATCCATGCCTCGATACCCCAGTTCCGCCGCGATCTCAACGAGGTGGCCAAGGCCCACAATGCCGTGGCTATCATCTCGGCCGGATGGGATCCCGGTAGCGACTCAATGGTTAGAGCGTTGCTTCAAGCAGCCGCACCCAAAGGTTTAACTTACACCAATTTCGGCCCTGGCATGAGTATGGGTCACACTGTGTGTGTCAAGTCGAAGGAGGGCGTAAAGAACGCCTTGTCGATGACTATTCCCCTGGGTACCGGCATACACCGCCGCATGGTATATGTGGAGCTGCTCCCCGGCTACACCCTCGAGCAAGTGGCCGCCGAAGTCAAGGCCGATCCCTACTTCGCCTCTGATGAGACCCGCGTGATTGCAGTCGAGTCTGTTGACCAGGTCAAGGATATGGGCCACGGTGTGCACATGACCCGCAAGGGTGTGTCAGGACGCACTCAGAACCAGAACTTTGAGTTCTCGATGTCTATCAACAACCCCGCGCTCACAGCTCAGATACTCATCGGGGCAGCGCGCGCCACATTCCGCCAGGCTCCCGGAGCCTACACCATGGTCGAGGTGCCGGTTGTCGACCTGCTCCCGGGCAATCGCGACTCATGGGTTGCATCATTAGTATAACTCCCTAAACCGTATGTTGAATTATATCACCTGGAATTGGGATCCCAACCTGTTTGACGGCTTTGTCACCGTGCGGTGGTACGGGCTGATGTTTGCCATCGGTTTCACCGTCGGCTACTTCATCGTGGCCAAGATGTTCAAGCATGAGGGCGCTCCCGAAAGCTGGCTCGGCACACTGCTGCTATGGGTGGTGGCCGGCACAATCGTAGGCGCACGCTTAGGCCACGTATTCTTCTATGAATGGGACAAATACTCCCAAAACCCCATAGAAATACTTTATTTCTGGGAAGGGGGCCTCGCCAGCCATGGTGGCACCATCGGGGTCATCTTAGCGGTGATACTCTTCTCGATCATCACCACCAAGCGCTCGCCGCTGTGGACCTTCGACCGCCTTGTGATACCGATCGCATTAGTTGGAGCCTTGATCAGGATGGGCAACCTGTTCAACTCCGAGATTTTCGGCGGCCCCACCACGCTGCCCTGGGGCTTCGAGTTCGTCAGGTCATATCAGTGGCAGACGGAGTTCGCCCCTGCGGCCGTGCACCCCACACAGATCTATGAGGCGCTGTGCTACCTCGCCCTCTTCGGCCTGCTGATGTGGATGTACTGGAAGCGCAACTACGAGGAGCGTCCGGGCCTGATACTCGGAGTGTTCTTCACCGTGCTCTTCGGCTGCCGCTTCCTCATCGAGTTCATCAAGAACAGCCAGGAGCCATGGGAGGACGACATGATGCTCAACATGGGTCAATGGCTCAGCGTGCCATTCATCATCGCCGGAATATTCTTCATAATCCGAGCTATGACCCGCCCAAGGCTGCATCTGGAGTTCCCCAACCGCTTTCCACCCGAACCTAAGAAGTAAACCCACATCCAACCACACCTCCACAGCGCTAAACCATAGCCACTGTGGAGGTGTTATATATTCGTAGCATGGACATTATACTAAAATACTTCCCGCAGCTCACCCCGCGGCAATGCGAGCAGTTTGAAGCCATCGGCTCGCTCTACCCCGAGTGGAACGAGAAGATCAACGTGATTTCGCGCAAGGACATCCAAAACCTCTACCCCAACCACGTGCTCCACTCGCTGGCCATCGCCCGCTTCCTGAGCGACTATGGCGCACCGGTCGACGGCACCACATTCATCGACCTCGGCACCGGCGGAGGTTTCCCCGGGATACCCCTGGCGATCATGTACCCCGCCTGCCAGTTTCATCTGATTGACCGCATCGGCAAGAAGACACGCGTGGCGCAGTCGATAGCCGAGGAGATAGGGCTGTCCAACGTCACCTTCCAGCACGGCGACATCGGCGAGTGCAAACTCAAAGTCGACTTCGTGGTAAGCCGCGCTGTGATGCGCCTCGACGCGCTATTGCCGCTGATTAAGAAGAACATATCGCCGAAGTCGCCCAATCGCCTGGCCAACGGCCTGATATGCCTCAAGGGGGGCGATCTCGACAACGAGACACCCCCCAACGCCTCGGTGATGGACATCGACATCACCGACTTCTTCAACGAGCCTCACTTCCAGCAGAAGAAGCTCATCTATGTGCCTATGACAAAGTAAAACTCTATAATCCCTTTATCTTATGCTATACGTTAAGCAATTCACATTCAACATGTTTGAGGTTCACACCTATGTGGTGTACGACCCCGACACGCTCGAGACCGCAATCATCGACCCCGGCATGATCAGCGGCGATGAGATCAAGCAGCTCGACGATTTCATAGCCATTAATTCACTCACCGTCAAGCATCTGATCAACACCCACCTGCACATCGACCACGCCTTAGGCGACGGCTACGTGCGCAGCCGCTACGGCGTGCCCGTCAAAGGGCATATCGACGACGGTTTTTTAGGCGAGAACATCCCCTCGCAAGCCGCTATGTTCGGCCTTGACATGCAGGCCGGCGAAGTGTCGGTTGAGATCAATCTGCGCGAAGGCGAACTTGTGATGATAGGCTCCGACTCGCTCAAGGTGATACACGTGCCAGGCCACTCCCCCGGCTCGATCGTGCTATACTCGCAGTCGTCGCACTTCCTCATCGGCGGCGACGTGATATTCAAGGGAAGCATCGGACGCACCGACCTGCCGGGCGGCAACCAGCGTGCGCTGCTCGAAAACATCAACTCAAAGATACTGTCGCTACCCCCGCAGACCGTCATCTTCCCCGGCCACGGTCCCATCACCACCGTCGGCGAAGAGTCCACCACCAACCCCTTCTTCGGGAGGCCACTGAAAAATTAGCCTCCGCCGACTTTTTCAGTGGGCTCCTTCTTCGGCTAACCCTACCGGTGGGCGGAGGCGGCTATCGCGAAGCTGTCCTGTTCAAGCGCACCGCGCTTGCTGGCGCGGACGCAGACGCTCATGGGGAGCGACCCTACTTCTGGGTGGGGGATTTGTGGGCGGTGGCGATCATGTAGTCCTTGACCTCCTGGAAGAGCTTGGTGGCAAACACGAAGTCACTCAGTGCTTTATTGGTCGTGGTCACGATTTCATCCTTGTTGCCCACCCACTCGCGGTAACCTTTGCGGATGAAGATGATATTCTCGCCGATGCCGAGCACCGAGTTCATATCGTGAGTATTGATGATCGTGGTGATGTTATACTCATGTGTGATGTCGCTCAGCAGCTCGTCGATCACTATCGACGTCTTGGGGTCGAGACCCGAGTTGGGTTCGTCGCAGAATAGATACTTAGGCTTCAGGGCGATGGCGCGGGCTATGGCCGCACGCTTCTGCATACCGCCTGAGATCTCCGACGGATACTTATTCTCAGCGCCCTTGAGGTTGACGCGCTCGATGCAGAACATCGCACGGTCCATCATCTCCTGCTTGCTCATGTTGCCGAACATCACCAGGGGGAACATCACGTTGCCCAGCACCGTCTCCGAGTCAAACAGCGCCGACCCTTGGAAGAGCATGCCGATCTCCTTGCGCAGCTCCTTCACCTGGTCGCGGTTCATCCTCAGCAGGTCGCGGCCGTCGTAGAGTATCTGTCCCTCGTCGGGCTTGATCAAGCCTACGAGCGACTTCATCAGCACCGTCTTGCCCGAGCCGCTCTGACCGATGATCAGATTGGTCTTGCCGGTATAGAACGTGGCATTGATGCCATGCAATATCGTCTTGCCGTCAAACGACTTCGTAAGGTCCTTAACTTCAATCATTGCAGCAAGAGTTTAGTGAGTATCACATCGAAGAAGAGTATCAATATCGAGCTGGCCACCACGGCGTTGGTGCTCGATCGGCCCACGTCGACCGAACCACCCTTCACATAGTAGCCATAGAACGAAGCCACCGAAGCGATGATATAGGCAAACACCAGCGACTTGATGATGCCGTACCACACATACCACTCCTGGAAGAGCGCCTGCAATCCGTAGACATAGCGCGACACCGTGATCAAGTCAGTAACCAACGCCACCGCATAGCCTCCGAACAGCGCAATGCCGATACTGAAAGCCACCAACACAGGCATAAACACCACAAACGCTATCACCTTGGGCAACACCAGGTAGTTGGCCGAATTCACGCCCATGATCTCCAGGGCGTCGATCTGCTCCGTGACGCGCATCGTGCCTATCTCCGAAGCGATGTTCGACCCCACCTTGCCCGCCAGGATCAGGCACAGGATAGAGTTGGAAAACTCCAGCAGCACGATATCACGCGTAGCCAAGCCCACCGAATAGGCCGGTATCAGCGGCGACGAGATGTTGAGCTGCATCTGTATCGCGATCACAGCGCCGATAAACACCGAGATCACCAGCACCAGCGGTATCGAGTCGATGCCCAGCTTCACCACCTCGGTGATAGTGCGCTTATAGAAAATCCGCCACTTGTCGGGGAACGAGAACACACGCACCATAAACACGCAGTAGCGTCCGAACGTGGCCAAAGAGTCAGATATAATCATCGATTCAGTATTCAGATTACAATTGTCGCAAAATTACTAAAAAAGTTGACACCTCGCCATCGGATTGCACCATAATTCCAAAATCCTAACCATAAATGACAATTTGCGACACCCCAACGGCCAAAAACCACTAACTTCGCGGCAGCATATACACCCACGCCCCATGCGCACACACATCATCCAAAACCGACTCCTACCCCCGCCGGGCTTCGACGCCATCACCCTGTTCGGGCTGGTGCTGACCCGCGACCGCCGGCGCGTCACCCCCGACGTGCTGCGCCACGAACTCATCCACTGCCGCCAGCAGTTAGAGTGGCTCTACATCCCCTTCTACATCCTCTACCTCGGCGAATGGCTGTGGCAGCTGTTGCGCCACCGGGGCGACACGCGCCGCGCCTACCGCGCCATCACCTTCGAGCGCGAAGCCTACCGCCACATGCACACCCCCGACTACCTCACCCACCGTCCCCCCTACGCCAACTACCGCCACCGACGCTAACTCACCTATCCCTCAGTGATAGTCCAGCCAAACTCGCGCTCCACATGGTGGCGGAAAGCCTCGAAATTGTAACCCCACTGAGTAGTGACAGCAAATCTCACACCGTCGGCCGAAGTCTTTCTCTACAGAGTATCCCTGATATTCGGTTAGGTAATTTTCAAACACAGAAATTTGTACGTGTCCCGGGAATTTTGTAACTTCATGGTGGTAAAATTTAGGTATAATGAATAAGAGAATTTCTGTGATGCGGCCCTCGCGGGTGGCATCGTTTGTATGGCAACATCTGTTTTTGTTAGGTTCGCTCTACCTGATGACGCTTGGGGTGGCACTCTGCATCAAGTCGGCGCTGGGTAGCAGCGTGATTTCGTCGCTGCCGTTTGTGCTGTCGCTTGCCGGCGCCGACGGGGCGTTGCCGGCGCTGAGCGTAGGAGGATGGACTATAGCGATGAACTCTGTGTTTGTGCTGTGCCAGATGGGGATACTGCGGCGACAGTTCGATCCGGCGCAATTGTTTCAATTGGTGATAGGCTTTGTGTTCGGATGGCTCATCGACTTTAATATGTGGCTGCTGAACGGCTTGCGGTACGATTCTCTTGCGGTGCAGTCGCTACTCCAGTTGGCAGGGTGCACGGTGATGGGCGTTGGTATAGCTTTTGAGGTGCGCTGCGGCTCTGTGACCATGCCGGGTGAAGGTATAACTATTGCCTTAGGCAAGGTTCTGCATAGGCCTTTCGCCAAGGTTAAGATCGCTGTCGATACTACTTTGGTGGTGACGGCAGTCGCGGCTTCATACTTGTTCTTCGGCCGCTGGCTATGGAATGTGGTAGGCGTGGGCACCCTCTTTGCCATGGTCTATGTAGGGTTGGTGGTCAAAGCTATATCGCCACACCTGGGATGGTTTGACCATCTTGTGACATCTCCGGGGATGCGGCGCTACGTGTTCGGCCTACTCCGGATGTTACGGCATTAAAGCTTTGTTAAAATGGGGTGACGAATGCGAGTTTCAGGATTTTTAGGCTAAATTTGCGCTTAGAGACATCAAGACATAGAGACAATGAGACATAAAGGACATAAATTTTTATGTTTTTATGTCTTTATGTCAAAAAAAATATCCCCTATGTCTAAAATGAAAAAATATGCTTTTATGTCTTTCTGCATAATCCAATCTGCGCGGTGGCAACTAACAGGCAATATATAGCGATTGACTTGAAGTCGTTTTACGCTTCGGTCGAATGTGTGGAGCGCGGGCTCAATCCGCTCGACACTTGCCTTGTGGTGGCCGATGAGAGCCGTACTGAGAAGACGATATGCCTGGCGGTGTCGCCGGCCCTGAAGGCGTTTGGCATCCCGGGGCGGCCTCGCCTCTTTGAGGTGGTGCAGCGTGTGCGGCAAGTCAACTTCATCCGCGGCCGCCAAGGGAAGTCGACCCTGGGCAGCGAACTTGCCCACAACCAAAATTTAGCTGTCGACTATCTGGTGGCGCCTCCGCGGATGGGGTTGTACGTCGACTATTCGACGCGCATCTACGACATCTACCTGCGCTACATCGCCCCGGAGGATATTCACGTCTACTCTATCGACGAGGTGATAATCGACGCTACGGCCTACCTCGACACTTACCGCATGACGGCTCATCAGTTGGCCATGAAGATGATACGCGAGGTGCTGGCCGAGACCGGTATCACGGCCACCGCGGGCATCGGCACCAATATGTACCTATGTAAGGTGGCGATGGATATCGTGGCTAAGAAGATGCCCCCTGACAGCGATGGGGTGCGCATAGCCGAACTCGACGAGATGGCCTACCGCCGCACGCTGTGGTCGCACACTCCGCTCACCGACTTCTGGCGCACCGGCCGAGGTATAGCCCGCCGACTTGAGGAGGTGGGGCTGCGGACTATGGGCGACGTGGCCCGGGCGTCGATTGAGCATGAGGATTGGTTTTTCAGCCAGTTTGGGGTCAACGCCGAGCTCATCATCGACCATGCCTGGGGGTGGGAGCCGGTAACGATGGACTATATCAAAGCGTACCGTCCCGACACTCGCTCGATGTCGTCCGGCCAGGTGCTGTCCGAACCATATTCTTTCGACAAGGCACGCACCGTAGTCCGCGAGATGGCCGACGACGTGGCACTCGACCTTGTCGACAAGCGCCTTGTCACCAATCAGCTTGTGCTCACCGTGGGCTATGATATCGCCAACCTTACCGACCCCTACATCCGCGATCAATATCACGGGCGCATATCCACCGACCACTACGGCCGGCAAGTGCCCTACCACGCCCATGGCACTATCACCCTGCGGGGCTATACCTCATCGTCGCGAGCCATTATCGACCATGTCACCGAGCTGTTTGAGCGCATCGTCAACCCCTTGCTATTGGTGCGCCGCCTCACCCTGTCAATCAACCACTTGATCGCTGAGGATGAGATACCTGTAGCACCAACCGAACTACAGCTCGACCTGTTTGCCGACTATGAGGCTATCGAGCGGCAGCGTCAGGCCGATGCCGACGAAGCGGCGCGCGAACGACGCCGTCAGGAGGCCATACTTGCCTTGCGCCGTCGGTTTGGAAAGAACGCCGTGCTCCGCGGACTAAATTTCGCTGACGGAGCCACCCAGCGCGACCGCAATCAGCAGATAGGTGGACATCGAAAGTAAAGATATGGAAGAATATGACGACATAATCAATCTGCGCTACGAGGGGGTGAAACAACATCAGCGGATGAGCATGGAAGCTCGCGCCGCCCAGTTTGCGCCTTTCGCCGCCCTGACGGGTCACGACCAGGCGATAGCGTCGACCGCTCGCTCCCATGAGGAGTCGTTCAATAAGCCAACTGTCGATGATGATGATGACCTCGAATATCCTGTCGACTTTGACGTATGACAACCCTTGCGGGCGGCTGCTGCTCGGTGAGATAAGGGGTAGACTTTGTCTCTGCGATTGGGTGTCGCGCAATCGTCATGATGCCTTAGTGGGACGTATCGCGCGCCGGTTTCATGCCGGGGTTATAGTTGGCACAACCCCTACCATCTCCTGCGCCACTGGGCAGCTCGATGAATATTTCAGCGGCGAACGCTCGGAGTTTGACATCGAACTGTTGATGGCCGGGACCGACTTTCAGCTCAAGGTATGGGAGGCTCTCAAACAGATACCTTATGGCACTACCCACTCCTATGGCCTACTCTCCAGAGCCATTGGACGACCGACTTCGATACGAGCCGTGGCCAATGCCGTGGGGGCTAACCCCTTGTCGATTTTCGTGCCTTGTCACCGCATCATTGGAGCCGACGGCTCGCTGACAGGGTATGCCGGCGGTCTTGAAGCCAAGCGCACACTGCTTGCGCTTGAGTCGGGTTTATGATCACTTCACGCGGATCTTCTGTCCGGGCTGGATCTTATTGCCTTTGAGGTTGCCGTTGAGTCGGCGCAGCTCCTTGACTGTAGTGCCGTTGCGACGAGCAATCTTGTCGAGGCTGTCACCCTTTTTCACAGTCACGGTCTTGGTTGTGTCTTTTTTGCTGCTTTGACGTTTTTGTTGGCGCTCCTTCTTCTTGGCTTTGGTGTCGCTGACAGCGGGGGCTGGAGCTACTGTTGTCTCAGCGGCTGGAGCCTGTTCAGTCACCTGGGGCTGCGCTGTAGCTTCTTCCTCAACGCCGGTAACGTCGTCGGTCACCACTTGGGTTTCGTCAGTCACCTCCTGGCGCTGTTCGTCAGCAACGGGAGCAGCCTGAGGTTGGGTCTCAACAGCCTCGGCTACAGCGGTCTGCTGCTCGGTCGGCTCCTCCTGCTTAACCTTTACCCGACGAGTGGTAACGATCTTCAGCGTCTGCCCGCGCTTGGCACTCTTCACCTTGTTGGTTCGCTTAAGACTCTTGACAGTCACGCCATATCGCTTGGCTATGGAAGTGAGGGTCTCACCTTTGCGCACTTTGTGATATTTGACAATGGTTTCGGTGATGTATTCACCATCTGACGTTACCGTTGCGTCGGCGTAAGTAGCGGGCTCGACCACTGTGCGGCGGTTGTATTCAGCGGCTTTGTAGGCAAGGATGCTGTCCTCGCTCATCACGTATGAGCACACTTGATGTGAGGGGAGTACGAGCTTGTAGGGGCGGATGTCGCCGGGTATCACATTCTGGCGGAACTGTGGGTTAAGCACCCGGATTTCATCGATGGGGATGTTGAGCACGTTGGAGATCTGGTCGAAGTGCACGCGCTTGTTCACCTCAACGGTATCTGTGATGATAGGCTTTTTGGCCAGAGCGGGGCTGATGTTGTGCTCTTTGTAATAGTTCATCGCATAGTTGGCGGCGATGAATGCCGGCACGTAGCCGCGTGTTTCGGCCGGTAGCAGTGGATATATAGCCCAGAAGTCCTTGCTGTTGGAGTCGCCACCGGCACGGCGCAGGGCTTTGTTGACGTTACCGGGGCCGCAATTGTAAGCGGCGATGGCGAGTGACCAGTCGCCGTAGATGTCGTAGAGCTGCTTGAGATACTTGGCTGCAGCATCTGACGATCGAGCAGGGTCGCGGCGCTCATCCACAAGCGAGTTCACCTCAAGACTCAGGCCCCGGGCCGTGGGGAGCATGAATTGCCAAAGTCCGGTGGCGCCGGCACGCGACACGGCATCGGGGTTGAGCGCCGACTCAATCACCGGCAGATATTTCAGTTCCAGCGGGAGCCCCTCGCGCTCAAGTGCTTGCTCAAAGATGGGCATGTAGTAGAGGCTCATGCCGAGCATATTCTCCACGAGCGAGCGCTTCTTCTGTGTATACATCTGGATGTATGACTTCACCACCTGGTTGAAAGGCATCTCGATGATGGTGGGCATGTGTGAAAGACGCTCGATATAAACATCGTCGGTTGCGTCGACCGTTGGACGTGAGTCTGCCTCGCGGTCGAGGTCGGTATAGTTTTGCAGATACCAGTTCTGCATCATCCGATGGGTGTCGGTCTCGAAGCTCTCGGGGTAGACAATCGCCGAGTCGGTAATAGTCTCCTTGATGGTAAGTATCGAGGGGGCGGCGGTGGCCATTGTGAAGCAGCTCAGGGTGAGTGTCAGTGATAAGATTAAGCGGTTTAACATGTGGGGGTGACTGGGTTAGAACGTTAAGGCCCATTGCAGGCCGAGTGAGGGTAAACGGTTGCGCCCATCCTGTATTACGGCTGGCGCCACGTCCATCGACAGATCGGGTGATATGTCGAAGTGCGACAGCGACGCATCTACATATGCGTCGAGCATCGCCACAAGGTAGACTCCCACCATACAGATTATGCACAGGTCGCGGTTGCGTCGGTAGTAGTTCTTGCGCGACTTCAGCACGTTGGTGAGCCACGTCTTGTCGAGACTCTCCTCAGAGGTGGTGGTGGGGAAGAAGTCCATATATGAGTTGGTCGATGGATCATTGTCCATCACATCGTTATAAGCGCGGGTGTAGTCGCGGAGCATGTTGTTGTTCCAGTTGGTAGCGTAGCCCAAACCGAGGTAACCGCCCACGATGATCGGGAGCTTCCAGTAGCGACGGTTGTAGATCTGTCCCAAACCGGGGAACAGCGCAGAGAGCCACACTGCTCGCGACGGGTCGGGGTTGAACACCACATCGCGGGTCTCCCATTCAGGTGCCTCGACCACTCTTGTGGTATCACTTGTAGCTACCCACTGGCTGTCGACCACAGGTATGGAGTCTACAGGTCCCATGATCTCCAACGTATCGCCACGCGATTGTATGGTATCAACCACCACCTCGGCCGGACCGCTCAGCGGCTGGTCAAGAGGGATTTCAGTGGGCAATTGAGGCTCATTGGGTGTGGCAGTCGGGGCTTGCTTGACCTGCGAGGGAGAGTATGCGAAGATGTCGAAAGGCATTGCCATCACAGCGATCAGCAAGTAGATCAGCGTCTGTGACAGCGGGTCGAGGTGTTTGGCGTTATTTCTCGATTTACCTTTTTCCATCAACGGGGTGAGTGTGATATTTTTAGAGTCATTAAGGTCGTTAAGGTCGTTAAGGTCAACTTTAAAAACCTTAATTAACTTTCAGGGTGTCAAAGATTGTGATGAGTTTTGTTAGCTGGTCGGCATCGCGGAATTGGAATGTGATCTTACCTTTTCCTGACTTGTCGCAACTCACCGACACCGGAGTGTTGAAGCGGGCTGAAAGTTGTCGCTTGAGGGGTTCGAAGGTGCGATTGAGGCTCCCCGGCTCTTGTTTGTCAGCCGGGATGGTCTTACCCTCGCGGTATTGCTTGGCAAGCTCCTCAACCTTGCGTACCGACAGCCCCTCCTTGAGGATACGCTCGTAAAGCTTGAGTTGCAACGACGGCTGCTCGATAGAAAGCAACGCACGGGCATGGCCCATATCCACACGCTTATCGCGCAAGCCCAACTGCACCTCAGCCGGTAATCGCAGCAGACGCAAGAAGTTGGCTATTGTGGCACGTTTCTTGCCTATGCGCTCGCTCAAGCGCTCTTGGGTAAGGTTGTATTGGTCAATCAGCTTCTTGAATGTCAGCGCAATTTCGATGGCATTGAGGTCCTCACGCTGTATATTTTCGATGAGGGCCATCTCGGTGAGCTCGCTGTCGTTGGCAGTGCGTATATATGCGGGCACGGTCTTAAGCCCGGCACGTATGGCCGCACGGTAGCGGCGCTCACCTGCTATTATCTGATACTGCCCCGCGCCGACATTGCGCAGCGACAGAGGTTGGATGATGCCAAGTTCTCGTATCGAGGAGGCAAGCTCATCGAGGGCATCCTCGTCGAATGTCGTACGAGGCTGGTCAGGGTTGGGTGATATGAGTGATATGTCGATGTCGCTGATTGCCGACGAGCCGCGGGCTGGCACGTCGTCCATTGATATCAATGAGTCGAGACCTCGACCTAATGCGCTGCGTTTTACTGCCATGGGAAGTAGGTAAGATTTAAAAATTTAGCGGTGGAATTACCCTTTTGGGCTATTCCACCGCAAATTTACCAATTTTTTGCTTCGCAGCCAACTCCCGCGGCGCATTTATGCTTTTTTAAAGTTGTTGGTTTCAGGGGTGGTAGTTGGTTACGGTCGGCAAAAGTACCATTTTATCGGTAAACCAGGCCAATTTACGGGACACGTACAAATCCCTGTGTTTTGGTGGGGAGCTTATAGAAACTTATCCG
>CAZVNS010000026.1:0-27372 GCA_964628905.1 uncultured Muribaculaceae bacterium | reverse complement strand
GTCATTGGGTTCGGCCTTGGGTGTCGGGAAGCAAAAAATAGAACCTCCCATATATTACAATGGCCAAAAAATTCGACCTCTCAAAGGGTGAGAAGTTTTCGCTTGGCAAAGGCGATGAACTCACCGCAATTCAGGTAGACCTGAATTGGAAATCTGGAGCAGACCTTGATGCATCTGCATTCCTTCTTAATGATGACGGTGTTATTACTGAAGATGCCGACTTCGTTTATTACAAATCTAATACTCGTTCAGAGGCATATGACCGAGCTAAGTTCGGCAGTAAAAAGAATTGGCGTGACAACACAGTCCCTGTAAGTTTCGACGGCTCTGTAGTTGGCTCTCCTGATGACCTCGGCGACGAAGGAGGCGACAACGGAGAAGCGGGTGAAACAATGCACGTTGACCTATCGAAGGTTCGTCCAGAAATCACTGAAATTGTCTTCTGCGTCACCATCTATGATGAAGAAGGGAAAACATCATTCAAGGACGTTCGCGACCCTCAAATCGTCATCACAAACGAAGAAACAGGAGAAGAACTTTGCTCTTACAACCTCAAAGAACACTTCTCATCTGAGACGGCTGTGGTTGCCGGTGCTCTCGTCCTTAATGAAGATGGAGACTGGGAGTTTGAGGCTATCGGTAAAGGCTATGACGGTGGCCTCCAAACCCTGGTAGACATGTATCAATAACTTTGATTCATAATCATGGGAAAGTTTAATCTAAAGAAGCTTGATGAGGGTGAAAGATTTTCACTCTCAAAGAGCTTTGGCCTTGACAATATCCGGGTGGAATTGACTTGGCAAAAAGGAGACCTCGATACTCAAGCATGGTTGCTAAATGGCGATGGTATAATTGTCAACGATGAAGGATTTGTGTTCTATAACTCTGTAAACAGAACAGAGAAATTTGACCGAGCCAAATTCGGCAACAAGAAAAATTATCTCAAATTCACTCGTCCAATGAGTGCTGATGGTGCTGTACTAGGAGCCAAAGACGAACTGAAAGGAGGCATTGAAACAATCAATATCAGCTTAAATAAGATTGCACCTGAAGTTCAAGAGATTGCTATATCAGCTACGGTATATGTCCCTATCGATGACAATGTGGAGACTTTTGGGCAAGTAGAGAATGCAAAAATAACCATCATCGATGAAGAATCTGGTGAAGCTCTTTGCTTCTATGAGCTTAGTAAAGACTATCAATCCGAAGACGCACTCGTTGCAGGACGTTTTGTAATATCAGAAGATGGCGAATGGGAGTTTGAAGCAGTCGGCAATGGCTATAACGGTGGTCTTCAAACCCTTGTCGACATGTATACAGAAGAATAATAATTTAAAGTCATGGCAAAAGAAAAAAGTAAATTTCAACTCAGTAAAGGAGGAGATCATGGCTTTGACATCTCTAAAGGAGGGAAGAGAACATTTGACCTCACCAAGGATATCGACGAGCCTGTTGCACCAACGCCAGAGCCAGTACCTGTTCCAGCTCCCGGGCCGGGAACTACTAAGTCCAACAAATGGATTTGGTGGGTAGTCGGCTTGATTGTTCTGTGCATCATCGGATACTTCATATTCTCAAAGTCGGATAAAGAGCAACCCGCTCAACCCGAAACTGAGGTAATAGAAGCAGTTACAGCTAACGACGGTGTCGATGAAGCTGCTAATCAATCCGAAGGTGTTCAAGATGAGGCCAACGCCGAAGAAGCACCCGAAGCAATTCAAACAGAACAGCCAGCTGAAGAGCCTAAATCTGAAGTTCCTGAAACGAACGTTACGTCGACACCAACCAAATCGAATACTACTGAATCAGCATCAGTCTCTAATGATGTTGAGGCAGAGGCGATGAAAGTTATCCGTGGCGACTATGGCATCGGTCAAGAGCGTAAGGCTAAACTTGGTGCACAATACCAAGCTATTCAAAATCGAGTAAATGAGCTGAAACGTGAAGGCGTATTCTAATCATTCCTAATATCACATAGGTGAAGAAGTAAAGTCTTCGACAAAACTTCTTCACCTATGTTTTTATACCGACATGAGTATCATTACTATAATAATTGGTCTGGTTGTATGGTTGGTTGTTCCGATACTGACCAACGAAGCCGTAAAGAAGAAATCCCATAAAAAAGCTATTGCCATGCTTTGCAAAATCATCGGCATTGCGATAATTGCTGTAGCCTGTATAAACTTCCTTACATCATTGTTCCAATGAAAATAATCAACAATATAATTGCACTGTTTGTGCTGGGTCTATCGACATTGGTTTGCGGATGCAATAACAACTCAAGGAGCGATCAAACACAGCAAGACTCCACTCTCTCCAGTACCCAACGTTCATTACTTGAGGAAGGATGGTATGTACCCCAGACAACTCCTTCGGGAGAATTGCCAAGGGAATATGGAGTAAAGAATAAATACGGCCAACAGGATAACTATTTTGACATTGAGATAGGCAATGGTTGCGATGTGGCTATAAAAATAGTTGACGCCGCGACAGATAAGTGCATCCGTTATGTATTTGTTCCGGAAAACTCCTCTGCAAATATACAGATGATACCCCAAGGCAAGTATTATCTGAAACTTGCATATGGCAAGGACTGGATGGAATATGACAACGGAGACGGGACAATAACAGGTAAGTTCACCTCAAACGTAACATACGACCGGAGCGTTGACATATTTGATTTTGGCAAAAAGAATTCCTCAAATGTAGTCAATTACCTCTTACAAATCAACATTGTTGACAGTCAATTACAAAACAGTTTCGGAACAGTAGAGATTTCAGAGGCTGAATTTATGAACTAATATCGCTTATGCCATGCTGAAAGGACACAAGGTGGCTATTGCCAGAATATTCGCAGACCTTATTAAAGCCGATAGAATTGTAGATACCGGCGAAATGGAATGCTGGCGCAACATCTGCGACAAGTATGGCATAGACCGTGAAGTTAAAATAGAAGCCCACGGCGTTTCATTTGCCGATGCTGTAAATACTATATGCAATTCAGGCGTAACCGGCCTAAAAGAGGATTTGCTCAGCGATTGTCGTGCTATGACTGTCAGTGATGGTTTCTGTGCACATTCCGAGGCGTTGCTAATGATTGCACTCATTGCAATGCTTGACACCAATCCACCATTCGTTGGAGAGGTCTATTCTATACCGAGAAGCAGTTTTAACATAGACATTGCTACCGTTCTATATATTGAAAACGAATATGACCCGGAAACAAATGAAGCTATTCGCAAACAATATCGTTTGATATTTAAAGAATTGCAACTGGCAGGATTCCACTTTGTGTACATTCCCAATATAATAGAGCATTATCAAAACACTAACAAACAACTTTTCAAAGACATTCTATCCTTCCTTTCACCATCAATGAGCGAGTCTGGTCTTGACGCGACATATAAGTCTTTGATGAATATGACGACCGGAGTGTTCTGTAAAGACTTGTTGTGCAATAAATGTGGTATCGTAGAATTGAGACAAACCATGCCATCGCTTCTTATAAAGATTGGCAATAACTTTGTTGGTGAGTCTCAGTATGCCAACTATCTGAAGATAGATGTGGACGAGGAGATTGTAGAAACTGTACAGACGTTTGTTGACCGTTCTACGGAGATGCTGAGCAGCGATGTTTTCGTTGTCAATACCTCTGAAGAACGAGACAATCAGTTCCATTTCCACGGGTTTTATAAACAGTTGCTTGACATTTTCCTTATTCGGCACAATATCAGGAGTACTATACTCATCAATCCTTATAAGGAGGACATTATATTCCCTGATATAGACTCAAGGGCAGGAGGCTTGCATCGCCGTGAACGTGCTTTGTATGCTTTATTGTTATGTCAGGGAGACGAAGGTTTGAATTTTTCAATGCCTCGTGGAGCTGCCGACATGGAACGTTATTCCAGACGCATGAAGCGAATACAAGCTCGCTACAATTCCATATATGAAATGTTTGGCGGAGAAAGCGGAACTGCCCCGGACCTTAGTATTCCCGAAATACGTCGCCCAATCATAGCGTGTCTTCGCAGGTCGCTAAAGAACCTCCCGGCACTATATAATCCGGAAGATTACAATGTAACGAAGAACGCTGAAGGTGTGTTTTCAGTGCATATAGAACCGGAGATGGTTTATGTCTGCCAAATAGAGAATAACGAGCCAACCTTACTTAAAAATTCGGAGATGTATCGTAGATGGTCGAAGATATGGTTGTAACATTGCAGGTAAAGTATCGTAGTTTTATGGTCGCATCAGTGAAACGTTCTGATAATTATGTCTCCGGCGTAATAGACAGTAATTTTGCATCATCAAAAACAAATTAAAACTAACAATAAGATGAAAAAATTACTTACACTCTTCGTCGCTGTAGCAGCAACAATCTTCTCCGCCAACGCTCAGTATAACTACGGTTCTACCTATGGAACTTCGAGCTATGGCACAACCAACACCAACTCGACCTACGTGAACGGTTACACAAAGTCGAACGGCACTTATGTTCAGGGACACTACCGCAGCTCCCAAAATAACACCAACCATGACAACTGGTCAACCTCGGGAAATTCTAACCCCTACACCGGAACAAGTGGTAGCCGTGCTAAAGACTACTCGTCGGGCGCTTACAACTATGGTAGCGGACACACTATCCACACGGGCTCTCGCGGAGGCCAGTACTACTACAATAGCAACGGTAACAAGACATACGTTCCTAAACGTCGATAATAACAAAAGTTATGTATGTACAACAATAACAATGTAAACATATCTCCCAAGATTGTAAAGAGTGCAATTGGGTGCATCGCAGGAATCATCATCCTGATAGTGGCTATGGCCTTCATCCGGCCGTGGTACAACGTATGGTCGCAGGAAATGGAAGGCAAAGCAGAATTTGCCAAAGCCGAGCAGAACCGTAAAATCAAGATTGAGGAAGCAAAGGCAAATCTTGAAGCTGAGAAGCTCAATGCTCAAGCCGAGATTGAGCGTGCTAAAGGCGCAGCCGAAGCTATACGCATCGAGAACGGTTCAATCACTCCGACCTACATCCAATACTTATGGGTGCGCCAACAGTCGGATCTCAGCAACAAGACTGTCATATACGTTCCGACTGAAACTAACCTGCCGATTCTTGAATCAACACGAGCGTTGAGCATTCCACAGAAACAATGAATCTTTCAGGTAAAACATATTTAATTACCCAATTTGATGGAGGATGGGATGATGAATGGCCTGATACATTTATGATTCCGCTTTCTAAGGGTGACATTATCAATATAGATGATGTGGTTTTTTACGGGGCAAACAATCATGTCAGAAGAGAAATTCGAGGTGGAGAAACCGAAATCCCTTGTTCTTCAAATGAATCCATTGTTGGTCCAATAGATGGGTACGATGATGGAGAATTAGAAGACAGAGGGCTACGTGCCAGCGGTTTCGACAATTTTGAATTTTTTGAGATTGATTTTGATAAGATTGATTCATCAGTAGATGAGATAGATGTCGTAATGTTTAATTATGACTATCATAATGATAAACATTCAAACAAGACGATTCAACTCAAAAATCTTCAAGTATTTACGGTACCTATGCTCCCTATAGATTCTATCCGGGTATTTGGAAGGGATGATTTCTTTGACTTAATGTCACAGTTTTCTAAACATATCAAAGAACATAAAGTAAAACAAACATCCGATTTCACTGGTATAACGGACATTAGGAATGCCTTACGAATAGGAAAGTTGATACGTGTATCAGATACAGAATGGATATATAGAGAATGTCGCGAGGAGATACTTGAATTTGAGGATTATCTTATGAATATAAGTGACGAATCTGAGAAGTAAAAGACAATAAAGAAAATCATAATTTCAATAATATGTCACAGAAAAATCACTACACAGGCTTGACCGACGCGGAAGTGTTGGAAAGCCGCAGAAAAAACGGGGTCAACGTCCTTACCCCGCCCGAAAAGGATCCGTGGTGGAAGGAGTTTCTACTTAAATTCACCGGGCCATTCGCTGACGGTGATCCCCTTATCTTTATCCTTGAAATAGCAGGTTTGCTTTCAATCTGTATCTCTTGTTACGAATATTGGGGTCTTGGTCAAGACTGGAAGGTTTTCTTTGAGCCTATTGGAATATTTGTAGCAATCCTTCTTGCAACAGGTCTCGCTACCATCTTTGAGAAGAAGGCAGATAAAGAATTCCAAGTGCTTAACCAAACCAACGACGATGAAGCGGTCGAAGTGATGCGTAACGGCACGACCACAACTATTCCTCGCCGAGATGTTGTTGTCGGCGATATAGTTATCCTTAATACTGGTGATGAAATCCCTGCGGATGGCGAATTGCTCGATGCCGTTACCTTGAGCGTTGACGAGTCAACACTTACAGGTGAGCCCCTCTGCGCCAAAACCACTAATCCCGACCACTTCGATAAGGAAGCAACCTACCCGTCAAACCATGTGATGCGTGGTACTAAGGTGATGGAGGGACATGGTGTTATGCGTGTTCTCAAAGTTGGTGACGCTACAGAAATGGGAAAAGTGTATGAGGAAGCCCAGATTGACGATAGTGTCAAGACGCCACTTAATGAGCAACTTGACGGCCTTGCTGACTGGATTACAAATGTTAGTTATGTGTTTGCCGGACTAATTATCGTCGGACAGCTCATTCATTTCCTTGGCTGGAGCCACTGGGAGGCATACACTTCGATTGCTCCCGTGCTAATTTTCTTTTGGCTCGTTATCAAAAAATTTGGAGATTGGTCAACATCGAAATGTATCCTGACTATCGTAGGATTCTTTGTTCTGTTTTTCGCAATGGTGATTGGGGCATTCTCCATGATCAACCCCGACGCTGCAAGTGTTGAATGGTCGTTATTGCTTGCCCATACACTGAAAACCTTAATGGTTGCCGTTACATTGATTGTGGTGGCCGTGCCTGAGGGTCTGCCAATGGCGGTCACTCTTTCTTTGGCCTACTCAATGAGTCGTATGCTAAAGACCAACAATCTTGTTCGCAAGATGCACGCCTGTGAAACAATGGGAGCCACTACTGTTATATGTACAGACAAAACCGGCACTCTAACCCAGAACCAGATGCAGGTCTATAAGGCAGATTTCTTTGGAGAGCCATCTAATGAGGTCCTCTATGAAGGCATAGCGGTAAATTCCACTGCGCAACTCGACCTTTCCACTGATAAGATTACTGTCCTTGGAAATCCCACGGAGGGTGCGTTGCTGTTGTGGCTAAAAGAACGTGGTGCAGACTATCAGCAACTTCGTTCAAATGCAACAAGAATTGAAGAGTTGCCATTCACAACTGAACGCAAATATATGGCCACCGTTGTAAAATCAGCCACCGGCAAGCAAATTTTATACGTCAAGGGCGCTCCTGAAATCGTATTCGGGATGTGCAAGGATACCTGTGGCGTAACAAAAAAAGAGGTTGACGCTCAATTGCTTGAATATCAAAATCAAGCGATGCGTACCCTCGGATTCGCATATCAAGTTCTTGAAGATGGCGACAAAACCATTGAAAACAATAAGGTTGTAGCCGACAAACTCATATTCCTTGGAATTGTGGCTATATCCGACCCGGTTCGCATAGATGTACCCGACGCAGTTAATGAGGTAATTAATGCCGGAATCAAGGTTAAGATTGTGACCGGCGACACTCCCGGGACTGCCAAGGAAATCGGACGTCAGATTGGCCTCTGGAATGATGAGACAGACTCCGAACGCAATATCATTACAGGGGTTGAGTTTGCCGAACTCAGCGATGATCAGCTCCGTGAACGTGTCGGCGACCTGAAGATTATCGCCCGCGCACGTCCTATGGATAAGAAACGCCTTGTAGAGGCACTTCAAGCTAACAATGAGGTGGTCGCTGTTACCGGTGATGGCACAAACGACGCCCCGGCATTAAATACTGCTCACGTGGGTCTTTCAATGGGCGATGGTACTTCTGTAGCCAAGGAAGCATCCGACATTACCATCATCGACAATTCCTTCTCGTCAATCGGTCGCGCCGTGATGTGGGGTCGTTCACTCTATAAGAATATTCAGCGCTTCCTCCTGTTCCAGCTCACGGTCAATGTGGCAGCCTGCTTCCTCGTCCTCTTTGGCTCTTTCATGGGTACAGAGTCACCTCTGACTGTAACACAGATGCTTTGGGTTAATCTCATCATGGATACATTCGGCGCAATGGCTCTCGCCTCTCTTCCCCCATCGGAGAGCGTAATGAAAGACAAGCCTCGCCGTCGTGAATCCTCTATTTTATCAAGTCCGATGTTATGGGAGCTTTGCAGTGTTGGCTTCATCTTCTTTGCCATAGCTCTTGGCTTCTACTGGCTATTCAACCATGCCACAGTTACGTCATTTCCGCAAATGTTCCACACCGTTATAGGTGCAGCACAGGAAATGACACCTTACGAAGCAACACTCCTCTTCTCGATTTTCGTTTGGACTCACTTCTGGTATATGTTCAATGCGCGTAGCTTCGAGACCGGCAAGAGCGTATTCAAACTCAAAATGAGCAGTGGCTTCTGGACAATCGTGACGATTATAGTAATCGGTCAGCTCTTCATCACCGAAATCGCTTATGAGTTCTTCAATGTAGAGCCAATGCTCCACACTCTTGATTGGAGTTTTAATCCCTCCGGAGCACTCGATTTGCTTATTATAGTAGCAGCCTCATCATTTGTCCTCTGGATACGCGAGATCTACCAACTTCTCAAGAAATAATCACTACTAAATATCCCGAATGCGCATCGGGTAATTTATATGCCCGATGCGCATTTTAACAAAAAATAAATTGCATGAGACAGCTCAAAGGATTATCAACTCTTGAAAAGATCTCTCTGATATTGGCAGGTGCGTTGCTGATGTGCTTACTGCCGCTACCTTATGGTTTCTATACTATTATACGCTTGGCTACCGCAATCATTGCCGGATGTTGGGCATATAAGTTCTTTCAAAAGGGGCAGACAACAAATGCCGTTATCTCATGCGCAATTATTCTTCTATTCCAACCTTTCTTCAAGATTGTCTTGGATAGACTGACATGGAACGTGGTTGATGTAATATTGGCTGTCATTTTGATATTGATTGTGTTTCAGAAAAAGAAATAGATTGCTTCTCTTTGGTTTACATTTTCTTCGAGGTACATGACCTTGACGGTAAAAAACCCGAAAAAAGTTGGGGAAATGTTTGGGGAGGGGCGGAAAAGTAGGTAAATTTGCATCCCCTACGCCCTTTTGATGGAGGGGGTAGTTAACCTTAACCGCTTTTAAACCCTATCCATGAACGCGCGAATTGCTATGAACAAGAACGCTGTGGTGCGCTATCTGCAGAAGCTGCCACAGGACTTCACCAAGGGCGATATCGTGAAATATATCACCGACAACTCCATCGAGATGGTCAACTTCATGTATCCCGCCGGCGACGGGCGACTGAAGACCCTCAACTTCATAATCAACAATCTCGAATACCTCGAAACTATCCTCTCCCTGGGCGAACGCGTCGACGGCTCGTCGCTATTCCCCTTCATTTCGGCCGACAGTAGCGACCTGTACGTGCTCCCGCGCTTCAGCACAGCGTTTGTCGACCCCTTCGCCTCGATACCCACGCTTACGATGCTATGCTCATTCTTCGACAAGGATGGCAACCCCCTGGAGTCGGCTCCCGAGCACACTCTGCATAAGGCTTGCGAGGAGTTCCGCCGCGTCACCGGCTACCGCTTCCAGGCCATGGGTGAGCTCGAATACTATGTGATAGCCCCCGACACGGGGCAATTCCCTGCCGCCGACCAGCGCGGATACCATGAGTCGGCACCGTTCGCCAAATTCGGCGACTTCCGCACCCGCTGCATGAGCTACATCGCAGCCACCGGCGGACAGATCAAATATGGCCACTCTGAGGTGGGCAACTTCACCCTCGACGGTGTCAACTATGAGCAGAATGAGATAGAATTCCTCCCGGTCGACGCCGAGCAGGCCGCTGACCAGCTCTCGTTGGCAAAGTGGGTGATCCGCAACTTGGCCCACCGCGAGGGTTACGACGTGACATTCGCCCCCAAGATTACTGCCGGCAAGGCCGGCTCAGGCCTGCATATCCACATGCGCATCGTCGACGCCAACGGCCACAACATGATGGTCAATCCCGACGGCTCGCTCAGCGACACCGCCCACCGCGGCATCGCCGGCCTGATGGACCTGGCACCGGCGATCACCGCCTTCGGCAACACCAACCCCACGAGCTACTTCCGCCTGGTGCCCCACCAGGAGGCTCCGACCAACGTGTGCTGGGGCGACCGCAACCGCTCGGTGTTGGTGCGCGTACCTCTGGGGTGGAACGCCCGACGCGACATGTGCGCCGTGCTCAACCCCGGTTCGACCGGCGCCGTTGTCGACGCCTCAGCCAAGCAGACTGTGGAGATACGCTCGGCCGACGGCTCAGCCGATGTATACCAGCTGCTGGCCGGACTGGCCGTGGCCCTGCGACACGGCTTTGAGATGGACGACGCCCTCGACGTGGCCCATCGCACCTACGTCGACGTCAACATCCACGCCGCCGAGAACGCCGACCGCCTGCGCTCACTCGACCAGCTCCCCACCAACTGCGGAGAGTCGGCCGACTGCCTTGAGCGCGCCCGATCAGTGCTTGAGGCCGCGGGAGTGTTCGCTCCGGGCATGATTGACGGCATCATCGCCCGACTGCGCTCATTCGACCAGGCTGAGGCCGACGCCGCGAAGTCCGACCCCGAGCGCATGCTCAAATTAGTTCACCAATACTTCCACTGCTAAATACTCAACAAAGCACTAATAATAAACCAACATGAAACAACTACTCTTAGCGGCCGCGATAGGGATGTCCGCGATCCCCGCGGCGATGGGCTCAACAGTGCACACGCTGCGTGGTGAGGCGTTCGACGTCGACACCATCAGCCACTACAAGTCGGGGCCCGGCATGTATTACTCGAAACTCTATTACCAGTCGCAGACTCGCTCGGCCAAGCACTTCAACGTCGACGTGATCGACATCAATATCGCCGAAGCTAAAGCCGGCGGCCTCGACCTGCGCATGCATTTGGGGTGCGACTCAGTCCACACCTCTGAGCAGATGACCGCCGTGGCCCGCCGCCATACCGACGCCAACAACCAATACCTGGCAGCCATCAACGGTGACTTCTTCATCACCTGGGCATCAACCCCCGGCATGCTCGGCTACCCCAACATGACAGCCTGCACCGGCTCACAGATGGCCCTGAGCGACAACGTGGACCACGACAACCACGTCGACGCCTGGATCATGGACCGCAACTGGGGCATGTGGTGCGACCAGACCGTGCTCAACAACACCGTGACCCTCCCCGACGGCTCATCAGCAACACTCTACGGCGTGAACTACGCTCGTCGCGACGACTCCCGCAACGACTCTGATAGCGACACCGAGGACGTAGTGCTCTACAATGAGCACCGCGGCAAGTATACCGGCTCAGCAGCCGGCTGGAACGAAGTGACACTCGCCCTGGCCGACGGTCAGGAATGGCGCATCAACTCCGACGTGAAGCTTGTGGTAACCAAAGGATTGCACACCACGGGTCACGCTCCCATACCCCGTGGCGGCGCCGTGCTCGCAGCCAACACCGAGGCCCAAATCGACCTGTCGAAGCTCTCTGTCGGAGACGAAATCACCCTCCACATAGGCATGCAGCTCCCCACATTCGACAACCTCGCCCCTGACGTCAAGGAGGTTGTGGGCGGCGACGTGACACTGCTCCGCAACGGCGAGGCAGTGATGACCGCCAACCGCTTCATCAACTCGCGCGACAGCGAATACCCCCGCACAATGGTGGGCTACGACAAGGATCGCACCCGCATGATCTGGTGCGTGGTCGACGGCAAAACCTCAGCCAACACCGGCTGCTCCTACCCCCAGGGCGCTGAGATGATGGCCGCCATGGGCTGCGTCGACGCCTTAAACTTCGACGGCGGCGGCTCAACCATGATGTGGCTCCAGAAGCCCGGCATCGTCAACAACCCCAGCGACGGCAGCGAGCGCGCCGTGGGCTCAGGCCTCTTCGCAGTGCTCCAGGCCCCCGCCGACAGCGAAATCGCCGAGATTCGCTTCGCCGACTGGTCAGTCGAGTCGCCCCAATACGGCATCTACACCCCCGTGATCTACGGCTACAACCGCTACGGCCAGCTCATCGACATGGACATCAAAGGCTACACACTCTCAGCCCCCGCAGCCCTGGGCCACGTCACTGACGACGGCCAGTCGGTGATCACCGACGGCTCAGGCCTGCACGCCCTTACAGCCACCTACGGCAACCTCACCGCACAGGTGCCTGTCAACGTCGTAGTGGCACAGGAAGTAAGCTTCGAAGCCACCGAGATGCTCCTCGACAACATCCGCACATGGTCCATCACCACCTACGCCAAGGTGGGCAACGACATGATGCCCATCGCACCTCAGGCAATGACATGGGCAATTGACAACGCCGACGTGGCTTCAGTCGACCAGCTCGGCCAGGTCAAAGGCATCACCAACGGTGAAGCCACCGTAACAGCCTCCGTGGGCGACTTCGTAGGCAACGTCCTCCTCACCGTAGAGTGCCCCACCGACAAGGAGATGGCCGTACCCCAAGGACTTGACGCATCAACATGGAAGATCTCCGGCGGAGACACCGGCACCGCCGTTAGCGCCACCGAGCAGGGACTGAAGGTCGACTACAACATCACCACCACCCGCAACCCGCGCCTCACCCTTACCGCCAACACCCCCATACGCCTGTGGAGCCTCCCCGACGCCATCACACTTACCATGGAGTCGACCGGCGTTGACGTCACCAGCCTGACACTCAACATCACCCCCGGCACACAGCGCGCAGTCAACGTCAAAGCCGACGATATCAAAGCCTCAGCCCCCAACGAGCTGACATTCAACATCGCCGACTACTTCGACACCACATCACCCGCTACCTATCCCCTAACCCTCAACTCACTGGCAATGTCGATGAGCGGCGCCGGCCAAGGCACACTCACCATCGACAACCTCGCCACCCGCTACAACGGCTACTCCTCCGTAGAGCAGCTCCCCCTGCAGCCCGGACAGGGCGCCATCGACCCCAACGCCCCCATCGAGTACTACAACCTCCAGGGCATCCGCGTCGACAACCCCACCCCAGGCCAAATCTACATCGTCCGCCAGGGCTCACGCGCCTACAAGCTCAAGCTCTGACCTGCCAACCCCACCCCCTTCTGGGGCAAGCGCAGCGCGCGGCCGAGGGGGGCAAGCGCGCTGCCTTTGCCCCCCTTCCATTCCCCTTCCGTCAGCGCCTTTGCGGGGAATAGGGGAAAATTTGCTATCTTTGTGGGGTAATAATTGTGAGATATGAGCAAGATATTGATAATCAATGGGCCAAACCTCAACATGCTGGGGGTGCGCGAGCCCGGAATTTACGGCAACGAGTCGATGGAAGCCTATCTGGAGGGTCTGCGCGGCCGATACCCCGGGGTGGAAATCGAGTACTATCAGAGTAACCACGAGGGGAATCTGATCGACATGATACAGCGCGTGGGCCTCGATGGCAGCTACGACGGGGTGGTGCTCAACGCCGGCGCCTACACCCACACATCGCTCGCCATCGCCGACGCCATCTCGGCTGTCAAGATCCCCGTGGTGGAAGTGCACATAAGCAACATCAGCTCACGCGAACCCATACGTCATCACTCGATGCTCACCCCGGTGTGCCGCGGCATCATCGCCGGCTTCGGCATGGACAGCTATCGTCTGGGCGTTGAGGCAATATTGCGGTAACATACTATGGACGAGCTGCTTGAAGCCTACATCTTAGAGCACATCTCCCCCGAGCCCGACAATCTGCGACAGCTCAATCGCAAGGCTCACGCCGAGCTGCTCTACGGCCACATGTGCTCGGGGCATCTGCAGGGACGACTGCTGAAGATGCTCACACAGATGATTGCCCCCCGCCGCGTGCTTGAGCTTGGCACCTACGTGGGCTACTCGGCGCTCTGCATCGCCCAGGGGCTCGACGACCCTCAGGCCGAGGTGCACACCATCGACATCGACGACGAGATGGAGGACCTCATCTGCGAGCAGCTCCAACTCGACCCCGCCGGAGGACATGTGACCATCCACATAGGCGACGCTTTGGAGATCATACCGCGGCTACCCGCCGGGTGGGACATGGCCGTGATCGATGCCAACAAGCGCGACTATCTGCGCTACTACGAGCTGATACTGCCCAGGATGCGCCCCGGCGGCTTCATCCTGGCCGACAACACCCTGTGGGCCAGCAAGGTGACCGACCTCGAAGCCAACCACGACGCACTGACCCGCGGCGTGGCCGAGTTTAACGACTTTGTAGCCCATGACCCGCGGGTGGAGGTGGTGATACTCCCCATCCGCGACGGACTGACAATGATAAGAGTATTATGAAAAATCTGCTATTCGATCTGGGCGGCGTGATCATGGACATCGAGCGGCAACGCTGCGTCGAGGCCTACCGCGCCTTAGGCATGGCCCACCCCGAGGAGTTTCTCGGCGACTACGCCCAGAAGGGGCCGTTCATGATGATCGAGAGTGGCGAAATCACGGCCCAGGAGTTTCGCGACACCCTCCACAGCTACCTCCCCAAGGGGGTAACCGACGAGGAGATTGACCAGGCATTCTTCCAGTTCCTGGTGGGCATACCCGAGCACCGTCTGCGTGAGCTCCGCGAGCTGCGCAAAACCCACAAGATATATCTGCTGTCAAACACCAACCCTATCATGTGGGATGGCAAAATCGAGCGCGAATTCCGCAAGGAGGGGCTCCGGCGCGAGGACTATTTCGACGGCATGGTCACATCGTTTGAAGCCAAGTCGATGAAGCCCGATGAGCAGATCTTCCGCTACGCCATCGACAAGCTTGGCATCAAGCCAGAGGAAACCCTCTTCCTCGACGACTCGCAGGCCAACCTCGACGCCGCCGCCCAACTCGGCTTCCTCACAGCCCTGGTCAAACCCGGCGATGAGTTCGCCAAAATCATAGCCAACTACCACGAATAATATGGACGAGAGCAGACAGCGACTGATGATGACAGTGGGCACCTTCGACGGTGTGCACCGCGGCCATCGCATGCTGTTGCAACAACTTGGGGATGAGGCTGCGAAGGCTGGTATGGAGCCTGCCGTGGTGACGTTCGGCCAACACCCACTGTCGCTGATCGACCCCGCGCGCTGTCCCCGGCAGCTCACCACCATCGACGAGCGGCGCGCTCTGCTTGAGCAGCAAGTCGGCCGCGTGATAGTGCTCGACTTCACCGAGCGTCTGCGCTCGCTCACCGCCGAGCAATTCTTGACGATGCTTCGCGACGACTATGGCGCCGCAGCATTGCTCTTAGGCTTCAACAACCATATCGGCAGCGACCGCAAGGGCTATGACGAACTGCTGCCGATTGCCAATCATCTGGGCATCAAATTTATTAGGGAGGATGAATTGCAGCTCGGCGACATCGGCGCCGTGTGCTCATCGACCGTGCGCTCACTCATTGCCGCCGGCGACATGAGCGCCGCCACCGCCCTGCTTGGCCATCCCTACCCGCTGAGCGGCACAGTGACCCATGGCCGGGCGTTGGGACGCACCATCGGTTTCCCCACGGCTAACATCGAGGTGGAGTCACCGCTCAAGCTCATACCCGCCGCCGGTGTCTATGCCGGCTATGTCGACGTGACAGGAGAACGCCACCCGGTGATGGTCAACATCGGCCATCGCCCAACAGTGGACGGCACTGACTCAAAGATGAGCATCGAAGCCCACATCATTGATTTTCAACGAATTCTGTACGGACAACAATTGTCGCTCCAGCTCATAAATCGCCTACGCTCGGAGCGCCGCTTCCCCACGCTCGACGCCCTACGCACCCAGCTCACCCTCGACGCCGAGGCCACCAAGGGCATCATTTGCCGGTGATAATCTGCCGGATGTCGTGGAGGCGGTTTAGAGCCTCCATGGGAGTGAGGCGGTTGATGTCGAGGTGGAGTATCTCGTCGCGCACCTGCTCCAGCACCGGGTCGTCGAGCTGGAAGAAGCTCAACTGCACGCCGTCGCCGGGAGCGCTGGGGGCGGATATTGCCGCTTTGTCGGGCTGTTGTTGCGCAGCCGAGTTGCGCTCCAGGTCGTGTAGCACCTGATTAGCACGGTTGACTATCGACTTGGGCATGCCCGCAAGGCGTGCCACATGTATACCGAACGAGTGCTCCGAGCCACCCGGGGCGAGCTTGCGCAAGAACACCACCTTGCCGTCAATCTCCTTAACCGACACGTTGAAGTTGACCACGCGTGGATAGGTGCGTTCCATGTCGTTGAGCTCGTGATAGTGGGTGGCGAAGAGGGTTTTGGGGTGGATATCGCCATATTCATGGATGTATTCCACTATCGACCAGGCTATTGAGATGCCGTCGTAGGTCGAGGTGCCGCGCCCCAGCTCATCGAAGAGTATCAGTGAGCGGCGGCTCATGTTGTTGAGTATCGACGCGGCCTCGTTCATCTCCACCATGAATGTCGACTCGCCAAGGGAGATGTTGTCGGAGGCGCCCACGCGTGTGAAAATCTTGTCGACATAGCCGATGTGGGCCGAAGTGGCCGGCACAAACGAACCGATCTGCGCCATCAATACTATCAGAGCAGTCTGTCGCAACAGAGCCGACTTACCCGACATATTAGGGCCGGTGATCATCATCACCTGCGTCGACTCATTGTCGAGCGACACCGAGTTGGCGATATATGGCTCGCCCGGAGGGAGTTGTTTCTCAATCACGGGGTGGCGGCCGTCGACGATATCGATCATCAGCGAGTCGTCGACTTGCGGGCGGTTGTAGCGGTTGTCGATCGCGGCGATAGTGAACGATGCCAGGCAGTCGAGCTGAGCAAGTAATTGAGCATCAAGCTGTATCGTAGCCACATATTGGCAAAGTTGGGCCACAAGGTCGGAGTAGAGCTGTGCTTCGAGAACCGATATGCGCTCCTGAGCCGTGAGTATCTTGTCCTCATACTCCTTAAGTTCCTGAGTGATATAGCGTTCGGCGTTGACGAGGGTCTGCTTGCGTATCCACTCCGGTGGCACCTTATCCTTGTGCGTGTTGGTCACCTCAATATAGTAACCGAACACGTTGTTATAGCCTATCTTAAGGCTTGGGATGCCGGTTTCAGCGATCTCGCGCTGCTGAACGCGCAGCAGATAGTCCTTCCCTTGGTAAGCGATGTCGCGCAACTGGTCGAGCTCCTCGTTGACGCCGCGACGTATCACAGGGGCCTTGTCGAGCTGTGATGGAGCGTCGGGCTCAATCTGAGCCTCGATGCGGTCGCGTATCAGCGCGCAGGGGTTGAGCTGCTGACCGATGTCGCGCAGACTCTCCTGGGGGGAGCGTAGGCAGATGCGCTTTATGGGGTCGATGGCCGAGAGGGCTACCTTGATTTGCACCACTTCGCGGGGTGTGATGCGCCCTACAGCCGCCTTCGAGATAAGTCGCTGGAGATCACCGATAGTCGACAGCTGCTCGCGGATGGCAGTGCGGGCCTCGGTGTCGCGCAGGAATTGCTCGACGGCGTCGAGGCGCTTGTTGATCGCGGCGGGATCCTTGAGGGGGAAAGTGACCCAACGGCGCAGCATGCGCGCGCCCATGGGGCTGACCGTGTGGTCGATGACGTCGAGCAAGCTCTTGCCACCCTCTCCGAGCGGAGCGAGAAGCTCGAGATTGCGAATAGTGAAGCGGTCGAGGCGCACATAGCGGTCCTCCTCGATGCGCGACAGGCGATTGATGTGGCCAATCTGTGTGTGGCTTGTCTGGTCGAGGTAGTGAAGGATGGCTCCGGAGGCTATGATGGCCTGGGGCATACCCTCGATGCCGAAGCCCTTGAGCGACGATGTCTCAAACTGCTTGAGCAATCGCTCCATGGCTGCGTCGGCGGTGAAAATCCAGTCGTCGAGCTGTGTGGCCATGTATTTTCCGGCGAAGGTTTCGGCAAGCCGCTCGCGGTTGCCGCGCTCGATCAGCACCTCCTTGGGGGCGAAGTTGCTCAGCAGCTTCTCCACATAGTCGGCGTTGCCCTGGGCGGTGAGGAATTCGCCGGTTGAGATGTCGAGGAAGGCCACACCCAACTCACTGCGGTCGAAATGGAGGGCGGCCAGGAAGTTGTTCTGACCGCGGTCGAGTATGTTGTCGTTGATTGACACACCGGGAGTTACGAGCTCGGTGATGCCGCGCTTTACGAGCTTCTTGGTGAGTTTGGGATCCTCAAGCTGCTCGCAGATGGCCACGCGCTTGCCGGCCCGCACCAGTTTGGGCAGGTAGGTGTCGAGGGCATGGTGGGGAAATCCGGCCAGCTCCACATACTGCGCCGCACCGTTGGCGCGTCGCGTCAGCGTGATGCCAAGTATCTCGGAGGTGGTGATAGCGTCGTCGGAGAAAGTCTCGTAAAAGTCGCCCACGCGGAAGAGCAGCACAGCGTCGGGATGCTTGCGCTTCATCTCCACATACTGGTTCATCAGCGGGGTTTCAACGATTTTTTTTGCCACGGTTTAAAGTTCGATATGGAAAAGTGAGGTGGTAAGATTGGAGTTGTTGACATGCACATCGACACCGGTGTAGTTTGGATTTTCCGCCAACTCACTGATGTCGAATGATATATAGTATTGCCCATCGAATGTCGGGGTATCGTCGGGGAGGTCATGCGCCAGGTAGAGTTGCGGCACAGCTGCGCCCATCGTAGCCTCGTCGGCCACCAAGGCCAGTCGCCGTGTCGACTCGCTTACGGGGAGCTTGCATCGCACATTTATTTTGGCTCCGGCGCGCCATATGCTCATCAGATACACCGGATCGCCATCCCATCCGGCTATCTCCGAAGCGTCCTCCACCACGAGCTGCGAGTTGGTGATGGCGTAGGCGCCACGCAGGTTGATGGGCCCGGGCGTGTATGCCTCCCCCGACTCGGGTATATAGGCTATCAACAGGCTCTGGCCCACCTCAACCTTGTCGCTTATACGGCTTGTGGAAGTGAGTGCGATAGGTGTATCCCCATGATAGAGGGTGAATTGTGAGCCGGAGTCGCCATTAGCCGCCAGCTCCACCACGTCGTAGAGCGTGACCTGCTGCAATCCGGGATCCGACTGGTCGGCACAACCCGCGAGCAGCACGGCTAATGTGATGAATATCGCGTATATCTTAGTTGACTTTGCCATCTATGAGGGTGATGATGCGGTCGGAGTCGGCGGCGAACGTGTCGTCATGGGTGACGATGACGATGGTCTGCCCCATCTCCCGGTTAAGCTGTTTGAAAAGGGTGTGGAGCTCGCGTCGGTTGGCCGAATCGAGGCTTCCCGAAGGCTCGTCGGCCAGGAGTACCTTTGGCTCATTGACCAGGGCGCGGGCCACGGCGGCACGTTGCCGTTCGCCTCCCGACACCTGGTTGGGGCGATGGTCGAGGCGCTGCGACAGGCCTAAGTAGTCGAGCAGACGGCGGGCGCGGGCTTCGGCCTCGGAGCGCGAGGCGTGACCTATCAGAGCGGGCATCATCACATTCTCCAAAAGCGAGAACTCCGGCAGAAGCTGATGAAACTGGAACACGAAGCCCACATTGCGGTTGCGGAACCGCGCCAGGCGGGCATCGTTGAGCTTGAAGACATCCCCTTCTCCCTCGTAGGTCACAGTGCCGGAGTCGGGGCGGTCGAGCGAACCGATGATCTGCAAGAGGGTGGTTTTGCCGGCTCCGCTGGGGCCTACTATCGACACAAGTTCACCCCGGGCGATGTCGAGGGTGATGCCCTTCAACACCTCCAGGGTGCCATAGTGTCGCGTGATATTGTCGACGTGGATCATTTGCAGACGCAACCGCAGGAGTTATTGTCATCGCAGCCACAAGAGCCTTCGTCGCCACAGCTGCCGCCGGAGCAACTGCCGCAACCGCAGGTGGGGTGCAGCTCCTCGGGGGTGGCGTCGCGTACGGTCAGGACTTTGCCGGTGAAGCGCACATCCTTGCCGGCGAGCGGGTGGTTGAAGTCCATCTTCACGTCCTTGTCGGTGACCTCGGTGACGAGGCCGTTGATGCGGAAGCCGTCGGCGGTCATCATGGGCACATATTCGCCCACCTTGACCATCTCGTCGTCAAACTTGCCGTCGACCTTGAAGATGTCGCACTCCAAGGTGACTACCTGCTCAGGGTCGTGGGGGCCGAAAGCCTCAGCGGCCTTGACATCGACGTTGAATTCGCCGCCGGGTCCCAGACCTTCGATAGCCTGCTCCAGGGGGCGGATCATGCCCTGAGTGACGCCAAAGATTATGCGTTCGGGATCATCTACGTTGGTTTGGTGCACGAGTTTAGCCTCGCCATCGGCGCTCAGCTCGTACAGGTCGTAGCCAAGCTCCACATACTTTCCAGGTTCGATACGTTGCATATTGAGTTGTTAGAGTTGTTAGAGTTTTTACAAGCGTGATGCGCTTGAACGGGACAGCTTCGCGCTCCGGGGCTTTTAATATTACAACCCCGGGGATGTGAGGTAGGTTCAAATGATTTACCAACTTTCACATCCCCGGATGTCATTGCAAAATTAATAAAAATTATTCAATCTGTCGCACGAGGTGGCCGGGGAGGATCTCGCCGCCACTGACCTTGACGAAGGTTGTGGCGCCGAAATCGGCTCCGAAGGCGCCCTCCTCAGTGGCCATGAAGCGGTTGTCCCAGATGCGATTGGCCACGGGGCGTATCACGGCGATGCGCTTGTAGGTGGTCTTGCCATCCTTCTCCTGGGGCTCAAGCACTTCGTACTTTGAGTCGGGGTTGACACCCTCTTTGAGGCCGATGTTGACGGTGATTGTGGGGCTGACGGTGGCCACGGGCATCTTGATGCGGAACTGCTCGTACTTCTTCATCAGGTCGGCCACGTTCTCGTCGAGGGCGCGCTGGCACGCCTTGCGGATCATCAGCTCGGGCTGTTCTTCGTTGATGCCTAAGAATGATGTGCGGCCACCCTTCGACACCACGTTGCCCACGTACTCAAGGTGGTATTTGCCGCGGTTTTGCTCGAAGGCGTTGCGCTTGGCTTCGTCGGGAGCCGACGCGAAGTGGTTGAGGTAAAACTCGTTGCTGGCCTCCTCGTCCCACACCAGACGGTAGAGACGGGTGTTGATTTTGACACTGAAGCCTTTGTATGAGCTGATGATGTCGTTGGTGTTCTTCATGGTGGTGCTGATCTGCTGCTGTGAGCCGCCGCCGTATGCCATCAGTCCGCCCATGACGGCGGCACCGATCAGGCCCCAGGTCTTTGAGCGCTTGGCCTTGTCGACGTAGGTGAACTCGTGCACCAGCAGGTAGGTGTTGCCGATCAGGTCCTCGCCGGCATCCTCGAGCATTGCTTTGCCGCGGGCTGAGCGGCTTGCCAGTTCGTGGTCAAACACTGAGGCGTCGTAGAGGCCGCGGCTCTTGACCAGGTCGAGGTCGCACTCTCCGGTGAGCATGTTGCGGTTGAACCATTTAGCCACCAGTCGCGAGGCGATATTGTTGTTGTTGACGAAGCGGGTGATCTCGGCGTCGCCCTCGAGCTTTTCCTGGGTGTTGACCACTCGCACGCTCAGGTTGTGGTCGTTGTATTGCTCGGCAACACCGATGTTGAGGAACTGCTCCTCGATTTCGTCGGCGAATTTCTCGTTGTCGTGCTTCACCATGATGTTGCACAGCGACAGGCGGCGATAGCGGTTAATGTCGTTGCCGCTGTTGGCCTCGTCGGCCATGCCCACCATGGGGATTGCGGCCACGGCGAGGGCAAGTATATATTTAGTGATAGTCTTCATATTTTAGTAGTCCCAGAGGGTTGATTCGAGTTTTGATGAGAGTTTGCCTTTATTGCGGTTGGGGTTGGAGAGGAGCTTGGTGCAGTAGGTGTCAAACTCTGTCCATACGGGGTTGGAGCGGGTAAGGTATTTCTGGTAAGCCACCCTGGCCTGACTAACGGTGAATATCGCGGGGATGATGAGCTTGCCCTCTTTGTTGAGGATGCCCACATGCTGGTTGTCGTCGCCCACGATGGCCACATCCTCATAGTCGCTGAGGAATGTGCGTATCCATTTGTATTTGGCGGTCGACAACACTTTGTCAGTTTTAATATCCAGTAGCATGTAACCATTGTTGTCGCCTTCCTCGTCGGAAACAAACATTAGACCGGTCTTGCCCACATTCTTGGATATGGTGTCTTTCCACCGGCATTTTACTACCTGCTTCCCTTCAGTGTCAATCAGGCCCCAGCCATTGTCAGTTTTGACCGATGCGTAACCGTCGACAAATGAAAATGATGACTTAAATCCTTCGTGAGCCCAATTGCCCTGGAGGTCGCGGAAGCCAGCCTTGTTATCGTCTTTGCATGCCATGTAGCCATGCGAGGGGGGATAGAGATAGGTGTGGTTGGCGGGTACCACCTCATTGCCTTTGGCGTCGATGGCTCCGTAGCGGTAATACTTGTCATTGGATGTGGATGAGCGCACGATGTACAGGCCATCCTTGCGGGGGTAGATTTTATCGTAAGTGCTGGATATTGGGTTACCCGACATGTCAATGAGTTCATTACCTCCACCTTCGGTGCGCTCGATTACAGCCACGCCATCTTCAAATGCCCATCCGTCGTAGATATATTTCTTAAACAGTAATTCGCCGGTGGCCATGTTGAGATAGTTGTATTGGTCCGCTTTGTTGGTGACCACGGCAAGTCCCTCAGTGGGATAAAGGGCTGAGTAGAATTTACCTTCCTTAATCAGCACCTCGCCGTCGAGGGTGAAGACGGCATTGTTGTAGCCATCGTCGCGCGGCGATCCATAGAGGCCGTAAATCTCGTCAGAGAGTTTGGCGAGATTGACTTTGTCGAATTTAATCTTACGAAGCAGGTAGTGTGATGGACATTCCAGTGTGATAGTCTTCTCGTTCAGAGTCATCTTCTTGAGTTCCTCGTCAGATGGGGTATAGCTATACTTTTTAAATACACCTGCCGACTTGTATTTGACCGGCACAATCACCTTGCCGGTGCGGTCGATCACGCCATACTTGCCTCCGGTGAAACTTGAGGTGGAGTTTTTGTCGTATTTGGCGCCTTCGTTGACCCAGGTCAGGCCTTTGTCGTTGAATTTGCCCACAGCGGCGTATTTGCAGGGTATCACCACCTTGATGTCTTCGTTGATGTAGCCGTAGGTGGCGCCTTTCTTGATGTAGGCCATGCCGTTGACGAAGCCGCCTACCTCATCGTACTCGGGCTTGAGCACCTCAACGCCTTCACGGTTGACGAAGCCATACTTCTCGTCCATCAGCACGCCATCTTTCATTTTGCCGTTGGCGGCCACGCGGAATATCTGAGCGTTGTGAGGCTCGATGATGTTGTATTTCACGGGGATGATTTCCTTGCCCGACTCGTTGATCATGCCGAGATTGTCGCCCTTCTTCACCAGAGCGAGGCCGTCGGTGAAGTAGCCGGCCTCATCGTATTTGTAGTCGACGATTTTGGCACCGCTATCGTCGACATATCCCCATTTCCCCTTGTCGTTCTGGCGGGGCACTGCGGCGTAAGCCATGCCCGATGCCACAGTGGCGAGAGCAAGGGCTATAATGATCGATTTAATTTTCATTTTTACAGTTGATGTTTAGTGCTTTAACGTAACCACATGAGGTTGGTGGTGGTAGGCTGCTGACCGCGACCATAGGCCACGCCTACTTGGCGGGCGGCCTCGATGGTGCTGCGCTTCAGGTCGATTGCGTCGTTATATTTCTGACGGTTCTCGAAGTCGTAGTCGCTCTTTACGGTCTTCTTGATTTCCTGGGCCAAGGCCTGGGCTTTGGGGTAGTAGGCCGATGCGGGGTCGATCTGAGCGAGGTATTCAAACGCCTCGGCGGCTCCTACGGCGTCGGGCGATGCTCCCCACGAGGAGTAAGCCTTGGCGTAGAGTGCCTGGCCCTGCTGGTCGATGAATGCCTGGAAGTAGCGCAGGATGGCTGCCTCAACCTGGGGGTAACCCACGCAGCACTCCGGCACCGGGGCGAGCTGCCACAGGGCGGCCTCATAGTCGTGGGAGGCGGCGAGGCGCTCGGCGCGCTTGAGGATCTGGGGGTACTGCTTGTTGAAGTAGTCGATCACCTTCTCCTTGCCGGCTTCGATGAACGAGGACACGCGAGAGTTGCGGGCGTTGACCTGGCGCAGGGCGTTGATGTAGGCGCGCTGGTCGGAGGTGCCCACGCCGCGGAGGTCGATGGTCGTAGTGGCGTAGACCGACTCCGACGACATGTCGCCGATATAGAGTGTGAGGGTGGTGTGGAGGGCTGTCTGGGTGGGAGGCCCGGGCACCACGTCCTCAAAGATATGGCTGAAACGGCCGGCGATGAAGAACTGGCTCATGCCGGGGTCGGCGCTGATGCCTGTGTTGGTGACCAGCTGCGTCAGCTTGTTGTTGAGGTAGTTGACGGTGGCGGCGGGCACCTTTTCGGTCTGGGGGACGGACACTACTGACAGATTGATGCCACAGTCGTCGGCCAGGGCTGAGGCCGAGCAGAGCAGCATTGATGCCGCAAGCTGCAGGTAGGCTAACTTTTTCATTTCTCACCTAATATTAAGTCGACGCGGCCTAAGCCTTTGGTAATGATTTTCGCGGGGATGTTGTACGGGGGCTTCTGCAGGAAGCGGCGCAGCTGAGTGGCGAAGTGGCGGGTATCCATCGGAGAGCCGTTCTCGCGGTAGAGGGGTATGCGCACCTGCTCAAAGCCGAGGTAGGTCTCGCCTGCGTCCGACAGCGAGTAGCGGTGGTTGACTGTGTTGTCAGCCATCCAGTTGTCAATCACGTCGGTAAGCTCGTTGTCGCCATACTCTTCCTCAAACGTCAGGTCGCTGCCGTTGTCGAATATACGCAGGTTGAGGGTGATTTCGCGGCCATTCTCCACAAGGTCGTCGAAGTGGGCCTGGAGCTGCGAGATGAAGTTGTCCATATTGGACAGCACTGCCTCCTCCAAGAGCACGGGCACCTCGGCTGAGAACGACTGCGGGCCGGTGCCTTGGGCGGCTGCCACTTGCTTGTTGGTGTAGGCGTCGAGTCCGCGCAGGGTGTAGGTGACCGACTGCTTGGGACCCACCTTGGTGATCTTCCAACCCACCTCAACCACAATGTCGGCCTTGGCGCGGGCCATCAGGCGCTCCAGGGGGGTCTCGGCGAGCTCAGAGCCCTGGCGGCTAACGGTCATCTCGTTTTCGGCGTTGGTGCGGTTGATGTCGCGGATTGATGCCGACAGGTCCTTCAGGGGCATGCCGCGCTCGGCCATCAGCTCGCCGATTTTGGTGATCACGTTGAGCAGGTCGCTGTTCTCCTGCACGGCGCGCTCGTAGTTGGGCACCTTGGTCTGTTTACCCTGGGTATCGTAGGTCTCGGTATATCCATTCTCGAAGCACCACACCTCAGACGGCATCACCATGATAGTGGGCTTCTTGGCCTGGCCATTGGCCGCGATGCCTACGGCGAGGAGCAGCACAAGGCTCAAAATTCTTAACTTATTGCACATAATTAATATTCACTTATTACGTTATCGTCAATCATACGGTCGCGCAGGGCGTCGCGGTTGACCACAACCACCACGCTCCAGGCCTCCATGGTAGAGCTTTTGGACTTGATGCGCGAGGTACGGTTCTCCTCGATCGTCACATACTTGTTGTAAGCGCCGCCGTCGCGGAAGAACACTTTGAAATACTTCTCATACTTCTCGCGGGCGTTCACCTCGTTGATGATCGGGCGGCGCGAGCAGTCGGCGCTGCCGTCGTTGATGCCCTTGAAGAGCACGTCGCTCACAGCGTTGCGCTTGGCCTGCTCGATAGCCTCGGCCTTGTTGACGCCATTGCCCCAGGTGCGGAGTGTCTGGTCGCCGTTGGGATCAACGCCCAGGCATTGGGTGGGAAATCCATAGGTGGCATACTCGTTTGACACATTGGTGGGTGTCTTACAAGCCCCCAGCGTCAGCATCATCGCAGCGGCCACCGCAAACATCTTCATAAATACCTTTTTCATAATATCTTAGAATTCATATCCTACTGACAAATTGATACCTGAGCGGAACTTCTTGGCTCCCGGATACACGCGGATGTCCTGGCCGATGTAGCCCAGCGAAACCAGGAAGGCCGAGCGGGGCTGGCCGATGCGCAGGCCGATCGCCGGACGCACCATCACCCCGTCGGGCAGTGTGGTGCCGATATCCATAGACCAGTAAGGCACCACGTCGCGGTAACCGTTGGGGATGAAGTTGCCGCGCAGGTCCAGAAACAGGGGCATGCCCCAGTCGTGGCTCATGTTCCTGACGCCAAGCTCACCATAATAATACCTCGCGCCCAGACCCACGCCCACGCGCAGGTAGTCGTTGAAGCGGTAGCCTCCGATGGCCTCTATGGCTGTGAAGCCCAGATTGTGGCTGGAGTCGACAGTGTAGGCCGTCGATGCCTGTGCCACGCAGAAGAAACCGTGGGTCAACTGGGTATAATCAGTTGTCGACACGCCCAAGCCATGCTCCTGAGGCATCTTCACCTCGCGGGTCGGGCGCGACTGCGCCATGCTCACACCGCCGCACACCAGCAGCAGCATCAGCGATACTAATGTCTTTTTCATCAGAATGCAGAGTTAAGACCGCGGATCACTCCCATCTCGCGGAGATATTTTTCCAATAATTCCTTGTTCACAGTCACCTTGGCGGTGATCACATACTCCTTGTCGACCTTCTTGATTGTGCGCGAACCGGGCACCAAGGAGGCAAACGAAGCGGCAGTACCGTTGTCCGAGAAAAACTCCTTGTAGAAGTCGGCATGCTGAGCCTCGTTGGCAGGGCCGCCGGCAAGGGGCTTCTGGCTCACGCGCGACTGCGGATTGCTGAAGCCGCGGAACAGCACCCCGTGCACTGCGGCACGCTTCAGGGCGTCCTCCCCGATCTTCTTATCCTTAGTGCGGAGCGAGACCTCCACCAGGTAGCTTCCCTGAGTACCGGTGCCGCTACCCACAATCTCGTACGACATCGTGTTGTCGGCCTTCTTCTTGGCCAGCGACACCTGCGGTACCAGCATCGCCATGAACACTAAAAGCAAAGTGATTTTTTTCATCGATTGATTGGTTTATGTCGTTATTTTTAAGGGAGGTTCTATTTTTTGCTTCCCGACACCCAAGGCCGAACCCAATGACCCTGTTATGTCGGTTTGAGGACTATTCCTCAAACGCAAAGTTAAACTTTATTTTTGATTTGCCAAAATGTCATATGTAACTTTTTTGGGGGGGGGGTAATACATTGTATATCAATAATATAGTTTTGTATAAATT
>CAZVNS010000025.1:0-29047 GCA_964628905.1 uncultured Muribaculaceae bacterium | reverse complement strand
TGCTAAACTGACGTAGGAGCAATCCTACCACGAGTTCGAATCTCGTCCTCTCCGCGAAGCAAGAAAGTCAAGCCCGTCGGGCTTGACTTTCTTGCTTCGCGGAGAGGCGAGGCCATGCACATTGGCGAGAGGGCCGCCGGGGAAGGGATGGGGGGCCGCCGGGGAAGGGAGGCCAACGTGGCGGTTACTGGGCGAGGCGGGCGATGGCGGCGGCCATGGCATCGGCGCGCTCGGGGGTGTGGGCCTCGGCGTAGATGCGGATGATGGGCTCGGTGTTGGAGCGGCGCAGGTGTACCCATCCGTCGGCGAAGTCGAGCTTCACGCCGTCGATGTCGGTGATGCGCTCGGGGCGCAGGGGCTCGCCGTCGGTGAGCTTCAGGGCGCCGCCGTCGGCGAAGTAGCGCTTGATGGAGTCGAGCAGGGCGTTGACGTCGATGTCGGGGGTTAGCTCGATCTTGTGCTTGGTGATGGAGTAGGGGGGGTACTCGAGCTTGAGTTCGCTCACCTTCTTACCTTTATGTGCCAGGTGGCTGAGGAAGAGGGCCACGCCTACGAGGGCGTCGCGGCCGTAGTGCGAGGCGGGGTAGATCACGCCGCCGTTGCCTTCGCCGCCGATCACGGCTCCGGTGCGTTTCATCTCGGTGGTGACATTGACTTCGCCCACTGCTGAGGCTGAGTATGTGCAGCCGTGGCGCTCGGTGACGTCGCGCAGGGCTCGCGACGATGACAGGTTGCTGACGGTGGCGCCGGGGGTGTGTGAGAGCACGTAGTCGGCCACGGCCACCAGGGTGTATTCTTCGACGAACATCTCGCCGTTCTCCATCACGATGGCGAGGCGGTCGACATCGGGGTCGACCACGAAGCCCACGTCGGCGCGTCCTTCGCACATCAGGTCGGCGATCTGTGTGAGGTTTTCGGGGATGGGCTCGGGGGTGTGGGCGAAGCGTCCGGTGGCTTCGCAGTTGAGCTCGATCACGTTGTTGACGCCCAAGGCGCGGAGCAGCTGGGGCATGATGATGCCGCCTACGGAGTTGACGGCGTCGATGGCCACGGTGAGGTTGGCGCGGCGTATGGCGTCGACGTCAACGAGGTCGAGGGCGAGCACCTGCTCGATGTGGCGGCGTCCCCAGGTGGTGTTGGTGAATTCCTGTCCCAGGTCGTCGACATCGGCGAAGGTGTATTCGCCGGCCTCGGCGATGCGGAGCACCTCTTTGCCTTGGGGGTCGTTGAGGAATTCGCCGTGCTCGTTGAGCAGCTTTAGGGCGTTCCACTGCTTGGGGTTGTGCGATGCGGTGAGGATGATGCCTCCGCAGGCTCCTTCGCCCACTACGGCGAGTTCGGTGGTGGGGGTGGTGGCGAGGCCGATGTTGACCACGTCGAAGCCCATTGCGCAGAGGGTGCCGACCACGATGTCGCTGACCATCTTGCCTGAGAGGCGGGCGTCGCGGCCCACTACTATCACGTTGGATGTGCGTGTGGTGTTTTTACGGATGAAAGTGGCGTAGGCGGCGGTGAATTTCACCAGGTCGATTGGTGAGAGGCCTTCGCCGGGGTGTCCGCCGATGGTGCCGCGGATACCTGAGATTGATTTGATGAGGGACATGTTTATGTTGGGTTAGAGGGGTTAAGTTGGGGGTCGATTTAGGTCGATTTAGGTCGATTTAGGTCGAGTTAGATCTGAGATTTAAAGTATCTTACGTTGTAGAGGAAGGGAATCACGTTGGCTATCTCGTCGGTGAAGCCATACTGGCTCTTGATCACGAGGTTGACCTCGCAGTCGATGCCTAAGTAGCTCAGCGGCAACTGTATGCCGGCGCCGTACATGGCCGACGACTGCAGCGTGTAGTTGCCGTAGCGGAATGAGGTGGGGCTGTAGGAGAAGTCGGTGGCGTTGCCCACACCCTCCCACAGACCGTACTGGTACCAGGCGCTGAGGTTGTAGCGCGTGAAGCGGAAGTAGATTAGCTGGTCGGTGGTGGCGCAATACACCGAGTCGTCGCGGTGGCCGGGGTTGATCACCTGCATGTACACGTTGCCCTCCTCGTCGAGGCGGTAGTAGGGCGCGTCGGGCCCGGTGAGGAACACCGAGTCGGCGGGGATGTCGTTGGTCACCATTTGGTCGGCCAGATAGAAGTTGACGGCTTGGGTCTCGTCGTTGAGCAGCTCGGTGTAGCTCTTTGAGTCGCTGCACGCTGTCAGGGCTATGGCGCTGACAATCAGCGCGAGCATCGATGTGATGTATTTCATTTGGGTAGGTATTTGTCGTATTGTGGCATTATCTCTTCAAGTAGGGCTATGCAGTCGGCCATCGAGCCGCGGTACTCGCCGCCGGCGGCGTTGAGGTGGCCGCCGCCGCCGAAGTGCTCGGCGCAGATGATGTTGACGGGGAACTCCCCCCTGGAGCGCATCGACACCTTGATGTAGTCGGGCTCCTCGCGGAGGAATGTGGAGTAGACCATCTTGGGCACGCTCAGGGGGCGGTTGACCAGCGCCTCGGTGTCGCCCCGCTCATATTGGTAGCGGTTGAGCTCGTCGCGGGTCAGCGCTATCAGTGCGCAGCGGTGGTCGGGGTAGACCTGCATCTTCTCCGCCAGGGCGTAGCCGTTGAGGCGCAGGCGGTTGACGGTGTTAGAGTTGCACACCTCGTTGTAGATGCGGTCCTTGTCCACGCCGATGCTCACCAGGTGGGCTATCGCCTCGTAGAGGTAGGGGTGGCAGGAGTTGTAGGTGAAGTTGCCGGTGTCGGTCATCATGCCGGTGTAGATGCACTCGCCGATGCGTCGGTTGATCTTGCGTCGCCATCCCATGTCGCAAATCAGGCGGTAGAGCAAGATGCAGGTCGACGACATGTCGGGGCGCGAGATCACCAGGTCGGCGAAGTCTCCCGGGTCGAGGTGGTGGTCGATCAGCACCTTGCGGGCCTTGGCGCCCTCCACGAGCGGCGCCAGGCGGTCGATGCGCTTCAGATCGTTGTAGTCCAGGCAGCATATCAGGTCGGCGCGGTCGAAAAGTGGGCCGAGCATCGCCTCGTAGCGCGACAGGGGCATGATGTCGGCGGCGCCCGGCAGGTCCATCAGGTTGCGCGGCGGCGCGTCGGGGGTCACCACCCTCGCCGTCTTCCCCATGAGCCGCAGCAGGTGGGCCAGCGCCAGGGTGGAGCCGACGGCGTCGCCGTCGGGAGTGATATGGCAGGTGATCACCACCTCGTGCGCATCTTCGAGCATGCGCTTGAGGTCGCTGACGCGTGCCGCTTCAAGTAATTCGCCTATCGAACTCATATATCGTGTTTTAGCTCAGGGCTGTGCGGCTGTCGGTAGGAGCCGCCGCCCTATTTAATCGACAAAGATAGTGATTTCCCCCGACACCGCGACACATTCAGCTGTCAAAATATTCCCAACGCCACGCTGTGCGTTCGTCAGCGGGAAGATTCATCAGTAGGTAGTGTATGTGATAATAGCAAATTTTTATAGATAAGCCCCACGAATTCATTCTTGGGGTCGGCGGGGGTATGGGTCCCGGATGCCAACCGCGGGGCGGTTGCATTTCCGACGTGAAATCGGGGATTTAACAAAGTTTAACTGTTAAGTGTGGTGTGGGGATTGGTGGGGAGTGGGGTGATGTGCGTAACTTCGCGGAGGAAATCAGGGGCGGCGCGCCAGGGTGCGCCGCGTGGCCCAGAGCCGGCGGTATCGCGGACTCACCGGGGTGCGACCCTACTGGCGGGAGGGCGTCTGACAGACTGGCTTTGGAGAAGGCTCTCGGATGGGCTTAACCACCTGAGCCGCAAGGATATTCTTATAGCGCGAACGGCGACAATAATAAACAAATCATATACACAAAGTATGAAAAAATTACTTTTTCTATTTGCCTTCCTGACCTCCCTCCTCACAGGCCAGGCAGCCATCGACGGCGCCGATAAGACCCTCGGCGCGAAGCTCGAACTTACAGCGAATGGCACGATAGTGGAGGATGCCACAGAGTTCCCCTACACCGTCAATGACGATGCCGAGCTTGTGGCCGTGGCAGTGATGCCCAACGGGGTGAAGTCGGCCGCCACCAAGGGCAAATACACCGTGCTCGTCCCCACTGAGTGCGCCGACCCGGTGTTCTCGCTCGAGGAAGAGGAGGTGGAGCCCGGTACCGTGGTGAGCATCTCCTGTCCCACCCCCGGCGGCACAATCGTTGCTCTCTATATCAATGATGAGGAGGTTGCTGACGCTAAGGGTAAAACAACCTATGATGTGACTATATATGACAATATCGTGATAAAAGTAACATATACACTGGAGGATGGCGAAACCTCATCAGAGGAATGCTCTATAACGTATAGCCTCAAAAACGTTGAGGGGACGTTTGAGCAGGTGAAGGACTTCGCGGAGCTCAACGTCGGCGACCAGGTGGTGCTCGTGGGAAACACCACGGCGTTTACCGTCGACATGAGCGCCATCCCCGCCACCGCGGCTAACCCCAAAACCAACGACGTGACCCTCACCGAGGACCTTGGCCAAATCACCTCATCGCTGACCAACGCCGAGATTTTCACCATCGCCTCGATAGCCAACGACGCTGAAGGCCTCGAGCAGTACACCTTCCGCTCCAATGTGCTCAACGCCGACGGCCCCCTCTACCTGCAATATGGAGGCGAGGGCGCGGCTCTGCGCATCCAGACGCTTGCTGACGGCGCGACAGCCCATGTGTTCACCGCCACCAAGAGCACTGCCGACGACGCCAAGGACGCCCCCCTGCAGCTGTATGTCACCTCGACACTCAGCGACGAGACCCACCGCATGGTCCGCTGCTCCAACGGCGCCACCGACTGGCAGGCATTTAACGACGCCAACAGCTACTCCGGCGGCAAATACACCTTGATATATAAGAAAGCCGTGGAGGTAGCCGCAGCTGAGGCGCCGACATTCACCCCCGCCGGCGGCGAGGTTGAGGCCGGCACCGAGGTCACCATCGCCACCCCCACCGACGGCGCTCTGCTCGACGTGGTTATCGGCGACGAAGAGAAGACCGGCGTGGCTTCACCCTATAAGTTCACCGTTGACAAGGCCGTCGATGTGAAAGCAATGGCCTACTGCGTCGACGCCTCCGGCAAGCGGATTGCAGCCTCCGAGTCAGGCTCCGTCGAGGCCAACTACACCATCAAGGAGGTTTCGACCTGGCGCCTGGCCGACCACATGATCCCCAACAAGCGCTTCTTCCTCGTCGGCAAAAACACACAAACCGGCAAATATTTCGCTGCCAATGGAGAGAACGAAAATAACCTCAGCTCAATCGGCGCATCAAATGCTGAGACCGCATATGAGGAAAAGACCTTTGAGGTGGAAGAGGGTGACAAGCATATCATCGTCTACGACACCACACTCCCCTATCTGATGTTTGAGGAAACGGAGACCCCCAACCAGTATCTTATCAGATATATCGACCCCAAGGCCACCGAACAAACTGCCAAGTATCTCACTAACGGGGATGCCAGTGGTAATTCCAACTGTCTTTGGGTAAGCGATGGCGCTGAGGGCAGTAAGACAATTCAGCCCGTTGAGGTGACCTTCGACAAGACCGATAAGTATGTGAAGGTCCAATTCATTGGTGGCTCCTCAAGCGACTGCATCGGCTACAACACCGCCAACAGCAATATCTTCAGCTGCTACGGCGCAACATCGATGTCGGTTGAGGGCACTTCGGCTACCGGAGATGCCACAATCTTCTGGCCCTACCTCTATATCGATGCTGATTGGATTGAGACACCCACCATCTCGCCCGAGAGTGGCACTGAGTTCGTGGGTCCCGGCACCGTGACCATTACCCCCAACGTGGAGAACCCCAACTCGACTGTCTACTACCAGGTTGACGGTGGCGAGGTGATGGTAGGCAACGCCGGAGAGTCGGTGGAAATCACCGTCAATGCCAACACCACCATCAACTACTGGGCCGAGGAGACAATCACCGTGGGTGAGTCCTCAAAGACACTTGTTAGCGAACACCTTACCGCCACCTACACTGAGCCTACATTTATCACCTACTACCGCAGCCATGTGGTGCGCGAGGGTGTGGACTACGTGCTCGTGGGTTTGAACAATTCTAGCAAAGAGGAGAACGCCGGCTACTATCTGATGACCGGTATGAAGAGCAACAACTCCTTTGGCTCTACCCATGAGAAGGAGAACGAGTATGTGACCATGGCCGAGGACCGGCTGACCCTCGACGTGGCCGACGCCCAGGTGGCCATCGTCAACTTCGAGCAGTACGCCGACGGCCTGTGGGCGATGAAGCTCAAGGATGGCCAGTATATAGCCCGCGGCGTTACAGGCAGCGCAGCCCTGAGCGACGAGGCCGACCCCGTGGCCCACTCGATTGTGGGTGATGACGGCTACCAGGCCTACCTGATCCACCAGGAGGACGGCGAGTCCGGCGCCCAGCGCTTCTCATTCTACGCCAACGGCGCTAACTCGAAGTTCTGCTCATACGACGTGACCAAATCGACCGGCACCCCCATCTACCTCTACGCGTCAGAGATGGACGCCGTGGAGCAGGGTCGCATCAAGTTTGGCCGCGAGACCGACGAGACCGCTACCGTGATCACCGGCTGGGAGAACCAGACCACCCCCATCCAGCAGACCTTCAACTCAGTGAAGGTGCCCGAGAGCGACCTCTACATCTACATCTACTACGATGGCGAGGGCACCCTTGAGCAGGCCCAGGCTATGAGTGATGACGAGCTGAGCCACTACTATAAGTACACCGACGACAGCTACAACCTCGTGTCAGCCCAGGCCGACGAGGCCCAGACCTCGCCCGTGGCGATGCACGTCGAGGTGGAGATGCTCGGCGGAGCCGACGGTGAGAACCTCGCCTATAAGAAGCCCAACCCCGACGTGCCCGGCGCATGGGATGACCAGGACTACATCAAGTATTCAGGCGTCAACCAGGTATACATCGCCGACGCCGACAAGCCCTACATCAAGGTGCCCGTGATTTCGAAGTACAGCATCGTGACAGCCACCGCCACCGGTGACGGCATCACCCATCAGGGCAGCGTCGCAGCGCCCATCCGCGCCTATGTCCGCGAAGAGGGCGGCAGCACCGGCATCGAGATGATCGATGGCGATAGCGACGCCGAGGTTAAGTACTACAACCTGCAGGGCGTGCGCGTCAGCAACCCCGGCAGCGGCATCTACATCCGCGTCGAGGGCAACCGCGCCGGCAAAGTTATGCTCTGATTGACCTAAATCGACTTAAAACGAACTAAATCGAGCGAAAGCTCCCGCGATAGAGCGATGGCAGGCCCCCGGGCCTGCCATCGCCGCTTTTCGGCCTTGCGGCCTCACACAGGCATAAATTTTTTCCTATCTTTGCACCCACAAAGCAAATATACCCATGAACAGCACCCCTTCACCTCGCGACTCCGATAGCAACGAGATAATAGTCTATCAACCCGACGCAACCCTGTCCTTAGATGTCAGGGTTGAAGATGATAATGTGTGGCTTAATCGCAATCAAATGGCTGCACTATTTGATCGCGACATCAAGACCATAGGCAAGCATATAAACAATGCGTTACATGAGGAACTTGATGGATTTTCAACTATCGCAAAATTTGCGACAGTTCAAAAAGAAGGTGGAAGAATGGTGACACGTACAATTGAGTACTATAACCTTGATGTCATCATTTCAGTAGGGTATAGGGTCAAATCAAAGCGTGGTATACAATTCCGCCAATGGGCCAACAAGGTGTTGAAGGATTATCTGCTCCGGGGTTATAGCGTCAATCAGTGGTTGCTGTATATGGAGTCGCATATCGACCATCGACTGTCGGAGCATGACCGCAGGCTCGACGAGTTGTCGGGCAAAGTAGACTTCTTTATCAAAACCTCACTGCCACCAAGGGAGGGGGTATTCTACAACGGTCAGATATTTGACGCATACAGATTTGTTTGCGACTTGGTCAATAGTGCCAAGACAAGCATTACGCTTATCGACAACTACGTTGACGAGTCAGTGTTGACGTTATTAGACAAACGCAGCGATAAAGTGGAAGCCACGATATACACCGACAGCACACGGTCGCCACAGCTTCGGCTCGACATCAAACGCCACAACCGCCAGTATGCTCCCATAGATATAAAATTCGTGTCGGATATTCACGACCGATTTCTGATAATAGATGACACGGTGTATCATATCGGGGCTTCAATAAAAGATTTGGGGAAGAAATTGTTTGCTTTCTCGCGCATGGGTATAGGATCCGCAGAAATACTCAGGGCATTCTGAGCAGTCAGGGGGCTTTTCGGCCTTGCGGCCTCACACAGGCTGCGCCGCCGGGGGGCTTGCGGCGGCCTTTTTCCGGCCTGGCGGCCTCGGGCGGGCATCACTATTTATAGTGATTGCAGGTGTGGGGGAGAGGGTGTAAATTCGCGGTGAGAAAAAGAATGATATGCGCAGCTGCTTGATATTGATAGCGATGATTTTCGGCGTGGCCGCCGCCATGGGCACCGGCACGGTCGCGGACGCACCAGGGTGCGACCCTACTGGCTGGGGGAGCGCGGATGTGGTTGCGGACGCCGGGGATACGCTGCGGAGTGAGCTGCGGGAGGTGTCGGTGACGGCGATCAAGGCTGGGGGCGACCTCGACACGCAGCCGCAGGCGTCGACCACCATCACCGCCGCCGAGGTGGAGCGCTACAACATAGTGACGATGAAGCAGGCCTCGGTCTTAGCGCCAAACCTCTACATCCCCGACTATGGGTCGAGGATGACCTCGTCGATCTACGTACGCGGCATCGGCGCCCGCATCGACCAGCCCGCCGTTGGGCTGAATGTCGACAATGTGCCGATCCTAAACAAGGACAACTACGACTTCGACCTGATCGATATAGACCGCATCGAGGTGCTCCGCGGACCGCAGAGCACCCTCTACGGGCGTAACACCATGGGTGGTGTGATCAACATATACACCCTGTCGGCCCTGAAATACCAAGGCGTGCGGCTGCTGGGTGAGTACGCCTCAGGGCGCGCGTGGAAGGCCGCCGTGTCGGGCTACCGCCGCTTCACCCCCGAGTGGGGGATGTCGCTGAGCGGCTACATGTACGGTCAGGCCGGATTTTGGCGCAACGCCTACACCGGCGCGCGGCTCGACCATGAGCGTCAGGGTTCGTTGCGGTGGCGCACCCAGTGGCATCCCGGCCGCGGCTGGCAGTTGGACAACACCGCATCCCTGACCCTCTCGCGCCAGGGCGGTTACCCCTACGAGTCGATGGCCACCGGCCTGATCAGCCATAACGACACCTGCTTCTACCGCCGCACCGGCCTGACCGACGGACTGACCCTGCGCTATCGCGGCCGGGGCTACACCCTGTCGAGCATCACCTCCGCCCAGTATATCGACGACAACATGACCCTCGACCAGGACTTCCTGCCCGACCCCTACTTCACCCTCACCCAGGCCTGCCGCGAGTGGGCGCTGACCGAGGATGTGACAGTGCGCGGCACCGTCGGCCGCTACCGCTGGATGGGGGGCGCCTTCGGCTTCTACAAGCGGATGCGCATGGATGCCCCCGTCGACTTCGGCCCGATGGGCATCGACCGTCTGATTGTCGACAACTACAACGAGCACAACCCCCTATACCCCATCACCTGGAATCAGCAGAACTTCCTGCTCAACAGTCGTTTCCACTCACCCGTGTGGGGAGCCGCCATCTACCATGAGAGCGGTTACACCCTGGGGCGATGGGACGCTGCCGCCGCCCTGCGCCTCGACCTGGAGCACACTTCGCTGCGCTACCGCTCAACTACACAGGCCAGTTACACCATCCACGACCCCGAGGGGGGAGTGTTCAGCCAAGTGCCCATCAACATCGACGACCGCGGTTCACTTCACCGCCACGACCTGCAGCTGACCCCCAAATTCACCCTGAAATATCGCCTGACCTCGTCGGCCGACGACAATGTGTACCTCTCAGTGGCCAAGGGATACAAGGCCGGAGGGTACAACACCCAGATGTTCAGTGACGTGCTGCAACAGCGCGTGATGGCCGACATGGGCCTGGCCATGCGTTACGACGTAGAGCAGATCATCACCTACAAGCCCGAGAAGAGCTGGAACTACGAGGCCGGTTGGCACCAGCGGCTGTGGGGCGGCCGGTTGACCGCTCAGGCCGCCGCCTTCTACATCGACTGCCGCGACCAGCAGCTGACGATGTTTCCCCCCGGCACCGTGACCGGCCGCATCATGACCAACGCCGGGCGCACCAGCAGCTACGGCGCTGAGTTGGCCCTCACCGTCATGCCCCTGCGCGGGCTGACCCTACAGGGGAGCTACGGACTGACCCATGCCCGCTTTGAGCGCTACGACAACGGCCAGGCCGACTATAGCGGCAAGCGCGTGCCCTACGCCCCGCGCCACACCCTCTTCGCCGGCGCCAACTACGCACGGCCCTTGCGCTGGAGCTGGCTGCGGGGGGTGGCGCTGACTGTGTCGACCCGCGGCGTAGGTTCGATCTACTGGAACGAAGAGAACACCCTGCGTCAGCCCTTCTACGCCCTGCTCGACCTCAACGCCACCCTGCAGCTGCCGCGGCAGGTGCAACTCGAGCTGTGGGGGCAGAATGTCACCGGCACCCGCTACGCCACATTCTACTTCATGTCGATGGGCAACTCCTTCATCCAGCGGGGCCGACCCCGCCAGTGGGGCGCCACACTGCGCGTCGCCCTCGACCTAAGATAGCTAAGATAACACTAACAAAATAAATTCAATAAGATGAAAGCAATCAAACACCTCCCCATCGCCCTGCTCGGCTTGGCCATGACCGGCTGCATGAACGATGATCAAAACGTGCAGGAGATCTCCTGCTACTGGCCCGAGGGCGACGTAAGCAACATCACCTACGTCACCGACCCCGACGGCAACAGCCACGTGTACGAAGCCTCCAACCTCAGCTTCACCTACCGCATCGACCAAGGCACCGTGGGCATCACCGCCCTGTCGATACCCCTGACCGACGAGCGCCGCGTCAACTTCGTACTGCCCGAGCAGAAGTACAACGTGACCAACTACAACGTCTACTCCGTAGCCTTCACCGGCCCCGTGAGCGGCAACAACATCACCCTTACCGACTTCAACGTCGGCGCCGCGATACGCTACGTCGACACCTCTCTGCGCACCCGCAACTACTTCTACGCCAACATGACCATCGACGGCTACAGAGTGTCGGTGATCCAGACCTCCAACATCTACTTCGGCGAAACCAAGGTCAACTCCGTGGTCGGCGACCCCACCACCTACACCGACCAGCAGACCTACTACGAGATGGAGCTTGACTCCAAGACCATGACCGCCAAGATCACCATCAACAACGCCAAGTTCGCCTCCGACATGCCCACCCAGACAAAGATCACCCTGCCCGACGTGCCCGTGACCTTGACCCACAACGGCATCCACTTCCACGCCGACGAAATCACCCCGCTCCAGAGCAACGGTTCGCCCAAGCCCGAATACATGATCACCGACCTCACCGGCGACGCCGGCCAGGGCAAAGGCCTGCAGCTGACCTTCACCGTAAAAGACACATGGTGCGTCAACGCCCAGTGCGGCTACTACGCCAGTGCGCTTTAACTTTAATTAGGTGTCGTTAACACGATTTTCACTACTTTTCACTCCATAAAATTAGGCCAGTTGAAATAATTGGCCTAACTTTGTAGAGTTTACCGTAGAAGACTCTAACGACCTTAAAGACCTTAAGGCCCTTAACGACATTAATCATAGAAAACTGAAAACCTTAAACAAAATATTCATTACTAACCAATCATCAATAAATCGTAACATGTTTACACAATTCAAACAAGTAGGCGTACTTTCGATTTTAGCCATGTCGGCAGTGATTGGCGCAACCGCAGCCAACACCGTGATCGACGGCCTGGAGTACACCTTCAAGGGAAGCGAAGCCACCGTGGCCAAGCCCTCAACCCCTTACTCGGGCGACCTCGTGATCCCCGCCACCGTTGAGTACGAAGGCGTCACCTACAACGTGTCGGCCCTGAACGCATCAGCCTTCAAGGGTACAGCCGCCAATCCCAACACCACCATCACATCAATCACATTCGCCGAGAACTCACCCGTGACCACCCTCGGCCGCGGCCAGTTCAACTACTGTACAGCGATGACCAAGCTCGTCCTCCCCAAGGGCATCACCAAAGTGACCCAGGACACATGGAGCGGCTGCTCAGCCCTCGAGGAGCTTGAGATCCCCGGCGGTATCGGGAAACTCGGTGCCAACGACCTCCAGGGATGTACAGCACTTAAGAAAATCACCTTCGCCGCAGGCGACGGCGCCATCACCGTGGGCGCCAACATCTGGGGTGGTGACGGGGCCGCAGAGCGCGCCGTAGAGGAGCTCGTGCTCAACCGCGTGCTCACCGCCACCGCCACCGGCCCCGCCGACCTCCCCTTCACCGGCACCACAGCCCTGAAGAAAGTAACCTTCGGCGACGCTTGGACAGCAATCCCCGACTACTACCTGCAGAACTGCTCAGACATGTCAGAGGTAGTGCTCCCCGCCGGCCTGACCTCAATCGGCGCACAGGCATTCCTCAACACCGGCCTGACCTCAATCGTCATCCCCGAGGGCGTCACCACCATCCAGGTTTCAGCCTTCAACGGCTGCAAGAAGCTCACCAAGGTGCAGCTCAGCGCCGCCACCACCTCAATCGGTGACCTCGCCTTCAACAACGCACCCGTAGCCGAAATCAACATCCCCGCCACCCTTACCTCAGTAGGCTCATACGCCTTCAACGGCTCTAACCTCCAGGGCTCCATCGCACTCCCCGAGGGCCTGACCGAGATCGGCGTTCAGGCATTTGCTGAGAACAAGGCCCTGACCGAGATCTCGCTCCCCTCAACCCTCAGCTCAGTAGGCTCAGCACCCTTCAAGGGCGACGAAGCCCTGACTAAGATCAACCTCGCAGCCAATGAGAAGTTTGTCCTCTCAGCCAACGGTGCCCTCACCTCAGCCGACGGCAAGCTCCTGATCGCTTACCCCGCAGCCGCCACCGCAGCCGAGGTGACCGAGAACGCTGAAGAGCTTGACAACTACGCATTCTACGGCGCAAAGAACCTCACCAAGGTCAACCTGCCCAACATCGCCACATACGGCGACTTCTCACTCGCAGCCACCGGCCTCACCGCCCACAAGCTCACCGGCACCATCGGCCGCAGTGTGCTCGCCGACTGCAAGAGCCTCAAGAGCGTGGAAGTAGCCTCTGACAACGTGCCCATCGCCGTTTGCTCAGGTTGCGAAGCCCTCGAGTCATACACCGCCCTCAACCCCGTGACCATCGTACGTCAGGACGCCTTCAAGAACTGTACCGCACTCAAGGAGGTTAACCTCGGCAACATCTGCGTGATCATCGAGGCAGGCGCATTCGACGGCGTCAACGGCCTTAACATCGTGATCTCTTCAGCCCTGGCTCCCGCCCTGGCGCAGAACGTGTTCCCCGAAGGCGCACCCATCACCGCCACCGTTCCCGCTGACCTGGTGGCCGATTACAAGGCCGCTCCCCAGTGGTGCAACCTCGAGATCAAGGGCGACGCCAACCTCGCCGTTGGTCCCACCGACATGGGTATGCCCGCCGGTCTGTACTACTCAGGCTCTGACGACCAGCTCCACTGCGTATACGAAGAGGGTGAGCCCGACGTATACGAGGTGAACATGCCCCACACCTTCCAGCTCGCACAGTTCAAGAACCGCATCTACGGCGCATCAGCCGGTAAGAAGTTCGTCTACTCAGCCACAGCAGCCACCGAGGGTGACGGTAAACTCTACTACATCTCACAGATCAACAACAACCTCTTCCAGGCCACCGTGCTCGACAACGCCGGCAACAACGCCTACCTCGATCCCTTCGCACTATACATCTACGGTGAGTACCTCTTCGTCAACGACCGTAACGTGGCTCTGCGCAAGATTCCCGCTGACGCTATCGCACTTCCCCAGGACTATGAGTCGTTCACCGAGAACAACTGGTTTGGCACCTACAACACCAACTTCGTGTATGGTTGCATCAAGGCCGGCTTCTCAATCACCCAGGACAAGGACGAGGACGGCAACCCCGAGCCCCTCTACTGGCAGGGCTTCAAGTACAACGGCAACGGTATCTTCCGCTTCAAGGACAAGCACATCGGTAACGCCCAGGCCGCAGGTCCCGACACCCAGTCAGAGCTCCCCTACATATTCAAGAGCGTAAGCCCAATCTTCACCACATTCTACATCGATGAGGCCAACCGTCACCTCTACATCTACCTCGAGACCGAGCTCGCCAAGCCCAACGACCTGAAGGCCGGTATCTACCGCTTCGACCTCGACCGCGTGATCGGCACTCCCGACCCCACCCAGATGTCAGACCTCGATCCTATCCTCATCGACGGCGCACCCGTGATGTGGGAAGGTGGTGGCGCCACCGAGCACGTAGGCGTATCGCAGTTCTCACCCGACGAGACCGGCACATACCTCTACTGGTGCTACCGCGCAGCCACCGAGGACGACGTGACCAAGATGCAGGCATCTAAGGACGCCGGCGACGCCGCCACCACAGGCCGCTACGAGTGGGCTGAGGAGTTCGACGCCACCAACCCCCTCCACCAGTCAGGTATCAAGCGTATCAAACTCGGCACCGCTGAGAAGCCCGAGGTTGAGATGGTAGTGCCCGGCGTTGAAGGCTACGGCGTGATCCCCGTCAACTACGAAGGATCAAAGAAGCCCTCAGGCGTAGGCGCTATCGCAGCTGACAATGGCAAGGTTGCTTACGACCGCATGCTCGTCGCTGAGAACTCATTCATGGTAACTGAGGCCGCTCAGGTTAACGTCTACAGCGCTAACGGCCAGCTCATCTCAGCCAACAACGTAACCGCTGACCAGGTTGTCGTGCTTGGTGGCAAGGGCGTCTACATGATCCAGGCCAACTTCGCCGACGGCGCACAGCAGGTAGCTAAAGTCATCGTGAAGTAATCCCGACAATACACATTAATATATATATAGCAGCGGGGCCGCTCCTGATGGGGCGGCCCCGCTTGCGCTTCCCCCCCGGGCCGGCCCCCGCTCGATTTCAATCGGATTAAGTTGATTTATCCTGAATTAGGTCGAATTAAGTCGATGGAAGTCGATGGAAGTCGAGGGTGAGGCGGTGTCAAAATGTTAATGTTGCAAAAAAAATCGTGACATTTGGTTGTTGTTCGGTAAATTTTTCATAATTTTGCGAAATATTACACTTTGTAACATATCACCGTGCAAATTCGTAAAATCTGTTTAACTAACTATATGTCTAATTTATCTAGTATGAAAAAGCTGTTTCTATTGCTTGTAATGGTAATCGGTATGGCAGTGACTGCGGCAGCGCAGAACCACACCGTACGGGGTACCGTTCTCGACGCCAGCACCGGTGACCCCCTGTTCGGAGTAACCGTGATGCCGGTAGGCGGTGGACAAGGCGTAGCCACTGACGTGGATGGTAAATTCTCACTGTCGGTCCCCGCTAACGTATCGAAACTCAAGGTTTCCTATGTAGGATACACTGAGAAGACCGTTAACGCCAAGGCTGGCGACAATGTGATCCGCCTGGAGCCCTCAAGCAAGGCTCTTGATGAGGTGATGGTCGTGGCCTACGGTACTGCCAAGAAGTCGGCCTTCACTGGTTCGGCTACCGTGGTGGGGGCCGCCGAGATTGAGAAGGTGCAGGTAACCAACGTGCTCGACGCTCTTAGCGGTAACGTGGCAGGTGTGCAGCTGACCAACGCCTCAGGCGCCCCCGGTCAGGAGTCACCCACAATCCGCGTGCGCGGTATCACATCAATCATGGCCGGCAACTCGCCTCTGGTGGTTGTCGACGGTGTGCCTTACTCAGGCGACATCAACAACTTCTCGTCGAACGACATCGAGTCGATGACCGTCCTCAAGGACGCTGCCTCCAACGCCCTCTACGGTGCCCGCGGTGCCAACGGTGTGATCCTGATCACCACCAAGAAGGGTAAGGAGCAGAACGCCGTAGTGACCCTCGATGCCAAGTGGGGCTGCAACTCTCGCGCCACCCGCGACTACGACATCATCGGCAGCGCCGCAGGCTACTACGAGATGTACTACCAGATGCTCAACAACTATGCCATGAACGCCCAGGGCATGGGCGCCGCAGCCGCCAACGCTTGGGCCAACCAGAACATGATCGACCCCTCGAGCACCAACAACCTCTCGCTGGGCTACAACGTGTTCACCCTTCCCGTTGACGCCAATGGCAACTATCTGCCCCTGATCGGCATGGATGGCAAGATCAACCCCAACGCCACCCTCGGTCGCATCATCAACTACGATGGCCAGGATTACTACATCCGCCCCGACAACTGGCTCGACAACGCCTACTCACGCTCACTCCGCCAGGAGTACAATGTGAGCGTGGCCAACTCTACCGACAAGAGCAACTTCTACACATCACTGAGCTGGCTGAGCAACGACGGTATCGTGAAGAACACGGACTACACCCGTCTGACCGGTACACTCCGCGGCGAGATCCAGGCCAAATCCTGGTTGAAGGTCGGTGGTAACGCCATGTACACCCGCTCAAAGACCCACGCCCTCGACGAGGACGGCGAAAGCTCTTCGTCGGCCAACGTGTTCGCCGCAGCCCAGCAGATCGCCCCGATCTACCCGCTGTTCGTCCGCGACGGTGACGGCAACGTCATGGTTGACCCCTACGGCAACCAGATCTACGACTGGGGTGACAACAACGCCGGGCTCACTCGCCCCATCTACGGCCAGTCGAACGCCATCGCGGCATCTCGCCTCGACAAGAACTACTCTGAGAGTAACGCCTTCAACGGTACAGCATTCGTTGAGGTGCGCTTCCTCAAGGACTTCAAGTTCACCTCCAACAACAACGTAACCCTCGACGAAACCCGCGCAACCTACGTGACCAACCCCTACTACGGTCTGTACAAGGACAACAACGGTATCGTCAGCAAGGGCCACTACCGCCAACAGACCTATACCTTCCAGCAGTTGCTGAACTGGAACCACATGTTCGGCGTGCACAACGTAGGTCTCCTCCTCGGTCACGAGAATTACTGGGACAAATTCTACGCCCTGACAGGTTCGAAGTACAACATGTTCGACCCCAACAACTCCGAGCTCATCGGTGCCATCATCAACCAGTCGGCAAGCTCTTACACTACAGAGTACAACGTCGAGGGTTGGTTTGCCCGCGCTCAGTACGACTACAACTCCAAGTACTTCGTTTCGGCCTCAATCCGCCGCGACGGTTCGTCACGCTTCCACCCCGATCATCGCTGGGGTAACTTCTGGTCAGGCGGTGCCGCTTGGCTCATGGACAAGGAAGAGTGGTTCACCGCTCCCTGGGTTGACCAGTTGAAGCTCAAGGTATCTTATGGTGAGCAGGGTAACGACCAGATTGGTGACTACCGCTACACCAACACCTACACCATCGTCAACTCCGATGGTCACCCCGCAGCTCAGCCCTCGACCTACGGTAACCCCAACATCTCTTGGGAGAAGAACCAGGCCTTCAACGGTGGCGTTGAGTTCGCATTCCTCAACGACCGCATCAGCGGTAACGTAGAGTACTACTACCGTCGCACCAAGGACCAGCTCTTCACCGTGCCTTTGGCCCCGTCGTTCGGCTTCACCAGCTACTACACCAACATCGGTGATATGGACAACCAGGGCGTTGAGGTAGGTTTGAACCTCCGCGTGATCGACACCAAGGACTGGACCGTCGAGCTCAACGGTAACTTCACCTACTCTAAGAACAAGATCGCCAGTCTCCCCGAGTCACGTAAGGCCCAGACAGCTGATGGCGTCAAAGGTTTCTCATCGGGCAACTACTTCTACGGCGAAGGCCAGCCCATGTACACCTTCTATCTGCCAAAGTATGCCGGTACAGACAAAGTCACCGGTGAGGCCCTCTACTACATCAACACCACTGACGAAGAGGGTAACACCGTACAGTCAGTCACCACCAACTATGCGTTACTTTCGAGCGCCAACGGCGACTACCACCTCTGCGGCTCAGCACTCCCCTGGGGTTACGGTGGTTTCGGCCTGACAGCCAACTACAAGTGGTTTGACTTCGCGATCAACTTCAACTACCAGTGCGGTGGTAAGATCTACGATAGCAACTACGCAAGCCTGATGGGCAACTTCAGCGGTATGAACAACCCCGGCGGCAACCTCCACAAGGACCTGCTCAACGCCTGGAGCCCTGAGAACCCCACCTCTAACATCCCCCGCGTACAGTACGGCGACACCTACGCCAACGCCACCTCTGACCGCTTCCTGGTCTCAGCTTCTTACCTGCAGCTCCGCAGCATTAACTTTGGTTTCACACTGCCCAAAGAGCTCACCCGCAAGCTGACCCTCGACCGCGTTCGCCTCTACCTCACTGCCGACAACCTCTACTTGTGGAGCGCCCGCAAGGGCCTGAACCCCACCCAGTCGATCTCCGGTGGAGCCAACAACACCTACTACGCACCCGTACGTGTAGTATCAGGTGGTATTAACGTAGTATTCTAATCATCCTCAACGCTTATTCGACAATGAAAAATATATTCAAATCAGCACTTGCACTTGCCGTAGCGGCACCGATGCTGCTCACTTCGTGCCTTGAGGAGACTATTCCCACCAGTGTCGTTACCAACGAGGGCCTGAAGTCATCTTCAAAGGCCACCGAGGCTCTCCTCTGGGAGATGGGCGCCATCTTCAACAAGTACAACACCCTTGGCCAGGACAATGCTTACGACTGGGGATACGGCTCGTTGATGCACTGCCACGACGTAATGACCGAGGATATGGCCATCGTATCATCCAACTACGACTGGTACACCGCATGGGAACAGGCTCAATACCTCTCTGAGAACTATATGAACAACCAGTTCCAGTGGACTCTCTACTGGAAGATCGTTCAGACCCCCAACAACGTACTGTCGGCCGTGGGTACTGAGAGCGACGACGCCCTGATGGCGTCATATATCGGTGTGGCTTCAGCCTACCGCGCTGCCATCTACCTGGACCTGGCTCAGACCTTCGAATTCCTCCCCAACGAAAAGACATCGCCCATCGTCACTGTAGCTAACGGTGATGGTACCTCATCGAAGAACGATGTTACCGGCCTTACCGTGCCCATCGTCACCGAGAATACCACCGAGGAGCTGTCAAAGAACAATCCCCGCGCCACCCACGAGGAGATGCTCAAATTCATCCTCGAGGATCTCGACCGCGCTGAGGCCAACATCGCTAAGGGCGCCCGTCTGGGCAACACCCTCCCCGACCTCGCAGTGGTTTACGGTCTGAAAGCCCGCGCCTACATGTGGGACGGCGGTGTCAACCCCTCAAGCTACCAGCAGGCAGCCATCTATGCCCGCAAGGCTATCGACCAGAATGGCGCCACCCCCGCCACTCAGGCTCAATGGCTCAGCGTCACCGATGCCTTCAACAAGTACCTCCCCTCTTGGATGTGGTGTATCTCCACCACCAAGGATGACCGCGTGGTCACCTCAGGTGTCTTGAACTGGACCTCTTGGATGTCAAACGAGACCACCTTCGGCTACGCAGTCGCCGGCCCCTACTCGATGATCAGCAAGTCGCTCTACGACCGCATCTCTGACACCGACTTCCGCAAGCTCGCATGGAAGGCTCCCCAGAGCTCTATACTCTCAGGCAAGGAGCAGACCCCCCTTGCAGCCGCTGCCTACAAAAAGCTCCCCGACTACGCTTCACTCAAGTTCAAACCCTCTGAGGGCAACACCGGTGAGTCAGCCATTGCTTGCTCAGGCGACTACCCCCTGATGCGCGTTGAGGAGATGTACCTGATCGAGGCCGAGGCAGTGGCTCACAGCAACCCCACTGAGGGTATGCGCCTGCTCTCTGAGTTCATGCAGTACCGCGATCCCAGCTACAATGCTCAGACCGCCCTCGCCTCGCATAAGAACGATAAGGACGTGCTCGCCGGCCGCATCACAGCCGAAATCGCCGAGATTATCCAGCAGAAGCGCGTAGAGCTATGGGGCGAAGGTCTGACATTCTTCGACATCAAACGTCTGAACATGTCTGTGACCCGCTCTTACAGCAACTCCAACTTCTCTCGCGAGACCCGCTTCAACACCAATGGCCGTCCCGCATGGATGAACTGGTGTATGCTCATCACCGAGGGTAACACCAACAAAGCAGTAGAAGGTTGGAACAACCCCTCGTTCGACAACGTTTACACAGCCCAATAACCCCCTAATAAGTAATTAGATATGAAAGCCAATATATTGAAAGCAATGCTGGCCGTAGTAGCGCTTATCATCGGAGCCACCGCTTGCGACGACAAGGGTTACTGGGAGCCTTACAATCCTGAGGGCATTCAGTACTCATTTGTTAACGAGACCCTCGACCAGGAGTTCCCCATGAACGTCCCCGCTGCTGAGCGCATCTACACCATCCCTGTGCGTCGCTCAACCTCCGTGGGAGAGGCCACACTGGCCCTGACGCTCGGCTCCAACGGCAACGCTTCTTACAAACCCTCCGATATGTTCGAAGCACCTGATACCGTGGTCTTCGCCGATGGCGAGAGCACTGCCGAGGTTATCGTGACCTTCAAGGGCACACGTCGTAACTACGATTACTCTTGCAAGCTGTCGTTTGAGGATCAAGTGTCGCCCGGCGGATTCAACAGCGTAATCCTCATAGGCACACTCGTTAATGCCCGCTAAACAGCATATTAACAAACCTCCTATATCGATGGCCGCAGCCCCGCTGCGGCCATCGCTGCGTCTTGTCCCCCGGCGATTGGTATGACCTGTCCGACCTGTCTGACCAGTCCAACTTGTCCAAATATCGGTCACCACCATGTTGGCGGTTATCGAATTAATGCGTATATTTGTGCCTATACTGTAAACCAAACCACGCTAACACCATGAAACAACTATTCTTAGCCGCCGCCATGATTGCCGCCACGGCCTCGGCGATGCCCACCGTCACTTGGGAGACCCTCGGCAACTACGTTGACGCCGACGGCAAGCCCCACTACACACAGCGCATCACCATCGACGATACCCGCGGCATGAGTCGCCTGGGCTTCAACATGTTTGCACGCAAGATGCACGCCGTCGACCCCGCTGACACTATCGCCGAGATTGTCCCCGGCTACTACTATATCGCCTCACCCCGCTTTGGCCGCGGACCCGTGACTGTCGACATCGTCACCGATGCCGCCCTGCGCCACCACAGCTATATGCCCGACGGCTTCCATGGCGTCGACTCCAAGGGCAATCCATTCACAGTCAAGACCGTCCGGCAAAAGATTTCTGACCGTCCCGAGCAGTGGACACTCCCCGGCAGCGACCTCGCACCCGACCCCGCAGCCGTCTATGAGCTCAACGAGCGACTCGCCGCCGGACGTGCGCCGCGCCCCACCGATATTATCCCTTCGGTGAAGTCTGTCATGGAGTTAGCTCCGGTTTCAGCCCCTTATCAAGTGAGTGAGAACATAATGCTGCGCGCGGTCAGCAACGATAACCCTGAATACTACCGCGTGACCGTCACCCCCGACTCCACGGTGCTCGAATACGCCACCCCGCAAGCTCTCGGCTGGGCGCAAGCCACTGTCAACCAGTTGCTCAACGTGCCTCAGACCGCAAGCTACGTCATCGAGGACTGGACCGACTATCACTACCGCGGCCTGATGGTCGACATATCACGCAACTTCCTGCCACTCAACGACCTGCAAAAGATTGTGCAGCACATGCAGGCATATAAACTTAACACGCTCCACTTCCACATCGTCGACGACGAGGCCTGGCGACTCGAGATACCCGGTCTGCCCGAACTCACCGACGTTGGTGCCCGCCGCGGCTACACCCTTGACGAACAGGACTATTTAGCACAGATTTTCGCCGGCAACGGTGATCCCAATTCCCCCGAAGGTACCTCCAACGGCTACCTCACCCGCACCGAGTTTATCGACTTCCTCCGCTACTGCCAGTCGCTTGGCATCCAGGTGATCCCTGAAATCGAGTCGCCCGGCCATGCCCGCGCCGCCGTCAAGGCTATGGAGGCCCGCTATCGCCGTACCGGCGACGACACATACCGCCTGATCGAGGATGGCGACAATTCGACCTACACCTCTGCACAATCCTTCCACGACAACGTGATAAATCCCGCCCTCGAAGGTCCATATCGCTTTATGGACAAGGTGATTAGCGAAATTCAGCGCATGTATCAGGATGCCGGCGTGCCACTGCCGTCGATACATATCGGAGGCGACGAGGTGGCCAACGGAGCCTGGTCGGGAGCACCGTCGGTTAAGCGCATGATGGCCGAGCGCGGGCTGACATCGCAGACAGCCGTCCACGGCGAGTTCGTTCGCCGCATTGCTAAGATGATGGCCGACAAGGGTATCGGGATGAACGGCTGGGAGGAAGTGGCCCTTGGACACGACGACGACTTCAACGCCGCCGTGCAGCCCGTGGTTCGCGGCGTCAACTTCTGGCATGTCACCAAATCAAACCGCGCCCGCGAGGCCGCTGCCGCAGGCTACCCCGTGGTGATCTGCAACGTCGACCACTTCTACCTCGACCAGACCTACACCTGCCACCCCGAAGAGCGCGGCCTCACATGGGGAGGTATGGTCGACGAGTTCGCCACCCTCAATGGCTACCCCATGGCCATGAGCGGCATCGATCCCGGGCACGCCGACCGGCTCATTGGCATCTCCGGCCAAATCTTCGCCGAAACCATCCGCGACCTGCCGCAGGTGCAGACCTACATCTTCCCCAAGGCACTCGGACTTGCCGAGCGCGCATGGAATTCCGACACCACGTATACCGACGCCGACTTCTCCCGCCTGATTGGCGACCGCGTGCTCCCCGCACTCTCCCGCCGCGGCACCGCCGTGCACCTGCGCCAGCCCGGGGTCAAGGTGGAAGATGGCCGGATACTGATCAATTCCCCTTATCCCACAGCCGACTACCAAGTGCGTTACACCCTTGACGGCACCAACCCCACATCCAAATCGCCCCTCTACACCGGCCCCATCACCGCCGACGGCGTGGATCAGGTGAGAGCCTCGATATTCCTTGGCGCCACCGGCTCCGTCCCCACCATTTTAACTGACGTTGGGAATATCGAGAAAAAACGTTAACTTCGCGGCTTAAACTAAGATAATGGAAACAAAGTACATATTCGTTACCGGAGGCGTGGTGTCGTCGTTAGGCAAGGGCATCATCTCCTCATCGTTGGCCAACCTGCTGATAGCTCGAGGCTACCGTGTCACAATCCAGAAATTTGACCCCTACATCAACATCGACCCCGGCACGCTCAACCCCTATGAGCACGGCGAGTGCTACGTCACCGTCGACGGCCATGAGGCCGACCTCGACCTGGGTCACTACGAGCGTTTCACCAACATCGCCACAACACGCGCCAACAACGTCACCACAGGCCGCATCTATCAGAGCGTCATCGACAAGGAGCGCCGCGGCGACTACCTGGGCAAGACCGTGCAGATCGTGCCTCACATAACCGACGAAATCAAGCGCAACGTCAAAGCCCTGGGTAACACCGGCAACTTCGACTTTGTGATCACCGAGATCGGCGGCACCGTTGGCGACATCGAGTCGCTGCCGTTTATCGAGAGCGTGCGTCAGCTCCGCTGGGAGTTGGGACGCAACTGCGCGCACATCCACCTCACCTACGTGCCTTATATCGCCGCCGCCAAGGAACTGAAGACCAAGCCCACACAGCACTCCGTCAAGATGCTCCAGTCGGAAGGCATACAGCCCGACATCCTGGTGCTCCGCACCGAGAAGAACATCCCCCCGGAGATGCGCCGCAAGATCGCCCTCTTCTGCAACGTCGACCCCGACGCCGTGATCCAGTCGATCGACGCCCCCTCAATCTACAAGGTGCCCCTGAAGATGCACGAGCAGCACCTTGACGAGCTGGTGCTCCGCAAAGCCGGCATAGAGCCTATGGGTGAGCCTGACATGGGCCCGTGGGTCAACTTCCTCAACAAGATGGAGCACGCCACCAAGGAGGTGCGCATCGGCTTGGTGGGCAAGTATGTCGAACTCCAGGACGCATATAAGTCAATCGACGAGTCGCTCTTCCAGGCCGCCACTTACAACGACCGCCGACTCAAGCTACAGTACATCCACTCCGAAAAACTCACCGACGCCAACGCCGACGAGATGCTCTCCGGCATGGACGGCATCATCATAGCCCCCGGCTTCGGCCAACGCGGCATCGAGGGCAAATTCGTGGCCCTGCGATGGTGCCGCGAGCACGACGTGCCCACCTTCGGCATATGTCTGGGCATGCAGTGCATGGTCATCGAGTATGCCCGCAACGTCCTCGGCCTCACCGACGCCAACTCCACCGAGATGGACCCCTCCACCCCACACAACGTCATCGACCTGATGGAGGAGCAGAAGTCAATCTCCAACATGGGTGGCACCATGCGCCTCGGAGCCTACGACTGCGAGCTCACCCCCGGCTCGAAAGTAGCTAAAGCCTACGGCAAAACCTCGATCAGCGAGCGCCATCGCCACCGCTTTGAGTACAACGACGAGTACCGCCAGCAGCTCGAGGACGCCGGACTCAAGTGCGTGGGCCGCAACCCCAAGACCGGACTCGTCGAGGTGGTCGAAATCCCCGAAAAGCGCTGGTTTATAGGCACGCAGTACCACCCCGAGTACTCCTCGACCGTGCTGCGCCCCAACCCCATCTTCGTCGACTTCATCCGCGCCGCCATCGCCTACGGCGAAGAGCATAAGCATTGAATATCAACCGTTAATCACTACTGAAAGTTGGACAAAAATACGATTTTAGGCTTCATCATGATGGCCTTGGTGATCTTCGGCTTCATGTGGCTCAACCAGCCCGATGAGAAGGAGCGCCAGGCCAAGCAAGCCGAGAAGGAGCAAGCCGAAGCCGCCGAAAAGGCCGACAAAGCTACACCCGTAGTCAACCCCTTCACCGACGGTGAGATAGCGCAAATCAACCGCAGCCTCGCAGCCGCCACTACTGTGGCCGACGACGGATCGCGCACATTCACCAACGGCAAGGTCGAGCTCACATTCCGCGACGACACCATCGCCTCAGGCCGCGTCTACGTCAACGACATCGACAACTGGCTCGACATCAACGACGTGCTCACCAACCAGGTTGAGGCAAAATATGGCGCCGAGCTGGCCCAGGTGGCTAACACCACACTCCGCGACGCCGTCCGCCAAGGCTCAGTCAGCGGGCCGATGCACCGCTTCAGCTACGGCACCGACTCCATCGTGAACCTCGGCACTAAGGATAACCTGCTGCGCCTGGGCATCGCCACCCGCGGCGGCGCCATCACCCTCGCCACCCTCGACGACTACAACTCCGAGGTTGGTAAGCCCCACACCGTAACCCCCTTCACCGGCGACAACGGCACATACAGCTTCATCCTCAAATCAGCCGCCAACCAGTTTGATACCAAAGACCTCTACTTCACACCATATCAGATCAGCGAGAACGTTGTCGAGATGCGCCTCGACTTCGACCCCGAAACATACTGGGGCATCCGCTACACCCTCCAGCCCGACAGCTACGTCGTGGGCATGGAAGTGGTGCAGAAGGGCATGGCCTCGGTGCTCGGCAACGCCATGGTCGACATCGCCGTCAACTGGAACCAGCGCATGGTGCGCAACGAAGTGGGCAAGACCTTCGAAGAGCGCAACTCAGCCATATATTATAAATATGTGGGCGAGTCGCCCGACAACCTCTCCGAGATGAAGGATGACTCCGAGTCGCTCAACGAGCCGGTGAAGTGGATCGCCTTCAAAAACCAGTTCTTCTCCTCAGTGATGATCCCCCGCGAGTCGTTCAAGACCGCCAAGCTCGACTCCCGCATCGTCAAGGGCGACCCCGTGCTCCACAAAGTCATGGCCATGGAAGCCACCGCCGGATATAACGCCGACGCCGAAGTCCCCGTGGCCTTCGACCTCTACATAGGCCCCAACCGCTACCCCCTGCTCTCCGACCTCGACGACCAGATAGCCGGCGACGAGGACCTGCAGCTCACACGCCTCATCCCCCTTGGCTGGGCGCTCTTCCGCTGGATCAACACCCTGATCATCATCCCCGTGTTCACATTCCTCGGATCATCCGTCGGCAACTACGGCATCGTGATCCTCCTGCTCACCATCTTCATCCGCATCATCCTCTTCCCCTTCACCTACAAGAGTTACCTCTCCCAGGCCAAGATGCGCCTGCTCTCCCCTGAGGTCAAGGAGATCAACGAGAAATACCCCGGCCAGGACAACGCAATGAAGCGCCAACAGGAGACCATGGCCCTCTATTCCAAAGCCGGGGCGTCGCCCATGTCAGGCTGCCTCCCCATGCTGCTGCAGATGCCCGTGCTGATTGCCATGTTCTGCTTCATCCCCAACTGCATCGAACTCCGCGGCCAGTCGTTCCTCTGGGCCCACGACCTCTCAGCCCCCGACTACATCTGCACGCTCCCCTTCTCCATACCCTGGTATGGCAACAAAGTGAGCCTCTTCTGCTTGCTGATGACCGTCTCCAACATCCTCTACACGCGCATCAACATGCAGAACCAGCCCTCATCCTCCTCAATGCCCGCCATGAAGTGGATGATGTACCTGATGCCCGTCATATTCCTCTTCTTCTTCAACGACTACGCATCCGGTTTGAGCTACTACTACTTCCTGTCGCTGATATTCACCGTCATCCAGACATGGATCTTCCGCCGCTGCGTCAACGAGGACCGACTCCGCGCCCAGATGAAGGCCAACGCCGCCAAGCCCCGCAAGAAGTCAGGCTTCATGGCGCGCCTCGAAGAGGCCCAGCGCCAGCAGCAGGCCGCCCTCCGCGAGCAACAGCGCCGCAAAGGCGGCAAGCGCTAAAGCCCCCGCGGCGAAACCGCGGGGCACGGTGGCGCACACTGGATACCGCCAAATGTGAAAATTATCTAAAAAACGCCAAAAAAAGAGCCAAATAATTTGGCGGGTCAAAAAATGCGCGTACCTTTGTGGAGTTTTTAAAGCAAAAAAATTATTGTTTTATTTTTTAAATCCAATCACAATGAAAAAGTTAGTTTTAATGCTTGCTGTTGTTTTCAGCGTATCACTCTTCTCTTGCGGTAACGGTGCTGAGGGTTCTGTAAAGGACACTTGCGATACTTGCGACACCACTGTTAAGGCTGAGGTTCCTGCTACTACTGAAGAGGCTCCTGCTACTACTGAAGAGGCTCCTGCTACTGAGGAGGCTACTGACGCTTCTGTTGAGGCATCTGCTTCTGTTGAGGCATCTGCTGAATAATTTTAGCGCGAAGAGAAAATCGCTGACTGCCAACACCAGTCTCATTAACGATTTTGCGGCCGCATCACCGATGCCGGCCGCTTTTTTATCCCCCGCCCCTCCCCGACATAAAGACAGATTTAGACATAAAGACATAAAGGACATAAATTTATTATTTTGTGTCTTTTTGTTTTTATGTCTCTATGTCTTTATGTCTAAAACTTGTCTTTATGCCTTTCTGTCTATAATATGTGAAAAAAGCTAAATAAATTGTTGGATTTGAAAAAATAAGCTAACTTTACCACGGTTTATTGTGCGCTCACCTTACGCGCCTCCATGAAAAACCCCAGCCCACAAGTAGGGTCGCACCCCGGTGCGTCCGCGGATCGTCGGAGGGATGGCGCAAACGCGGACACTCCTGGGAGCGACCCCATGAGTCCGTAACAACTTAACGACCTTAATATCAAAAACTTAACAACTCCTATTTTTAATTAACCAATTTAATCAAACAAACATGAAAAAACAGTTACGCAACGCTATGCTGGCAGCAGCTGCCCTCACCATGGGCCTGTCAGCTAACGCTCAGACTGTCAAGATGACTGAAGGCTTTGATGGCTTCAACATGACAGTCGATTGGTCGTACAGAGATGCAACAGTCAACACCGCCGGTAACTCTAACCAGCGTGGTGCTACTGGTGTTCCCTCGGGCGACGCTATCTATGAGATTGAGGGCGCTACCCTGTCAATCAACAAAATCACCAAGGAAGGCAAGACTCAGTTTATGACCGGCCTCCCCATGACCAACCCCTTCGACATCACCTCTGACTACGCAGGCAACCTCATCATGATCCCCGGTGGTGGTAGCGGAGGTCTTGGTAAGGTATGGATCCTCCCCGCAGGCAAGACTTCAGTTGATGACCTCGTTTACGTAGAGTACGATCCCGCTGACATTGAAGTAACAGACAACTCACGCGTTGACCGTCTTGGCCGCGTGCTTGGCGACGTTATGTCAGAGGACGGTGGTCTGATCTACTACGCTGTAAATGGTCTCAACTGCTCTGTAGTAGTTAAGATTGCCAATGGCGAGTTTGTAGAAGGCGGTACAAGTGTCGCATCAGAGGCTGCTCTCAACTCATTCTGGCTCGCAGTGCCCTGGGCTACCAGCATGGAAGAGGCTGTCGACGCTTCAGGCGATGACATCTACACCATGGCAGGTATGTGCTATCTCTATCAGGCAAACGGTAGTACCGTTTACGGCCCCAACGAGGACTTAGACGCATGGACAACATTCTCCGCTGTTAAGACCGGTACATCCTACGCTTTCGACTGGTTCATGATGAACGGCAAGCAGTACTTCATCTATGGCACAAAGTCTACCGTCGACGGTACTGCCGAGGCTGCCGGTTACGTCAGTGGTTCATTCAACATCGTAGATGCTGAGACCAGCGCAGTTGTTGCCCTGTTTGAGTGCGACTTCGCAGGTGCTTCAGGTCAGGTTTGGGGTTCAATCCAGGCTTGGCCCCAGGAGGACGGCTCTGTTAAAATCACCAACTGGAACGGTCGCTCAGGCGCTGATGTTCTCACCGTGGCTATGCCCGCCGGCGACGAGGCCGCTCCTCTGTACCTGGCCGGTTCGTTCCAGGGCTGGGATCCCGCAAACGCTGTTGAGGCTACCTACGCTGACGGCGTTTACACCTACACCTTCCCCACCG
>CAZVNS010000024.1:0-30220 GCA_964628905.1 uncultured Muribaculaceae bacterium | reverse complement strand
AAATTATTTTTCTAATTTACAAGCACTTAATTTATAGAAGTCCCCATAAGCTTTTGACACGGTCGATGCCCTTCACGGTCGACAGATGGGAGAGGTTACGCTCAATGGTGCCAAGCGACTCTGCGTCATCGGCCGGAGCAAGGGGTGAGTAGTGGGTGCAACCCTGACAATTGAGGTTGCAGGCTTGGGTGAGGTTGAGCTCGAGGCGCAGAGGGGTGGTGCGGCGTTGATTGTACAGCCGCACTCCCTTTGCGATTTTGGAGAATATATCGCTCATTATCAGAGAGCGAGCAACTCCTTGATTTTGGCCTCGAGGATAGCCTTTGGCTGAGAGCCGGCTAAGCGGATGTCAACCTTCTTGCCGTCCTTGAAGAAGAGGAGGGTGGGGATTGACATGATACGGTATTTGGCGCTCAGGTCTGACTCTTCGTCAACATTGTATTTGCCGATAACTACCTGCCCTTCATATTCCTGGGCGAGTTCGTCGATGATTGGGCTCATGGCCATGCAGGGGCCACACCAGGTGGCCCAGAAGTCGATGATTACGGGCTTGCCTGAAGCGATGATCTCCTCTACGTTGGAGTCTGTGAATTGGAATGCCATATTTTTTGAGTATTTATGTAATGAGTATTAAATTTTCTTCGAGCTGGCGCTCTCACACGGGGCTTCGAGCTGGCGCTCTCACACATTAGTTGCGTGTAATTGAGAATTCCAGCTCGAGGTCTTCGAGGAGGGTGATTAGCTGGCGGTTGATGGGGATGAAGGTTTGCGATGTAAGGGTTACAGTGCGACTGACTTTCGGATCCCGTATGCGGAATGTGAGAGTGCCTCTGCTGTCGGATGATGATTTGCAATGTTCGTCGATGAGGTCGAGTGTTTGATTGTTGATTTTGTCAGCGTCGAGGTCAATCACTACGCCCTTGATGAGACGCCCACGCACGGCTTCGAGAAGTGATATTGAGGTGAGATTGAACTGCACGTCGCTGGTGGAGAAGCGGCGGGAGAATTTGCCGGTGACGAGTATCGGTGTGCCCGGTTTGCCGTAGTTGGCGAAGTTGATGTAGTCGTTGCCAAACAGTCGGATTTCGGTGCTACCGGAGTAGTCCTCGATTTTCATAATGCCGAAGTTGCCGCTGCCGTTGCGAGTGGGGCGTGAGATAAAATCGACTACCATGCCGCCGAAGGATATCTCACGTCCTTCATTTTCCGACGGGATGAGTTCCTCCTTCTGTTTGATGTTGGAGCAGCCGTATGTTAGCTCCATGTAGTAGGGGTCGAGGGGGTGGGCTGAGAGGTACATGCCCACAAGCTCTCGCTCCTTCTCGAGCTTTACGGCGTTGACCCACTCCAATGCGGGTCGCACGGCGGGACGACCGGCCTTGTTCATTGCCACATCATCATCACCAAAGAGCGAAGCTTCTTGACGCTGAGCGGCTTGTTGATAAAGTTGGCCGTAGCGTATCAGCTCCTCGGCAAATGTCTCGTCACGGTGGTTTTTCTCAAAGAAGTCCTCACGCTTGATGCCTTCGAAGCAGTCGAAAGCTCCTGCAAGGGACAGTGACTCGATGAGGCGGCGGTTGAGCACGCCCTGAGGCACTCGTTCAACGAAGTCGTAGATTGACTCAAATTTGCCATTTTTGCGGCGCTCCTCAATGATGCCGGACACCACATTCTCACCCACACCTTTTATGGCCGAGAGTCCGAAGCGTATGTTGCCATGGGAGTCGACACCGAATTTTGAGAATGACTCGTTGACATCCGGCCCCTTGATGGGGATATGCATCGACTTGCACTCGTCCATGAAGCCGGTGATTTTGGTTATATCGCTGACGTTGCGGCTGAGCACTGCAGCCATATATTCGGCTGGGAAATTGGCCTTTAGGTAGGCTGTCTGATAGGCGACCCAGCTGTAGCATGTGGCATGGCTCTTGTTGAAGGCGTATGATGCGAATTTCTCCCAGTCGGCCCAAATCTTCTCAAGCACCTCAGCCTTATGGCCGTTGGCTTGGCCACCTTCGAGGAAAAGTGCTTTGAGGGCGTTCATCTTGTCGATCATCTTCTTACCCATGGCCTTGCGCAGGGTATCGCTCTGGCCGCGGGTGAAGTTGGCGAGAAGGCGCGAAAGGAGCATCACCTGCTCTTGGTAGACGGTTACCCCATAGGTGTCCTTGAGATATTTTTCCATCACCGGGATGTCGTAGACGATGGGTTTGCGCCCAAGTTTACGGTCGATGAATTCGGGAATATAGTCCATAGGACCGGGTCGGTATAGGGCGTTCATGGCTATAAGGTCCTCGAAGGTTGAGGGTTGTAGCTCACGCAGATATTTCTGCATGCCCTTCGACTCAAACTGGAATGTGCCGAATGTGCGGCCATCGCAGTAGAGCCGATAGGTATTTGGGTCGTCGATTGGTATCTTGTCGGGGTCGAGGTCGGTGCCGCGTGTGAGCTTGATGTTGGCCACGGCTTCTTTGATGATGGAGAGGGTCTTGAGTCCGAGGAAGTCCATCTTGATCAGGCCGGTCTCCTCGATCACTGAGCCTTCGTATTGAGTCACGAGTATGCGGCCATCCTTCTTGTCGACGGCGGTGCTCACGGGCACCCAGTCGGTGATGTCATCGCGGCAGATGATCACGCCGCAAGCGTGCACGCCGGTGTTGCGCACATTCCCTTCGAGCTGCTTTGCGTATTCGAGGGTCTCGACGATGAGGGGATTAGAGCTGTGGAGCTCCGGCTGGAATTCCGGCACATACTGGTAGCAATTCTTGAGCGTGGGCTTGAGGGCTTTGCCGTTGACCTCGAGCATGCGGTCAGGCACGAGTTTCGACAGTCGGTCGCTCTCGGGTAGGGGTAGCTGCTCGATGCGGGCCACATCCTTGATAGCCGACTTGGCGGCCATGGTACCGTAGGTGATGATGTGGGCCACCTTCTCTGCGCCATATTTCTGAGTGACATAGTTGAGCACGTCGGCGCGGCCGTCGTCGTCAAAGTCGATATCGATATCGGGTAGTGAGATACGGTCGGGGTTGAGGAAGCGTTCAAACAGCAGATCATACTTCACGGGGTCGATCTGCGTGATGCCAAGGCAGTAAGCCACGCATGAACCTGCGGCAGAACCACGGCCGGGGCCTACGCTCACGCCTAATTCGCGGCGTGAGGTGTTGATGAAGTCCTGCACGATAAGGAAGTAGCCCGGGAAACCCATGGTCTTCATGATGTGCAGCTCAAACTTGATGCGCTCCGACAATTCCTCGCTCAATGGGTCGCCGTAGCGCACCTTGGCGCCCTCGTAGGCGAGTTTGGCCAAATAGTCGGCCTCGAATTTTATGCGGTATAGCTTGTCGTAGCCACCGAGTTTCTTGATTTTGCTTTCGGCCTCCTCCTGCGATAGCACCACATTGCCATGCTCATCGCGTGTGAATTCATCGAAGAGGTCCTGCTCTGTGAGCCGTTGACGATACTCCTCCTCAGTGCCAAACTCACGAGGTATCTCAAAGTTGGGCATGATGGGGCCATGGTCGATGGAGTAGGTCTCAACCTTGTTGGCGATCTCCACGGTATTGGCGAGTGCCTCGGGGATGTCGGCAAACAAGCGGTTCATCTCCTCGGTGGTCTTCATCCACTCCTGCTTGGAGTAGAGCATGCGGGAGGGGTCGTCAAGGTTCTTGTTGGTCGAGACGCAAATCAGACGGTCGTGAGCTTCGGCGTCATCCTCGTTTACGAAGTGCACATCGTTGGTGCAGATCAGCTTGATATCGTGCTTGCGGGCCAGCTCGATGAGCACCGGGTTGATCTCCTCCTGTATCTGGTAGGTGGTGTGGTTGGCTCGGGGCACTGTGGCTTTGTGTCGTTGAAGTTCGATATAGTAATCGTCGCCAAAGGTATCCTTAAACCACTTTACCTGGCGGTCAGCCTCCTCAATCTCACCGGCGCGTATCAGCTTTGGTATCTCGCCACCAAGACAGGCCGAGCACACGATAAGTCCTTCGCGATGAGCCGCCAAAGCCTGCTTGTCGGTGCGAGGATGATAGTAGAAGCCTTCTGTCCAGGCTTGCGACACGATCTTGATAAGATTTTGATATCCTTTTTTGTTTTTGGCGAGTACCACAAGGTGGTATCCTTTGTCCTTATCGTCGACATGGGTTGTGAGCGACTCGCGGGCCACATACATCTCGCAACCGAAGATGGGTTTGAGCTTCTGTTGCCCTTCGGGTATATCTTTGTTCTTTTTGTTGACGTAGTTGAACATTTCCTTGATTCCGAACATGTTGCCGTGGTCGGTAAGAGCCAGGGCCGGCATGCCGTCGGCTATGGCTTTGTCGACCAGAGCCTTCACTGAGGCCTGGCCGTCAAGGACAGAATATTGGGAGTGGACATGGAGATGTACGAAGGGTATCACTGCGCAGGGAGAGTATGTTGAAAGGTTAGATAGGTCAGATACTGAATAATATTGCAGCCGAGAAGAAGCCACCGCTATCGCGTAGCTTATACCGGCCGGGGGTGATGTTGTTGACGTTGTTGAGGCCAAAGCGGTAGCCGCCTGAAAGTTGCAGAAGGTCAATCACGTCGATGCGCACCCCGATGTCCCACCCGAAGTGGAAATCGCGTCCGTGGCCTTCGCCAAGTCGCCAAGCCAAGTCGGGACCGGTAAATACGTAGGGCGACACCAGGTCGCGCACCAGGTGAAGTGGTAGTCGGTAGCCAAGGTCGATCGGCACAGCTAAGAAGTTGCGGCCAAATGAGCATGTACTATTGTTGGCGTCTGTCGCTGTGATATTGCGACGCTCGTAGAGCACTGAGGCGGTGAACGCCAGCGGTGCTTTGGGCAAAACGTAGTTGGCTGTCAGACCTCCGGCAAATCCGTTCCCTCCATTGATTGCAGGATCGCCGGAAGCCGTGGGGCGTGTGAACTCGCCACCTAAGCGCAGACCATAGTGTAACTGAGCCGTGGCGAAGACCGCCGGGAGCAGCATCAATAGTATGAGGACAAGTTTTTTCATCGGTCAGTATTTTTCGAACTCCAAAGGTACGAAAAACCATCCTATCCTACAACCCCAGACGCGCAATGTAGATAACTTTTTTATTTATATAAATATGTGTGGGGGAAGTTGCAAAAAAAGTATTAAATTCGCAGTGTTTATTTCAACATCGTTAACATATCGACCTACGATTTCAAATGCGAAGCAACACAGTGTACCGACCTAAAAAGTTTTCGCTCAACATCAAAGGTGAGTTGCGTTGGTTCCGTCGCCCGGTGGTGATGGGGATAATCAACGTGACTGACAACTCTTTTTATGCGCAGTCGAGAGTATCAACCTCAAGCGATATTGCGCAGCGTGCGCTGTGTATGGTAGATCAGGGCGCTGAGATAATCGATATAGGCGCATGTTCGACAGCTCCGGGCTGCACACCTGTCGATGCTGACACGGAGCGGCAGCTGGCTATGATGGCCGTAAGAGCTGTTAAGGATGCGGCTCCGGAGGTGATAGTGTCGGTAGATACATACCGGGCTGATGTTGCTCGAGCCGCGGTTGCAGCCGGTGCCGATATCATCAACGATGTGTGTGGTGGCGATGGTGATGGGGCGATGTTCGATACCATAGCTGAGCTGAGGGTGCCATACGTGTTGATGCATAGCCGCGGCAATTCATTGAATATGCAGTCGCTCACCGACTATCCCCGAGGTGTGACCGTCGGGGTGGTCGAGGAACTGAGCGTCAAACTCCGGCAGCTGCGGCTGAAGGGTGTGGCTGACGTGATAATCGACCCAGGCTTTGGTTTCGCAAAGACCGTTGAGCAGAACTATGAGCTGCTTGCCCACCTCCCTTACATAGGCAATATGCTTGATGCGCCGATGCTCGTCGGGATGTCACGCAAGTCAATGATATACAAGCCTCTTGGCATCACACCTGATGATGCGATAACCGGTACCACTGTGGTCAACACGCTTGCCCTTGAGGGGGGAGCTCAGATCTTGAGGGTGCATGATGTAGAAGCCGCAGCCACGGCTGTGAAACTCTTCCAACTCACTGCAGAACGAATATGATAACATTCGGAATAAAGGATGTGCTCGATATCGTGATAGTGGCTCTGATGCTCTACTATCTCTACCGTATCATGAAGGAGTCGGGCACTATCAATGTGTTTTTCGGCGTGCTTGCATTCATAGCCGTATGGGTGCTCTCGTCGGAGATACTCAACATGAGGCTAATAGGCACGATACTCGACAAATTCATGTCGATCGGCCTATTGGTTCTCGTGATACTGTTTCAGGACCAGATCAGGCGCTTTTTAGTGGAACTTGGTTCGCAACGACGATGGCAATTCATCAAAAACCTTTTCCACCATCACGATAAGGAGGCCGAAAAGGAGGCCGCTCACTCATGGGTGATGCCCATAGTGTATGCGTGCATGAATATGGCCAAAAGCAAGACCGGCGCACTGATTGTAATCGAGCAGGGACTGTCGCTTGAACAATATGAGCGCACAGGTGATATAATTGATGCTCAAATCAATAGCCGCCTTATCGAAAACATATTCTTTAAGAATTCGCCACTCCACGACGGAGCCATGATCATAGCCCATGGGCGCATTAAAGCCGCCGGGTGCATCCTGCCCGTGAGTCATGACACCAACGTGCCTCGATCCTTAGGCCTGCGACACCGCTCTGCCCTGGGTATATCGCAAGCTACTGACGCTGTGGCGATAGTGGTGTCGGAGGAGACAGGAGGAATATCCATAGCTCATAGAGGCATCCTCAACACCAAACTATCGTCGACCGAACTCGAACAACGACTCTCTCGACTTCAACCCGAATAGAATTTCAAACAAATTGCACACATATAAATATGAATAATAAAAAACTATGCGTCGGCATCATCGGCACCGGAAATATGGGTGGTGCCGTGGCCCGCGGACTTGCCGAGCGCACGTCAGACTATGATCTGATGGTGTCCGACATGTCGACCGCCAAGCTCGATGAGCTGCACGAGGCATATCCCTCAAAGATAACGGTGACCACTGACAACCTTGAGGTAGCCTCTAAGGCTGATATCCTCATTACCGCCGTTAAGCCCTGGCTTGTGAAACCCGTATACGAGCAGATTAGAGCAATGGCCAATGCCCGCATCGTAGTTTCGATAGCCGCCGGCGTGACCCTCGACCAGGTGGCTGAATACTACGGCAGGGAGGATGCGGCGATATTTCGCGCCATGCCCAACACTGCCATAGCTTACGGCAAAAGTGTGACCCTGTTGGCACATAACGCTAAAGCCCAACCCGAAGATATAACTTTGATTACCCGGATGTTCCAATACTTAGGCGATGCCCCGGTGATTGAAGAGCGTCTTATGAATGCAGGTATGGCCCTGTGCTCATGCGGTATAGCTTATGTGATGCGCTACGTCAGAGCAGCCACCGATGGGGCTGTCGAGCTCGGACTGTATCCCGATCAGGCTAAGGACCTGATGCTCGCCACTTTGGAAGGAGCGATAGCCGTGCTCCGTGCCACCGGCGCTAATCCTGAGGCAGAGATTGATCGGGTGACAACCCCCGGCGGTACCACTATCCGCGGCTTGAACGCAATGGAGCGTGAGGGCTTCACCAATGCTGTGATTGCCGGACTATTAGCCTCCGGACGGTAATAAAGTCCTTAATGACACGTTCACCCTGTAAAATATACTCTTTATGTCAGTAAACAAAGTAATATTAGTAGGTAATGTGGGGCGTGACCCCGAAATAAGATATGTGGAGAAGCGGGCGGTGGCTAACTTTTCGATGGCTACCACCGAACGTGCCTACACCACTGCCGCCGGTGTGCAGGTGCCGGAGCGCACTGAGTGGCACTCACTGGTGATGTGGGATGGCATGGCCGAAACAGCCGAACGCTATATCAAAAAAGGAACTAAGCTATTTGTCGAAGGGAAGCTGCGCACCCGCGTATGGCAGGATCGCAACGCCATCAAGCGCACTGTCACTGAGATATACGTAGAGCAGTTCGATATCCTTGCTCAACCCCGGTCGAACACTGAACCCACAGTGAAATAAATAATAACGATAAGATAATGAAACAAAACAATCAGATGTCGGCAGAGGTTGAACCCCTGCTCCAAGATGCTGATCCCATACAATTGCCAGAGAACGCATTTCGCGAACTCGGTGAGGATGAGGAGTATCGGCCTTTGATGCACCCGGCAAGAGAGTACAAAGAGGTTACGCCCTATTCAGTGATTATGGGCTTGATTATGGCCATAATATTCAGTGCCGCAGCCGCTTACTTAGGTCTGAAGGTAGGCCAGGTGTTTGAGGCGGCAATCCCTATCGCCATCATAGCTATGGGTTGCTCAAGTGCCATGAAACTTAAAAACCCCCTTGGGCAGAATGTGATAATACAATCAATCGGTTCATGCTCAGGCGTGATTGTGGCCGGAGCGATCTTCACACTCCCTGCGTTGTTCATACTTCAGGCCTCACATCCCGAGATTACCGTTAACTTCCTTGAGATATTCCTGAGCTCACTCCTCGGAGGTGTGCTTGGTATACTCTTTTTCATACCTTTCCGCAAGTATTTCGTAAAGGATATGCACGGCAAGTACCCCTTCCCTGAGGCTACTGCCACCACGCAGGTGCTCGCAAGCGGTCAGGCGTCGAAGAACAATAGCAAGCAGGCTGTTACGCTTGTAATAGCCTCTCTGATAGGTGGTATTTACGATTATGTGGTTGCCACATTCGGCTTTTGGGCAGAGTCTCTTTCGAGTTCCGTGACCCAATGGGGTCAAGCTCTGGCCGATAAGACCAAGCTGGTGTTCAGCTGCAACACAGGTGCCGCTGTACTTGGCTTGGGCTACATCGTGGGACTAAAATACGCCTTCATCATCTTCGCCGGTTCAGCTTTTGTGTGGTGGGTGATAATACCGCTTATAGGCACGTACGGCAACGAGGCCATAGCATCGCTCGCACCCGTCGTGATATTTAAGGACTATGCCCGAATGATAGGTATCGGAGGTATCGCCATGGCTGGAGTGATCGGCATCATCAAGTCGTGGCCTATCATCATGCAGGCAGTAGGGCTGGCAAGCCGCGAGCTCAAGGGTAACGCCCAAGCAGTGAAGACGCAACGTTGGCAACTCGACATTTCGATGAAGCATATCGTATTTTTCATTGCATTGGCGTTAATTGCCGTGTTGCTATTCTTCTGGTTTGGAGTGATCCACACCTTCTGGCAGTCGCTTGTTGCCTGGGTGGTGGTGACGGTAATCGCGTTCCTGTTTACCACTGTGGCAGCTAATGCCATTGCTATTGTAGGTTCTAACCCGGTGTCAGGCATGACCTTGATGACACTGATCGTAGCATCAGCCATATTTGTGGCAATAGGTCTTAGCGGCACATCAGGCATCGTGGCCGCAATGGTGATTGGAGGAGTGGTATGTACCGCACTGTCGATGGCCGGCGGTTTCGTCACCGACCTTAAGGTAGGATACTGGTTAGGATCTACACCTAAGAAACAGGAGTCATGGAAATTCCTGGGCACCCTCGTTTCTGCCGCAACCGTTGGAGGTGTGATCATGGTGCTCAACGACACCTACGGTTTCACCGGTGCTAACGCTCTCCAGGCGCCTCAGGCCAACGCCATGGCCAAGGTGATCGAACCTCTGATGATGGGTGGCGACACCCCCTGGACCCTGTACATGGCAGGTGCTATCTTGGCGTTGCTGCTCAACTGGCTCGGCGTACCGGCATTGGCATTCTGCCTCGGTATGTTCATACCTATGGAGCTCAATGCACCCCTGTTGGTGGGTGGAGCGATAGCTTGGTTTGTTGGTCGCTCGTCAAAGGATAAAGCTGTGAGCCAAGCTCGTAATGACCGCGGTACACTTATAGCATCGGGATTGATCGCCGGAGGCGCTCTATTCGGTGTATTTGCGGCGTTGACACGTTACTTAGGCTTTGATTTTGTCAACGAAACAGATGCGGTAACCTTGCAGATTGCCGGAGTAGTGATGTACGCCATGCTCATCTGCTACTTCATCTGGGATAGCTGCCGCGTGGACAAGAAACCTTCACAAGATTGAAACTTAACAGCCTGAATAGGCGGATACTGGCACTGACCATACCCTCAATCGTCGCGAATATCACCACCCCGCTTTTGGGATTGGTGGATACGGCGATTGTTGGGCACATGGGCAGTGCCGTGTTTATAGCCGCCATCGCGCTGGGTGGCAGTGTGTTCAACCTGCTGTACTGGTGTTTTGGTTTCCTGCGTGCAGGTACGAGTGGTATCACGGCTCAGGCCGTAGGGGCCGGTGATCGTCGAGCCTACAGCATCGCTCTATACCGTGGACTGTTTGTGGCAGCGATGCTCGGTATTCTTATGATAGCTGTAGCGCCATATGTGGCCAATGGGTTGCTTCATTTCATGGGGGCCGACCCCGAGGAGTATCACTATGGTTACCAATATGTGACAGTCTGTATCTGGGGCGCTCCGGCTGTGATGGGCGTCAATGCGCTGTCGGGATGGTTCCTGGGGATGCAGAATACCAGGACGCCAATGTGGATGTCAATTATAATTAATGTGGTGAATATAGCGATGAGCACCACGCTGGTGTATGGGCTAAAGTGGGGAGTGGAGGGACTGGCTACTGGTACCATGACAGCGCAATGGGTTGGGCTTTTGGTCGGCCTGGTGCTGTGTCTGAAATATAAAGTGAGAGTGCCGGCGCTGAGTGACATTGTGGAGTGGCGAGGCATCAGGCGTTTTTTCTCTGTCAACACCGATATCTTTCTACGCACGTTGTGCATGGTGGCGGTGACCCTATGGTTCACTCGCACCGGCTCGGTGCAGGGTACGGTGATATTGGCTGCCAATGCCGTGTTGATGCAATTGTTTATGCTCATGAGTTACTTCATGGATGGTTTCGCCTTCGCTGGCGAAGCGGTAGTGGGCAGGGCGGTAGGCGCCAAGGATCATGGTGAAGTTGCTAATTGTATCCACTATCTATTCAGATGGGGAGTAGGGGTGGCTACACTGTTCACATTAGTTTACGCCGTCGGCGGGGAGCTGATAATTAAGGTGTTGAGCAGCCAGCCGGATGTCGTGGCTACTGCGCATGAGTATTATTGGTGGGCGGTGACGATACCATTCGCCGGTTTTGGAGCCTTCACCTGGGATGGTATATATATCGGTGCCACGATGACCCGCAAGATGCTGGTGGCCATAGCGGTATCGATGGTCGTATTCTTTGGCATGCTTTGGTGGGCGATGCCGCTTTTTGGAAATCATGGATTGTGGTTGGCATTTGTGAGCTATCTGTTAAGCCGTGGTGTAGTTTCAGGAATATTAGGCCGAAAAATGATGCATCGACAGTGACTTTTGCAAGTTTTTGAGGAGATAAGGGGGAATGTTGGAGATAATTTGTTAAATTTGTCGCCAGATATCTACTTACATACCGAACCAATTAGCATAACCATGAAATATATAGGAGCACACGTGTCTACGGCCAATGGCGTGAGCGAAGCCCCGCTGCGAGCAGCCGAGATTGGTGCCAAGGCTTTTGCCCTGTTCACCGGCAATCCGTCGCGGTGGAAGGTTAAGCCCATTGCTGAGAAGGACATAACCGCCTTTAAAGCCAACTGTACAGCAGGTGGCTACGATGCCTCTGTGATATTGCCTCACGACAGCTTCTTAATCAACCTCGGTTCGCCCGACGCTGAAAAGTTGGAGAAGTCGCGCGACCTCTTCCTCGATGAGATGCGACGATGCGAGAGCCTGGGGCTGATGATGCTCAACTTCCATCCGGGTAGTCATTTAAAGCAGATGTCGATTGACGATTGCCTTGACCTCATAGCTGAGTCGATAAATCTCTCCCTCGCTGAGACCTCGACGGTCAAAGCCGTGATTGAGTCGACGGCAGGGCAGGGAAGTAATCTTGGCTACTCCTTCGAGCAAATAGCGCATATCATCGACCGTGTTGACGACAAGTCGAGAGTGGGAGTGTGCGTTGACACATGCCACAGCTACACCGCCGGATATGATTTGGCTACGGAGGAGGGCTACAACCGCACATGGGAGGAGTTTGACCGCGTGATAGGCTTCAACTACCTCAGCGGGATGCACCTCAACGACTCCAAGCGCGAACTCGGCTCTCACATCGACCGCCACGAGCAGATCGGCAAAGGGTATCTTGGTGAGGAGTTCTTCATAAGGCTGATGGGAGATGGCCGCTTTGATGGCATCCCCTTGATACTGGAGACCCCCGATGAAACCAAATGGGCCGACGAGATAGCCTGGCTATATTCGCACACCAAGTAGCCCAATCAATTTTTTGCATAGGCCTGGTGAGCTTCCCTGCTTCTCAAAAACTTAACAACTCAAAAACTTAACAACCAAATATCATGAAGACTAAACCTGATTTAAGCTTCTGGAAGCTATTCACCCTGAGCTTCGGCTTCTTTGGCGTGCAGATAGCCTACGCCCTTCAGAGCGCCAACATCTCGCGTATCTTCGCAACGCTTGGCGCCGACCCCCACCAGTTGTCATTCTTTTGGATACTTCCCCCATTGATGGGTATGGTGGTTCAGCCATTGGTGGGCTTCTTCTCCGACCGCACATGGACACGTCTGGGTCGCCGCCTCCCTTATCTTATCTTTGGTGCCATTGTGGCTGTGATAGTGATGTGTCTCTTGCCCAACGCCGGATCCTTAGGTATCACCACACAGATAGTGATGTGGGGACTGTCGGGCACTATGCTCTTCGGACTCTTCTCGCTGATGCTCCTTGACACCTCAATCAACATGGCCATGCAGCCCTTCAAGATGCTTGTGGGTGATATGGTCAACGAGAAGCAGAAAGGTCTCGCCTACTCGATACAATCGATGCTCTGCAACGCCGGATCGGTAGTAGGCTTCTGTGCACCCTATATACTTTCATTCTTAGGGGTTAAGAATGTAGCTGCAGTAGGTGTGATACCCGACTCAGTGATTTACAGCTTCTATATCGGCGCTGCCATCCTGATCCTCTGTGTGATATTCGCCACCTCAAAGGTTAAGGAATTCCCCCCGGCCGAGTACCGTATGTATAACGACGCATCGGCCAACGCTGATGCCTCAGCCCCCAAGAAGAAGGTCAATATCGTACGCCCGTTCGTCACCATCGGACTTGTGCAATTCTTCTGCTGGGCTGCATTCCTCTTCCAATGGACCTATGCCACAGGTGCTATCTCGCAGAATTGCTGGGGCACAGTTGATGCAAGTTCGGCGGGCTTCCAGGAGGCTGGCGACTGGTATGGCATCATGTCAGCCGTCATGGCCATCGCGGCCATGCTGTGGGCTATGGTGATACCGATGTTCAAAAATATCAAAGTTGCCTATATACTTTCGTTGCTTTTGGGCGCCATCGGCTTCGCATCATGCCTGTTTGTCACCAACCAGTATGTGCTGATAGTGTCATTCGCGCTTCAGGGATGTACATGGGCTGCTATGCTGGCTATACCGTTCGCCCTGTTCACCAACGCTATTGAGGGAGATCCCCGCACGGGCACACTGTTAGGCTTGTTCAACTGTGTGATTTGCTTACCTCAGATCATAGCGGCTATCGCCGGAGGATTGGTGGTAAAATCTTTTGGACTGACCCAGCCCGCGATGATGTTCATAGCTGGCTGCCTGCTGCTGATAGGTGTATTCTGCGTGCCTTTCATCAAGACCACACGCCACGACGAGAAAGTGATTGAGCAAGAGGAGCTCCTCTAACCCAATTCATATCCAACAGCGAAGGCCGCAGTTCCACCCAGGGCTGCGGCCTTTGTCGTTTCAAAATCACAATATCTTGTGATTTTTGTTGTGTGCTTGCGTATAATCTCAAACTTTGCGCCGAAAATCACAATATTTTGTGATTTTGGTTGGGCTTTTGAAAATAATACCTATCTTGGCAACGAAAATCACAATATATCGTGATTTCGGTTTGTTATGAATTATATACAAATTGGCGAAACCATCCAACGCCGAAGGAAATCGAGGGAATGGATATGAGTGATACACATCAGGTATCTGCCGCTGATTTCATAGAGCTTGGTCGTAGGATAGGTCTACCTGAAAAGCTTGTGGTGAGTGAGATAAAACGCTTTACGCAACCTAACGAGAAGGCAGATGCGTTGATACAACGGTCATTCCTGTCAGACAATCTGAAAAAGGCATATAAAGTGGGCTATCATTACCGTCAGGGTATGATTAGGGTATGATTATGGTTCGGTAGGGGAGTCGGGGAGGAGATCCTGGGGGATTGACTTGGAGACTTTGGCTCCGAGTTGGCGCATCTTCTCGGCTCGGCTTACGAGTGAGCCGCGGCCGTCGGAGAGCTTGTTGATGGCTTTGTCGTAGGCTTCGCGGGTTTGGTTGATTGATTTCTCTATGTTTTTCATGTCGGCGATAAATCCCACGAGCTTGTCGTACATATTTCCACCCTCGGTGGCGATCTTCTCGACGTTGGAGCGCACGCGATCCTGCCTCCAAAGCTGCTCCACAAGTCGGAGGGCCGAGATTAGGTGGGTGGGGGACACGATGAGCACGCGGGAGTCGTAAGCGTCCTGCCAAAGATGTGAGTCGAGTTGCATCGCTTGGATGTAAGCGCCCTCGTTGGGTATGAACATCATCACGAAGTCGGTGTGTCGGTCGCCTACGAAGTCCTGGTAGTTTTTGCCGGCAAGCTCTGCAATGTGGCGGCGCACAGAGGCGACGTGGCTGTGTCCGAGTGCAGTGGCTTGGTCGGGGTCGGTGCAATTGACGAGGTCGATGTAGGCTGAGAGAGATACCTTGGAGTCGATGACCACACAGCGTCCGTCGGGATAGTATACCACCACGTCGGGGCGGAGCAGAGTGCCGGAGTTGTCACGCAGTGAGTTGCCTTGGGTGTCGGTGGTGACTTGCACATCAAACTCCCGTCCTTTGGTCAGGCCTGACTTCTCAAGTATCGCTTCGAGTATCATCTCGCCCCAGTCGCCTTGCATTTTGTTGTTGCCGCGGAGTGCGGTGGAGAGTTGGCGGGCTTCTTGCGAGATGGTGTTGTTGAGCTCGATGAGTTCGCGGATGCGCTCCTGCAACGAAAATCTCTCGCGTGCTTCGCTGTTGTATGTGTCTGTAACAGTCTTCTTGAAGGCCTCGATGTTCTCCTTTAGGGGTGACAGTAGTTGTGACAGCTGGAGTTGGCTCTGCTCGCGCAGGTCGCGTGAGTTGGCTTGGAGCACCTGGGTGGCGAGGTCGCGGAAGCGCACCTCGTTGTCCTCTATCATCTTGGCATGCGCCTCCTGGGCCATGGTGAGGCGCTCCTGAAGTCGGCTGATGGTCTGAGCGTCATCGCTATGTCGGCTTTGGGCGTGTTGCAGCTGCTCGGTGAGTTGCAGCGATTGCGATTCCAGTCGGGAACATTGGTCTGCGAGAGCCTGGTTGCGAGCTTCGAGCGCAGCGTTCTGGCGTGACTTTATTTCACCATCCTCCGATAGCTGACGAATGCGGCCTTGGAGCGATGACGAGCTGCGGTATATGATTACTAAAGCTATTATAGCGGCTAAAATGGTGATAATGGATACGGTAAGAGCTATGTCCATGAGCGAAGTAGGGTAGATGGATGGTGGAATGTTGGATTTTTTACAAAGATATTAAAATTCCGCCATCGAAGTTAGGAATAATTGCGAAAATTGAGTTAATTTTGCATCTTAAAATGTAAACTATTAAACAGCAAAATATAATGGCCGAAAATGACATCAATGCTCAGGAGTCTGAGTCAAAAGGATTGAATTTCGTAGAGCAAATAGTAGCCGACGATCTCGCTGCCGGCAAGAATGGAGGACGTTTGAACACTCGTTTCCCCCCGGAGCCTAACGGATATCTGCATATAGGACATGCTAAGGCAATATGCATGGACTTTGGTGTGGCTGAGAAGTTTGGCGGCACTTGCAACTTGCGTTTCGACGACACCAACCCGGTGAAGGAGGATGTGGAGTATGTCGACTCAATCAAGGAGGATATCCACTGGCTCGGATTTGACTGGGGCGATCGTGAATACTATGCCTCAGACTATTTCCCCAAACTGTATGCATTGGCCGAACGCATGATTAAGGAGGGTAAAGCCTACGTCGACGATCAGACTTCGGAAGAGATAGCCGCGCAGAAGGGTACTCCCACACAACCCGGCCAGAACTCTCCTTACCGCGACCGCACCCCGGAGGAAAACCTCGACCTGTTCCATAGGATGAATGCAGGAGAGTTTGCCGAGGGCTCGCGAGTGCTCCGCGCCAAAATCGATATGGCGTCTGACAACATGCACTTCCGCGATCCCATCATGTACCGCATTATCAACCATCCACACCATCGCACCGGCACCACATGGAAGGTGTACCCGATGTATGACTTCGCCCATGGCCAGAGCGACTACTTCGAGGGTGTGACCCACTCGATATGCACCTTGGAGTTTGTACCTCACCGCCCGCTCTACGACTTGTTTGTCGATGAGCTGGCCGATGAAACCTACCGCCCCCGACAGATTGAGTTCAACCGCCTCAACCTCACATACACCGTGATGAGCAAGCGAAAGTTACTGCAGCTTGTAAAGGAGGGCCTTGTGGCCGGATGGGATGATCCCCGCATGCCCACCATATCGGGAATGCGCCGTCGTGGCTTCACCCCGCAGTCGATACGCAACTTCATCGACCGCATCGGATACACCAAGTTTGAGGCCCTCAACTCAGTAGCCCTGCTGGAGCATGCGGTGCGTGAGGATCTTAACCGTATCGCTACCCGCGGTATGGCTGTACTCAATCCGCTGAAACTTGTTATCACCAACTATCCCGAAGGACAGACCGAGATGGTGGAGATGGAGAATAATCCCGAGGACTCCAATGCCGGGACTCACCAGATGCCCTTCTCCCGCGAAATCTATATCGAGCAGGATGACTTCATGGAAAATCCCCCCAAGAAGTACTTCCGCCTGTTCCCCGGCGGTGAGGTACGCCTTAAGGGGGCTTACATCATCAAGTGCGACGAGGTGGTCAAGGATGCTGATGGCAACATCACTGAGGTGCGTTGCAGCTACGATCCGGATACCCGCTCAGGGCTTCCCGGAGCGGCACGCAAGGTTAAGGGCACTTTACACTGGGTAGCGGCTGACACGGCTGTCGACACCACAGTACGCCTCTACGACCGTCTGTTTAATGTAGAGAACCCCGCCGCTGAAACCGAGCGCGACTTCCGCGAGATGCTCAATCCCGAATCGCTCAGGGTGGTTGAAGGAGTAAAGGTGGAGCCATTCCTTGCAGAAAATGCTAAACGGGGAGCCAAATTCCAATTCCAGCGCATAGGATACTTCACCCCCGACTATGACTCGACTCCCGAACACCTCATATTCAACCGCGCCATCGCATTGAAAGATAGCTGGGAAAAAGCCCAGAAGAAATAATAGGAGAAAAAACACGTGGAACGTACAAGAGAGCAGCTATATCAGGAATTTAAGCGATCAGTCACTTCGCCAACACCGGAGACTCCATTCTTCGACGAAACTGACTTGATTGACATATTCGACTATGCGGGCGACCAAAACGACGATGCTACCCGCACCGAGGTGATTGCCTTAGGCCAGTGTCTATACCCTGACAGTGATCCTCTGCGAGTGCGTAAGGCCTTCTACTATTATTTCATAGAGCGTGAGGATATGGCTCGCGCTCTCCTTGAAGGAGAGCATGAGCGAAACCCGATGTGGGATATCCTCCGGCTACGGCTTGATGGGCCTGAAGGTGAGGAGCTTGATCAAAGGCTTCAAGACCTGTTGGGGGCCTATCCCCAGATGGATGATGAGACGTTGATACAGTTGGTTGACGCCGCCAACACGCTCAACCGCCTCGATTGGGTGCTGGCCCATATCGACGAGCTTAAACGTAAGACCAGCTACACTCCGACATTGCTCTACGAGGTGGCTGTGATGTCGTCGATGGCCGGGGATAATGATACGGTGATAAAGCTCGTCGACGAACTTACCTCCATAGAGCCCTTCTACGCCCCCTACTGGACAATGCTTGCCAGGGCTTACGGCGAGAAAGATCAGTATGACGAGGCTCTCAATGCCGTGGATTATGCCTTGGCGATTGATGGAGAGATGACGGAGGCCCTTGCCATAAAGACCCAGCTGATGTTGCTTCGCGACATGGATGTGTCTGAGCTACTGCCCAAGCTTAGGGCTAAAGCTGCAGAAGATCCAAATAATACCATGCTCATACGCACCCTCGGTCTGGCTGAGCAAACAGCTTTCGGCAACGAAGCTGCTGTAAAGGTCTATGAGCATTATCTAAAGCTCAATCCCGGCAACATGGATCTTATGCAATCATATCTGGAGATAGCTGAAGATATAGATTTCTCCATGATCAGGCTGTTTGTAGTCCATTGCGAGTCGCTCACTGAGGAGTCTTTGATGCAGATGGCTCAGCATCTTGCTTTCGAGGCTCATTACCATGCGATTGCCAAATTGCTCCAGGCATATCACCAAATATACCACCTCGCCGCTGGATTTGAGGTGATGGTCACGGCTCTCTATCTTGCGGGAGAATACCGTGAGATAGAGCAATTGTTTGACAATCCGGATGAGCCGCTCTATACACCAAGGTACACACCCATGGTGTCGCTGATCTATGCGCTTACGTTAGTGCGACTGCGGCATAAGGCCAAGGCTACGAAGTTTATCGACGAGTGGATCGAGAGCAATCGCTCCGCCATCTTCCCCTCGCCCGGCGAGCGCGTGCGCAACACTGGAGTGCGATACTATATGCACACTCTCCGTGAAAACATGGCGACGCTCAACGCTAAGGAGCTTAGCAAGCTCGACCCAATACTCCCGATAAGCGCCGACACGCCGCCTACTTTCTGAACACGCCACGCTCTTTAGATGTTATATCCTTAAATATGAGAGATTATGAAGGATGTAACAGAATCAAGTCAGCATAGGGTCTTTTATTCAGCCAAGCAAGCGCTTCGCCGCCATATTTCAGGAGGTAATATACTGATGGCGGCAACGGTGCTTGCGCTGTTTGTGGCCAATGTGCCCGGACTCAACACGCTATATGTGGAATTTTGGGATCAGAAGATGCGGCTGCAGGTCGGTGGCTTTAATCTGCTGAGTCATGGTGGACATCCGATGTCGGTGTTGCAGTTCATCAACGATGCGTTGATGGCGATATTCCTTTTCACTATAGGCCTCGAGATCAATCTGAGTTTTCCCATAAAAAGTACCTAAAACAGCTTAATCTCTGAAAATAAATGCTTAAAAGTTTGCAAAATGTCATTATTTATGGTTACCTCTGTACCCATAATAAGAACTCATATGCGAACAGGCAGACCCGCCAAGGAGGAGACTCCGTTCATACTTAACCCCTTGCGGCTTTCGCTCCCTCCCAAAGCGACCAACCGCTCTCCCTTGCGGTGGCGAGGGGTACAAAAACAACAGACTCCCGGATTAATCCGAGAGTCCGCGTTAGCGATATTTGCCCGAATGGGTTGAGACTACAGGCTCAACGGTTCAACCGCTTAGCCCGGCGGCAGTGCCGCAACGCCCCAATTCTATATTTTAATCTTGAATGTCTTGTCTTTGGACACCACAATATAAATACCAGCAGGAACATTTATTGATGAGAATTGACCTTCGTAAATTTCCGTTCCATGTAAAGTGAAAACTTTTACGATGGATTGTTCGTCAAATTCAGCATAGATATCCTCTATAGAAGCACTCATATCTGTGCCAACGATATTGCATTTACTCCAGTTCGGATCGGCTTCATATGCTGCTTCATTTTCTTGCGGTACATAAATAGTTGTGTTCTTGCCGTTTGAAAAAATGTCTGATGAATCAATGTCAATCGGGGTATACGCAAAACAATAAATTGTTTTTAAGGATGTTTCCTCAAACGCGTGTTCCCCAACATACGTAATGTTAAATGGTAATACTGCTGATGTAAGATTTGAACATTCGGCAAAAACGGACTCGCCAATAGTGAAGCCATTATCGTTGCTGGTTAGCGAAGCTACTCTTGCATTTTGTGGTAGCGTAAGGTTTTCAAACTCATATTTAACTAATGCAGAACAATAAGCAAACGCAAAATCGGGAATACTTTGAACTTCTGCACCGAATTTTACCATTTCAAGCCCCTTGCAAGAACTAAATATAAAGGAACCTGTGGCATTTGGAACATTATAATTGACTTTTACCAATCCATCACAGAATCCAAAAGCGTATTCACCAATGGCTGAGATATTAGATCCCAGTGTAACGCTGCCTACCCCACAATAATAGAATGCTTCTGACCCAATGTGTTCCAATGCATCAGGGAATATAATCTGTTCTGTATTACGAAGTACATTGTAGAACGCTTTGTTTCCAATCCATTTTAACGTTGACGGTAAGGTAACAGAAGTGATTTTATCATTACCATAATCATAAAAATAATAAGCAAACCCATCAGCAACCGTCAACGTACCCTCGCGAAAAGCAAGTGACAAAGTCCAATCTTCCGAAGAATGTGCTGCTGCGTCAGTCTTATACGCGAGTGCAATGTGATTTAAATATATCACTTCATCAGCCTTAGCAGATAGTTTAGCATTATCATACCAAGGGGTTCGGTCAAACGGATTCATTCCAATATTAAGACAAGTTTCCGGAATTTCTATTTCTGAAATCTCGGTGTCAGCAAAGGCTTCATCGCCAATACTCTCACAGCCATTAGGTAACATCAATTTGCCTTTAAGCCCAGTCAGACGTAAGGCTGCATTTCCAATAGATTTCAAGTTATTTCCGAAGGCAACATCGGTAATGTCATTTGTATCGTAGAATGCTCGTTCATCAATTGAATGAATATTCGACAAATTGAGTGTCCCTGATAGTTTGGTGTTTCTGAAACCCTCTTTACCAATACATTTGATTCCTGAAAAATCAAATACAGCTAAGCCGGAATTGTAAAATGCTGCTTCTGCGACATTATCACAATAAGCAGAAGTCGGAATTGAAGATAGTGAAGAACATTCTCCAAAAGCTCCTTGTCCAATTTCGGTATAATTTTCAGGTAGGATTATATCTACTAAACTTGTACAACCATAAGCGATAAATGGAGATACTTCAGATATGGAAGAAGGAAGAACTAATCTTTTCAGATTTGTTAGACTATTGAACGCGCCTGCAAGTTGATTGTCAAAAAATGTATAGGTTCGTACACCACCGCCAAGTCCGGTTGACTCTGTCTTTTCTTCTACATGCATATCATCACTAAGGATGAAGACATATTGGTCATATCCCATTCCGACATCGTGGTTCTTGCCTCCTAGGGTTGCATATTGCATGTTGTCGGCTACAAGATTTGCATCCGAGAGATCAATCTCTTGAAGATTGGAAAAGCGACCAGTCGTTTCTCGCAAATAAGCAATGTCGGCAGCATTGATGGGGCCGGATACTTTAATACTGCGAATTTTGACACTTTCAAGCTCCATCACGGTTTCCTTGAGGGTCCCCGGCTGACTAAGTGTGACGCTTTCATAGGTACCATTGCCATCAAGATTAAAAGAAACTTCAAGATTATAGCTACTCTCAGCCGCCGCCCAAGGATAATCTTCCGGGCAGGATGCGGTAATGGTTGTTTTCCCAACAGACAATGGTGTCACGACGCCCATTGGGTTTATTATGGCAACTTCTTCATTTGAACTCATGAATGTGACACCGCTACTCTCGCCGCTCAACGTGGGATTTTCAAAAGCTTCGCCAAGGTTTACATTTAGATTTGACACAGACCATTTTAATTCACGGTCAACTCCATTAGGATTAAATGTAACCTTTATTGATTTCAAATAGAGACTGTTTCGGCTGATGTCAGAAAAGGCGATTGAGATGCTCCCAATCGGCTTTGTCTCTGAGTCGGATAAGAAAACAAATGACTTTTCGGGATTTTCATCATATCCGTATTCAGACGCAGGGGTTAAATAGACATTTCCAACCTTAACTTCTGAAATTGACAATCGAGAGTAATCTGAATAAACCTCAATTTCTACCTTAGAGACATTGCCAAATTGTGCCATGGATGTTACCCAAGGATAATACCCTGCAACTTCACTATTGACAAGAAGACCCTTTTCTTCAATGTCGCCCCATGCAACTATGTTGTCAGGATCTTCATCTTTGGAGAGCTGCCAAGCCGAGGGTATGTCAGAAGGCTGAAAGTCCTTGATGATTTCTGTCGCATACAAATGTGAAGCGACAAATAGCATGACTGCAACGATAAATAACTGTTTCATTACGTGTAAAATATTGCCTCGGTTACCTCTCGTTGGCCTTTTAAGTATTAAAAATGTGGAAAGCGTGGGTAATGTTCACTGATTATTCTCCACGTGGCATCGGCAAACGCCATTAGTACAATAAACAGTCCACCCCACGCCATGCCGATATATAATCAGCCCCGCGCATGGTGGGGTGGTATATAGCGCACGCATGGAGCGTTCTTTGACTGCCTATCCTGTACTAAAATTTTTGCCGATTTTCGTGAAGAGGATAAAGCAAAAACGCTCTCACTATGTCTTTATTCAGGATAAAGGCAAAAGCCATCATCCCAAATCAGGCGCAAATTTAATAATAATATTTGAAACTCAGCTGTTAGCTCGCGAAAATTTCGTACTTTTGCAACATGGACGAGGCAAAATTAACATCAACCTTACAGAAATTGACCGCGCTACCCAAGGGAACTGCGGAAGCTCAGACGGTCAGCTATCTGATACTCGGCCTGCTCATCGCTCAGGCCGTACAGCCGCTGAAGTATGAGGGACTTGAAGACAAAAACCGGGTCGAGAGGCCGGCGACCGGCATTGTTTTTCCGGTTGCGGTCTACAAGTGCTTCTTCCATGGTGGTGCGGAACACCTCGAAATCAACAATCTTATCAAGCTGTTCCTAAGGATTGCCCAATTTCATCAGTTCAGACACTGACATTTCATTCTCGAAGAGAGACTCCGACGCTATATTCTTGCGAAACTTTCTGCTGTTAGACATAATTCGTATTGGTTTGTACAAAGATACGAATTATTTCTCTGATTTACAATCGCTTAATTTATAGAAGTCCCCTCGATGATATATAACGGCTTGTTGTTTGTGATTTTCCTGTATCTGTTTGCGGTGGCAGGCGTGACCATGTTCAGACTGCCTGACCCGGCGACTTTAAGTGGGCAGGAGCTTGCCAACTATGAGACATTGATGCGCGAGGGGCACCCCATTCACCGGTAAATTCCCCTGACCCATACGGGTCTATCGATGAGGCTTTTTTCACGCTGTTCAGGGCCATGAACGGAGGGGATTGGACCGACTTGCGCTACAATCTGGTGACTGCATCGCGCCTGGATTTGATACACGTCACACCAACCGCAATCACGGTATTCCATGTGACATGGTTTATCATCGCCGCCCTGCTATTGCTCAACTTGGTGACCGGTGCGGTGATCAACAACTGTCTGGCATCGATAGAGGAGGAGGAGCACAAGCATGAGGATGATAAAGCAAAAATAAGCTCCGAAGTGTTGTGAGATAAAATTATTAGAATTAACTTTGCATGACTATTGCGGGGCAAGGTATGCCCGGCAATGAGTAATGCTAAGATTTATCTTAATGAAAAACGAATAACCAAAAATGAACGTTACACTCGAAAAAACAAGCGACAACGCCGCCATCCTCAATGTGGCCATCCAGGAGTCTGACTATCAAGACAAGGTGACTCAAGAGTTGAAAGAATTTGGCCGTACACACACTATCCCCGGCTTCCGCAAGGGGCATGTGTCAATCGATCAGCTCCGTCGTCGCTTCGGACGTCAGATGAAGAGCGACGTGATCAACCACGAAGCCGCTGATGCCGCTATCAAATATCTTCAGGACAATAAAATCAACGTGCTTGGTCAGCCCATACCCGTAGAGGTGAAGGAAATCAACCTCGACGATAAGGACTATACCTTCCAATACGAAATTGGACTTGCTCCCGAGCTCAACATCGACCTGACCAATGACATCACCGTGCCTTACTACACCATCAAGGTGAGCAAGGAGATGGTAGAAGAGCAGGATCGTGGTCTGCGCGAGCGCTTCGGTGCACAGGTTCCGGGCGAGGAAGTTGATGAGAAGGCGCTGGTGAAGGGCGCTATCATGGAGCTCAACGCCGATGGCTCGATCAAGGAGGGTGAGGATGCTATCCAGGTGATGGATGGTATCGTAGCTCCTATGTTCTTCAAGGACAAAGAGCAGGCAGCCCTGTTCCTCGGCAAGAAGGTGGGCGACAAGGTGGTGTTCAACCCCTGGAAGACATGCGACGGCAACGACGCCGAGATGGCTTCGATGCTCCACCTCGAGAGGGAAGTTGCAGCCGATGTCAAGGCCGACTTCGAGATGGCTATCTCAGAGATTATCGCAGTGAAACTCGCCGAACTTGGTGAGGAATATTATAAAGATGTGTTCGGCCCTGACAAGGTGCACAACGAGGATGAGTACAACAAGGCCCTCCGCGAGATGATCGCCCAAAGCCTGGCCCCGAACAGCGAGATAATGTTCCGCAACGATGCCCAGCGCGTATTGATGGAGAAATATGGCGACTCGATGCAGCTCCCCACCGAGTTCCTCAAGAAGTGGCTCCTGACCCGCAATCCCAAGCTGACCATGGAGGAGCTTGAGAAGGACTTTGACGGCATGATCCCCGGCATCAAGTGGCAGCTCATCCGCGAGCACATCGCCGAGACCAACGATATGAAGATTGAGGAGGACGACCTGCTCGCACTGGCCAAGAACATCGCACGCCAGCAGTTCGCCCAGTATGGCATGACCAACATGGACGACGACACCATCACCCGATTTGCCAAGAATATCCTTGCCGACAAGAACTACCGTCCGCGCCTTGTTGAGCAGGTAGGCGACATCAAGCTGTTCCGCATCATCCAAGCCAAGGTTAATCTCGACAAGAAAAACGTGACACTCGACGAGCTCAAGCGTCTGGCCAATCCTGAGGCGGCAGAGTAAACAACACTTCTAATAGATATTTGTCGCAGCCCCCAAGATGCGCGGGCTGCGACATTTTTGTCTGCCATCGGGAGCATCTGCAAATGAAATCATCATAAAGCTTCGGAGCAAGATAGACGCCATGAAGGCCGAAGGCCACACACCGATGAGCGGGTTGTTGCAAAAAGCAGTTGATTATCTCGATTCATTTTGGAAACAGATAATGGCCTACCGGAACAACGGCCGATACTCAATCGACAACAACATAGCCGAACGGTTCATGAAACCATTGGTCAACGAGAGGAAGAACTCCCGGAACTACGGATCAGACCGGATGGCAAACATCTCGGCGGTCTACCACACCCTCATCTCGACATGCAAGCTGATGAAGGTCTCCGTCAGTGAATACTTCAGCAAAGTGTCCGCAAAAATCGTGCGCGGCTGCACTGACTACGCCAGCATGCTCCCCATGAACATGGGACTAAGCGTTAACAAATACTAATTTTTTATAGAAAATAAAATCATGGACAGAGGCTAACAGCCACTGCCACCGCAATTTGCAATCATGTCCAATAGCGCTTGGACGCTTACTTTTAATTGATAAAATAATTAAAAAAGTTGCAGATGATTTGCTTATTTGCTAATTTTGGAATAAGAAATGCTATGTAACCTGACGCCGGCTGGTCGAAAGCTGCCATCCGGCTAAAGGAAAACCCTATTTTTAAACAAAAAAGCAATAATAGATATATGAACAACACAAGCGACTTCCGCAAATTTGCCGTAGGCCACTTAGGCATGAACGGCTTGGCTCTTGACCAGTACACCAGCCAGACCAATGGACAAATCCTCTCGAGCTACATCAGCCCCACTATCATTGAGGAGCGTCAGCTCAACGTGGCGCAGATGGACGTGTTCTCACGCCTGATGATGGACCGCATCATCTTCCTCGGCACTGACGTCAACGACTATACCGCCAATGTGATCCAGGCTCAGCTGCTCTACCTCGACTCTGCCGATCCCGGCAAGGATGTGTCGATCTACATCAACTCGCCCGGTGGGTCGGTCTATGCCGGATTAGGAATTTATGACACCATGCAGTACATATCGTCGGACGTTGCCACTATATGCACCGGTATGGCGGCCTCGATGGCAGCCGTGCTGCTCGTGTCAGGTACGGCTGGCAAGCGCTTCGCCCTCAAGCACTCACGCGTGATGATACATCAGCCTATGGGTGGCGCTCAGGGTCAAGCTTCAGACATCGAGATTACTGCCCGTGAGATACTTAAACTCAAGAAAGAGCTATATACCATCATCTCCGACCACTCCGGACAGCCTCTGGAGAGGGTGGAGCGCGACTCTGACCGCGACTACTGGATGACTGCCGAGGAGGCCAAGGATTACGGCATGATTGATCAGGTGCTCGTGAAGATGAAACACTAATAGTGAGGTTTAAAAGTCCTTAACGACCTTAAAGTCCTTAACGACCGTAAACTCGCCACCTTACAACTCAAAAACTCAAAACACCAGAATGGCTAAGAAGACGACATCCAACGGAGAGCAAACGTGCTCATTCTGCGGACGACCGGCAAGCATGTCGGAGGCGCTGATACCTTCGGCTCTTGGCAAAGGGTATATATGCGTGGAGTGTGTGGAACAAGTGCACCAGATGCTTACACATTATCACAACGAGCAGGGAATAGACGACAACTCCGGGTTTGACCTGAGCGAAATTCCCACCCCCCGCCAGATCCACGAGGAGCTCAATCAGTATGTAATCGGTCAGGAGGATGCCAAGAAGTATCTCTCGGTGGCCGTTTACAACCACTATAAGCGCCTGGCCCAGCACGCCGACGACGATGTTGACATCGAGAAGAGCAACATCATCCTCGTTGGGCCCACCGGCACTGGTAAGACGCTGCTGGCTAAAACTATAGCAAGGATGCTCAAAGTGCCATTCACTATAGTCGACGCCACTGTGCTCACCGAGGCCGGATATGTGGGTGAGGATATAGAGTCGCTGTTAACACGTCTGCTTCAAGTCGCTGATTACGACGTTGAGCTCGCCCAAAAGGGCATTGTGTTCATCGACGAAATCGATAAAATTGCGCGCAAGGGGGATAACCCCTCGATCACCCGTGATGTGAGTGGAGAGGGTGTGCAACAGGGTCTGCTGAAACTCCTCGAAGGCTCTGTGGTCAACGTGCCGCCGCAGGGTGGTCGCAAGCACCCCGAGCAGCGCATGATACCGGTGGATACCAAGAACATACTCTTCATCTGCGGAGGAGCCTTCGACGGTATTGAGCGTAAAATTGCCCATCGCCTTAACACCCATGTGGTAGGATATGCCACCGACACCAAGCGGCAGCATATCGAGCGCGAGAACTATCTGGAATACGTTGCTCCTCAAGACCTCAAGTCGTTTGGCCTAATCCCTGAGATCATAGGCCGACTCCCGATACTCACACATCTCGACCCGCTCGACCGTGACGCCCTACGGCGCATACTAGTGGAGCCCAAAAACGCCATCACTCGCCAGTATAAGAAACTATTTGAGATGGATGGCGTGAAGCTCGAGTTTGTTGACGATGCCCTCGACTATGTGGTCGATAAAGCTATAGAGTTCAAACTCGGTGCCCGCGGACTGCGCTCCATCGTAGAGTCAATCATGATGGATCCGATGTACGAACTCCCCTCCACCCGCAAGAAGAGCTTCAGGGTGACCCGTGAATTCGCAGAAAAGCAATTAGCAAAGTCTCATTTCGATAAACTATAACCAAACACATATCAACCAACTGCCATGTCAACGCCGATATCACAACAGTTAACTGAAGCGCTCAAGCAAAACTTTGGTTTCGAGAAGTTCAAAGGCAATCAAGAGGCCATCATGACCTCGCTGCTTGAAGGGCGCGATGTGTTTGTGTTGATGCCTACCGGAGGAGGCAAGTCGCTTTGCTATCAGCTACCATCGTTGATGATGGAGGGTACGGCCATCGTGATTTCACCCCTTATCGCCTTGATGAAAAATCAGGTCGACGCAATGCGCAATTTCAGCTCCGACGACAATATCGCCCACTTCCTCAACTCGTCGCTCAACAAGACAGCGATCGACCAGGTGAAGGAGGATATCGCTTCGGGCAAAACCAAGCTGCTATACGTTGCACCTGAATCATTGACCAAGGAGGAGAATGTCGACTTCCTCAAGCAAGTGCCGATATCGTTTTATGCGGTTGACGAAGCTCATTGCATATCGGAGTGGGGACATGACTTCCGCCCGGAGTATCGTCGCATACGTCCGTTGATCAATGAGATAGGCAAACGCCCCGTGATTGCGCTCACTGCCACCGCCACGCCAAAGGTGCAGCACGATATACAGAAAAATCTTGCCATGCAGGATGCCGTGGTATATAAGTCATCGTTCAACCGCCCCAACCTCTACTATGAAGTGCGTCCCAAGACGGCGTCGATCGACAAAGATATCATAAAGTTTATCAAGAATAATGCCAGCAAGTCGGGCATCATTTACTGCCTGTCGCGCAAGAAGGTGGAAGAGCTGGCCGAGATGCTGCAAGTCAACTCCATCAAGGCGCTGCCATACCACGCCGGCATGGATAGCGCCACCCGCACCCGCAATCAGGACGCGTTCCTGCTCGAGGAGGTCGATGTGATAGTAGCCACCATAGCCTTCGGCATGGGCATTGACAAGCCCGACGTGAGGTTTGTGATACATTATGATATGCCAAAATCTCTCGAAGGGTATTATCAGGAGACCGGTCGAGCCGGTCGCGATGGAGGCGAAGGTCAGTGCATTACCTTCTACGCAGCCAAGGACCTCCAGAAGATGGAGAAATTCATGCAGGGCAAGCCTATAGCCGAGCAGGAGATAGGCAAGCAACTGCTGCTTGAGACGGCTTCGTATGCCGAGTCGTCGGTATGCCGCCGCAAGTCGCTGCTCCATTACTTCGGCGAGGAGTTCCCCGATGATCATTGCGGCAACTGCGACAACTGCCGCCACCCCCGCAAGCGTGTAGAGGCACGCGATGAACTCTGTGGCGCCATTGAGACAGTCACAGCCCTCAAAGAGAAGTTCAAGGTCGACCATATCGTCAACGTGATGATGGGACGCACCAACTCCGTAATCCAATCCTACAATCAGGATCAGCTCGAAGTGTTTGGCTGCGCACAGCACCGCACCGAGAAATTTCTCAACGCCGTGATACGACAGGCTATTATAGCCGGATATCTTGAGCGCGACATCGAAAACTACGGCCTGATACGCCTCACTCCCAAGGGCGTGGAGTATCTCGCCAACCCTCAATCATTTACAATAGTAGAGGATTTGGAATTTGACAACGATCTCGAAGAAGAGCCGATAAAGGGGGGCGCATCGTGTGCCGTCGACCCCGAGCTCTACTCTATACTCAAAGACTTGCGGCGCAAAATCGCCAAACGTCTTAATCTCCCTCCATATATTGTGTTCCAGGACCCCTCACTCGAAGCGATGGCTACCACTTACCCCATCACCCTCGAAGAACTTCAGAATATCACCGGGGTGGGGGCCGGTAAGGTGAAACGCTATGGCGAGGAATTCGTCAATGTGATCAAAGCCCACGTGGAAGAGAATGAGATAGAACGCCCCGAAGACCTGCGCGTGCGCTCTGTTGCCAACAAGAGCAAACTCAAGATATCGCTCATCCAGGCCATCGACCGCAAGATTGCCCTCGACGAACTGGCTGAGTCGAAGGGACTTGAATTTGACGAACTTCTCGACGAGGTCGAGGCCATCGTCTACTCCGGCACCAAGATCAACATCGACTACTTCATCCGTGAGATCATGGACGACGACCACCGCGACGACATCTACGACTACTTCCGCGAAAGCGAGAGCGACGCCATCAATCTTGCCATTGAGGAACTTGGCGATGACTTCACCGAGGAGGAAATCCGCCTTGTGCGCATCCAGTTCCTCTCGGAGTTAGGCAACTAAATTGTTTTAATACTATTAACCGACAGGGTGTGTCATAATCCCGGCATGGGATTGCGACACACCCTCGTTCGGTTACTGCATTCCCCCTTTTGCCGTGTTAAAAATACGGCATCAGCCACGAAATTATTGTAATTTTCGATTTAAGCAAATCTCCGAAATTTGGGGTCACATACAAATCCCTGTGTTGAAAATTTATGAATATGGATGT
>CAZVNS010000023.1:0-30373 GCA_964628905.1 uncultured Muribaculaceae bacterium | reverse complement strand
TTTTCTGATCATCGGCACATATATTACGCTTTTCGGTGGGGTTTTATAGTTTAAATTTGCACGGTTTTACTAGACTTCCGCTCTCCGAAGTCGATTGTTATGTGTGGTTGACTCGGCATCCCCACGCTCGCGTCTCCGACGCACAGCGCGGGGTTAACCAAAGTGTGTGCCCTCCGGGCACAGCGAGCGCTCAGGGCGCGGTGTTTGTATCGCGGACGCACCCGGGGTGCGACCCTACTCGCGGGCGGGGGCGGCTGATGGTTTTGAGGGGTTTAGGAGTGGGGGAGGGCCCAGGTGAAGTTGTCGCGGCGGTGGCGCAGGGAAGAAATGCGGTAGCGGAGGTTGTAGACGGGTTGGGTGAGCACCATCCATGGTATTGACAGCCAGAGGCTACGGCCGGTGAGCGCGAGGGCTGTGCGGTGCCAGGTGATGCATAGCGGTATCCACAGTGCGATGCCTAATGCGGCCATGGCTATTGCGGGGATGAGCTGCCCATAGGGTAGGGTGAGGGCTGCGGCGGCGATGGCGCAGCCGGTACCGACCCAGAGGGTTGCTGAATAAAATCCCATCATCCACCGCGAGAGTTTGCGCACTTTGCGTCCGGTGAACATGTGTGAGCGTTTCCAGCGACGGTGGTGGTTGCGGGGACTGGAGGTGTCGACGGTGACTTGTGAGGCGTCGCTGAGCTGGACGGAGCAGTTGTCGGGGGTGACGATGGCGCTGATAAACATGTCGTCCTCGCCGGCGTGGAGGTTGAGCGAGCGTGAGAAGCCTTTGGTGCTGAAGAATAGTTGGCGTGTGAAGCCGATGTTGGCGGCGTGGCCGCGGTAGGGTTGGCCGGTGAGTGCCGACGACAGGTATGTGACGGCCTCGGTGGCCATGTCGAATGCCCGGCGGTGTGAGCCCGCGCCATCGTCACTGTCAGCGTCGTAGTGGGCGTGTCCGATCACCACGTCGCAGCCTTGGGCGAAGTGGCGCGCCATGTCGTGGAGCCAGCGGTCGCCGCTAAGTTGCGACGATGCGTCGAGTATGAGCACATGCTCGTGGCGTGCGCCCTTTACGCCGAGGGTGATGGCGAGTTTGCGGTGGCTCAGGTAGTGGGCGTCGTGGGGTATGAACGTCAGGTTGCAGTTTTTGTGCTTGGCCGACAGCAGGTTGTACACGTCCTTTACGTCCTCGTTTGACCCATCGTTGACGATGGTCACTTCGTAGTCCCCGTCGTATCGCTGGGTGAGCAGTTGGGTGAGCAGCGACTGGAGCGCCTGAGCCTGTCCGTCGCAGTATACTATCACTGAGACTCCCGGCATGGCTGTTTGACTCTCAGGCTCAGCTGTTTGGCATTGCAGGTAATGGCGGTAGACTCTTGATATCTTACTTCGATAGAACACCAGGAGTATCAAGGCCGCCACTGTTGCGACTGCCATCAGGGCCCATACTATCGGGGCAAAGTCAAGTGAGAATTCGGGCATGTATGGAGTTGAGTTTTTGAGACTTTAAGGACTTTAAGGATTTAGGGGCCTTAGGGTGGAGCCGTTTTATGCCTCGACGATGGTGCCGATGAGGGTGGCTGAGGTGGCATTGTCAATGCGCACTCTGACGGTCTGGCCTACACGGGCATTGCCGCGGTCGACTACCACGGCTTTGTTTTGCTCGGTGCGTCCCACCATCTGGTCGTTGCTTCGCTTGGCTACACCCTCGATGAGCACTTCGACCGTGCGGCCCACTTCGCGCTGGTTGGAGGCGGCGGAGAGTTCGTTTTGGAGGGCAATCATGCGGTTGAGGCGGTCGATTTTCACCTCCTCGGGCACGTTGTCGGGCATCGTGCGCGAGGCCAGGGTGCCGGGGCGCTCTGAGTATTTGAACATGAAGGCTGCGTCAAAACCTACTTCGCGCATCAGGTCGAGTGTCTGCTGGAAATCCTCCTCCGTCTCGCCATGAAAGCCGGTGAACATGTCGGTGGTGATGGCGCACTGTGGCAGCCGCTTGCGGATGGCGCGGATGCGGTCAAGGTACCATTCGCGGGTGTACTTGCGGTTCATGGCCTTTAGCACGGAGTTGCTGCCCGACTGCACCGGCAGGTGGATGTGCTTGCATATGTTGGGGTGGCGGGCCATCACGTCGATGGTGCGGTCGCTCATATCCTTGGGGTGGGAGGTGGTGAAGCGTATGCGCATGTCGGGGGCGGCCTGCGCCACCATCTCAAGCAGGGCGGGGAAGTCGACGTCGCCGTGGCTGTAGGAGTTGACGTTCTGGCCAAGGAGTGTCACCTCCTTGAAGCCTCGGGAGCGCAGGTCGGCCACCTCGTTGATGATGCTCTGGGGCTCGCGGGAGCGCTCACGGCCGCGGGTGTAGGGCACAATGCAGTAGGAGCAGAAGTTGTTGCACCCGCGCATGATGCTGACGAAGCCGCTCACCTTGGCGCCCCCAAGGCGGCGGGGTAGCACGTCGCGGTAGGTCTCGGTGGTGCTCAAGTCCACGTTGATGGCCTTCTGCCCGGCCTCGGCGGCGGCGAACAGCTCGGGGAGCGACAGATAGGCGTCGGGTCCGGCCACGATGTCGACCCCATGGTCGTTGATCAGCGAGTCGCGCACGCGTTCGGCCATGCAGCCGATCACACCGATGATCAGCCGCGACTGCTTGCCGCGCTTGCGGCGGAGCGATGCCAGGTAGTCGAGTCGGGCTATGATCTTCTGCTCGGCGTTGTCGCGTATTGAGCAGGTGTTGAGCAGTATGGCGTCGGCCTGATCGATTGTGTCGGTGATGTCGTAGCCCGCCTCACCCATGATCGAGGCTACCACCTCAGAGTCGGCCACATTCATCTGGCAGCCGTAGGTCTCGATGTAGAGCAGCCGATTAGGCTCCAATCGTTCAGTATGTTGTGTCATTTTGGTAGACAAGGTTTATGATATTATGCACAAAAGCCCGGCGATTGTGAAAAACTAAGGCGGGGATTAGCGCAATTCAGTAATTTTCCTTAATTTTGCACAAAATTACTCAAAAGAGAGTTACTGACAAAGAAAATCAACCAATCATTCAACCATTTTTCAATACCAATGGCCTTTAACTATATCACAGCCGAAGAGGCTGCTGCCATGATCAACAATGGCGATACCCTTGGCCTGTCGGGCTTTACAGCCCCCGGCACCCCTAAGGCAATCACTGAAGCCCTCGCCAAGAAGGCTGAGAAAGAACATGAAGAGGGTCGTCCCTTCAAGGTGAACATTTTCACCGGCGCATCGACCAGCGACCACGTCGACGGTGTGCTCTCACGCGCCAACGCTATCAACCGCCGCGCCCCCTACCAGAACGTGCCCGACCTGCGCAAGCGCATCAACTCGCACGACGCCCACTACACCGACCGCCACCTCTCGGAGATGGCCCAGGAGGTGCGCTACGGCTTCTATGGCGACATCGACTTCGCCATCATCGAGGCGGCCGAAATCACTCCCGACGGTGAGATCATCCTCGGCACCGGCGTGGGCAATATCCCCACCTACGCCAAGCTCGCCAAGAAGATCTTCATCGAGCTCAACGAGGCCCTCCCCACAACCCTCCACGGCATGCACGACATCTACATGCCCATCGACCCCCCTTACCGCCGCGAGATACCCATCTACAGCCCAAAGGACCGCATCGGTTCACCCGTGCTCAAGATTGACCCATCGAAGGTGGTTGGCATAGTCAAGACCAACTTCTACGACGGCGTGAAGCCCTTCACCGCCCCCGATGAGATATCCAAGCAGATTGGCGCCAATGTCGTAGCCTTCCTGCTGAGCGAGTACCGCAAAGGCGGTATACCCAAGGAATTCCTCCCCCTGCAGTCTGGTGTGGGCAACGTGGCCAACGCCGTGCTCTACGACCTGGGCGAGAACCCCGAGATACCCCCGTTCATGATGTTCACCGAGGTGATGCAGGACGCCGTGCTCGAGCTTATGCGCAAGGGCAAATGCGTGTTCGCCTCCACCTGCTCGATGACCCTGAGCGACGACACCGAAAAGGAGTTCTTCCCCAACATGGGTGAGTTTGCCAACAAAATTCTGATGCGTCCCGCGGAGCTGTCCAACAACCCCGAGGTGATACGCCGACTTGGCGTGATCGCCATGAACACAGCCCTCGAGGTCGACATCTTCGGCTCGGTCAACTCCACCCACGTGCTCGGCACCAAGATGATGAACGGTATCGGCGGCTCAGGCGACTTCACCCGCAACGCCTATATCTCAATCTTCTCATGCCCCTCAGTGACCAAGGGAGGCCTGATCAGCAACATCGTGCCCATGGTGGCCCACCCCGACCACTCAGAGCACTCGGTCGACGTGATTGTCACCGACCAGGGTATCGCCGACGTGCGCGGCCTTGACCCCGTGGATCGCGCCAAGAAGATCATCGAAAACTGCGCCCACCCCATGTACAAGGAGCTGCTGATGGACTACCTCAAGCTTGGCAAGGGAGGCCAGACCCCCCACACCCTCGAGGCAGCCTTCGCCCTCCACAACGCCTTCAACGAGACCGGCGACATGCGCAACGCCGACTACTCCCGATACGTCAAGTAAACCCCACATACCCATAACCTGATGCAATGAGAGGCAACCCCGCAGGGCTGCCTCTCACTTCATCATAAATCCAAAATAAATTGTGAAATCTTATTATGTTGAACAATTGTTGTATATTTGTATTATTTTCGGCTAATTTCAGCCAGAAATGCCACTTACGTACTCCCGCCCAACAGAAGCGGAAGGTGGAGTGAAAGTGGGTTTACTCCATGATGGCGGAGGAATGTGCCGTATTGGGCGCCGACTTCGTTGGAGCGTTTCTCGTTGAGCTCAACGCTCATCGAGTCACGGCCGGCGGCGGCAGCGGCGGAGAATGCGCAAGTAGCAACAACAAAAGCTATCGATATGGCTGAAAAACCTCTTGTGCGCATAATTGAAGGTTATAGGTTATAGGTGTTAGGTTATAGGTTGTAGGTCGTAGGTTATAGGTTGGGGTGGTGGGTGGAGAGGGCGCGGCGCAGGGCGCGTAGGTCGATGTAGTGGGGGCCGCTGCCGGCGGTGATGGGGAAGATGAGTCGTTTGCGCTCCATGGCGGCATCGCATTCGGGGGAGTGCCAGCGGGAGTCGGGGAGCAGCTCTGGGGGGATGGTGTTGACGGTGACTCGCTTGACCTGGGCTACGGGAGGGTAGCCCAGGGCTGTCCACATCACGGCATCGGCAGGGTCGTCGCCGGGGTTAACGCCCTCGATCACTACTGTGGCTGAGGTGGAGCGGCGGGGTATGAAGTCTTGGTCGATGATCCAGCGGCGGGTGGTGTCGGCTGCGAGGTCGGCATCGAGAAGTGAGTGGTAGAATGAGCAGGAGAGTTCGTCGGTGAAGGTCAGTGGGGTGATGTCGGCGGCGGCGATGTGTGGCGCTAACAGGTGGCGGGCGTTATCGCAGCGTATGTAGCCCATCCCTTGTCCGTCGTCCCCTGACTCTGAGAAGTTGGTGCGTATCAGCACTCCCGACTCGGCCTCAGCAAGGGGGTAGAAGCGGTAGCTCCAGTCGTCGACCTCGAAGTAGCCTCCACCTCCGTAGGGGTCGATCACGCCGAAGTTGGCCTGCACGCCCATGGGTCGGGGGAGGGTGTCGAGCAGCCGGGCGAAGTCGGCTGTGGAGCGGCACTGTCGCAGTGCCATCGACATGACGATGCCCTCGCGGTTGCGGAGGCGGGCGGTGTCGGGGGCGAGGTTGTAGCTCGCAGTGTTCATTATGGCAAAACCCTTGGCGTTGAGTCCCATCCAAGCCTCGGCGAGGGTGGAGTCGCCGGCGTTGAAGAGCCCTACATATTCGATGTCGCCCTCAGTGCGGGGGGCGACGCGGGCTATGAAGTTGTCAAGGGTGCCGGTGTCGCGGTTTTTCCACAACAGGGGGCGCCCATTGCGGGTGGCCTTGGCCGCCACGATGGCCGAAGTGCAAGCTATGGCGCCCTGGAGCGCCATAGCTATAACGATGAGTGAGAGTAGGATACGTCGCATTTGTGATTAGAAGAGGTAAGCGGCGGTCACTGTCCAGCAGCGGTTCTTGCCGTCGTACACCTCCTGGCCGCCACCGCCGATCATGCGCTCTACGGCTGAGTTGAGGCCGATGCCGTAGGAAGCTGACACTTGCAGGTGGGTGAACAGCTCGACGCCGAGACCGAAGTTCCAGGCCACGTCGCACGATTTGCGCTTCATGTCCTGCCATGTCTTGCTTGAGCAGAGGAAGGCGAAGCTGGGGCCGGTGTAGATGTACGGGGCGATGATCTTGCTGACGGCGGGCAGGCCGATTTTGTATTTGAGGTTGATGGGGATTTCGATGTAAGAGTAGTGGTGCTTGTTGTCGGTGGTGGTCACGGGTTGACCGTTGCCGTTGTCGACATAGACGGGGTCGTTGACGCCGCGGTTGACGTACATCACTGATGCGTCGAAGCCGAAGCCCACCACGGGGATGGTGAGCTCCACCTCCATACCGCCGGTGAAGCCGGTCATGTTCTTGGTGTCGGTGACCTTGCCGTCGAAGTGCAATTTAGAGGTGTTGAAGCCCAGGCGGGGGCCCCACTTAAACTGAGCTGCGGCGGGAGCGGCCCCGACGATGGCGAGCAGGGCCACGATGGCTAATGCTTTGAGGGATTTCATAATAAAAAGTTTTACGGTTAGCGATATGTTTAAATTCGGTTTCAGTTAATGCCACAAAGATAATAATTTTGGCAAAAAATCGCTAAATTTGCCGAATATATCAATCATTTCACACATCACACATTACTAAAAATGACTGCTGTAACTACGAAAAAGTTATTAAGCGACTCGCCGGCAATACGTTGGATGGCGCTGTTGCTTCTGGCTCTGGCCATGTTCTGCAGCTACATCTTCATGGATGTGCTGTCGCCAATCAAGGACCTGCTGCAGAGTACCCGCGGATGGGACTCTACGGCGTTTGGTACGATGCAGGGCTCGGAGACTTTCCTTAATGTATTTGTATTCTTCTTGATATTCGCGGGTATCATCCTCGACAAGATGGGCGTGAGGTTCACGGCTCTGCTGTCGGGGGCGGTGATGCTCATCGGCGCGTGCATGCAGTATGTGGCCCTGGAGGCTACGTTCCCTGACACGGCGCTGGGCGTATGGTTCACCGAACACCTTAATTATATACCTGTGTTCGACGAGTTGGGCGTGTCGCCTTTCTACGAGGGCATGCCGGCGTCGGCCAAGTTTGCCGCCGTGGGCTTCATGATCTTTGGCTGCGGCGTTGAGATGGCGGGTATCACTGTGTCGCGCGGCATCGTAAAGTGGTTCCAAGGCCACGAGATGGCGATGGCGATGGGTTCGGAGATGGCTCTCGCCCGTCTTGGAGTAGCCACATGTATGATATTCTCCCCCTTCTTCGCATTGCTCGGAGGGGAGGTCAACGTGTCGCGCTCGGTAGCCTTCGGCGTGGTGCTGTTGATGATAGCCCTGATCATGTTTATAGTCTACTTCTTCATGGACGCCAAGCTCGACCGTCAGACCGGCGCCGAGGAGGAGAAGGATGAGCCGTTCAAGATCAGCGATGTGGGTGCGATATTGCGCAGCCGCGGCTTCTGGCTCGTATCGCTGCTGTGCGTGCTATATTACTCGGCGATATTCCCCTTCCAGAAGTATGCGGTCAACATGCTGCAGTGCAATCTGACGCTTGAGGCTCCCGCCGCTGACTCGTTCTGGGCCAGCGACGTCGTGACTTGGATCTCTTACGCCATCATGCTCGTGGCTGCTGTTGCGGCGTTTGTCAGCAACTTCCAGAAGGAGAAGGTTCTGCGTGTAATATTGTTAGTAGTGTCAATCATCGCGCTTGTCACATTCTGTTTCTTTGGCTACAAGCAGCAATCGGCTGCATCGATATTCTCGGTGTTCCCGCTGTTGGCCGTAGGTATCACCCCCATCCTTGGTAAATATGTCGACTATAAGGGCAAAGCGGCCTCGATGCTAATCTACGGATCGCTGCTGCTCGTGGCCTGTCACCTGGCGTTCGCTTTCATCCTGCCGATGTTCAAGGGTAATGATCTTGGAGGAGTCGTGGTGGCCTACGTCACAATCCTGGTGCTCGGAGCGTCGTTCTCGCTCGTTCCCGCATCGCTGTGGCCGAGCGTGCCTAAGTTGGTCGACGCCAAGGTGATAGGTTCGGCTTACGCTCTGATTTTCTGGATACAGAACATCGGTCTGTGGCTCTTCCCGCTGCTCATCGGCAAGGTGCTTGACTCGACCAACGGTACTATCGCCGCGCAGCTCGACGCCCATCAGATTACCGAGGCTCAGGCATCGACGATGTACGACTACACATGGCCGCTTGTGATGCTCGCCTGTCTGGGCGTAGCCGCCTTCTTCATCGGCCTCTACCTCAAGGTGATCGACCGCAAGGAGCACATCGGCCTTGAGCTGCCCAACATTAAGGCCACCTCAGCCGAGACCCTCGAGTCCGAGGTAGCCGACGCCGAGCTATACGAGCTATAAGCCACTGGGGCCCCCGCCGCGCAGCGCCGGGGCACGGTAAGCTCCCGATGACCGCCATTTCATACTTAAACATACACTTCCGCACTTCCGCCTTATAAAGCGAAGTGCGGAAGTGCTGTAGGGGTGTGGGGTTAGGCTTGGGGCTGATGGGCGGGGCGGAGCAGGTCGTTGACGGTCTTGACGGGGGTGAAGGTGGTGATGGGGACTTCGACGAAGATGGTGTTCCAGTCGCTCATCGCGCCGTTCCAGAGTCCGGGGAGCTCGAGGGCGCGCAGCTCCCGGCCGTGGAACGACTTGCTTGATATGAAGCCGGTGTTGTGGTCAACGTAGTCGGGGAGGTTGTAGTGCTCGCCGGCTGAGTCGCGGGTGGTCCAGCAAACGAGGTCGACGGGGTTGAAGTGGGTGGCGTTTTTGGCCTTTTCGGCGGCGTCTGGGTTGTTGGGGTCGATCTGTGTGCTCTCAAGGATTTGGGGTGAAGCTGAGCCGTCGGCGTTGTAGGCTATGAATGGGCCGCCACCGGGCTCACCCTCGTTACGCACCATGCCGCATACGCGCAAGGGGCGGTCAAGCTTTTCGCGGATCAGTTTGGCCAGTTCGATGTCGGTGGCGTTGTCAAGGCGCGGGTCTGTGATGCAGAGTTCCTCTTTGAGGAAACGGGCCATCTCGTCGAGGCGGTGGCGGGTGTAGTTGCCCAAGGCGAGGTCGTTGAGGTATTCGGCGATGCGGTCGCGGGTCTCGACGAGTACTCCTGCGAGCACTTGCTTATATAATATTGTGTCGCCGCGGAGATGGTCGGGGGTCACGTTGTCGACGTTCTTTATCATCACCACCTCGCCATCGACGTCGTTGAGGTTCTCGATCAGTGCTCCGTGGCCGCCGGGGCGGAACACGAGCTTCCCATCGTAGCGGAAGGGGGTGCCGTCGGGGTTGGCGGCGATGGTGTCGGTGGATAGCTTCTGCTCGCTGAGCGACACGTCGTACTTCACGCCGTTGCGCTCCTCGAGCTGGGGTATCACCTGTGCGAGCTTGTTGCGGAAGAGTTCGCGGTGCTGAGGTGATACGGTGAAGTGGAGGTGCACGGTGCCGTCGGTGCGTCGTGCCACAGCTGTGCCTTCGACGAGCTGCTCCTCAAGGGGAGTGCGCGCTGTGCCGTCGGGGTATGTGTGGAACGACAGGAGGCCTTTGGGCAGACCGCCATAGTTCATCCCTTCGGGGGAGATAATGGCGCGGATTATATCTTTGTTGCGGCCGGCTTCGCGGAGGGCTTTGACATCCATGCCGTATAGCTTGAGGGTGGTGTTGTTGAGCTCGTTGTAGAATGGCATCTTCTCGATGTTTTCTAGCACCTCGACCACGGCAGCCTTAGGCTGGTCGTCGGTAGAGTCTACATACTCAAAGAGAGCCTTGAACATGCGAGAAGCGGCACCCGAGGCGGGTTGGAATTTCACCACCTTGCCTCCGTCGGCCAGGTAGCGCTGCCATCGGGCTACGGCCTGCTGCTGCTGTTCGGGGGTGAGGCGGCGTATGCCGTGCCCTACGGTGGCTGCGGCGTCGATGCGTAGATATGGGAAACCCTTGCGGTGGCGCTCAAGCTGGGCGAGCACCCCTTCGGAGGTCATGCCCAACGACTTGATTTGGGCCAGATCTTGTTCGGTTAACATAGTTGAATCGGTTATTTAGTGTGAAAAAAATCTACAAATGGTTAGTGAACGATAGATATTCGCAAAGATAACGAACTTTGCGGAATAATGGTTAAATTTGCATCATAAATCAACGCATTTTTTACAATGATAGAATATGTATCTGGACGCATTGACAGCGTCAACCCCGCCTATGCTGTGATCGACTGCGGCGGGGTAGGGTATCTGCTCAACATCACCCTGCCTACATTTGACAAGTTGCAGAAGGCTGAGTCGGCCAAGCTGTTAGTGTATGAGGCCATACGCGAGGATGCCCACACGCTCTACGGCTTTATCGACGACCGCGAGCGTCAGCTCTTTTTGGCGCTGATCGGCGTGTCGGGCGTGGGAGCCAACACTGCGAGGATGATCCTGTCGTCGATACCGGCGGCTGAGCTTGAGGCTGTGATAGCCTCGGGCGACCATTCTCGGCTGAAGAATGTGAAGGGTATAGGGCTGAAAACTGCTCAGCGCATAATTGTTGACCTCAAGGATAAAATAAAACCCACTGACGCTACGTTATTATTGCAGCCTACACAGTCATCGGAGGATTTCGAGGAGGCATTGGCCGCGCTCGTGATCCTCGGTTTTCCCAAGCCAGCGGCGCAGAAAGCCCTCAAGAAGATTTACGAGGCGGCTCCTCAGACCAAGGTGGATGCCGCTATCCGTCAGGCTCTTGCGATGCTCTGATAGGCACGTGCAGTGCAATGAATAAAAGCAACCGGAAGGCGATACGATCAATGGTGGCAATGTGCGGGCTGGTGTTTACGCTCGCATTATGCTCGTTGGTGGCTACTGCTCAGTACTATAAGAGCGAGCTGCCACCTCCCCCTCCGGTGTATCCCGCACCTCCGGCCAATCCCGCCGACTCGATAATGATGCCCTTCGCCACGTCCAACATGATACCTCAGAGCTATCAAGACCTCGTGGCCGACGAGCTGGCTACCGACCTGGCCACCCCCTCCAACATCAAGACCGAGGCTGAGTACGACCCCGAGACCGGCTGCTATGTGATACGCACCAAGGTCGGCGACTACGAGGTGGCCACCCCCTTCATCCTTTCAGAGAAGCAGTACAACGACTGGCAGCTGCGCCGCTCGCTCCAGGAGTATTACCGCGAGCGCAATATGGAGCTTGCTGAGGGTAAGGAGAAACAGCCCTTCAACATCTTCGACATGAACTTCGCCCTCGGGCCGTTGGAGAAGATCTTCGGCCCCGGTGGCGTGTCGCTCAAAACCCAGGGTACGGTGCAGATCAAGATGGGTGTCAAGAGCAATAAGACCGACAACCCTGCGCTGTCGCTCTCGGCCCGTCGCAAGACTTACTTCGACTTCGACCAGAAGATCCAGGCCACAATCGCCGCCGGCGTGGGCGACCGTCTGAAGTTCAACATGACTTACAACACTGACGCCACATTTGACTTCGACTCCAAGAACATCAAACTCGCCTACGAGGGTAAGGAGGACGATATAGTCAAGGCTATTGAGGCCGGTAACGTGTCGATGACCACCGGATCGTCGCTGATACGAGGCAGCACGGCACTGTTCGGTATCAAAACCCAGCTGCAGTTTGGCAAACTCACTGCCACAGCCTTGGTGTCGCAACAGAACTCCGAGTCGAAGAGCGTCAGCTCAAAGGGTGGCGTGCAGACCACCGACTTCGAGATCAATGCCGACGAGTACGACCAAAACCGCCACTACTTCCTCGGCCACTATTTCCGCGACAACTACGACCAGTTTGCCTCGAAGCTTCCATTCGTGGCTTCGGGAGTCAACATCACCCGCGTCGAAATCTGGGTTACAAACAAAAACAATAACTTCAACGAAGCACGCAATATCGTGGCTTTCATGGACTTGGGTGAAAACCGTGTGCTTGCCAACGACCACTGGGTGCCCAACCTGTCGCAGGACGTGCCCTCCAATTCGTCCAACAACCTGCTGCAGGAGATCAAGGCCAACTACCCCGGCGCTCGCAACATCAACACCGTGACCCAGGCCCTCGAACCCCTTTCGGCCTACGGCATCGAGGGTGGTAAAGACTACGAGAAGGTAGAAAGCGCCCGCCTGCTCAGCTCGTCGGAGTACACCCTCAACTCCACCTTAGGATATGTGTCAATCAAAAGCCAGCTCAACGCCGATGAGGTGTTGGGCATCGCTTACGAATATACCTACGGCGGCCAAGTTTATCAGGTGGGTGAGTTCTCGTCTGACATCACCTCCACCTCCGAGGCCCTCTATGTGAAGATGCTCAAGAGTACTACCGTGGCTCCCAAGCTGCCTATGTGGGGCCTGATGATGAAGAACGTCTACTCGCTCGGAGCCTACCAGCTGTCGCAGCAGAACTTCCGCCTCAACATCATGTATCTGAGCGACACCACCGGCACCCAAATCAACTACCTGCCCGTGACGGGACTCAACGACCAGCCCCTGCTGCAGGTAATGAACCTCGACCGCATCGACTCCAACCAGGATTCCAACCCCGACGGATTTTTCGACTACATCGAGGGGTATACCGTGCAGTCGCAGACCGGCAAGATCATATTCCCCGTAGTAGAACCATTCGGCGAGCACCTTGCCAAGAAAATCAACAACCCGGTCCTCGCCCAGCAATATTGCTACCAGGAGCTTTACGACTCCACGCTCGTGGTAGCGCGGCAATTTGCCGACAAGAATAAGTTCATACTTAAGGGTAAATACCAGGCATCGTCGGGCTCGCAGATACGCCTCAATGCCATGAATGTGCCCCGCGGATCGGTGGTCGTCACCGCCGGCGGCGTGCAGCTCACCGAAAACAGCGACTACACCGTCGACTACTCGATGGGTATCGTCACCATCACCAACCAGAGCATCATCGACTCCGGACAGAGCATCAACGTGACCCTCGAGAACCAGTCGCTATACTCCATGCAGCGCAAGACCCTGCTGGGACTCGACTTGCAATATCAGTTTAACAAGAATTTCAACATCGGGGCAACGATACTGCACTTCTCCGAAAAAGCACTCACCGAGAAGGTAAACATCGGCGATGAGATCATCAACAACACGATGTGGGGCTTGAACCTGGCATATCAGTCAGAGTTCATGTGGCTCACCAACCTGATCAACAAGATACCCACGGTCAATGCCGTGCAGCCCTCGCGGTTTAACCTCACAGCCGAGTTTGCGCAGCTTGTGCCACACAATCAGAAGTCTGGCTCTGCCAAGGGCAGCTCATATATCGACGACTTCGAGACCTCGCAGACCGGCATCGACCTGCGCTCACCATACTCATGGTTCCTGGCCTCTACACCCTATGAGAGCGGCGCCAACGCCATGTTCCCCGAGGCCGGGCTGAGCAACAATGTGGACTATGGCAAAAACCGCGCGCTGCTCAACTGGTACTACATCGACCGCATGTTCACCCAGCGCAACTCCTCGCTTTGCCCGGGCTACATCCGCAGCGATCTGGAGCAGCTCTCCAACCCCTATGTGCGTGAGGTGACCACATACGAGATATTCCCCAACCGCGACCTCCAATATGGCGAGTCGGCTATCATTCAGACTCTCAACCTCTCGTATTATCCCACCGAGCGCGGCCCCTACAACCTCGATGCCACCAACATCGACGACAGCGGCAACCTGCTCTACCCCGAAAAGCGTTGGGGCGGCATCATGCGCAAGATGGACAACACCAACTTCGAGCAGTCAAATATCGAGTACGTGCAGTTCTGGCTGATGAACCCCTTCCTCGATCCCGACAACCCCAACTACGACGGTGGCGATCTCTACTTCAACTTCGGCGAAATCTCCGAGGATATCCTCAAGGATGGCAAGAAGTCGTACGAGAACGGCATACCCTACGACGGCAACGACCAGTACCTGACCAACTCCGTCTGGGGCCGCACATCGCAGCAGAACTCGTTGACCTACTCATTTGACAACACCACCGGCTCGCGTACCGTGCAGGATGTCGGTCTCGACGGACTCCCCAATACCATGGAGTTTGAATTTGACTCTTACAAGGACTACCTTGACCAGCTTCGACTCAAGCTCACCCCCGCCGCGATCGAGGAGATGCAGAACGACAAATTCTCACCCTTCAACGACCCCGCCGGCGATAATTACCACTTCTTCCGCGGCGTTGACTACGACGAGCAGCGCCTCGGCATCCTCGACCGCTACAAGCGTTACAACGGTGTGGAGGGCAACTCACTCTCACCCGAGGACGCATCCGATCCCCTCTATCAGGCCGCCCGCAGCGTGCCCGATGTTGAGGATATCAACCAGGACAACACCCTCAACGAGTACGAGCGATACTTCCAGTACAAAGTGTCGATCCGTCCCGAGGACTTCGAGGTGGGCAAAAACTACATCACCGACAAGCAGGTGTCGCTGGTGCGCACCCGCGACGGCAAGGACCAGGAAGTCGAATGGTATCAGTTTAAGATACCCTTGAGCGACTATGAGCGCGTGGTGGGTTCGATTTCCGACCTCTCCACCGTGCGCTTCGCCCGTATCTTCATGACCGGCTTCAAGCAGGTGACCCACCTGCGCTTCGCCACCCTCGAGCTGGTGCGCGGCGAGTGGCGTCCCTATCAGTTCAACCTCAACCAACGTGGCGACGCCCCCGCTGAGGGTCAGCTCGACATCTCGGTGGTCAACATCGAGGAGAACGGCGCACGCCAGCCCGTCAACTATGTGCTCCCTCCCGGCGTGACACGTATCACCGACCCCGGTCAGGCACAGATCACACAGCTCAACGAGCAGTCACTGTCGCTCAAAGTCACCGGGCTGCAAGCCGGCGACGCCCGCGGCGTGTATCGAAACACTCAGTACGACCTGCGCAATTATAAGCGCATGCAGATGTGGATTCACGCCGAGAGCCTTATCGACGACCTGACCAACCTCCGCTCAGGCGAGATCTCACTGTTCGTGCGCCTCGGCACTGACGTCAAGAGCAACTTCTATGAGTATGAGATACCGCTGACCCTCACACCTCATGGCAAATATAGCGACACCTCCACCGACCGCGAGAAGGTGTGGCCGCTTAACAACTTCATGGATCTCGACCTGCAAAGCCTCGTGACACTCAAGCGCGAGCGCAATGTGGCCAAGGCTCAGGAAGGCTCCAACGTGGGATATGCCACCCTATACACCGGCCGCGACCCCAACAACGAGAACAACCGTATGGCCGTGATGGGCAATCCCTCGCTGAGCGACATCCGCGTGATGCTTGTGGGTGTGCGCAACAATGCCTCAACCACCAAGGACGCCACTGTGTGGGTCAACGAGCTGAAGGTGACTGACTTCAACAACGAAGGTGGGTGGGCTGCCAAGGCCAACGCCACCCTCAACGTGTCGGATATCGCCACCCTCAACTTCGGCACACATATCGAAACCGCCGGCTTCGGCGGTGTAGACCAGTCGCTCAACGACCGCCGTATGGACGACTACGAGCAGTACAACTTCGCAGTGCAGGGCGATGTGGGCCGTCTCCTCCCCGAGAAGATCAAGCTCAAGGCCCCCATCTACTTCTCTGTGACAAAGGAGAAGACCTCGCCCAAGTACAACCCCCTGGACCAGGACGTGCTCCTCAAGGATGCCCTCGACGAGGCCAACACCAAAGCCGAGCGCGACTCCATCAGCAACTACGCCATCGAGCGTAGCACGATCAAGAACTTCAGCATCTCAGGCTTGAAGTTCGACGTGCAGTCGAAGCGCCCCATGCCCTGGGACCCTGCCAACTTCACGTTCAACTTCTCGTTCAACAAACAGAACAAGATGGATCCAACCACCGAGTATGAGTACACCAACGATTACCGCGGTTCGTTCCAATACTCCTACACCCCATTACTCCCCGGACTTAAGCCCTTCAATTGGATCAAGAGCAAGAACAAAAACCTGAAGTTCATCAAGGATTGGGAGCTCAACTACCTGCCCAACAACATCACCTTCCTCACCACTATGTCGCGCTACTACTACGAGCTGCAGACGCGGTCGGAGACCGATGTGATGTTCCAGCTGCCGGTATCGGTGAGCAAAAACTTCCTTTGGGACCGTCAGCTCAACCTGTCGTGGAATATCACCAAATCGCTGTCGCTGACATTCAACTCCAACACCTCGGCACGCATCGAGGAGACAGTAGGCGCGGTCAACCGCCGACTCTTCCCCGACAAATACCGCGAGTGGAAGGACACCGTGTGGAACAGTATCCTCTCCATGGGTACCCCCTGGGCCTACAACCAAACCTTCACCGGCCAGTATAAGGCGCCTTTCAGCAAGATACCCGTGCTCGACTTCCTCAACGGATCGGTGACCTACAACGCCACCTACCGCTGGGACCGCGGTGCTACAGTCGACGGCGAGTCGATGGGCAACACCATCGCCAACCAGGCCTCGTGGAGCGCCGATGGACGCCTCAACTTCGAGTCGATCTACAACAAATTCAATTTCACCAAGGAGATTAACAAACGCTTCGCCAACACACGCAAGACAGCCTCCCAGGCCCGCAAGCCAAAGAAGTTTGAGCGCACCTACATGCTGCAGCCCGACACCACCCTCACCATCAAGCACAACCTGCGAGCCAAGAAGGTGAAGGTCGAAGCAACGACGGTCGACGGCCAGCCATTCCCTGTGAAGTTCAAGGTCATCGATCCGCAGTCAATCGAGGTGCTCACCCCCGGCGACAAGAATATCAAGTTCACCATCACCGAGATTATCAAGGAGGAGAAGGGCCTATGGCGCGAAATCGGCGAATATGCCGCCCGATTTGCGATGAGCCCCCGATCAGCCGCGATACGCTGGAAGCGCACCAACTCCCTGTCGATACCCCTCTACCGGCCCGACGTGGGCAACATCTTCGGCCAGAGCCGCAGCTACGGACCGATGGCCCCAGGCCTGGACTTCGCCTTCGGTTTCACCGACGAGAGCTACATCGACCGCATCAAGGCCCGCGGCTGGCTAATCACCGACGATGGTCAGACATCCCCCGCGATATGGTCGAAGGGCACCGAGCTCAATATCGAGCTCAACCTCGAGCTGTTCAAGGGCTTCAAGGTGCAGCTCACCACCAACCGCACCGACAACCGTACCAACCAGATACAATTCATGTATGCCGACATGCCCGTGAGTCGCACCGGTAGCTACACCAAGACCCACATCGCCATCGGCACAGCCCTTGGCTCGTCGAAGGCCGAGAACGGCTACGAGAGCGGCACGTTCAACCAGTTCCTCGAAAACATCCCCATAATGCGCAGCCGCATCGAGCAGAAGTATGTGGGCATGAACTACCCCGAGGGGGGATTTATGCGCGACAACATCCATGCCGGGCGCCCGTTCGACCCGTCTGTTGGAACCATCAGCGAGACCTCAAGCGATGTGCTCATCCCCGCCTTCCTCGCCGCCTACTCCGGAGGCAACGCCCACACATATTATACCGACCCGTTCCCATCGTTCGCCCACGCCCTGCCCAACTGGCGCGTGACTTACGACGGATTCGTCAACATGGGTAATATGCGCAACATATTCAAGACATTCACCCTGACCCACGCCTACCAGTGTACCTACACCGTGGGCTCTTACACGTCGTATCTCAACTGGCTTAGCGTCGACGGCAACTACGGTTTCACTCTCGACGAGCTTACCGGCAACCCCATACCGTCGTCACCGTTCAATATCTCGTCGGTAGCAATCAACGAGAAGTTCGCCCCGCTGTTAGGAGTCAATGTGACGCTCAACAACGACATCACCCTCAATGCCGAGTATCGCGACCAGCGCACCCTCACCCTCAACTCCTCAGCCGGACAAGTGGTGGAGGCCACCACCCGCGGCCTTACATTCGGAGCCGGCTACAAAATCATTGGGTTCAACTCAGTGCTTAAGATGCGCGGCTCAGGCACCGGTGTTAGCAACGACCTGACACTCAACGCCGACTTCTCACTCCAGACCTCACAGGCCCTAATCCGCCGCATCGAGGGCAACTACACCCAGGCCACAAGCGGCACTCGCACACTGAGCATGAACTTCACCGCCAACTATATCCTCTCCAAGCGATTGACAGTATCAGCCTACTTCGACCATCAGGTCAACACCCCGCTGGTATCCAACGCCGCTTACCCCACCACCAACTCCTCTTACGGTATCTCCTTCAACCTCTCCCTCGCCCGATAAATCACAAAAGTTTTGAGAGTTTTTAAAGTTATTAAAGTTATTAAAGTTTTTAAAGCACCTTAAGGGCGCGTAGTTGTTCCGTTCAAGCGCATAGCGCTTGTAGTTCTCCCAGCCAGTTCCCAACTCTCCCATCTATAATAACTCATTACAATGATAGGCATAATCGTAGCAATGACCAAGGAGCTCAACCTCCTGCTCAATCTAATTCAAGACCCCCGGCAATCAACTTACGAGGGTTTCACATTCACCACCGGTACAATCGGCGATTGTCAAGTCGTGGCCATGCAATGCGGCATCGGCAAAGTCAACGCCGCTCTCGGCGCCACGGCCATGATCAACCATTTCAACCCATCGCTCATCATCAACACCGGCGTGGCCGGCGGCACAGGGCATACACGCCCCCTCGATGTAGTAATCGCCGACTCCATAGCCTACCACGACACATATTGCGGTCCCGGCACAGTGTGGGGTGAGATGGCCGACTGTCCCCGCTACTTCACCCCCGATGAACGGCTGCTCAACCAGGCGTTGCAGGCAGTCCCCGAAGCCAAGGCCGGTCTGGTGGCGTCGGGCGACTTCTTCGTCAGCACCCCCACTGAGGTAGAGCGAATAGCGTCGGTGCATCCTCGGGTGATAGCCGTCGACATGGAGTCGGCAGCGATAGCCCACGCCTGCCATAAGCGCGGTGTGCCATTCCTCTGCGTCAGGGTGATCAGCGACACCCCCGGACATACCGACAACATAGCCCAATACGAGAACTTCTGGGAGGATGCCCCCCGCAACACCTTCCGCACCCTGACCCACATCATCCAATCGTTATGAAAAAGATACCCAGCTTTACCATCGACCATGAGCGCCTCGACCGGGGCGTGTTCGTGTCGCGCCGTGACGTCACCCCCTCGGGCGACCCTATCACCACCTTCGACATCCGCATGACCCTCCCCAACCGCGAGCCCGCGCTCGACGGTGCCACCATCCACACCATCGAGCACCTCGCCGCCACATACCTGCGCAACCACCCCCAGTGGGGACCACGCACCATCTACTGGGGACCGATGGGTTGCCTCACCGGCAACTACCTGATATTGCAGGGGGAGCTGGAGCCGGAGGATATATTGCCACTGCTGCGCGACATGTTCAGCTTCATCTCCGCCTTTGAAGGGGAAGTTCCAGGCGCCACCCCGCGCGACTGCGGCAACTACTCCTACATGAACCTTCCTGAGGCGCGCCGCGTAGCCTCCCGCTACCTCGCCGAAGTGCTCACCAACCCCACCGCCACCAACCTCCGCTACCCCCTCTGACTCAGCCGCCCCGACAGCTAACTCGGCGGCTGAACCGCCGAGCACTGTGGCACTCCCATACCCCACCTCATGGCGCCCCACCCACAAGTAGGGCCGCACCCCGGATGCGTCTGCGGAGACTGCAACACCGATTTCACCGGGACGAGGCGATTTTACCTAAAATTAGGTATTTTTTAAGGACCGGATTGGTGGTAACTTTGCACCAGATAATTATACGAAGAACGCTATCATTGGTTCCTCCCGCCACGGAGGCACCAAAGGTTTAGGGGGGTGCGTGAGCATCTCCCTTTTTCACGTAAGGAGGTTCGGGATTGGGCAAATGGCGCAGATTGTTGGTAAATAGGGGCAGGGATTGGCGTGGTTTTGGAGAAAATTGCTATCTTCGCAAATTGATATAATCGAGTATCTAACCAAAATGAAGATAAAGGATATTGAGCTGGGGGCGCGGCCGGTGATGCTCGCTCCGATGGAGGACGTTACCGATGGCTCGTTCCGCCTGATCTGTAAGGAGCAGGGGGCTGATATGACTTACTCTGAATTTGTGTCGGCCGATGCGCTGATACGCAACATCGCCTCAACCACCCGCAAGCTGACGATTGACCCTAAGGAGCGCCCGACGGCCATTCAGATTTATGGCCGCGAGGTGGAGCCGATGGTCGAGGCGGCTAAGATGGTGGAGGCTGCCGGCCCCGACATCCTCGACATCAATTTCGGTTGCCCGGTGAAGAAGGTCGCGGGTAAGGGCGCCGGAGCGGGACTGCTGCGCGACATACCCAAGATGCTCGAAATCACCCGTGCGGTGGTCGATGCTGTGAAGTTGCCGGTGACGGTGAAGACTCGCCTTGGATGGGAACACAATTCCAAGGTCATCGTCGATCTGGCCGAGCAGCTCCAGGATTGCGGCATTGCGGCGCTGACAGTGCATGGGCGCACGCGCTCGCAGATGTACACCGGTGAGGCCGACTGGGATGTGATAGCAGCCGTGAAGGCCAACCCGCGACTTACGATACCGGTGATAGGTAATGGGGATATCCGTGATGCTCAGGGTGTTAAGGATGCTTTCGACCGTTATGGTGTCGACGGCGTGATGGTGGGACGTGCCGCGATAGGCGCACCTTGGATTTTCCGCGAGCTCAAGGGTGCGGCTTCGGGAGTGGAGATGCCGGAGCTGACGGTGGCCGAGAAGTTCGGGCTGATACGTCGGCAGATCCGTGAGAGCATCGACCGTATCGATGAGTACCGCGGTATACTTCACATACGCCGTCACTTGGCTGCGTCGCCTCTGTTTAAGGGGATCCCAAATTTCCGCCCGATGCGCATAGCCATGCTGCGAGCCAACACTTATGCCGAACTTGACGTTATATTATCAGATATAGAAAAAATAATTAACGATTTATAAGTTGAAATGAAACGTTACCTCTCCCTGTTATCGCTTATGATCCTGGCAGTGGCCGCATGTGTGGCACAGACTGCAGGCAGCCAACGTGTGATATTGAAGGCTGTGCGTCCGTTCACATCAGTGGCTGTGTCAGGCCCGGCTGTTGTCGAGCTCAGGTATGACGCTCGCCATGGTGGATTTATTGTCTATAACACTTCCGACAATTCTGCTCCGCGTATTGTGGCCCAGAGCTACGATGGCGACCTGTTGCGCATCGAGGCCGACTCTACGGCCAACGCCCTGACCACCCGCGTGACCGTGCTCTACAACCAGCCTCTGATGCAGGTTGATGCGTCGGATCGCGCCGTTGTTGTTGCCAAGGAGCTTGTGGGCACCCCCAATCTTGTGCTTACTTCGGCCACTGATCAGGCTAAGAGTGGCATCTTCGTCCGCAGTATCAAAGCCGACAATGTGATGCTCAATCTCGTGGATGGTGACATGGGTATCGGGCAGCTCAGGGCTAAGGACATGATGGTCACAGGAGCCAATACCTCAAGGCTGTTGCTCGGTAAGTGCTTCGCCACCAATATCGAGTTTGAGGCTACCGGCCAATCTGATTTGTCAATTATAGGTGGCAAGGTTGCCAATATGATGGTCAACGTCGACAATATGTCGGCTGTGCATACACTTAAGCTGCGTTGCAATTCGCTGACGGTTAACCTGATGGGTAATGGTACACTTAACTCCGGCCCAGTGCGCCGCGTTGTAGTCAACCAGCTCGGCAACGGTACTATAACCATGCCTCGCTATCCCCATGAGGTAGAGTCGAATGTAGGACCTGACGTGGTAACAATCTTAAAATAATACAGATAAATTCATCACATAATGACTATAAAATATTTTGTTTCAACATGTTGTTTGCTTGCTGCCGCGCTGATGGCGAGTGGTGCCGGGCTCACGCGCTACGAGCTGGATGTGGAGGATTTCTCGCAGCTTAAAGTGATCGAGGGACTTAATGTAGAGTATAAGTGCGACCCCGACTCGGCGGGTAAAGCGGTGTTCAACACTACGCCCGACCTGGCATCGGTGCTGATGTTCAGCAACAAGAAGGGTCGGCTCGACCTTCAGATATCAACCGACGGCATCGACTACCACAACCTGCCCACAATCACAGTCTACTCCAACTTCCTGACATCGGTGGAGAATAGCGGTGACTCAACGGTTAGGGTTCTCTCCTTAGCCTCCGGTCCGGCTTTCAAGGCCAACCTGATTGGTAATGGCCGACTGGTGGTGCACGATGTCAACGCCACCCGCGTTGATGCCGCGCTCAAGACTGGAAATGGTCAGCTTGTGATTGACGGAAAATGTACAAACGCATGCTTCAGTGTGGTCGGCACGGGCACAATACAAGCCGACGGCTTAGTTGCACAGGAGGTGAAATGCCGTATTGTGGGCACTGGGTCAATCGGTTGCGACGCACGCAAGGATTTGATCATCCTTGGTGGGTCGATAGGTCCGGGCAAGATTTATTACGCCGGCGAGCCTACGATTACCACCAAACCTTTCGCACGCTCAACAGCTGTGCCTATGAACTCACTTGGCGCAAACGAAGGTGATTGATCAGCAGCGCAACCTGAAGACCCTTACCGCACGGTCGATCAAGTGGAATATGATTGACCGTGTGGCCACGCAGGTGCTCTACGGAGTCACCGGCATCATCCTGGCGCGATTGCTAAGTCAGGAGGATTTCGGTCTTGTGGGCGCGGTGCTTGTATTTCAGGCTTTTGCATCGTTGTTTGTGGATAGTGGCTTTTCGTCGGCACTGATACAGCGCAAATCCCCCTCGCGGCTCGACTATTCGACGGTGCTTTGGTTCAATATCGGCATGGCGACGGTGCTGTATGTAGCGTTGTGGTTTATGGCACCGCTGATAGCCGATTGGTTTCAGGGTGATGAGCGCCTGATACCGCTGTCGAGGGTGATGTTCCTGTCGTTTATACTCTCTGCTACCGCCATCGTGCAGACCAACCGCCTGATGAAGCAGATGAACGTGCGACTGATCGCCGCCACCAATGCCATCGGCCTTACGGCAGGCTCAATCGCTGGCATCGCACTCGCTGTGGCCGGTTATGGAGCATGGGCGCTGGTGTGGCAAACGATTGTGTTGACGGCTGTTAAGTCGATTGCCCTATGGCTTGCCACGCGGTGGTTGCCTCTGATGCAATTTTCCTGGCGGTCGTTGCGGTCGTTCATGGCTGTAGGTTCGGGGGTGATGTTCACATCGTTTCTCAACACGCTATTTCAGAATATCTACTCATTTTTCATCGGCAACCGTGTGGGCATGGTGTCGCTTGGCTATTACACCCAGTCAGACAAGTGGAGTAAGATGGGGATAATGTCAATCAATCAAGTGCTTACGTCATCGTTCCTGCCTCTGCTGTCGGAGGTGCAGGACAATCGCGAGCGTTTCGCCCGCGTGGCAGCCAAAACCTCGCGTTTTACAGCCTATCTGGCCATTCCGGCCATGGGTTTCTGCATAGTGATGGCCACGCCGATATTTCACGCGCTCTTTGGCGAGAAGTGGGATGCGTCGATTGTGCTCTTCCAACTTCTGCTCGTGAGGGGCATCTTCTATCTGTTTACATCGTTGTATTCCAACTATATACTGTCGCTTGGGCGGGCTAAGCTGATAGTCTATATGGAGTCGCTTCGCGATGGTGTGGCACTCGCGGCACTGCTTTTGACCCTCCCTATGATAGGGTGGACTGCGCCGGGCAACCTCGTGTACGGCATAGAGATACTACTGTGGGGCCAGGTGATTGCCGCCTTCGTCACTTGGGTGGCTACAATGATAACTGCCACACGCTTGATTGACAGGCGAGTGGCTGATTTCTTGCTTGATTTAGTGCCCTATACAGCCACTACACTGGTGGCTATGGCTGCTATGTGGGCTCTGTCGTTGGTTATAGTCAACCCCTGGTGGCTATTGCTTGCGCAGGGCTGTGTGGGTGTGTTGATATACTTGACGGTCAACTGGATAGCTAAATCAAAAATCCAGGCCGACGCCCTTGGGTTTGCCTTAGGTCGGTTCCGCCGCCGGCGTTAATCAAACACTTTGTCCCAATCCTTCCACACTGGATCATAGCCTAAGGCAGCGATTTCGGCGGCAACTTCCATGGGTGAGCGCTCGTCGCTCACGTGGAATTGCTCAAGCGCCTCAGGGGTAGACACGTATCCTCCCGGCTCGGTCTTGCTGCCGGCGCTCATCGAGGTTACTCCGAGTTTCATCATGTTGGCGCGGAATTCGGGTCGCTCGCGGGTTGAGTAGCTGATATCCACATCGTTATCGAATATACGGAATGCGAAGGTAAGTTGAGCCAGCTCCTTATCGGTCATCACCATGCGCGGTTGGTAGCCTCCCTCCGCGGGGCACATGCGGGGGAAGTTGATTGAGTAACGGGTTCGCCAATAGTTGCGGCGCAGGTAGCGCAGGTGTCGGGCCATCATGGTCACGTCGGCGCGCCAGTTCTCTAACCCTATCAGCACCCCCATCCCGATCTTGTGTACTCCGGCCTGACCCATGCGGTCGAAACCATTGAGGCGCCACTCATATATCGACTTCATGCCGCGGGGGTGGTACACGCCGTAGCGGTCGGCGTTGTACGTCTCCTGAAAACATACCACACCGTTTAGTCCCGAATGGGTAAGTCGCTCATAGTCGCGGGCTTTCATGGGCATCACCTCGATGGTGAGGTTGTTGAAGTAGGGGCGAGCCACCTTCAGCACTTGCTCCAAGTAGTCAACGCCGTTGAGTGTGGGGAATTCGCCGGACACTATCAGCAGGTTCTCAAATGGACCGAGGCGGCGTATGGCCTCGCACTCTGCTTTTACCTGATCCATGGTGAGGGTAGTGCGCAGTAGCGGGTTGTGGTGGTTGAAGCCGCAATACACGCAGTGGTTAGTGCAAGCGTTTGACACATATAGCGGTATGTAGAGCGATATCGTCTTGCCGAAGCGGCGCAGGGTGATGTCGCGCGAACGTTGCGCCATCGGCTCAAGGTAGGGCACAGCGGCGGGTGAGATCAGTGCCATGAAGTCCTCGACATCGAGGTGCTCCTTGGTCAGGGCATCCTCAACGTCGCGGCTTCGGCGTGATTGTATGAACCGTACGGTGTCATCCCAATCGTATTGCTTGATTTCGTCGGAAAACATTTATAGTTTGTCGCAGTCGTTAATCAGATTTTGTGAGATGCGCATTGCGCAGAAGTTGGGTCCGCACATTGTGCAGTAGTGCTCGTCGAATTCCTGAGATGACACATAGTATGACTTCGCGCGCTCGGGGTCGAGCGAGAGGTTGAACTGGTCCTTCCAGCGGAACTCAAATCGAGCCTTCGACATCGCATTGTCGCGCGCTTCGGCTCCGGGGAGTCGCTTGGCCAAGTCGGCGGCGTGAGCGGCGATCTTATAGGTGATTACGCCTACACGCACATCCTCAAGCTCGGGGAGGGCAAGGTGCTCCTTGGGGGTTACGTAGCAGATCATTGCGGTGCCGAGCCATGCTATCTGGGCGGCTCCGATAGCCGAGGTGATGTGGTCGTAGCCGGGGGCGATGTCGGTAACGAGCGGGCCGAGGGTATAGAAGGGGGCTTCGGCGCATTTGCGCACTTGGCGCTCCATGTTCTCCTCAATCTTGTGCATCGGCACGTGGCCTGGGCCTTCGATGAGCACCTGCACCTTGTTGCGCCAAGCTATTTGGGTGAGTTCGCCGAGTACGTCGAGTTCGAGGAACTGTGAGCGGTCGTTGGCATCGTGGATTGAGCCGGGGCGCAGTCCGTCGCCTAACGATACAGCTACGTCATAGCGAGCGAGAATTTTGCAAATATCGTCGAAGTGGGTGTAGAGGAAGTTTTCCTCGTTGTGAAGCACTGCCCAGCGGGTCATGATCGAACCGCCGCGGCTTACGATGCCCGTCAGGCGTTCACCCACCATTTCGGCGTGGGCTTTGAGCGCGCCGGCGTGGATGGTGAAATAGTCGACTCCCTGTTCGGCCTGTTCGATCAGAGTGTCGCGGTATATCTCCCATGTTAGGTCCTCGACACGCCCGTTTACCTTCTCAAGGGCTTGATATACAGGCACAGTGCCCACCGGTACGGGGCAGTTGCGGATTATCCATTCGCGGGTCTCATGTATGTTGTCGCCGGTCGATAGATCCATCAGCGTGTCGCCACCCCAGTAGCAGCTCCACACGGCCTTGTGTATCTCCTCCTCGATACCTGACGACAGGGCTGAGTTGCCGATGTTGGTGTTGAGCTTGACGGCGAATTTGCGGCCTATGATCATGGGTTCGGCCTCGGGGTGGTTAATGTTGGCTGGGATTATGGCGCGGCCTGAGGCTATCTCCTGACGCACGAATTCGGGGGTGATGTAGGTGGGGATGCCGAGCTGTGCGTTGTTGAGGTTCTCGCGGATTGCCACATACTCCATCTCAGGTGTGATTATGCCTTGCTGGGCTTTGGCCATCTGGGTGATAGCCCGACCATCATGGGCGCGGCGGGGAGCGTGACGCATGGGGAAGCGTATGGGGTCGAGGCTCTTGTCGGCCTCGCGCATGCGGCCATACTCGCTGGTGATGGCGGGTAGTTGCTCGAGGTCGGGGTCGTTGTCGAGCCACTGGTCGCGCATGCGCGGCAGACCTTTGTTGATATCTATATGATAGGCGGGGTCGGTATAGGGGCCTGATGTGTCGTAAACCACCACCGGGTCGTTAGGGGTCATCACCTTGTGGCCATCCTTGTCGATTTTGACTGTGGGGGTTAGGTTGATTTGGCGCATGCCCACACGCATCTGCGGGTTGAGCTTGCCGTTGACGTATATTTTCTCAGATCCGGGATAGGCCTGGACGTTGATGTTGTCGATTTGCATGGTTAGTCGAGGAATGAGGTTAGCGGTGATGTGGCTTGTGCGTGAGAGTATTGGCGGCCGAGACCGGCTTCGTAGGCGCGGCGTCCGGCGATTGTGGCCTCGCGGAAGGCGATTGCCATCTCCATGGGATTGCCGGCGATGGCGATGGCGGTGTTGACCAGCACTGCGTCGGCTCCCATCTCCATTGCCTCAGCGGCATGAGAGGGTGCGCCGAGTCCGGCATCGATCACCACTGGCACGCGGCTCTCAGCGATGATGATTTCGAGCAATTCCTTGGTTTTTAATCCCTTGTTTGTGCCGATGGGCGCTCCTAAAGGCATCACGGCGGCTGTGCCGACATCCTCAAGACGCTTGCACAGCACCGGGTCGGCCTGAATGTATGGAAGTACCTTAAATCCCAACCGGGCAAGTTCTTCGGCGGCCTTGAGTGTTTCGATGGGGTCGGGGAGGAGGTACTTGGGGTCGGGATGGATTTCGAGCTTGATGAAGTCGGTGTCGAAGCAGTCGCGGGCGAGTTGGGCGGCGAGTACGGCCTCTTGGGCGTTGCGCACACCAGAGGTGTTGGGTAGGAACTGTACATGCTCGCGGTTGATGTGCGAGAGCATCTGGTCGGTGTCCTCATGCTGCATGTCGATACGCTTCATGGCCACGGTGATCATTTCTGAGCCTGAGGCGATGATGGAGTCGAGCATCAGCTGAGGTGATGCGAATTTGCCTGTGCCTACAAACAGGCGTGAGTGGAACTGCCGTCCACCGATGTTGAGTGGCATCATAATATATGTGATGAGTTTTTAAGTTTTTAAGTTTTTAGGTTTTAAGCCTTAGCGATTTAGGGCGTCGAGCACTCGCTCGGTGTAGCTCACAGGGTCGTCGGAGTTGAGGATGGCGCCCGACATGGCCACGCCGTTGACGCCGGTAGTCATGATGGCGGGTATATCTTCAAGGGTGATACCGCCGATGGCCACGATGGGGAGTTCGACTCCGGCTTCGCGCGCCTTGGTGACGATGTCGCGGTAGCCGTCGATGCCGATCACGGGTGAGAGGTTGGCCTTTGTGGTGGTGTAGCGCATCGGGCCGAGGCCTACGTAGTCCACGTCCATGCCTAAGAACTTGATTATCTGATCGGCGGTGTTGGCCGTCACGCCAATGATGGCCTCAGGGCCGAGTATCTCGCGCGCATCCATCGGGGGCATGTCGTGTTGGCCTAAGTGCACGCCATGGATGTGCAGCTCGTTGGTTAGCTCCACATGGTCGTCGAGCACGAGGAAGGCCTCAAACTCCTTGCACAGGGGTATAAGCTCCATGGCTACGGCGCGGATTTCCTCGATGGGGGACTCCTTCATGCGCAGTTGTATCCAGCGGCAACCACCTTCGAGCACCATTTGTGCCTGCTCGGGGATTGAATATCTGTCGGATGGGTGGGTAATATACTGTAACATAGTGTTTAATTAAATTCAGAGATAAGTTTTTTAAGCTCTTCGGTCGACTTTGCGTTGGCGAGATAACCTAACACGGCGTAGCCGCCGAAGGGGTATTTTTGTAACTGCGGTACTCGCTCCGGGGTGATGCCACCCAAGGCTATCACCCGGGGCACTGAGGGTAGCAAGGCAAGCTCGTCAGGAGTGAAGGCCGCATGATACCCTTGCTTCGACACCGAGTCGAAGATTGGGCTTAGTGTGACGTAGTCCATCGCATCGACGTCGGGCGACTGCAACTCTGCGAGCGTATGGCATGAGCGGGAGAGGGAATATTTAGCCGGACTGAGATCAACCTCCGGGGTTCGGAAGTTGAGGTGAAATCCACCTAAACCGCATTCCTTTACCAGCTTGGGGTGGGAGTGCAATTTCAGGCGAGGATAGTATACAGGGTCGATAGCTTCAATCAGAAAGCGCATTTGCTCCCCGTTTAGGCGGGGGTGGCGTAGATGCACCCAATCCCAGCCGGAGTCGAGCACACATTGTATATATACCGGCTCGTCGACGCGAAGATCCTCGGATGTAATCGCAATCCTTATCATCCGCCGCAGAAGGCTTTAATGATCAAAATCTTGTCGCCATCGTTGAGCTTGGTTTCGCTACGGGTGGCGGCATTCACCACCTTGCCGTTGACGGCGGTGGCGATGCCGGCGGTGGCGACCTCAGCCACAGCTAAAGCGTCGGTGAGCGTGGCGCCGTCGGCGAGAATGAAGGATTTGCTGTTGATTTCTACGTTCATCGGAAGGTGGTTTTGGGATTAACGTCGGAGTCGATAAAATGGTTTACAGGTCCGTGACCGAGCCCCACCTGCCAGCCGCATGCGGCCTCTATTGCTTTGGAAATATAATCCTTAGCTAATTTTACGGCCTGGGCAATATCGTTGCCCAGGGCTAAGTAGCAGGCGATGGCTGATGACAGGGTGCAACCTGTGCCGTGGGTGTTGGGGGTGGAGATGCGTGGCGAACTCAGCAGGGTGGGGGTGGAGTCACCCTGGATCCATAGGAGGTCGACACTCTCCTTGTCGTTGCGGTCGCCCCCTTTGAGCAACACGCTTTTTGGCCCTTTGTCAAGGAGAGCGGAGGCTTGTTTGCATGTTTCGGTAACGTTGGTGAGTCGACGAGCTTCGTTGACGTTAGGGGTGACGACAGTGGCCAGTGGGAACAGTCGATTTACGATGATGCCGATGGCGTCGTCGTCGATGAGCTGGTCGCCCGAGGTGGCCACCATCACAGGGTCGATCACAAGCGGAATGTGAGGGTAGCGACTTAGTATGTCGCTGATAGCCTCGACTATTGAGGCAGATGCGAGCATGCCGGTTTTGATGGCCAAAGGCTCAATGTCGGTGATTACCATGTCGAGCTGGTCGGCCACCATGGAGGGGTCAAGGCTCTGAAAACGTCGCACGCCGAGAGTGTTCTGAGCGGTGATGGCGGTGATTACCGACATGCCATATACGCCGAGGGCCGACATGGTTTTGAGGTCGGCTTGGATGCCGGCACCCCCTGAGGGATCGCTGCCGGCTATTGTCAGTACGGGTATGGGCTTCATTGGCAATATATTAAAAAATGTGTAGATTGCCAATAGGGGGGTGAGAGCGACAATTCCTACGCGGGTGCTAACCCGTATCAGGTTCGAAGGGTGTGATCTCAGCCGCATCCCCGATAGGGGCGGCACCCCTTTGCCAATCGTTAGCGCGAATTTACAAAAATATTGAAAATTATGTTACCTTTGTATCATATTTATATGAGCGAACGTCACGACATAGACTCACCTCAGGCGCGGCCATCGCCGCGGCGCATCTGGCTTAAGGTGCTGACACCTGTCGCCATAGGACTGGCGGTGATAGGTTGGCTCTTCCTCCGCGAGTTCACCCCTGAGACATGGGATCTTGTCGACTTCACCCCGCGGGTGGTACTGTGTAGGGGACTTCTATAAATTAAGTGCTTGTAAATTAGAAAAATAATTTGTATCTTT
>CAZVNS010000022.1:0-30909 GCA_964628905.1 uncultured Muribaculaceae bacterium | reverse complement strand
ACAGCTCGTTCAAGCCGCCGGTCTTGATATTACGTCTAACGGAGGGATTTTATAGTTTAACGTCCGCGGCAACAACAGGCGCGGCGGCGTCAAGGTCGGCCTTGATTTTCTCACAGTCGGCAATGAGAGTGGAAAACTGGTCGCTATTGAGCGAGCCCCACTTAGACTTGTATTACATCGGCTTGATCATTGATTCAATGAAGGCGATTTCGTCATCGGAGAGTCCATACTTGGCGTAGAGTTGAGCGTCAATCTCAGCAATGCTCTTGCTCCAATCGATGTCGCTCCCCTCCGTGAAGTCCTGGAGAGGAACAAAACGCCAAGTTTCTCTACTGTTGTCTTGGGTAACTTTCAGAATCCCAAGCATTGTTCTTGCAAATTTTGACTTTATATATTTAAGACAAGCCTCTGCCTCAGCATCGGTATCAAAGACACCGAAGCTGATGAAGGATTGAGTATCCCCCACCAGGGGTTCCCCCACCAGGGGTGTGGACAGGACTTCTCCAATGGCTCCGCTACCATTACTTTTAGGTAGGAATACCTTATATTTTTCTAGGTTTGGATGATGTTCGATATATTTTCGCTTTATATATCGGAATACTCTCGTATTATTAATCAACCCTAATATTTTATAGCAGTCTTCAATCTCATCTTCAGAAAATACTTCGGAGAGTTGAAATATAGATGTAGTTAAACGGCGTTCATTCCCTGCGCTTCCTATTTTTGCCCGAAAGTTTGGAAAATCTTCATAAAGAACTTCTAGGTTGAATTTATTCTGAGGATATACGATACTGTCAATTCCTTGAAAATCCGGATAAGATTTTACTTTAAACAAAATTGTATTTAACTCTTTAAAATGAGTATAATGGCCAATCGCACCAAAAGATTGGTTTTTATCATACATTGTAACAGCAACGCCGCCTTTAATGTCGACATTCGGAAAAACATCGGCACTGTCTTGTTTACACCAAACTACTTTGAAATGAGTATCATTCAAAATTTTCTCATTCCAATCTTTAGGAGTTTTTCCAGCATTGAAAAGGAAACGTGCCGGAGTTATCAATGTTGAAAGAGGTGCGAGATTAGAGGCCATATCAATGAAGCGCCAATAAATGGGCTCATCACTTGTCCCTTCTTTAACTTCTTGATACGGAGGGTTTCCGACGATTGCGTTAATTTTCACGTTTTTGCCTATTAGGTCGTGAACTTTCTTGACAAAAAGTTCAGGTTGGTTCTTGATTTTGTTGATAAGGTCGTCCGGCGCCCACATATTAGTTTTGCCTTTACGGAAGCCAAGAAGGGTACGTCGGGTAATGGCTTTTGCCATTGGGGTCTTACAGATAACAAAGATGTTTTCTGCAACGGCAGCATCCCACAGCGCTTGATGTTCATCGAGGGTTTCCGGGGAGAACATAGCATTGCGCAAGCGTGAGCGGTAGATGTTATATGCGAGATAGAGGGGATAAAGACCCGACTTGGAATTGATTTCAAGGAGGTGGCTTTCGGGAGAGAAAACATCAGCCGTTACAGCGCCTCGGTCAACGAAACGCGGTTCTTCGAGGGTTTCCGAGAAGTCCTCGTTGAAGAATGTGTAGCCGCCGAGGCAATCACTCATGTGCATATTGACCACAGGCCACGGAGTCAAGACCGTTTCCTTGTCGGGATTGCGGAATGTGGCGAATATAGCCGCAATGCGCTCGATGCGTTCTTCGATAGAGAGACGGTCGGCAGCGCGAGCCATTTGGCGTATGCGCTTGGCGGCAGCAGTGAAGATGTCGGGGTCGTAATACTTCTTGAAGGCATTGAAGCGTTGCTTGCTCACGCCTTTGGGCATAAATTCTTCCCACGATTGGGGGTCAACAAGTTGAGTGAAGTTGTCAATTGTCAACTCCTTATCCTCGTCAGTAATGTCTGCACCATATATGAGTAGCGGCATACGGATAGAGATACCGCGAAGAATTGAGATAGCGTCCTCCTTGACTTTCTTCTTTTTCTTCAATTCTTCAAGGCGAGCCTTTTCTTCCTCGGTCAGCTCGCGTTTCTTCTTTTTTTCGAGCTTCTCCTTTTCCTCATATTCCTCATTGGTAAGACCCTGGTCGTTGACAGTAATGTCGTTGGTCTTACCCATCGCCTTTGTCTGACCGATAATACCTTTCAACTCATCGAACTCTTTAATGTCGAGATTGGTGAGTTTCATGAGTTGGTCATTATAGAGGTAGCCATCTTCAAAACCGTTTTGAACCACGCGCTCAACGTAAACACGTTTGAGCTGCTGAAGCATATGCTCGGTGTCGAGCTGCTTCATTTGGCTACCCTCGATTGAGATTATCGGGCAGAAGTTAAGGAACTCGCCGAGTTGGCGACGTTCGGATTCTCCCTGCTTTCCCGCCTTTGTTGAGATTTTGGCGGTTTCGGCAAGCACTTTGAGAGTGCGGTCGGGAGCGAAATCGAATACATAGCAATCTTCCTTGACACGGCCATTGATTGTCGCCGGCGTCTGCACACGGAAGATTGTCTGCATATATGCCGACGCGGCAGTGTTGAAGCTGCCCGAAAGCATAAATACACCCGTCCAGGGCTTAACACTAACGCCGGTGGTCAATCGGCCACAAGATAGCGTAATGGTACGAGTTTGGTCGGGGTCTTTGCCGATGGCTTTCTCCACCTTGCGCAAAGCTTCTTCATTGGCCTCTTCCTCGTCACCGTCGCCGGCCACATTGACAATCTCAAACATGCCGAAAACCGGGTGGTTTTTGAGCATAGCCGATAGTGCCTTTGCCGACTTAACACCCGGCACCATCCAAAGAGTGTGACGGAAGATGTCACGGTAACGCTTGTTGGCGAAGGGGTACATACTTTCTTCATCTGTCTTGGTGAGAAGATTGAGAAAATTTTCAACGTGCTTTTCATGCACAAACGTGCCGTCATCTTTTGTGCGGAAAAACTCGCGGAAGTTGAAAGCAATGTCTTCGTCGGCAAAGTCACCCATCAGTCTGCCGAGGTCATATGTATATATGTTGAGCCGAGGCAGACCCGCGTAGGGGTTATGGTCGCCGGGGTGGTCAATATCCCACTGCGCTTTGGCGCGTTGCTCCATAACGTAATCCCAGGTGTAGATTTCGTTCTCGTTATAGTTGTCGAGCAGATTGAAGGGAGTGCCGGAAAGATTCAAAACCTTTGTATCTTTCTTGGTGAGTTCGGCCATCACTGCGCGACCGAGTTCGGTCTGCGTGCCCTCGTGGGCTTCATCAACAATGATGAGATCCCATGGGGTGGAGAATATATCGTTGTTTTTGTCGAAGTTGCCGCCTACAAGCTCAGAGCCGCGCAAGTCTTGCATTGAAGCGAAATAGACGTAGCGGTTTTTGCCGGCTCTTGCACGAGTTTCGAGCGAGAGGAAGGTCTCGCCATTGGTTTTGGAGCCATAGAGGAAGTCGGGCGTATCATAGAAAATCTTTTGGAAGTCCTCATACCAACCGGCATCGACCACAGGACGGTGGGTGAGGATAAGGACGCGACGAAAGTCGCCACGCTCTTTAACTACTTCAAGAGCGGAAAGGGTTTTGCCGAAACGCATCTTGGCGTTCCAAAGCATCTGATTGCCTTTCTTGAATTGCTTGAGAGTTTTGTCGATAGCCTCACGCTGTTCAGGTCGGAAAATTATTGGCGAGTATTCGTCGGTAATTTCCGATGCAAGGAGGGATTTACGCCCCTCTTTCACTGCAGTAATGGCGCGTTTGGCGGTGGCCAAATCGCAACAAAACCATTCATTGGCTCCGCTGACGTGAGCAAATTCCTTGCGCTTTATGCCACTCCGAAGCAACACATCGTGCACCTCTTTGTCGTTGAAACCGAGAACAGCGCCACCGCGAATTGTTATTGCCATTTCGGTGTGCAGAAGCTCGTAGGCGATGCCGGCAGTCTTTGTATATTGGTCAATTCGTGCTTTTGCTGCTTTATTAAGTGCGCTACTGTTGGGCGGCAGCGTTATGTCTCCGTCCTCAAAAGTAGCTTCGCCAATTTTGACGCAATTTGCATGTGTGCCGTCAGGAATACGGAACACATAAATCAGCTTTGGTTTCAGAGATGAGAAGTATTCCATGGCCGATTATTTTAGTAGGTCGATAAATCTTATAGGTTTTTTGTGCTTGAGCTGTGAGGATGTAACATCGTTGGGCCAATCAACAATGAGAGCGTAAGTGCCGTTGTGTTCGCGAATGTTACCGTTTTTACAGCCGTTGCAATGCGATACGACCTCGGTTTCGCCGAAAAGGTCGGCAACGACACTGTGGCGTTCTCCACAAGTATTGGGGATAACGCCTTTCAGCCCGTCCATCTGCCAAATGTTCCAGGAGATAATATAGGCAATGCCGGGAAGAGATTGTTTGGGGAGTTCGCGACCAAACTTGGCAAAATAAAAGTCGAGCATCGTGTAGAGTATATTCTCACGTGCGAGAACAAGGTTGTCGCCCTGCCATTCGTAGCCGTAGGTAGAACGGAGGGCGGCTTTGGCGGCAGCAAGCCATTCGCCGGAAGTTTCGGTGTTTTCACCGACAACGCGGAGCTTGCGGTCGAGTAATCCTATGCGCATCTCGACAGGGAGCGGAGACCCAGTAACGGTGTCGTAACGACTGACGAGATACGGAGCCTCACCACAGGTTATTTCAAGACGGTTTTCAGTGACGTAGTCGCGCCATGTCTTACCGTCGGGAAATTCAATATTATCCTCTGACGGTTTCCAAGTATGGGAGCCGTCAGTGTTGTCTATTTCAGTATTGAATACATTTTCGCGCCCAAACCAAGCATTATCAATCAGGTTATTCTGCTTGTTGCAAATCCATGAGGGTGTAAACACTTCAGCCATCTCGCGGCTGCGTTGCTGTTGTTGCTGACGCGACTTCAAAGAGCGAGGCACAATGACGTTGCCGTTTTCGCCAGTGATGGATTCAACAGTGATTTGGTCGGAGAATTGATAACCGGCGCCGCGGTCGGCATAGTTGTCCGTAGCCCAAAAGATGTTACCTTGCGTGGTATGGTCTTTGAGCAACGTAGAAAGCAATTCGGGCGAAATTGCCAGAATGTCATTCTCTTGTATGTCGACAGAGTTATCGGTCATAGATTTATAAAGAAAACTCCCCGGTAGCATCTGAAGGCCGACCAAAGTCGTAACGACTGCTAAGGAGTTTTCAAGGGGTTTTCGGCTCTCACCGTATATCTTTGTGATTAATGCTGGTCCATTTTTCAGATTGGTGTTACTACTTATAGCGCAAAAGTACATAAAAAATTCGAGATTCTTTACACCGGCAGAATAAAAAGGTCAAGGCCACCACGAGGAGACGCAGAGATAATGATTTTAGACAAACAAACCCCAAAATTTGAGTTAAAAATCGTATTTTAGACAAACAAATTATGTAATTTTAAGTAATAAAAAGCAGTCTGACAAACAAATTGTTCTTCATTTATCAGACTGATTATCAATGTTTTTAAGTCAAATTTTACGGCTTAATACTCGTCTTCGTTGAAGAAGAAGTCTTCTTTGGAGGGGTAGTCGGGCCAGATGTCTTCGATGCATTCGTAGGTGTCGCCTTCGTCCTCAATCTCCTGGAGGTTTTCGATCACTTCGAGGGGTGCGCCTGAGCGCATTGCGTAGTCGATGAGCTCGTCCTTGGTGGCAGGCCAGGGTGCGTCTTCAAGTTTAGATGCCAGTTCAAGTGTCCAGTACATGATGTATTTGTAGTGTAAGGAGTTGATATTTATTTAGTTAGGTTGTGGCTTAGGGTTTACGGCTGTTGCTGTTGGTCCTATGGGTTCGCGAAAGTAGTGAATGTCGCTGATATTAGCAATCTTTGTCCCAGAATATTTCTACGGTTTGTGAGTCGAAGTTGGTTTGTCGGCCCAGGACGAAGAGGTAGTCGCTTAGGCGGTTGATGAAGCGGAGTATCTGTGGGTCGACGTAGGTGGTTTCGGCCAGGGATACGATGCTGCGCTCGCACCGGCGGCACATTGTGCGGGCTACGTTGCACAGGGCCGCGAGGCGTGTTCCGCCGGGGAGGACGAAGCGGTGGAGGGGTGGGAGCTGGGCGTCGATTTGGTCGATTTGGGTTTCGAGGCGTTGGATGTCGGCGGCTGTGAGGCCTTGGCATTGTGTGATGTCGCCGGCGGGGTTGTCGGTGGCGAGGTATGCTCCGATGTTGAAGAGTTTGTTTTGCGCCCATAGGATTGTGCTCAGGGCTTGGGGGTTGAGGCTGGGGGAGGTGGCGAGCATTGCGAGGTTGGCGTTGAGCTCGTCGACTGAGCCGTACGACTCGATGCGTATGTCGTTTTTCTTGACTCGGGCGCCACCTACGAGTGATGTGGCGCCGGTGTCGCCTGTAGATGTGTATAGTAAGTTTTTTTTCATAACATCTGTTTATTATAATGTTAGAACAGTGAATCGGAGTTGTTAGTTTTGTGTTTGAGTGGGTGGAAGTGCTGTCCGATGATTTGGCAGCATTCCTGGGCGTCGTTGGCTACGTGGATGCGCTGCATTGTGGTGGGGTCCATGAGCTGGCGGTCGCACATGAGTTGGAGCTGTGCGAGGGTGGGGTCGTAGAGGCCGTCGGTGTTGAGCAGGATTATGGGTTTGTGTTTGTCGGCGGTGAATGTGAGGAATGAGAATGTTGAGATGATCTCGTCGAGGGTGCCGTACCCGCCGGGGAGCACTACGAATATGTCGCTCAGGAGCACCATTTTGGCTTTACGGTCGTTGAGGTCGAGGGTGAGCACGTTCTCGTCGTTGATGGGGTTGATGTGGTTTTTGCGCATTATGGGCACTATGCCCACTATGCGTCCGCCGGCGTCCTTGGCGGCGCGGGCCACTACTTTCATCATGCCCAGGTCGAGGCCGCCGTAGACGAGGGTTGATCCCAGCCGGGCTACGTAGCTGCCGATTGTTGCGGCGTCGTCGCGGTAGGCTTGGGGCACTGTTTTTCTTGATGAGCAATAAATAGCTGTTCGCATAGGTTATTGGGGGTGTTGAGGATTGAGGTTGCAAAAGTATGTAAAATTTCATAATATGGCACTATTATTTATGGAAATTTTTCCGTAATGATGCGGTGATATCGGTTTTGGGGAGGATTTTTGTAACTTCGCGTCGTTATGCTACGAAGTGATTTTGAGATAATGGCGCCTGTGGGGTCGATGGAGTCGCTCCACGCTGCTATCGCGGCGGGCGCTGATGCTGTATATTTTGGCGTTGAGGGGCTGAACATGCGCTCGCGCTCGTCGGTTAATTTCACGCTCGATGATTTGCGGTCGATAGCTCAGGCGTGCGCTCAGGCGGGGGTGAAGACGTATCTTACGGTCAACACGGTGCTCTACGATGGCGACCTTGACTATTGCCACCGTATCATCGACGCTGTCAAGGAGGCGGGGGTGTCGGCGATCATCGCGAGCGACATCGCGGCTATACTCTATGCGCGCCAGGTGGGCGTGGAGGTGCATATCTCTACGCAGTGCAACATCACCAACCGGGAGGCTGTGCGCTTCTACGCGCAGTGGGCCGACGTGGTGGTGCTCGCCCGCGAGCTCAATCTCGAGCAAGTGGGTGAGATACGCCATGCCATCGAGAGCGAGCCTATCCTGGGGCCCAAGGGTGAGCCAGTGAAGATTGAGATGTTCTGCCACGGAGCGCTCTGCATGGCCGTGTCGGGCAAGTGTTACCTGAGTCTGCATCAGATGAATTCGAGCGCCAACCGCGGGGCATGCACGCAGATTTGCCGCCGCGGCTATCGGGTGACCGACCTTGAGACAGGCGATGAGCTTGCTGTCGACAATAAGTATATCATGTCGCCTAAAGACCTGAAGACCATACATTTCCTCAACAAGATGATTGATGCCGGCGTGCGCGTGCTCAAGATTGAGGGCCGAGCCCGCGGCCCGGAGTATGTCTACACTGCTGTGCGTGCTTATTCTGAGGCTCTGCAGGCTATCTGCGACGGCACTTACTCTGACGCTAAGGTTGAGCGGTGGGATGCGGAACTGTCGAAAATCTTCAACCGCGGCTTCTGGGATGGGTACTACTTGGGTCAACGCCTTGGGGAGTGGTCGAGCAAGTATGGCTCGTCGGCCACCCGGGTCAAGGAGTATGTGGCCAAGGGCGTTCGCTATTTCCCCAACATCGGCGTGGCTGAGTTTAAGATGGAGACTGGAGAGCTGCGTGTGGGGGATGAGATAGTGATCACCGGCCCCACTACCGGGGTTGTAATCACCACTGTCGACGAGATCCGCGTCGACCTGCAGCCGGTGGAGCGCGCCGTCAAGGGCGATGCCTTCTCGATAAAGCTCGGCCAAAAGGTGCGCCCCAGTGACAAGCTCTATGTGTGGCGTCAAAAGTAAACAAGTGTTAAATTTTGTCGCTCAATCGGCACATTTTTCATAAATATTTTGTTATAAAAAAAAAGGGCTGTAATTTTGTTGCCGCTAAGGGTAACAGAAGGTCTGTGCCCCCAAGCTCGACATTTTGATTAATCACATCCCTGTATACACTTTACAATTTGTTAGAGAGAGCTTTGTCGTGAGACAAGGCTCTCTCATTTTTATACAAGCTTACCGTGCCCCTGATGGGGTGTTAGCGGGGTGGGTAGGGGCCGGTGAAGGTGTTGCCGCCGGTGGGGTCGCCGGATTCCAGACCCTTTTTGAGCCAGTAGACGCGCCACTCTGAGCGGCCATGGTTGAACGATTCGGGCATTTCGCGCCCATAGGCTTTCTTCTGCAGGTAGTCGTCGCCGATCTTCGACGCGGCGTTGATGGCGTTCTCGATGTCGCCCGGTTCGAGCGACTGGAACATCTCGTTGTCGACGTGGCCCCACACTCCGGCGTAGTAGTCGGCCTGGAGCTCGGTGCGCACGCTTATCTTGTTGGCTTCAGTCTCTGAAAGGCGCGACATGGCGGCATGGGCCTGGTTGAGGTCGCCAAGGAGGTATTGCACGTGGTGGCCTACCTCGTGTGCTATGACGTAGGCGTAGCAGAAGTCGCCCGATGCGCCTATCTGGTCCTGCATGGTCTTGAAGAAGTCGAGGTCGAGGTAGATGGTCTCGTCGGCCGAACAGTAGAATGGTCCGACCTGCGCCGTGCCCTGACCGCATGCGGTCTGTATGGCTCCGCTGTAGATCACCATCTGTGGAGGCTCATATTCTCCCCACCCTTGTTCGCGGAATATCTTGGTCCACACGTCCTCGGTGCCGGCGAGCACTTTTGAGGCCAGGTTGTAGAGTTGCTGCTCCTGGGGGTCGTTGGGGTTGGATGTGGTGGAGGTGATGGTGGATTGCTGCATGGCGCTCCCTATCACGTCGGTGATGTCGCCGCCGGAGAGGAGGGTTATGATGCCGGCGATGATTACGCCCACTATGCCGCCGCCGATGCCGAGCGTTTTGCCCGACATGCCCCGGCGGTCGGAGATGTTGTTGCTGCCGCGTCGTCCGTCAAGTCGCATGGGGAGTTGTTAAGTTGTTAAGTTTATGAGTTGATAGTAGGGTCGCTCTCTGGATTGTCCGCGATATTAAGATATCGCAAGGATGTCGAAGGTCATGGTGAGGGCGTCGAAGGTGAGCAGCCGGTCGGTGAGCAGTTGGCCGGTGCGGGTGATGTATTTGATGGCCTCAGTGGCCTGCAATGACCCGATTACGCCTACCACGGTGTTGAGTATGCCGGTGATCACGCACGGCTCCAACACATCGGGGGCAGTGCGCCCGAAGATGTCGGCGAAGGTGGCGGTGCCCGGGGTGTGCGTAAACACTTGCCCGCCCATCCTTGACACGCCGCCAAACACGTATGGCAGGCCCATCTCGATACACGTGTCGCTGATTAGCAGCCGCGAGTCGAAGTTGTCGGTGCAGTCCATCACCAGGTCGTAGCCGGCGAAGAGTTCGCGGGCGTTGTCGGAGGTGACCATCTGACGATAGGCTTTCACCTCTATCCCGGGGTTGATGCCGAGCATGCACCGCTGCGCCGATTCCACCTTGGCCTCGCCGATGTCGGCGGTATGGTGGATGATCTGCCGCTGCAGGTTGGTGAGCGACACGGTGTCGGCGTCGACGATGCCTATACGCCCTACCCCGGCAGCGGCGAGATACATCGCCACCGGGCTTCCCAGGCCGCCGGCGCCCACTATGAGCACTCGGCTGCCCACTATGGCCTGCTGCCCCGGCAGGTCAATCTCGCACAGCGAGATATGACCTTTATACCGCCGAAGCTGCTCTTTATTCAGGTCTATAGCCGGCATTTTACACCGGATATTCGTCAAACTGGTATAACACCGTGGAGAGGTAACGCTCGCCGGTGTCAGGCATCAGAGCCACGATGGTCTTCCCTTCGTTCTCTGCCTTGCGGGCCTCTTGCAGGGCTACGGCCAGTGCGGCGCCTGACGATATGCCCGCGAGCGCGCCTTCAGCCCGGGCCAACATGCGCGACGCACCGATAGCCTCGTTGTCGCTCACGGTTACAACGCGATCCACCACCGCGGGGTTGAAGTTCTTAGGCTGAAATCCGGCGCCGATGCCCTGGATCTTGTGAGGGCCGGGCTTTCCACCGGAGAGCACGGGCGACGATGCCGGCTCGACAGCGATGGTCACTATCGACGGGTTATGCTCCTTAAGCACCTGCGACACACCGCTGATAGTGCCGCCGGTGCCCACTCCGGCGATAAACATGTCGACCTTGCCGTCGGTATCGTGCCATATCTCCTGGCCTGTGGTTTCCACATGGGTGCGGGGGTTGGCCGGATTGTCAAATTGCTGAAGTATCACCGAACCGGGGTTATCGTTGTGAAGCTCCTCAGCCTTGCGGATCGCGCCCTTCATACCCTCGGCGCCCGGGGTGAGCACCAGTGTGGCGTCCAAGGCTTTGAGCAGGTTGCGGCGCTCCATGCTCATGGTGTCGGGCATTGTGAGTATCAGTCGGTAACCCTTGACCGAGGCCACCCATGCCAGGCCGATGCCGGTGTTGCCGCTGGTGGGTTCGATGATCAGTCCGCCGGGGGCGAGCACGCCGGAACGCTCGGCATCCTCAATCATTGCCAACGCCACGCGGTCCTTGACGCTACCGCCGGGATTGAACGAGTCCAACTTCACAAGAATTCGTGCCTTCAGACCCTCGGCACGTTCGATGTTGTTCACCTCGAGCAGCGGGGTATTTCCCACCAGCTCGGTAAGGTTCTCATATATTTTAGCCATTACTTGAATTTTAGCATTTGTAATATTATATATGTGTAGCTGTCTCTTTGCGAAAACCCTTCGAAGATTTCCACGCACAAATATATCTACTATAACACAATATTGCAAGAAATTGTGCGGTTGTAGTAAAACCATACCTCGTGTTCTCTGTGGTCAACAGCGCTGAGAGAGAGAAGGCAGAGCGCTTTGAGAAGGCAGCCACCGCAGTGGTTATCGGCAACATCAACTACAGCGGCACCCGCCAATTCTTTTTATTGACAGCGCCTAAAAGCATGGTCGCACCCCGGCAATAATGGTAGCCATATGTCGTTATCCGCGTACGCACCAGGGTGCGACCCTACTTGCGGGTGGAGTTTGAAGGGGTGGCACAGGATATGGTATTTTTTTGTAACTTCGCGGCGGCGTTCTTAAGGATGCCGACGAAGATGAATAGACACAATTGCGAATGCGTCCAACAGGTGACGTGCGTTCAGAATTTCGCTTTTAAGGAGAATTGGAAGAGTACGGCCAGACTGTAGGCTCACCGTGCCCGGAGGCCTAACACGCCCTCAGAAAGCACTGATTTACAACCATATTCCCTTATCCTTCAACCAATCGTTATGAACAACCATACATTGCTCGCAGGGCTGCTGGCCTTGCTGGGTGGTGGCGTATGCGCGGCCCAAGCCCCGGAGCCGGTGGTGATGACCCTTGAGGAAATCTACGCCGTGGCCGAGCAGCAGAGCGCGCAGCTCCGCCCCGCCTACTCCTCGCAGACCGAGGCCGAGCGCGAGATCGACGTGGCACGAGCCCAGCGCCTCCCCGACATCAACGCCACCCTGTCGTTGAGCTACATCGGCGACGGTTTCACCACCAAGCGCAATTTCTCTGACTATCAGCGCGCCCCGATACCCCATTTTGGCAACACCTTCACATTAGGGGTCAATCAGCCGGTCTACACCGGAGGCGCCATCACCGCCGGAATTGAGATGGCCGAGCTCAAGCTCACAGCCACCCGCTACGCCACTGACCTGCGCCGCGACAACATACGCTTCTCCCTCACCGGATTTTATCTTGACATCTATAAATACACCAACCTGCGCGCCGTGGTCGAGGCCAACCTCGCGCAAGCCCGCCAGGTGCTCGGCCAGATGCGCGCCCGCTTCGAGCAGGGGGTGGCGCTACAAAACGACATCACACGCTACGAGCTGCTGGTGTCGAATCTCGAGCTACAGTTGGTCAAGATTGACAACACCTTAGAGATACTCAACAACAATCTTGTCACCATCGCCGGACTCCCTGCGGGCACGGTGGTGCGCCCCGATGCCGCGATACTCGACCGCTCGCTCCCCTCAAGCGATGAACAGCAGTGGCAGACGGCCGCCGCCAACAATTCCCCCACACTGCGCCTTGCGCAGTCGCAGCTCGACATCACCCGCAAAGCCGACGACCTGGTAAAGGCCGACCGTCTCCCAAAAGTCGGCCTGCAAGCCGGATGGTCGACCGACGGGCCGATACTCGTCGAAGTGCCCCCGATCAACCGTAACCTGAGCTATTGGTTTGTGGGCGTGGGTGTTTCGTACAATCTGTCGTCGCTCTACAAGAACGATAAGTCGCGTGCCAAGAGCCGTGCGGCGATAGTCACCGCCACCGACGAGCTTCAGGCCGCTCGCGAGAACACAGAGATGTCCGTACGCTCCGACTACATTCGCTATCTTGAAGCCTATGAGGAACTTAAAACCCAACAAAAGAGCGTCGAACTCGCCGACCGCAACTACTCCATCGTGTCGACCCGCTACAGCGAGGACATGGCGCTGATCACCGACATGCTCGACGCCGCCAACTCCAAGCTCGACGCTGAGCAGCAGCTCGTCAACGCCCGCATCAACATCATTTACTACTATTACAAACTGCTTTTCACCTCCGGAACAATATGAAACATCGCACAAAGAAAATACTGTCATACGTCATCACCATCATTGTAGTCATCGCCGCCGCGCTCTGGGTCGGCTCTAAGTTTGTGCATCTTGGCGACGTGGAATTTACCGACAACGCCCAGGTTCACCGCCAGATAGTGCCTGTCAACTGCCGCGTGCAGGGTTATATCAAAGAGATACGCTTCAGCGAGTATCAGCCCGTGCATAAGGGTGACACACTGGTGATAATCGACGATGCCGACATGCGCCTGCAAGTGGCTAAGGCTCAAGCCGCGTATCAGAACGCCCTGGCCGGACGCACCGTGGCCGACCACACGGTGGATGTGGCCTCGGCCAACGCCAACGTCAGCCAAGCCTCTATCGCCGAGGCCAAAGTACTGATGGACAACGCCGCCGTCGACCTCGAGCGCTACCGCAACCTCCTCGAAAAGGATGCCGTGACGCGCCAGCAATATGAGAAGGCCGAGACCGACTACAAGGCAAAGCGCGCCCGCTATGAGATGCTCCGGAGCCAGTCGACAGCCACCTCAACCGTAGTGACCGAAACCCGCCAACACATCGCCCAGCACGACGCCCAGGTTGAGCTGGACAGAGCAGCCCTCGAAACAGCCGAACTCAATCTGTCGTACACCGTCATCACCGCACCCTGCGACGGCTACTGCTCACGCAAGGAGATCGAGGTGGGACAGCTCGTGCAGCCCGGCCAGACACTGCTCGACATCGTTGACTCTCAGCAGGTCTGGATTACTGCCAACTACAAGGAAACCCAGCTTAAGCACATACACATCGGCAGCGACGTGGATGTGAAGGTCGACGCAATCCCCAATCGTACTTTCGCCGGACGCGTCACCGCCATCTCCACCGCCACCGGCTCAGCCCTGTCGCTGATGCCCCAGGACAATTCGGCGGGCAACTTCGTCAAGGTGCGCCAGCGCATCCCCGTGAGGATAGAGCTGACCGACACCGCCGACATCGGCCTACTCCGCGCCGGCATGAATGTGGAATGTGAGGTGAAGTATTGATATGAGCGATTATCATCTTCCCCAAGGCCCGTTTGACATCCCGTTCATGACAAACCGCATACCGCGGCGGCTCAAGCCGTGGCTATACGTGCTGTTTGTGCTGATAATCCAGTTTTCGGGCGGACTTTATCTCGCCGCAGCCACCGACATGGTGGGTTCCACGGCCATGATGCAGGAGGACATACTGATGGCGGGCTACGCCTCGCTGGTAGGTATGGCGATCAATTTCTGCGTGATGTTCCGCCTCAAATTCCGCTTCTCCGACCGCAACGCCCTGCTACTGTGCGGAACGGTGCTTATGGCTTGCACGCTGATTTGCGCCAATACCGACAGCGTGCCGCTCCTGGTGGTCACATGCTTTGTGGCGGGATGGTTCAGGATGTGGGCCACACTGGTGTGCAACTCCACTATTCAGCTTTGGATCACCCCCGTGCGCGACATGGCCATATTCTTCTGTTATATCTACCTGCTGGTCGACGGTGTGGTCCAGCTCAGCGGTATCGCCACGATATACACCGCCTTCTACCTCCAGTGGGAGTATATGCACTGGATCATGTGCGCTATGCTGGCGCTGATGATGCTCTTAGTGATGCTCGTGCTCAAGCCGGTGCGCGGCCCGATGTACATACCCCTGTTGGGCATCGACTGGATAGGCTCCGGACTGTGGAGCGTGTTCATGCTCTGCTTCACATTCATCTGTGTATATGGCAACTACTACGACTGGTGGGAGGCTCAGGAGATAGTCGGAGCGGCGATATTGGGAGTGGTGTGCGTGGCCATCAACCTATGGCGCGCCACATTCCTCCGCCACCCCTATATATCGTTTCAAGCGCTTAAAAACCGGGCTGTTATCCGTGCCACGATGGTCTACCTGGTGTTCTTCACCGTCATGGCCACGGAGCACGTGTTTGAACACTCCTACGCGGCCAACATCCTGGGCTTTGACGAGACCAACCTGATTGACCTCAACTGGTATGTGCTCATCGGCATCGTGGCCGGCTCGGCGTTCACCTACTTCACCTTCACCCGCCGCCGTTGGCGCTACAAGACGATGACCGGCATAAGCTTCGCACTCGCCGCGGTCTACCTCGCCTATTTCTACTTCCTGATCGACTATGGTGTGGAGAAGGAGATGTTGATGGTGCCGCTATGTGTACGCGGCTTTGCCTCGGTGATCATCTCGATAGTGTTCCTCACGTCAGTCAAACAGGGGGGTCTGCACTTCTTTGTGTTTCCCCAGGCGCTGACCATCAACGGTTTTACCGGGGCTGTGATGGGTGCCACGCTCGGCCCGGCTATCGTCGGGGAGTTTTTGCGCCACACGATGGCAAAAAATGTGGCTCTGCTTAGCGCCAACGCAACCGACTTTAACCCGCAAGCCGTTGCCACGCCATTCCAACAGCTCTATGGCATGATACAGCAGCAGGCTCTCGTCGAGTCGATGAAGGAGATCTACGGCTGGCTGCTGATTGTAGCGATGGCATCGGTTGTGCTGATCGCCGTGAGCTACTCCCCGCTACGCCCTCACGCCATATTCCCCAAATGGCGCACGATACGCCGCGGCCTTCGCCACCTGGTGCGGAGTTCGCGTCAACCCGCCGTATAAACGAAATCGGCCGCTGGATGTCAGCGGCCGATTTCGTTTATACGGGATTTTAGGGTTTAGCGTACGATTTCCTTTGTCACGTTGGTGCCCTGACGGCGGATCAGCAGCTGTCCGGCTTCAGGGTTGGCCACGCGGATGCCTTGCAGGTTGTAGTACTCTACAGGAGCGTTAGGGTCAGCCTCAGGGGTGGCTACGCACTCCACACCGTTCAATTCGGGGATCACGTCATACTTTGAGCCGATGTTCGACAAGCGGATGGTGTTGGTGATACCTCCGCCGGGGAGTGTGAACAGCATCTTGCTCACGGTCACAGGGTAAGCCTCGCCAAGCGTGGTGTCGAAAGCCTCTGACCAGGGATACTCTACTGTGGTGGGAGAGGTGATCTGGTCAAGGTCGATGGTAACGGTGACTGCACGCTCGTCATTGATTGAGTAGGTGAGCTTTACGCTCTTCATGGTGCTCGTGCCGGGATCGTAGTCGAAGGCAAAGGCGTTGGGGCGCGCCCAGGTGGTGAACTCCTTCTCCATGGTGATGGTGAAGGTGCGTCCTGAGCCTGAGGTATAATTGATGTCCATACCCTCGGATCCGGGAGTGATGGAATTGAGCGTAACGCCTCCGCCCTTGATCGTCCAGCCGTCGGTGGAGTTCATCGCATCGAGCACGGCGAAGTGCTCGGTGGGGATTTCGACAGTCACCTCAAGTGTGCGGTCGATAGCGCCGAAGGAGCCGCGTATGGTGGTAGTGCCGTTGGCCACGCCATGCACCACGCCGTTAGCGTCGACTGTGGCGATTTCGGGGTTGTCGCTCGACCAATAAGCGGCGGCGTTGCTCACGGGCATCATCGCGCCGTTGACCTGTGCCTGGCACTCTACCTCATAGTCGTAAACACCGTCGATGAGCACGCGGCTGAGGCGGAACTCCGGATCACCCTGTCCCACGGTGACAGCCAAAGTGGCCTCACAACCGTTATAAGTAGCCTTGAGGGCGTGAGTGCCTGAGCCGTCGGCGAGCAGGGTGTTGCCCTGCACCTCGCCAAGGGCGCGGTCGCAGCTGAGGGTCACGTCGGTGGTGGTGCCGAGCCATACGCCATATTTGTTATATGTGTTGACCACGGGGGTGTAGCGGCCGTAGCGGGGAAGGGTCATGGCCCAGTCTACGAACTCGATTGCGGCAACCTCCTTGTCGGTGGGTGTGGGGCTGACCACAAACACGCCGTTGACCACCGAGCGCTCAGTGCCGTCGCTGGGGTGGTTGGTGACGCCGCGGTTCACAGTCCAGTGGGTTGTCGAGCCACCACCGTCGAAGTTCATCGCCTCGGAGCAGCCTACGCTCTTCATGATGTCGGCGAGCACCTTCGACACCACGCCCACAGAGTTGCCGTTCCAGCGACCGTCGACAGCCAGGATCACCACCTCGGTGCCGGTGGCGTCGTAGCCGATGGCTGTGCGGGGGTTGAGGGCTGTCAAGTGGTCGAGGGCGTCCTGGGTGTTGAGCACCTCGCCGCCGGAGAGGATCATGGGCTGACCGCCGGCGGTCTGCACGGCGTCGTACTGCTTGCCACCGCAAGTGAGGGTGGTAGCGACAGTGACCTCATCACCTTCCTTGAGCGACATTACCCAGTCAGCAGCTGTGCCGTGGCCTGAGAGCACATAGCCATCTGAGGGGATGGTCATATTGCCGGCGCCGGCGGGGTCGCAAGTCACACGTAGGCGGGCCGTCTTACCGGGGGCTACAGTCGAGCCGTCGACAGGCACTGCCGACACCTCATATCCGTAGGCATTGGTATCGGTGTTGGCGCCGAAGCGGGTGTTGTATATCACAAGATAGTTCTCAGCGCGGCCGCCGTTGACTGCCGACACGGCGTGAGTGGCGCCGGAGGGGGCTGTGGCTGTGCCCCCAAAGAGCAGATGTCCTAAGAACTGCGAGCGGTCCTCCATCTGAGCCCAGGCGGTCCAGTCGTCGGAGTTGGTGGCCTTCCAGATTTCACCGTTGAGCACGGTCAGGCCGATGGGCTGCGAGTTGCCGAAGAAGTCGGCGTTGACACCGCTCACCACCTGGAGGTTGCTCGTCTGAGCTTTGGCGGCCATAGCTGAGATCTTACCGCCGCCGGTGAGCTTAGTGCCGGCCTGGAGAGTGCGGAGCTCAACGTTGGGGTTGCTCAGGTCGACTGTGGTGTAATGCACGCGCAGCAGCGAACCTCCCGACAGTGACAGAGAAGTCTGGGTAGTGCCGGGGCCTATGGTGGCGTGGTATAGCGTGTCCACGTTGTAGGCATTGCCCTGCAGCGTCCAGTTGGCTGAGGCCGCCGCCGAGAGAGCGGCGACCAGGCCAAGTGCTAAAGTTAAGTGTCGTTTCATGATTGGGTTATTATAGTTGTTATTAGAGTTCTTAGAGTTTTTAGAGTTTTTAGAGTCGTTAGAGTTTTTGAAGTTTTTAAAGTTGTCTCCCACAAGTAGGGTCGCACCCTGGTGCGTCCGCGATTACGCCTTTCGGTGCGTCCGCAGTATGTTTTTAGCGTTGCGCCCTGCGGGCGCTCTGCTTGGTATCTTTGTTGTCCCGCATGCCGGCTCGCTATGCTCGCCGGCATGCGGTTATATAGAGGGTCGCCCTACGGGCTTTAAGGTCGTTAAGGACTCTAAGGACTCCAAAGGTCCTAAGGTCGCCTGCTATTGTTTTTCGTTGGTGACGCGCTCGAGCCATTTGAGCATTCCAGCCATTACTCCCATCGAAGCCAGGCAGAAGAATGCAAATACTGCCCAGCACTCCCACTGGTGAGGGAAAGAGTTGAGCATAGTCACTCCCAGCGCAATAAACAGGTTGCCGATGGCAGTGGCGGTGAGCCATAGGCCCTGGCAGATGCCCTGAAGATGCTTGGGTGCGATTTTCGACACAAACGACAATCCCAAAGGTGAGATGAATAGCTCAGCTACCGTGAGGAAGAAGTAAGTTACTATCAGCACCCATGGACCTACTCGGAGCGCTGCCTTTGCTGCTTCGGTCAGTCCCTTGAATTCCTCACCAGAAGGGTATCCCTGTACCATCGACAGTCCCATTAGGAACAGGTAGGCGCATGCTGTGATAAACATACCTATTGCAATCTTCTTGGGGGTCGATACCTCCTTGCCTGTCTTCACCAGGGCGGCGAAGATAAACATGATGATAGGAGTGAGGATTATCACGAAGAATGGGTTGATACATTGCCATATCTCAGGAGCTATCGACTCTGTGTTAACGAAGTCGCGGGCAAATACAGACAGTGACTGCCCATTCTGATGGAATGAAAACCAGAAGAATACAGCCACGCCAAGCACTGCGAAGAGAGCATACATGCGTTGGCGAATCTCCTTGGCATCAGCCTGACGCTCGTCGGCACTAACCTTGGCTTTCTCCTTCTTCACGGGATTGGGCAAACGGCGGCGCATTGCCATGAATATAAAGAACGACAGAAGCATTGCTATAACCGAGGCAAAGAATGAGTAGTGTACTCCAGTGTTGAATATCTCAAGGTAGTTTGTGCAGAATGCTGTCATATCTGTTACCGGGCCGTCCGAAACTGCGGCCGACAGCGAAGAGAGATTAGCAGATTCGTTAGCTGTAAGGAAATTACCGCTGAGGAATTTATGACACAAGCCGGGGAGGTCAGCATTGTAAGCGAGCATATTGGTCTTGAGGTATGCCTCGCGTAGCAGCGGAGCGATAAAGGGGGCAATCACACCGCCAATGTTGATGAACACATAGAATATTTGGAAACCGGAGTCACGGCGTGACTTGGCGATTGCGAGTTGCTCAGGACCGCGCTTGGCTGCATCGGCCTCAAAGTTATCGTACATCTGACCGATGATGGCTTGCAGGTTGCCCTTAAACAGTCCATTGCCCGCAGCGATGAAAAATAGCGCCACAATGGTGAAAATGAGCACCCATGTGGGCACATCTCCAGGATTGCCACCAAATATCGGGAATGCCATCATAGCATATCCCAATGCCATCACAATCAGTCCGGCCATAATGGTGCCCTTATAATTTTGGAGTTTGTCGGCCACGATACCCCCAGGGAGACTCAGCACGTAAATTAAGAAGTAAAATACGGCATAAATCCATCCGGCAGCATCATCCGATATGCCAAATTTCGAGCATAGGAACAGCAGGAGCACTGCGTTCATAATGTAGTAGCCGAAGCGCTCACCCATGTTTGACAGAGCTGCGCCAATCAGGCCTTTAGGATGGTTGCGACGGGCATCGATCACATAATATATCACAAATGGTGTGACCACGATGAGCACCGCTATCAACATCGCCAGCATGCGATGGTTTGTCCAGAGTTCAGGAAGCATGATGTTTGATGGTTATTTAGTTGTTAAAGTTGTTAAAGTTGTTAGAGTTGTTAAAATTGTAGCCCACAAGTAGGGTCGCACCCTGGTGCGTCCGCGGTTACGCCTACATCCGATGCGTCCGCACCTCCTGCTACTGAGCAACCTAAAAACCACCTATTTACTTTTTTGGAGTTCGTTGTAGGCCAAGGCGTACATCTTAATCTGCTTTACCATGGCGGCGAGGCCGTTGGCGCGGGTGGGCGACAGATGTTCGGCCAGGCCGATCTTGTCGATAAACCACAAGTCGGCACCCAGGATGTCGGCCGGGGTCTGCCCGTTGAGCACGTCGATGAGCATCGATATAATGCCCTTGACGATGATGGCGTCGGAGTCGGCGGTGAAATACACCTTATCGTCAGTCAGGTTGGCGTTGAGCCACACGCGGCTCTGGCAACCCTCGATAAGGTTCTGCGGGGTCTTAAACTCCTCGGCTATGGGTGGGAGAGCGTTCCCAAGGTCGATGATGTAGGCATAGCGGTCCATCCAGTCGTCGAGGTCGCCCATCTGGTCCACTATCTCTTGTTGTTTCTCGTCTATGGTCATAACTTGGAGTTGTTAAGTTTTTAAAGCTGTAAGAGTTGTGAGAGAGGGTCACTCATGGTATACCACGTTGGTTACCACTTGGCCTACGGCGCCGAGGGTGGAGGGGTCGATATTGTCGATATTGTCGCCGAGGGTATGCCAATACGGTGGGAACGAGCCGGTGGTCGGGTGCTGCATCTCTATGATGTCGACCGTGGTGATGCCGGCGCGGTTGAAGTACAGATGGTCGTCAGTGATGGCCCCGCCGAGGCGGTCGACAAACCGCGAGGTCAGTCCTATCTTCTTAGCCTCCGCCCACACCCTATCATTTACCGGTTTGGCGTATGCCTCGGAGAAATATTCGCGGTAGAATTTAGCGTCCTTTCCTCCCACCATGTCCAGAAGTATGCCGTAGGTATCCCGCTCTGCGGCATAGGGGTTGCTGCTGAGGTAATACTGTGTGCCTAAGCACCATGAGTCCTCGTTCTCCCCACCCGACGCACCATAGTCCTCGGCGTCGGTGAGGAATATGTCGACATCAATCCCAGGGTGCGCCTTTCCCAAATGACGGGCGACTTCGAGAAGCACTCCCACGCCGCTGGCGCCGTCGTTAGCGCCGTCGATTGGAGTCAGGCGATTAGCCTCGTCGGCATCCTCATCAGCCCAGGGCCGGGTGTCGTAGTGAGCCATCAGCACTATGCGCTTACCCCGGGGATTAACGCCCCGGAAACGGGCCACGATGTTGCGTATCGGCAGGCGCGTGCCGTCGAAAGCCGTTACCACACCCTCCTGGGTGATCACGGTGTCGGCACCAAAGTCGCGGAGCTTCCCGACGAGATAGTCGGCACAAGCGTCGTGAGCCTTCGTGCCGGGCACGCGCGGACCCATCTCCACCTGCGCCTTGACGTAGGCGTAGGCGCTGTCGGGGTCAAACACTACCGTCGGTGCTGACAAATCTTCAAACAAAGGCTTGTCGGTATGAGCCGGCTTAACTTTGCTGCCGCACGCAGCGAGCACCAACATGCTGATTAGTAATATTATAGTATTTACAAATTTCATTTGCTCATATCATATAGCCCCAACGCGGGGAATAATCCCCAAAGATACAAAAATTGCGCAACTTCCGTCGCGCAATTCACATAAGTTAGCAATTTTCCTCTCGCTATTGTCGGTGACTGTTACGATGTTATAAGGCATCAAATAGCGACTGTTGAAATACATTTTCCTTTGTGGATTTTATATGGGGAATATAGTCTTTGTCGTCAAAAACACCTGTTTCAGCTATGCTTATGGCGAGCTGCTTGATTAAAGTCACGGCCACAGAATTCCCGATGAGTTTCATCCATCTTGGCCTGGATTCGGGCAATATGAAGTCAGTCGGAAATCCCTGGATGGCACAGGCTTCTTCCTTGTTGATTTTACGGTACAATCCTTGGTTATATATTTTATTCAGGAAATTGGCCTTGTACTCATTGGCATCCTTTCCCTCAACAGATATTTCAGTAATGAAATCGTTAGTATCGCTTGCCACCAAGGTAGGGTATAAGCTGGAGTTTGGCAGGAAGATTCTGTTTATACCGTTCAATCCCGTGCTTATCTTTGTATTCTTAAAATCGTATCTGATTTCGGTACAAGTAGCCATTCCGCTTTTTTCCAACTCCTCCAGTAGGGCTACCGCACTTATTTTCTGCAATTTAAGTTCGCGTTTATTCTTTAGTTCATCTATGTTGAGTTTTGATAGATTAAATTTGGATAAAACCTCCACTCCATTAATGTTCAACATCAAAGCCAACTGATCAACTTGGTACAGGTACTTTTCTGCCTTTAAGATGGATTTGTGTACTAAACCATCAATATCATCTTGCGAAATTGTTGGGTCAAGTTCTTGAAAGTGACGGAGTGATAATGGATTGCCGTCTAATGGGCCATAAATGCGTTTTCTTCTGTTCTGTAGCAGTAAAGAACATATTCTTTTCTCTTTACTCGTAGTATTTATTAAATCCCATGAATGTATTGTAGTTTCTCCACCCCTAAGGTCGTTAAAGAGGAAATAATCATTGAGTCCATCTGCATTCACAGAAATACTTTGGCCATTACGGCTATGTGACGAGGTAATTAAGTGTTTATTTTCTCCGGAGATTATATCTTTTAATGTTACATATCCGGGCCTGGTAGCTGGGAGTGTAAAACGGTCGTAAAATTTTTTATCCTTAAAACCAATAATATAAATTCGTATGCGATTTTGAGGCACACCATAATCATATGCGTTTAATAAATAGTATGATGCGTAATATCCCGCTTCCTTAATTTTATACATTATAAAATTAAGGGCATAACTGTTTCGTGGGTCGGCCAATCCCTTTACATTTTCAAATATAAAAGCTTTAGGTTTAGCCTTATTCAACAAGAATAGTGTATCATTCCATAATTGGCCTCTTGAATCGTCAAAGCCGAGATTTCTACCGGCGATAGACCAGCTTTGACAGGGGACACCGGCTGTTAGAATATCGTGGGGAGGAAGCGAATTTAGTTTTGTAATATCCCCAAGATTTTCCTTTGGGTTTTCATGGTAATTTGCACAGTAACTTGCAATTGCGTCCGGGGCAATTTCGCTAAAGCCCATACATTGACCACCGATACTGTCTAAGGCCATACGGAATCCACCAATACCGGCAAATAAGTCAACAAAGGTAAATTTTGGCTTCTTCATATCAGATGCATCCGTTATTTATCTCTATTGGTTCGATATTAAGGTAGTCCCGATAAATTTGTTCTTTATAATGCCTACCTAACTTGTTTATCTCATCGATAAACTTGCCATACGTACCATATCCACCGAGAAAATCCCATAGCTCATCTCCGATAAGTATACATGCATCTGTTTGGATATTGAACCATTTCTTAGGGTAGCTCCAGGCATAGTCCTCTTTCTTGCCGTAAGGGTTATATACTAAGGCATAATATGCCTGAGTGATAGGGTTACCCTCCATTGACATTAATTTCAATAATTTCTCCTTGCTTACCTTTGTTTGATCGCTGTTTGGTAGAGGGGCCTTAAGCTCAAGCGCATATTTTTTATTTTGTTTTTCATCTTCTATCAGCAAGTCACAGACTACTGTTGTCGGGATGGGTTCTCCATTTCCCTCCATTACATATTGAAGATCAGCATCCCAGTCAGGCTTCCTCTTTTTTTGACTTTTTGTGGCATGATCTTCGGCGTTCAAAATTTCTTGTATCCTTTTTAGCCTGCCATCCAGAATGTTGCCCTCAACGGTTGCTTGTAATGTGCATTTGCCAAAACGAGCTAACGATACAACTTGTGCCAGCCTTTCCCATGCTGAGCCAAATGGTGTTACAAACCGTCTCTCAAAATGCGACCCTTTGAATATCTCATCGGGCACGAGGGCAGCATATAATGGTTTTTTAGCATGATGCACCTCAGGAATAAAAGGGTCTGTGACTAATACCTTGTTCATCACTGAATCCATTAGTTCAGTGATTACTGTCCTGATACCCTCAGAAACGTCTGGGCAAAGTCCGTTAAGTTTTTCGCACATTTGTACTTTCTTCGGATTATTTATACTTGGAGTACCTACAATTTTGTATAAGCAAAGGTAATGGAATAATTTAAATTAGGGAAATATTATTAATCGTATTGTTAATCGCATAGTGTTCTGATGTGGCTAGGCAAGGGGTAGCCTAGGTGGCGGAGGGGGGTGGTGACGAAGTTGCGGAGGTGGGCGCGGGGGTGCGGCAGGGTCAGTCGCGGGTGGTCGATCCGTAGGTGGTCGATGGCTATGATGTCGATATCGATCAGGCGGTCGGCGTAGCTGCCGTCGGCCCGGCGATGTGCGCCGCTGCCCATCAGCTGCTCAGCACGCTGGGTGATGTTGAGCAGTCCCAAGGGTGTGCCGCTCCACTCCAGGGCGAGTCCAATGTTGAGGTATGCGTTGGGCGACTCGTATCCCCAAGGCTCACTCTCAACCACGTGCGACAGGCGGCAACGGCTTCCGGTGAGATATTCAACAAGTGCGACCGCCTGCTCCAGATTGGAGAGGCGATCGCCTATGTTGGTGCCTAAGTTGAGGTAGGCTGTCATTACGGGGGTGTCAGAGGGTGCGGTTGACCTCAACCTGCTCGAAGCCTTCGATCAGGTCGCCAACTTGCAGGTCGTTGTAACCGGCTATGTTCAAGCCACATTCGTAGCCGCTCGCCACCTCCTTGGCATCGTCCTTGAAGCGTTTGAGCGAACCCAAATCGCCGGTGTAGCGCACGATGCCGTCGCGGATCAGGCGCACCTTGGTGCCGCGCTTGATCTTGCCTTCGCGCACGATGGCGCCGGCGATGGTGCCGACCTTGGATATGTGGTAGGTCTGGAGCACTTCGGCCGTACCGGTGATCTCCTCCTTGATTTCGGGGGCGAGCATGCCGGCCATAGCGTCCTTCACCTCCTCGATAGCCTGATAGATGACTGAGTAGAGGCGGATATCGACTCCCTCTCGCTCGGCTTCGCGGCGTGCTGCCTGCGAGGGGCGAACCTGGAAACCGATGATGATGGCGTCGGACGCGGCAGCCAGGGTGACATCGCTCTCCGAGATCTGGCCGACTGCCTTGTGGAGCACGTTGACCTGGATTTCGGGGGTTGAGAGCTTGATCAACGAATCGCTCAGGGCCTCAATCGAACCGTCGACGTCGCCCTTGACGATGATGTTGAGCTCCTGGAAGTTGCCGATGGCGCGGCGACGGCCTATGTCGTCGAGGGTGAGTATCTTCTTGGTGCGCAGGCCGAGTTCGCGCTGCAGCTGCTCGCGCTTGGTGGCGATTTCGCGGGCCTCCTGTTCGGTGTCCATCACATTGAAGGCGTCGCCGGCAGTGGGAGCGCTGTTGAGTCCGAGGATGAGCACGGGGGTCGACGGACCAGCCTCCTCGATGCGCTGGTTGCGCTCGTTGAACATGGCCTTGATCTTACCGTAGTGCGTTCCGGCAAGGATGATGTCGCCCATGCGCAGGGTGCCGTTGTTGACGAGCACGGTGGCCACATAGCCGCGGCCCTTGTCGAGCGACGACTCGATGATTGAGCCGGTGGCCTTGCGGTTGGGGTTGGCCTTGAGGTCGAGCATCTCAGCCTCAAGGAGCACTTTCTCCATCAGCTCCTTGACGCCGATACCCTTCTTGGCCGAGATGTCCTGCGACTGGTACTTACCGCCCCAGTCCTCTACGAGGTAGTTCATCTGAGCCAGCTCCTCCTTGATCTTTTCAGGGTTGGCTGAGGGCTTGTCCACCTTGTTGATGGCGAACACGATAGGCACGCCGGCAGCTGATGCGTGGTTGATGGCCTCAACGGTCTGGGGCATCACGGCATCGTCGGCGGCGACGATGATGATAACCAAGTCGGTGACCTTGGCACCGCGGGCACGCATGGCGGTAAACGCCTCGTGACCGGGGGTGTCGAGGAATGTGATGCGGCGCCCGTCGGGGAGCTTTACGTTGTAGGCTCCGATATGCTGTGTGATACCTCCGGCCTCGCCGGCGATCACGTTGGCCTTGCGGATATAGTCGAGGAGCGATGTCTTACCGTGGTCGACGTGACCCATCACGGTGACAATCGGCGGACGCTGCACGAGATCCTCTTCGGAGTCCTCTTCGTTGTGGATGGCGTTGGCCACCTCAGCCGATACATATTCGGTGGTGAAGCCGAATTCATCGGCTACGATATTGATGGTCTCGGCATCAAGGCGCTGGTTGATTGACACCATCACACCGAGGTTCATACATGTGGCGATGACGTTGTTGACAGGCACGTCCATCATCACCGCAAGGTCGTTGGCGGTAACGAATTCGGTGAGCTTCAGGGTCTTGCTCTCGGCGGCTTCGAGTTCGTGGGCCTCACGCTCGCGGGTTGCGAACGCCTCACGCTTCTCCTTACGCCACTTGGCGCCCTTCTTCTGACCTTTGTCCTTTGATGTGAGGCGGGCCAGGGTCTCCTTCACCTGCTTCTGTACATCCTCCTCGCTGACCTCGGTGTGCACGGGGCGACGGTTGCGCTCACCCTTGCCACCGCGGTCGCGGCGCGATTTGCCCTCGCCACCGCCACCGTTGCGCGACCTGTCGCCGCCACCGTTGGGTGAGGGGTTGGAGGTGATCTGTCCACCTACCTTCTCAATGTCGATCTTCTCCTTGCCGCTGATGCGTTTGCGCTTCTTGCGGTCGCCACCCGCTCCGGCGGCTGCGCCACCATTGGCTTTGGCTATGCGCTCGTTGCGGCGCTCCTCCTTGCTCCTCTTTTTAGGGCGCGTCGACTGGTTGAGGGCCGACAGGTCGATTTTGCCCACCACGTTGAGCTTCAGGGCAGGCTCACGGCCGGTGGTGAAAATCTCCGGCTCGGCGGGCTTCTCCTCGGCAGGTTTCTCTGCCTCGGGAGCCTCGGGAGCCACTTTGGCCTCCTCGGCCTTAGCTGCGGGGAGAGGGGCGGCCTTTTCCTCGACCTTGGACTCGGGCTTAGGCTCTGCCTTGGGCTCCGGTTTGGGCTCCGCCTTAACCTCGGGCTTGGGTTCAGCCTTAATCTCAGGTTTGGACCCTGCCTTAACTTCAGACTTGGGCTCCGGCTTAGGTTCGGGCTTAGTCTCAGGCTTGGGAGCAATGGGGTTACCCTTGGTGTCGAGCTGTATCTTGCCTAATATCTTTGGCTTGTTGGTCTCGCTGGGGAGCTTGATTTCCTCGACCGTACGAGCCGCGGGGGCCTGGGCTGCAGCCTTGGCCTTCTCCTTCTGGCGCTCTGAGACGAGCTGAGCGCTCTTGTTCTTGATGTCCTGGTCGTTCTTGAATTCCTTCTCAAGAATGGCCACTACATCATCCTCGACGCGCGTGTTGGGGTTGTCGTCGATCGTGATGTCTTTTTTGCGCAAGAACTCAATCACCGTGGGGAGTGCCACGTTGAGGTCTTTTGCGACTTTACTGATTTTTGTTTTCGGCATATATTATGGTCGGGATTATTCTTTTGCGTTGTCGTCGTTGTCGTCTGTTTCCTCGGTTTCTTCTGCTGCTGTGTCGTCAGCGTCGTCGTCAGCGTCGTCAGCCTCCTCCACGCTGTCGTCAGCCTCAGCGGCCTCATCCTCAAACTCGGCGCTGAGTATTGCCAATACGTCGTCGACGGTATCCTCCTCCAAGTCGGTGAGCTCGATGATCTCCTCGCGGGGGTAGCGGAGCACGCCGCGGGCGGTCTTCACGCCGAGTGCCTGCTTGAGCACGTCGATTACCCACTCGTCGATTTCGTCCTTGAAGTCGTTGAGTGCCACGTCATCCTCAAGATCCTTGCGGTCTGACTCGCGGTATACGTCGATCTGGTAGCCGGTGAGCTTCGAGGCGAGCTTGATGTTCAGGCCTCCCTTACCGATGGCGAGTGATACCTCCTCGGGGCGGAGGAATACCTCAGCCTTCTTACCCTCTGTGTCGAGGCGGATTGAGGTGATCTTGGCGGGCGAGAGGGCGCGCTGTATGAAGAGCTGGGGGTTGGAGGTGTAGTTGATCACGTCGATGTTCTCGTTGCGCAACTCGCGCACGATGCCATGTATGCGCGAGCCCTTGACGCCCACGCAGGCGCCCACGGGGTCGATGCGGTCGTCGTAGCTCTCCACGGCGATCTTGGCGCGCTCGCCGGGGATGCGGGCCACGGCGCGGATGTTGATCAGTCCGTCGTGTATCTCAGGCACCTCAAGCTCAAACAGGCGGCGCAGGAAGTTCTCATCGGTGCGCGACAGTATGATCTTGGGGTTGTTGTTCTTGTTGGTAACGCTGGTCACCACGGCGCGCACTGTCTCTCCCTTGCGGAAGAAGTCGCCGGGGATGGCCTCGGTGCGGGGGAGCAGCAGCTCGTTCTTCTCATCGTCAAGCAGCAGGGCCTCCTTCGACCATGTCTGGTAGACCTCACCGGTGATCAGCTCACCCTCAAGGTCCTTAAACTTATTGTAAAGGGCCTCCTTCTGAAGCTCCAGGATGCGCGACTGCAGTGTCTGGCGCAGATTGAGGATGGCGCGGCGGCCGAAGTTGGCAAATATGATTTCGCGGGTGTGCTCCTCACCGACTTCGGCGTCGGGGTCGTTGTCGGCGCGAGCCTCGGTGAGCGAGATCTGCAGGTTCTTGTTGGTCACCTCGCCGTCGGGCACCACCTCGAGGTTTTGGAAAATCTGCACGTCACCCTTGTCGGGGTTCATGATCACGTCGAAGTTTTCGGCGTTGTCAAACATTGATTTGAGCACTTTGCGGAATGACTCCTCGAGCACTGCGATCATTGTAGTCTTGTCGATGTTCTTCAGTTCCTTGAACTCGGCGAACCGCTCCACCATGTTGGGAGCTTCCTCTTTCTTTGCCATATATAGTTGTTAAGTTTTTTGGTTTTTAAGTTGTTAGTGGGACGCTTCCTGGAGCGTCTGCGCTTTGTTGTTAGAGTTGCACCCTGCGGGTGCTCTCACCCCGGGTAGTTTCTGACCGCAAGCCGCCTCGCTGTGCTCACCGGCATGCTGTTATATAGAGGGTTACCGTTAAGGACTTTAAGGTCGTTAAGGCATTTGGCTCCCTCCCTTGTGGGGAGGGCCGGGCAGGGCTCATCACTTGAATGAGATGGCGTAGCGCACGTATTTGCAGTCGCCCATCTTCAGTGTCTCCTCCTTCTCCACCAGCACCGGGCGCTTGGCGCCCTCGGGCTTCTCCTTCACCTGATAGGTGACGGTGAAGTCGTCGTCGCCCACGCTCTTGAGGTTAGCGGTAAGCTTGCGGCCGGCGCGGGTGAGTATCTCCACGTCGTTGCCCACGTTCTTCAGATACTGGCGGCGCACCTTGAAGTCGGCGGTAAGCCCCGCCGAGCCCACCTCAAGCTCGTAGTCCTCGACGTCACGGTCAAACACGCTCTCTATCTTGCGGGTGATCTGTGCGCAGGTGTCGATATCAATCGATGTCTCCGAGTCGAGCTCCACCACGATGGCGTTGCCGGGCTTCACCTGAATGTCTACGATAAACATGTCGGTGCCGGCTATGGCGTCCTCGACAGTCTTGGTCAGTAGTTGCTTGTCAATCATTGTAGCATTAATAAAAGGAGGAAGCCTGTGGCCTCCTCCTACGATTCGTTGTTACAAAGGTAGTCAAAATCAGCTCTCCGCGCAACTTTTCGCCCCCTCGAGCACCTCATCGACTACAAGATTTAGCTAAATTTAACCCTTTGGTGAGATATTTTACAAATCATTAACATCATTTACGATTCATATTGTGTCGGGTCGGCGATGCCGGCGTACTCCATGGCCTCGCGTCGCTCCACGCAGGTGCCGCAACGGCCGCAGTGCCGCTCCCCACCCTTGTAGCAGGAGTAGGTGAGCGTGTAATCCACGCCCAGCTCGCGCCCGCGGGCTGCGATCTCACCCTTGGTGATGTTGGTGTAGGGGGCCAAGATGTCGACCCCCTCGTAAGTGCCGGCTGTCATCGCGGCGCTCATAGCGTCGACGAAATCCTGTCGGCAGTCGGGATAGATGGCGTGGTCGCCGCCATGGTTGGCTATCAGCACATGCTTCAGTCCCCTTGACGAGGCCAAACCACAGCCCACGGCGAGCATGATGCCGTTGCGGAACGGCACCACCGTCGAACGCATATTCTCATCCTCGTAATGCCCCTCGGGGATCGCATCGGCACCGCTCAGCAGCGAGCTCTCGAAATACTCCCCCATGAAGCCTAAGGGTATCACTATGTGCTCTATCCCCAGCAGACGGCACTGCGCTGCGGCGCACTCCGCCTCACGCCGGTTGTGGTTGGCGCCGTAGTCAAACGTCACCGCCAGCGCTATCCTATCCTTGTACTCATGCATCAGTGTCACGGAGTCCATGCCCCCCGACACTACAATCAGACAATCCTTTTCCATACCGCGAATGTACACATTTCCTCCCAATCCCTCGAACATAAAGATGTCCGGGAAATAGCGCGGGCGCGGACATTGTCGGTTCCTGAAAAAGTTGAACCGTTTTTACATTTATGTCAAACTTTATTTGTACTTTTGCATAAAAGAACACGAATTATGTCAAACGGAAGGAAATTTCAGTAACTTTACTTTCGGTAATCATGATTCAGTATTTAATTTTTTATACCACTAAATTAGGGACATTCAGTTAATGGCCATAAAAATGGTGGATAAACGCGGGGAGAAGCAGGGAGAATCGGATGAGTTGTATTTCTTTCCCGTAATTTTCGATTCTCAGCGGCTTTGATTGAGAGAAATTAGGAAAA
>CAZVNS010000021.1:0-31309 GCA_964628905.1 uncultured Muribaculaceae bacterium | reverse complement strand
AGATTGCCAAGATGCGTGCCGCCCGTATGCTTTGGGCAAAGATTGTGAAGCAGTTCAACCCCAAGAACCCCAAATCGCTCGCACTGCGTACCCACTCACAGACATCAGGCTGGTCGCTCACCGAGCAGGATCCCTTCAACAACGTGGGCCGTACATGTATCGAAGCTATGGGCGCAGCCTTAGGCCACACTCAGTCTCTCCATACCAACGCTCTCGACGAGGCTATCGCTCTCCCCACCGACTTCTCAGCACGTATCGCCCGCAACACCCAGATTTACATCCAGGAGGAGACCTACATCACCAAGGAAGTTGACCCCTGGGCAGGTTCATACTACGTGGAGTCGCTCACCAACGAGATCGCTCATCGCGCATGGGAGCACATCCAGGAAATCGAGAAGCTCGGCGGCATGGCCAAGGCTATCGAGTCAGGTCTGCCCAAGATGCGTATCGAAGAGGCAGCCGCCCGCACTCAGGCGCGCATCGACTCAGGCCGTCAGACCATCGTCGGCATCAACAAATATCGCCTCGACCATGAGGATCCCATCGACATCCTCGAGATTGACAATACCGAGGTGCGCAAGGACCAGGTAGCTCGCCTGGTTGACCTCAAAGCACACCGCGACGAGGCCGCAGTTAAGGAGGCTCTCGAAGCCATCACCGAGTGCGTGCGTACCAAGAAGGGCAACCTGCTCGACCTCGCTGTCAAGGCAGCTGGACTCCGCGCCACCCTGGGTGAGATTTCCGACGCTTGCGAGGCTGTGGTAGGACGCTATAAAGCAGTAATCCGAACAATTTCAGGCGTGTATTCATCAGAGACAAAGAACAACGCAGACTTCCAGCGTGCACAGCAGATGTGTGAGGAGTTTGCCAAGCGTGAGGGCCGTCAGCCCCGCATCATGATTGCCAAAATGGGTCAGGACGGTCACGACCGCGGCGCCAAGGTGGTTGCTACCGGTTATGCCGACTGCGGCTTCGACGTCGACATGGGCCCGCTGTTCCAAACCCCCGCTGAGGCTGCCCGCCAGGCTGTGGAAAATGACGTCCACATCCTTGGCGTATCGTCGCTCGCCGCAGGCCACAAGACCCTCATCCCTCAGGTAATCGAGGAGCTGAAGAAGCTCGGCCGCGAGGACATCATGGTAACCGCCGGCGGTGTGATCCCCGCTCAGGACTACGACTTCCTCTACAAGGCCGGTGTAGCCGCCATCTTCGGCCCCGGCACCCGCATCCCCGCATCAGCCATCAAGATGCTCGAACTGCTTGGCGCTGAGTAAATCCAAAGCATCGCGTAGATATTCCAAGGGCCGTATCCTCACAGGTGCGGCCCTTGCTTGTATTATGCTTGAGGGGTAGGGTGGTGCTCATATTTGCGCATCATCACCGCGAGCAATATCGCCGCCACGATGAACGATAGCAGCTCATCAGGAAAGGAGCCATGCCGATGGCGTATATCTTCTTGATGATCGCTACGGAGTACCAACGAGCCCTACGGTTGAAGCGTATCAGCGCATTTGAGTCGAGGAATATCAGCATCAGTCCGCCGAATATCAAGGCGTGGAGCAGACAGATCACTATCACATTATTGACAGTCGACTCAGCCGACTCCTTGTCCTTGCGCCCGAGGAATATGGAGATAATGGCTGAACCACCGGCCGAAATCAGCGTGCAGACCCCACCACGAGGTTCATCAGCGGCAGGGCAACGGCCAGTGTTGACAGCGCCATGGGCCTACATCGTGACCGATGAATATGGAGTCGATGATGTTGTAGAGCGACACGGCGATACACTCGATTACCGCGGGGACGGAGTATCGCAACAGGAGTTTAAGGATTGACTGGCTGGCCAAGTCGTTCTGTATCTTGCTATCCATAGTTGAAGCGTTTTGCTATAGATAACAGGTGAATGTCGATAAGGGTTCTATCGGAGCCGCTCTTCGATGGCGTCGACAGCCTTCTGCAGGGGCTTCTCGATGGAGAGTCGCTCCTCGATGTTCTTGCAGCCGTGGAGCACTGTCGCATGGCTGCGCGACAGGCGGGTACCGATGGCGGTGAGGGGCATCTTGACGTGCTTTTTGGCCAGGTACATCACCATCTGGCGAGCATCGGAGATGTCGCGGGTGCGCACCTTGGTGTAGATGCTCTCCACATCTACCTTGTAGTATGAGCACACTTCCTGGGTGATCATCTCGAAATTGACTGACCTGCGGCTTACCTTGACGTAGTTGGCGAGCACGTTGCGGGCAAGCTCAAGTGTGACCTCTTGACCTAACACTGTGGCGTGGGCCATCAGTGAGACTACTATGCCCTCGAGCTCGCGCACCGATGATGATACGTTGGCGGCGATATATTCCATCACCTCCGAGGGTATCTCAAGCCCATCCTGCTGTGCCTTGAGGTTGAGCACGTCGCGGCGTAGCTCCAGGTCGGGGCGCTCAAGCTCGGCTGTGATGCCCCATTTGAAGCGGGTTAGCAGGCGCTCCTCCAGGCCACCCATCTGCGATGGTGACACGTCGGATGTGAGTATGATCTGCTTTGAGTTTTGGTGCAGGTGGTTGAAGATGTGGAAGAAGGCGTTCTGTGTACCGGGTTTTTTCCCCAGCATGTCCTGGATATCGTCGATGATAAGCACATCGATGCTCTGGTAGAAGAATATGAACTCGTTGAGACGGTTGCGGCTCACAGCGAATGTGTACTGGCTCTCAAACAAGCGGGCTGTGACGTAGAGCACGCGTGTAGTCGGAAAATTCTCCTTGATGCGTATGCCCATGGCCTGCACCAGATGGGTCTTGCCCACGCCTGAGGGGCCGAACACAAACAGGGGGTTGAAGGTTTTGCACCGGGGGTCCTTAGCCACGGTCTGAGCAATCGCCAAGGCTATCTTGTTGGACTTGGAGCCGCAATAGTTCTCAAAGGTGTACTTGGGGTTGAGCTGTGAGTCGAACTCTTCGACCACGGGGGTGACGAATGGGTTAGCGGCCGCCGGAGCTACAGCGGGGATCGCAGGAGAGGGGAGGTTGCCGCCGAGGGTCACCTTGGTATCGGGCTGCTCTGCCACCTGGTTGTAGGTGTAGAAGAGCTTGATGCCTTCACCATAGACACGGCGCAGGGCTGGCACCAGCAGCTTGAGGTAGTGCCCCTCGAGGTGCTCAGTGAAGTAATGCGAAGGCACCCTCAAGGTCAGCTTCCCATCCTCAAAGCTTACAGAGGAGATGGGAGCGAACCATGAGTCGTATTGCTCAGGTGAGACTATGTCGCGGATTATCGCAAGACATTCGCCCCATAGGTGTTGGTGGTCCTTCGTCATCTTGGATTTAGACCCCATCTCATAAAATTTTTAAGGTTAGGGGCGGTTTTGGGCGAGGGATTTTCGCAAGTCGAAGAGGGAGCTTAGCGAGCTAAGTGACCGATGAGACTTGCGAAAAGCGCCGATCAAAACCGAACATCCACTAACTTTAAAACATGTTTTTACGAAATGAAGTGGGTTATGTTATTATACTATTTCAATACTCCGATAACTCTATAACGGATAAAAAGTTACCTTCTGCCTTGCATTCTTGGGCTATTTTTGCCCTTTGGCTCAGTCACATAGCTCGCTATGCTCCTGAGCCATCAGTCCAAAAATATCTCCAAGGCTGCGACCCCTAAGCCATAAAATTTTATGAGATGGGGTCTAATAGATTTTGGAGGGTTGATAGGTTATGTTACCCTATAATTTTGCAATACAAAATTCGTCAAATTTTTTTTGAAAAACAATTGCGATTTTATTTGCTTTTTAGGATTGAGGTGCAAGTATACTGTAATTCAGAGGATTATAGCGGTGTAAAATTACGGATGAATTTTTGCTTTAAATAAATTGCGTAATCTGCTGTATTGCAGATTGCCCTGCGATATTGTTTAATGTTTCACATTAATGCTGTTTCACTTCGATGGTATCTCAAAATAGCCGCCTGTAGCGAGGTTACCTCATTACAGGCGGAAAAAATTTGGTATGGTCGCTATTTAGAATTAATCTAAATAAGCTGTTTTCGGATTGTCACAGATGTTACAAGTGTAGATTAGAAAAGTTTGATGGCGGGGATATAGCGTTTGGGGTCGGCCTTGATGTCGACCACGATCTTGTCGAGGTCCTGGAGGATGGTGTTTAGATTGTTGTAGACCGCAGGGTCATTCAGCAGTTTGCCGAGTGTGCCGTTGGGGTTGTTGAGGTCGTCGGCGAGCTGCTTGAGTGATGCAGATGTCTCCGAGAGGTTCTGCAGGGTGGTGTTGATTGTTGCGGGGTCGATAGATGCTATAAGGTCGTCGATACGTTTGGCTATCTGGGTGGCCGAGGCGCTGAGTTGACTTATATTGTTCATCACGCCGGGGAGGGTTTTGGTTGAGGCGTTGAGTGCGGCGGTGGTGGCCTCAAGGTTGGAGGTGATAGCGTCAAGGCGTTGCACGGAGGCAAGCAGGGCCGGGTCGGCCACGAGCCGGTTGATTGACGTAAGGAGGGTGTCGACTTTGGGAACAACGGCTTCTACCTTGGGCATGAGGCTCGTGGTGATGTTGTCGAGCATGCCGGTGGGGCTTTCGCCTATAAGTTGATCGCCTACATTATGGTAGTCCTGACTCTTGGGCATCTCGAGGGCGATGGACGCAGTACCGAGCAGATCGGTCACGAGCAGCGCTTTGGTGCCTTTGGGGACTTTGAGCTCCTTGTCGAGGCTCAGCTCAACACGGACGTTGCCGGGGTTGTCGTACTCGTAGGTGATCTCGCGCACTTGCCCAACCTTGTAGCCATTGACGGTGACGGGGGCTGATATCGCCAGTCCCTCGACGTTGGTATATGAGGCGTAGTAATAGTTGGCGGCTTTGAACAAATTGATGCCTTTGAGGAAATCGATGCCAAAGAAGAGTATCGCCAGCGCTATGATCACGCAGGCGCCGATGAGTACCTCTCTACGTAATACTTGTTTCATATGGAGTATTTAAGTTTTTGAGTTTTTGAGTTTTTGAGTTGTTAAGGTCTTTAAGGACTTTAAGGACGAGGCTTAAAAACTTAACATCTTTTATCATTGTTTGACGCGCTGATCCCCTTTGGTGGTGATAACGAACGCGTCTGGGAATTTGTTTCGCACTTGGCGTAATATTTTGGTTGCCTCCTCCATCGTCTGGGCTTCGCCGTAGGTGAATTTCCAGGTCTTTCCTTCGCGGTACGACCACACGGGGGTGAGGCCCCTGAAGTATTGCGACCCTTGCTTTAGCTGCTTATGATGGGTGAGGAATTGGATGCGGTAGACTATGCTTTCGTTGGATGTTGAAGGGTTGGAGGGTTGAGAGGTTGAAGGGTTGGAGGGTTGAGAGGTTGAAGGGTTGGAGGGTTGAGTGGTAGAGGGCTTCACTTGGCCGGTTGCGGCGGCAAGGGCTTTGTCGTAGTCGGCCTTGTATGTTTGGAAGGCGTTGAAGAGCGACTCGGCCATCTCGGTCTGGCCTTGGGCGGAGGCGAGGTAGCGCTCCACGGTGGGATTGCAGATGAAGTCGAGCTCTACAAGCACAGAGGGCATGCTGGGCTTGAGTAGTACCAGAAATCCTGCCTGGCGAACACCCATGTCAGCGCGGTGGGCGTGGTCGATGAGTTGTTGCTCTATCTCTTGAGCCAGGGCGATGCTTTGAGCCATGTGTTGGTTTTGGTTGAGTTCAAACATGATATACGACTCCGCGGAGCTTGGGTCAAATCCCTGATAGCGTGCGGTGTAATCACTTTCGAGCTTCATAACGGAGTTTTCGCGCATAGCCACCTTCAGGCTTTCGTCGGTGCGGTGGAGTCCGAGGGTGTAGACCGACGCGCCGTTGACCGACTGGCGGTTTTTAGACTTCTTGTCGACTGAGTTGTTGTGGATTGAGATGAACAGGTCGCCGTTGGCGCGATTGGCTATATTGGCGCGCTCGTCGAGCGAAATGAAGCGGTCGGTGTCGCGGGTGTACACCACCTTGACATCATCGAAGGCTGATTTGACAAGGTCGCCGAATTTCTTGGCCACGGCGAGCGTCACATCCTTCTCGTTGATGATGGTGCCGGGTGCTCCGATATCCTTGCCTCCATGTCCGGCGTCAATCACGAGCACAAGATCCTTGGCGCTGATCCCCAGGGGTAGGAGTGCAATAAGTAGCATCAACAACCTGAGGGTGGCTGATGTTATATATTTGTCTGGATTATGTGGGTTGACGCACATACTTGTGTGCAAAATTAATGAAAACAGTTGAAAAATGCATCGACTGCGGTCAACTATTCTACCGAAATGCGCATTTTCACACCAAAAAGGCCAAAATCGTGATGAATATGGAATACATTTGTTAAGTTCGCGGTATGAAAAGATTGATATACGCAATGGCTGCAATGGCGTGCATGGTCACGTCGTGCGGAGGCTCGGACAACAAAGAGCAGACTCCAACTGATACTTTAACTCAAGTTTCATATCCTCCTTTGTCAATTGGCCGCATCGACCTGCTGGCTACGGATTATAATGAATTGCCGGCAGCTGAGCGCGACTCACTCGTTGAGGTGATGGCGCCGGGCATCCAGTCGTACTTGATGGTAATGGGGGCTGGCGACGAGGCGAGCACCGCCCTGGAGGCCTTGTCGGCTACACCCTCTGTAAGGGTATTCGGCCCTGATGTGAAGCGGCGTTTGTCGGACATGGCCGACGTTGAAGCCCAGTTGGGACAGGTGGCCGGGTCGATCAACGCTCTCTTCCCTAAGGCTCGCATCGCTGACGTTTATGGCGTGATCTCGCCTTATAGGCAGGGTGTGCTCACTGTCGACTCCACGGTACTTGTTGTCACCAATCTTTACTTAGGCACTGACTACGAAGGGTATGGAGGGTTTGATGAATATTTCAGGTCGACTCGGCTGTCAGGGCGAATACCCTATGATGTGGCTGAGGCTGCGCTTGCGGCCGGCTATCCCGACTCGGTGTCGACAACCGCACTGTCGCGTATGCTATATCAAGGTGCGTTGGTCTACGATGTGATGTCGACCTTGAAGCAGCCTGATGAGGCTATGGCCATTGGCGTGACGGCCGATCAACTGAAATGGCTACAAGCCAATCTCGCAAATATATGGCGAACACTCATCGACCGCAACATGCTCTACTCTACAGTGCCTCTCGACGCCGACAAGTTGCTTGCGCCCGCAGGGTCTTCGTCATGGCTCCATAAGGACGCCCCTGGACGTGTGGGCAGGTATATAGGGCTTGAAATAGTGAGGGCATATATGGCCAAGCATCCTGACACCGACCCCGCATGGCTTTTGACGCCAGCCTTCTACAACTCACCTAACGTGCTTTCGGAGGCGGCATTCAATCATCAATGAGACGGCGGCGTATGGCGTAGCGCGGGCGGCCCTTGACCTCAAGGAATATCTTGCCGATATATTCACCCACGATGCCTATGCCCATCAGTATCAGCGAGCCAAGAAACCATACCGACAGCATCAGCGACGCCCATCCGGCAATCGTGCGACCGCTAAGATAGGCCACAAGCACGTAGACGGCCACGAGAATTGTAAGAACAAGGAATGTGAACCCGGTGATGAATATCATGCGCATCGGCCGGGCGGAGAAAGAGGTGATGCCGTCGATTGAGAAACTGAGCATCTTCGATAGGGGATACTTCGACTCGCCGGCGGCACGTATGCCTCGCTTATATTCCACGACTGCGGTGGTCAATCCTATCTGTGGCACGATACCGCGAAGGAACAGGTTGACCTCACCATACTGGCTTAACAGTTGCAGGGCACGGTTCGACATCAGGCGGTAGTCGGCGTGGTCGTAGACCGTGTCGACCCCCATCGAACGTTGAAACGAATAGAAGGCGTGCGCAGTCGACCGCTTAAACCATGTGTCAGTTTCGCGACTTGAGCGCACGCCATATACTATTTCGGCTCCCTCATGCCAGCGGCGTACCATCTCGACCATCGCCTGAGGGTCGTCCTGTAGGTCAGCGTCGATTGATATTGCAGTGTCGCAATGGCCCATCACCTCCATCAGTCCGGCCAGCAGTGCATTCTGGTGACCACGGTTGTGTGCGAGGTCTATCCCCTTGAAACGTGCCGGGTTAGACTGATGTAGCTGTTCGATTATGCTCCATGTCGAGTCCTTGCTGCCATCGTTGACCATAAGTACGTATGAGTCAGGGTCAATGAGATGTTCATCGACCATGCGCGTGATGATGCCTGAGAGTTCCGGGGCTGTGATGCTGAGCACAGCCTCCTCATTGTAGCAGGGCACTACTATGGCCAGACGGTGTGGCATGGGGCATTTGAGTTATTTTAGTTGATGTGTTGTATTCTCGAGCTGACGCTCTCACGCTATTAACATTAATAATTGCGGGCAAAGATCACGCGCTGGGCCGAGGGCTTGCCGGTGACCATGCACTTGCCGGGGGTCTTGTCGCCATCGAGGGGGATGCATCGTATGGTGGCTTTGGTCTCCTCCTTGATGAGTTCCTCAGTTTCGGGAGTGCCGTCCCAATGGGCGAGCAGGAAGCCTCCCTTCTCAATCTCCTCCTTGAATTCGTCGTAGGTCTCGACGGTGCGGGTCATCGACTCGCGGTGCTTGAGCGCCTTCTGGTAGATGTTCTCCTGAATATCCTCAAGGAGTTTCTCCACGGTATGGGCGATACCTTCGAGGGGCATCTCCTCCTTCTCCAGAGTGTCACGGCGCATCACCTCGACAGTGCCGTTCTCCAAGTCGCGTGCACCGAGCACCAGGCGTACGGGTACACCCTTGAGCTCGTAGTCGGCAAACTTAAAACCGGGGCGCTTGTTGTCGGCGTCGTCATACTTGACGCTGATGCCGGCCTTGCGCAATTCGTCGACGATGGGGTTGACAGCCTCCGTGATCTTGGCAAGCTGCTCGTCGTTCTTGTAGATGGGTATGATCACGACCTGGATTGGTGCAAGGTGGGGAGGAAGTACCAGACCATTGTCGTCGGAGTGGGTCATGATCAGGGCTCCCATCAGTCTGGTTGATACGCCCCAAGAGGTGGCCCAGACGTATTCGAGCTGATTCTCCTTGTTGATAAACTTCACGTCGAAAGCCTTTGCGAAATTCTGACCCAGGAAGTGCGATGTGCCTGACTGCAGAGCCTTGCCATCTTGCATCATAGCCTCGATGGTGTAGGTGTCGAGAGCACCGGCGAAACGCTCGTTGGCTGATTTCACGCCCTTGATCACAGGTAGCGCCATATATTTCTCGGCAAACTCAGCGTAGACATCGAGCATTTTCTTAGCTTCGGCCTCGGCCTCCTCGCGGGTGGCGTGAGCGGTGTGGCCCTCTTGCCATAGGAATTCGGCTGTGCGGAGGAACATGCGTGTACGCATCTCCCAGCGCATCACGTTGGCCCACTGGTTTACCAGGATGGGCAGGTCGCGGTAGGAGTTGATCCAATTCTTATATGTGTTCCAGATTATGGTCTCTGATGTGGGGCGTATGATGAGTTCCTCCTCAAGTTTGGCGTTGGGGTCGACTTCCACGCAAGTGTGGTCGGCGTTGGTGCGCAGACGGTGGTGGGTCACCACGGCGCATTCCTTGGCAAAACCCTCCACATGCTCGGCCTCGCGGCTGAGGAACGACTTAGGTATCAGCAGGGGGAAATAAGCGTTGACGTGCCCTGTGGCTTTGAACATGTCGTCGAGCTGACGCTGCATCTTCTCCCAGATGGCGTAGCCGTAGGGCTTGATCACCATGCAACCGCGCACAGCTGACTGTTCGGCCAGGTCGGCCTTGACTACTAATTCGTTGTACCACTGCGAGTAGTTGTCGGCTCGCTTGGTGAGGTCTTTAAGTTCCTTTGCCATTTATGTGATAGAAATTATGATTGTTTTAATTTTGAGGGCAAAATTACAAAATTTCAGCCGAAAACCCCACAAAATTCGCTACCTTTGCGGTAATTTTTCACGCCTATGGAGAAAGTCCTCAAATATCACGATATTGAGCTGCACTATGATGTGACCGGCAGTGGCTCCCCGCTGATATTGATGCACGGCTGGGGTTGCAACTCCTCAACCGTGGCTTCGATAGCGAAGGTGGCGGCGGAATCGCATACTGTCTACAATGTCGACTTCCCGGGCTTTGGAGCTTCAACCGAGCCATCCGAGGTGTGGGGCGTCGAGGAGTACACTCAGCTGATTGAGGCGCTTGCCGATGCCGAGTCGATGGAGTCGCCGGCGCTGATAGGCCACTCATTCGGCGGCAGGGTGGGGCTGCTGTACGCATCGCGCCGCCCGGTGTCAAAGCTCGTGCTTGTCGATGCAGCCGGCATCAAGCCCCGTCGTAAGCCGTCGTATTATTACAAGGTTTATTCCTACAAGTTGATGCGACGGTTGGCTGAGCTGACCATGCCGAAAGCGAAGGCTCAGGCATTCCTCGACCGCCAGCGTGCCAAGCGCGGATCGAGCGATTACGCCAATTCCACCCCCATGATGCGGGCCATTCTATCCAAGGTGGTCAATGAGGATCTCAAAGAGGTGATGCCCTCAATCAAGGCTCCCACACTGTTGATATGGGGTGAGGATGATACCGCCACACCTCTTAGCGACGCGAAGACTATGTCGCGCCTCATCCCGGATGCCGGGTTGGTGACCTTCGCCCATTGCGGCCACTATAGCTTCTTGGACAATCTGGTGCAGTTTGCCGCTGTGCTTCGTAGGTTTTTGATTAATAAATAAGTATATATGAAATTTGAATTAACGATAAGCGTGCTTCTGTTGCTGGTATGGTGCTTCGACGCTGCTATGGTCTACTCACGCCAGCTGATGATGCTCCAACAGAATTCATACTACCCATCGCGCTACTGGCGATGGTTTAACACTGCCCAGGAAAGCACCAACTACGGCAATCTTGGCCTGGTGATTGCCTTCCTGTGCCTGCTTGTCTATAAGATACCCTTCGGTTTAGGTGCCATCATTGCCATAGGCATCATGCTCGTGCAGGGCACTCAACTTGCGCAGCGTAAATATAAGAAGCCGCTGGTCTACACTAACCGCGTGAAGCGCTTGATGTGCACCATGTTTGTGCTTTCGGCGGTGATAGTGGCCGTACCCGCCATCGTGTTGAGCTCTCTTGAGCTTGCCTGCCTCGTGGCTATGGGTGTGATTGCGCTGTCGCCACTTGTGATGATGTCCGCATATTATATAATGTCACCGGTGGAGCGCGGCATCAACCGTCGCTATTATAATGACGCACGGAGGCGTCTGGAGTCGATGCCCGAACTCAAAATCGTAGGTGTCACCGGCAGCTATGGCAAAACAAGCACCAAACACTACCTGCACCGCATACTGTCCGAACAATATGACACGCTGATGACCCCGGGGTCGTTTAACACCACGATGGGTGTGATACGCACCATACGCGAGCATCTGAAACCTTACAACGAGGTGTTCATCGTGGAGATGGGAGCCAAGAACATCGGCGACATCAAAGAGATATGCGACCTGGTACACCCACAGATGGGCATCGTCACAGCTGTGGGTGAGCAGCACTTAGAGTCGTTCAAGACCATTGAAAACGTGCAGCGCACCAAGTTCGAACTTATTGACTCTCTCCCCGCCGACGGCTTATGTGTGGTCAACAACGACTTCCCCTACGGAGCCAACCGCGCGGTCGATAACGTAACCTGTAGTCGCTATGCGGTCAGCAATCCCGATGGGGCCGACTACACAGCCCGCGATATCCGCTATACACCCCGTGGCACCTCATTCACCGTAGTAGGCCCCGACGGGTGGGAACTGCAACTAAACACCCACCTTGTGGGGGAGTGCAACGTGTCAAATCTTATTGGCGCCGTCATCATAGCCCGCGCCTTGGGCGTACCTGATGAGAAGATACAATACGCTGTGGAGCGCATTGAGCAGGTAGAGCATCGACTGAATATGAAGCGTACGGCAGGTGGACTCACCATCATCGATGACGCCTACAACTCAAATCCCAATGGTTCTCGCATGGCTCTCGAGGTACTTGGAGCTATGACAGGAGGTCGTCGCATAGTGATCACCCCCGGCATGATTGAGCTCGGCGATAAACAAGATGAGTACAACGAGCAGCTTGGCCGACATATCGCAGCCAACGCCGACGTGGCGATAATCGTGGGTCACTACAACCGCGACGCTATCCTCCGCGGACTTGAAGCGGCCGGAATGCCCTCCGAGAAGGTTTACGCAGTTGACACCTTCACCCAGGCCCAGCAACTGCTCACCGCCAACGCGCGCCCCGGCGACGCCGTCCTCTACGAGAACGACCTCCCCGACACCTTCAAGTAGCCCTCACAGCCTAAAAACTTAACGGTAGCGCGGACGCTTCTGGGAGCGACCCTACTTGCGGGTGACAACTTTAACAACTCTAACAACTCTAACAACTCTAACAACTCTAACAACTCTAACAACTCTAACAACTCTAACAACTCCATATAATGAAAACCAACATAGGCGTATTCTTCGGTGGCCGATCCACCGAGCATGAGATCTCAGTAATCTCGGCCAACCAGGCGATGGCGGCCATCAACCGCGACCGCTACGACGTGACCCCCATCTACATTACCAAGCAAGGCCGTTGGTACACCGGTGATGCCCTGACCGACGTGGCCAACTTCCGCAATATCCCCGCCCTGCTTGAGCAGTGCGAGCAAGTGTATATGGAGCCGGTCTACGACGATTATAATCTATATCGCTCGAAGAAAAAAATGTTTGGCTCCAGCGTGGTCACTAAACTTGATGTGGTGATCCCCGTGCTCCACGGTTCCAACGGTGAGGATGGCACCTTCGAGGGCATTCTTGAGTCGATAGGTATTCCTTACGCCGGATGCGACACTCTTTCATCGGCCAACGGCATGGACAAAATTACTATGAAGATGATACTCCAAGCATGTGATATACCCGTGGTCGACTATATATGGTTCACCGACAAGCAGTGGTTTGCGCAGCGTGACAAACTCGTTGAGCGAATTGAGTCAAAAATCGGTTATCCGGTGATCGTTAAGCCCGCCAACCTTGGATCGTCGGTGGGCATTGGCCGTGCCGCAAACCGCGAGGAGCTGCTCGACCGAGTGGAGGACGCGTCGCGCTACTCTACCCGCGTCATCGTCGAGGATATGGTGGAGGATCTCCAGGAAATCAACTGCTCGGTGCTCGGCGACTGCGACGACTACCAGACATCTGTGCTCGAGGAGCCTATCAAATCGGGGGAAATCCTCTCATATCAAGATAAGTATATGGGTGGTACCAAGGGCGCCAAGGGCATGCAGGCATCACAGAAGCGTATCCCCGCCGACTTGCCCGAGGATGTGACCAAACGTATTCAGTACCTCGCGGGCGAGACATTCCGTGTGCTCTCATGTCACGGCGTGAGCCGCGTTGACGTGATCCGCGACCGCGCCGATGGCAACATCTACGTCAATGAGATCAACACCATCCCAGGCTCTCTGTCGTTCTACCTTTGGGAAGCCACCGGCCTGACGTTCACTAAACTCATGGATCGGCTTGTGGCCCTCGCCGTCAAGCGCAAACGCGAGCAGTCGATGAAGACCTACTCCTTCGACCAAAACATCTTCGCCCTCGGTGGCGGAGTGAAAGGGGCCAAAGGATCTAAACTCAAATAACCCCGGGTAGGTCGCCTTTTGCGAACGATTTAGCAGATTTATACTGCATATAATAACACAGGCTGCGTCGGATGGCGCAGCCTGTGTTGTTTTATGAGGGTAGGGAATTATTCGGCGGGTTGGAGCAGAACGATCTGGTAGTTGTTCTGGCCGAGCAGCTCACGCATATAGTTCTGGATATCGTCGACGGTAAGTGAGTTGACGGCTTCGATGTTGCCATTGAAGATGTCGACGCCGCTGAGTGCTGCGTCTGACATGGCCTGGAGCCACGAGGAGTTGACCTCCTTATTCTCGGTGTACTGCTTAACGAGGTATTCCTGAACGGCTTTGAGCTCGTCGGCTGTGATGTTTGAGGTCATGGCCTGCAGCTCGTTGTCGATGATTTCGAGCACCTTATCGGTCATCTCAGGCTTCATGGGGAAGGGGATGAGGAGCGAAGCGGGGTTGGCTCCTTCGTAAACGAGTCCTCCCTGAGCATAGATTGAATATACGGCGCCTTCCTTCTCGCGTACGTTCTCGAGCAGACGTTTGGTGAGGATTTGAGAGGCGGTAGATGCGATCTTGTGGTTTTTGATGGTGTAAGGCACAGCTCCGGTGACTGCTATGGCAGCCCAGGTCTGGGGAGTCTCCATCTTCATGGTCTCGACGTGGCGCTCACGGCCGGTGCGGATGTCCATTGAGGGATCCCAGGCTACGGTCTTAACGACGGTAGCGGGATCGCCGGGGAGTGAGGCGATGTATTGCTCAACGAGGGGCTTCAAGGTTTCTACGTCGATGTTTCCGACGAAGATGAAGGTGTAGTTGGCAGCGTTGGCTGTAGCGTTGTGTACAATGTCAAGCATCTGCTGGCGGTCAGCACCCTTGATTGCGTCAGATGTGTAGAAGCCTTTCTTGGGTGAGGCGAAGAGGCCCTCGGTAAGCTTCTTCTGGAACACAAACTGGGGATTGCTCTCCTGGTTGGCCAGAATGTTGGAGAAGTTGGTCTGGAAGGCAGTGAACTCGTCGGCTGTCATCTCAAAGTCCTTCATCGTCATGTAGATAAGCTCCATGAGAGTGGGAAGATCCTTAGGTGTGGTCGCGCCATTAAGTGTGGTGTTGTAGGGAGAGATGGCGAAGCTTACGTTGGCCTGCTTGCCCTGGAGGTACTTGGTGAGGTCGGAGTTGGTGTAGTCGCCAAGTCCTGACTGCTCCTCAGCAAGGGGAAGGGTGATAAGAGAGTTGGCTACGGCATCGGGGAGGGTAGATGAGCCGCCTTTAGCTACGGCTGAGAAAAGGATCTCGTCGGCCTTGAATGTGGTGGGCTTAACGATGACCTTAGCGCCGTTGCTCAGGATCCACTCCTGCGCACCCCACTGGGCGTTGTCAGTTACGGCTGTAATCTTGCCGGGGGTGGGCATCTGGGGGATGAGGGGTTCGGCCTTCACCTCGTCAACGTAGGCTTCGATATCCTCGGCATCAACAGCGGCGAGTGCAGCAGCGAGTTGCTCCTCGGTGGGGAGTTGAGTGCCTTCGGATGCCATCATCAGCAGCACGCGATTGTCGGGGGTGATGTATTGAGCGAACATCTGATTGATAGCCTCGACGGGAACCATTGCTGTGATCATCTGTGCCATCTGATAGTCCGACTCAGGGTCGAGCATATAGTTGTTGTCGATAAATCCGTTGACGTACTGCTGCACATAGTAGTTGTTGTTGAGGTCATTGCGTCCTTCGTAACGCTTCTCTTTGCGTGAGAGGTATTCGCTCTTGGCGCGGTGGTACTCGGAGGCGGTGAAGCCCTTGGCTCCGCGGAGTGCTTCGCGATAGATGGCTTGCAGGCCCCCGATCACGTCGTTGTCCTTGGGTATGAAGGCTAAGTTGAGAGCGTCCTCAGTCTTTGACAGAATATAGTTGCCAAGCACACCGTCGGCGCCGCTGAAGGGTGCGTCGGGACGGTTGGAGATCTCAGCCAAGCGGGCGTTGAGCATCTGGTTGATTACATTGGTGGAGTAGTCCGTTATGTAGCCCACGATGGTGTTGCCGAGCGAGTCGGGGAGTGCCTCATGCTTGATCATGAGCTCAACGATGGTGTTGGTCTGCTCCGGGTCAGTGCCGATGGCATAGATGGTGCCGGGGGTGTCGGGCACGGGGAAGTACTGGCGCTCCTTGGGATTTTCGGGCATCTTGATGGGTGAGAACAGTTCTTTGATTTTACCCTCGATGCGGTCCACGTCGATATCGCCGACCACGATGATGCCTTGCTGGTCAGGGCGGTACCATGTCTCATAGTAGTCGCGGAGTGCTTGAGGAGGGAAGTTGTCGACCACCTCCATGGTGCCGATGGGCAGACGGTAGCCGTACTTCGAGTCGGGATACATCACTGGGAGCAGACGCTCAAGGATGCGCATTTGGCCCACGTTGGTGCCGCGCCACTCTTCGTGGATCACACCGCGCTCTTTGTCGATCTCCTCAGGGTCGAGCAGCAGGCCGTCGGCCCAGTCGTGGAGGATGAGCAGCACTGAGTCCTGTACGTTGGTGTCAGCGATGGGCACATTGGCGATGTTGTAGATGGTAGACTCTACACCAGTCATGGCGTTGAGATTGACGCCTAATTTCACGCCTTTGCTTTCGAGCCACTGTATCAGTGAGTTGCCGGGGAAGTTCTCGGTGCCGTTGAAGCACATGTGCTCAAGGAAGTGGGCGAGACCTCGCTGGTTGTCCTCCTCGAGGATTGAGCCTACCTTCTGAGCGATGTAGAAGTCGGCTTGCCCTTTGGGCTTCTAGTTGTGGCGAATGTAGTAGGTGAGTCCGTTGTCGAGCTTACCTATGCGTACATTGGGGTCGACGGGCAAAGGTTGCGACATCTGCTCCATCTGGGCTGATGCTACTAACCCTGTGCATAGTAGGGTGAGCATCAAAGCTACGCTTTTCAGTAAATTCTTCATGTGATGAAGTGTTTAATGGTTATTGGGAGTAGTTAGTTTTAGCGTTTTTAAGGACTTTAAGGTCGTTAAGGACAATAGGGTCTTAGCAACTTTAATAGCTTTTAGTCGAGTTTGAGGACAGCGAGGAAGGCTTTCTGCGGTACTTCGACCGAGCCGATTTGCTTCATGCGCTTCTTACCTTTCTTCTGCTTTTCAAGGAGTTTGCGCTTACGCGAGATGTCGCCACCGTAACATTTTGCGGTCACATCCTTACGCACGGCTTTGATGGTTTCGCGAGCTATGATCTTGGCGCCGATGGCTGCCTGGATGGCGATATCGAACTGTTGACGCGGTATCAGCTCCTTGAGTTTTTCGCACATGCGGCGGCCGAAGCTCACGGCGTTGTCGGCATGGGTGAGTGTCGACAGGGCGTCGACGCTCTCGCCGTTAAGGAGTATGTCGAGTTTGACGAGTTTTGACTCGCGGAAGTCGTGCAGATGGTAGTCAAACGAGGCGTATCCTTTGGAAATCGACTTGAGTTTGTCGTAGAAGTCAATCACGATTTCCCCTAAGGGCATGTCGAATATCATCTCCATGCGGTTGCCTGAAATATACTCTTGCTTGACGAGCTCGCCTCGCTTGCTCAGGCAGAGGGTCATGATGGGGCCGATATAATCGGCGGCGGTGATCACTGACGCTCTGATGTATGGCTCCTCGATATGGTCGATGAGGGTGGGGTCGGGAAGGCCGGAGGGGTTGTGCACTTCGGTCATCTGCCCCTTCTTGTCGTAGACGCGGTAAGATACGTTGGGTACTGTGGTAATCACGTCCATGTCGAATTCGCGGCCAAGACGCTCCTGCACTATCTCCATGTGGAGCAGTCCGAGGAAGCCGCAACGGAAGCCGAAGCCTAAGGCTGCCGACGACTCAGGCTGGAATGTGAGAGAGGCGTCGTTGAGCTGCAATTTCTCGAGCGAGGCGCGCAGGTTTTCGAAGTCCTCGGTGTCGATGGGGTAGACACCGGCGAATACCATGGGCTTCACCTCCTCAAAGCCGTCGATGGCCTCGGCGCATGGGCGGTCGACGTGGGTGATGGTATCGCCCACTTTCACCTCCTTAGAGGTCTTGATGCCTGAAATTATGTAGCCTACGTTGCCGGCTGAGAGTTCCTGGCGCGGCGACATGTTGAGTTTGAGTACTCCTATCTCGTCGGCGTGATACTCCTTGCCGGTGGCCACAAACTTCACGAAATCATCTTTATGGATGGTGCCGTTCTCGATTTTGAAGTAGGCGATGATGCCGCGGAAGGGGTTGAACACTGAGTCGAATATCAGGGACTGAAGGGGAGCGTCAGGGTCGCCCGCGGGAGCGGGGATGCGTTTGATGATGGCCTCAAGTATCTCAGGAACGCCTACGCCGGTCTTGCCTGAGGCGCGGATTATATCCTCATGCTTGCAACCCAGGAGGTCTACAATCTGATCCTCAACCTCCTCGGGCTTAGCCGAGTCAAGGTCCACCTTGTTGACGATGGGTATGATCTCAAGGTCGTTGTCGATGGCCATATAGAGGTTGGATATGGTCTGGGCTTGTATGCCCTGCGACGCGTCGACGATGAGCAGTGCACCCTCGCATGCGGCAATGGAGCGTGACACCTCGTAGGAGAAGTCGACGTGTCCGGGGGTGTCAATCAGGTTGAGGGCATATTGCTCGCCATCGAGGGTGTAGTCCATCTGTATGGCGTGGCTCTTGATGGTGATACCGCGCTCGCGCTCAAGGTCCATGTCGTCGAGCACCTGGTCTTGCATGTCTTTGCCCGACACGGTATTGGTGTATTCCAGCAGTCGGTCGGCGAGAGTCGACTTGCCGTGGTCGATATGAGCTATGATGCAAAAGTTGCGTATATTTTTCATCCTTCCTATATTTACAATGTGCAAAGATATGAACTTTGTCGCAAAAATAGGGTAGATGGAGTGTAGAAATGTTGGGTTGAGCGTTGGCCGAGTGCGGGGAATTTACTACTTTTGCGAGTGCTAACCCCCGAAATATATCCACCGTCATGGACGATAAACAACGAATTTTAGACTTGCGACGCCAGCTCAACGAGCACAACCATCGCTACTATGTGCTGAGCGACCCTACGATTTCTGACCGTGAGTACGACATGCTGCTCAAGGAGCTTGAGGAGCTTGAGGCAAAACATCCTGAGATGCACGACCCGCTGTCGCCTACCCAGCGCGTGGGCTCCGACATCAACACCTCGTTTGAGCAGGTGCTCCACGTCTACCCGATGCTGTCTTTGGGCAACACATACTCCATCGACGATGTCAACGAGTGGATTAAGCGCACCCGCCCGGCGCTGATGGGCGAGGAGTTTACTATTGTGGGTGAGATGAAGTATGACGGCACGGCGATATCGCTTATCTACGAGCATGGACGACTTGTCAGGGCTGTTACTCGCGGCGATGGTACTCGCGGCGATGTGGTGACCGACAATGTCAAGACCATCAAGTCGATACCGCTGGAGCTGCAAGGGTCGGGATGGCCCGATATGTTTGAGTTGCGAGGTGAGATACTGTTGCCATGGCGTGAGTTTGAACGTATCAATGCCGAACGCGCGTTCAACGAGGAGCCTCTCTTCGCCAACCCCCGAAATGCGGCATCAGGCACGATTAAGCTTCTCAACCCGGCTGAGGTAGCCAAGCGCAACCTCGACGCTTATTTCTACTATTTGCTTAGCGACAATCTCCCATGCGACAATCATTACGACAACATGATGGCCGTGAAGTCGTGGGGCTTCAAGGTGTCGGATATCATGACCCGACTGCACACTATCGACCAGGTTGATGAGTTCATCAATCATTGGGATACGGCTCGTAAGGAGTTGCCTGTAGCCACCGATGGGCTTGTGTTTAAGGTAAACTCGTTGCGTCAGCAGCTCAATCTCGGTTTTACCGCCAAGTCGCCCCGTTGGGCTATTGCCTATAAGTTTCAGGCTGAGAGGGCGTTGACCGAACTTGATTTCGTGTCGTTTGAGGTGGGGCGTATGGGTATCGTCACCCCTGTGGCCAACCTCAATCCGGTGCTCCTGTCGGGCACAATAGTAAAGCGTGCGTCGCTTCACAACGAGGACATAATCAAGTCGCTCGACATCCATGAGCACGATATGCTTTATGTGGAAAAAGGGGGTGAAATCATTCCCAAAATCACAGGTGTGGAAGCCGATCAGCGACGTCCCGGGGCAGAACCCATCATGTTCGTAACCCATTGCCCGGCTTGTGGGACGCTGTTGCACCGCGTTGAAGGGGAGGCCGCATGGATATGCCCCAACAAGTATGGTTGCCCTCCGCAGATCGCAGGGCGTGTGGAGCACTTCGTAGGTCGACGTATGATGAATATCGATGGCATCGGCGAAGAGACTGCCGAACTGCTGCTCAACACCGGCCTTGTGACCAACATTGGCCAGCTATACGACCTGACACGCGAGAAACTGATGGCGCTCGACCGTTTCGGGCAGAAGAGCGCCGACCGCATCCTGCAAGGTTTGAAGGACTCGCTGAATGTGCCGTTCGACCGCGTGGTATATGCTCTGTCGATACCTTACGTGGGAGAGACGGTGGCCAAGAAGCTTGTGCGCGCCGTGGGAGATATCGACACATTAATGAATATGGATGCCGAGCACCTAGCAGCCATCGAGGATATAGGCCCTCGCATTGCTGAGAGTATCGTGGAATACTTCGCCACACCTCTCAACCGCGAGATCGTGGAGCGTCTGCGCCAAGCCGGCGTACGGATGTCGATGCCTGAAGAGTCGACTGAGGGTCGCACCGATCGGTTGGACGGCAAGTCAATAGTGATAAGCGGAGTGTTCACCCACCATTCGCGCGATCAGTACAAGGAGATGATTGAGCGCAACGGCGGTAAGAACGTTGGCTCGATATCCAAGAAAACCGACTATGTGCTTGCCGGCGAAAACATGGGTCCCGCTAAGCTGGAGAAGGCTCAGAAGCTCGGCATACCGATTATTGATGAGGACACATTCCTCAAGATGATAGCCGATGAATGACCGCAAGGCGCATTATTTTTAAGATATATTAGTAAAACCCGCCGAAAGGTGCTACCTTTGTTGGCAAGATGATCGACGACAAGTCAAGAGCAGCAGCCCACGCTACACTTACGGCGTTTATCGACGCGCGTAAGATGCGTCGCACACCCGAGCGATTTGCCATCCTCGACAAGGCGCTCGATATGCCTGACCACTTCACAATCGACTCCCTGTGGGAGGCCCTCCAGGTCGACAACTACCTCGTGAGCCGCGCCACTGTCTACAGCACGCTCAAGCTGCTGAGTGATGCCTGCATAGTGCGTCGCCACAACTTCGAGGGTCGTGCGTCGTGCTACGAGAAGGCTATCACGCCAACGGTCAACCACCAGCATCTGATATGCACCGAGTGTGGCAAAGTGCGTGAAGTGCGCGATCCGGAGCTTATGCGCTTGCTCGACTCGCGCCGCTATTCCACATTCCACCCCGACTATTTCGCAATCTACGCCTACGGCATCTGCAACCGCTGTGCCAAGCGGCGCCGTGCGAAAAAGTCCACTTAAAAACTCAAAAACTCAAAAACTCAAAAAACTCATACAGCCTTGAAAGTTGATGTATTGCTCGGCCTCCAATGGGGCGACGAAGGTAAAGGTAAAGTAGTTGACGTGCTTACACCGCGTTACGATATAGTAGCCCGCTTCCAGGGTGGCCCCAATGCCGGCCACACACTGGAGTTTGATGGGAAGAAATTTGTGCTCCGTTCCATCCCGTCGGGTATATTCCAGCATGTCCAGACCAATCTGATCGGCAACGGCGTGGTGCTCGACCCCGTGCTCTTCCAGGAGGAGGCGCAAGCCCTTGAGGCATCGGGCGTTGACCTAAAGCGTGTGCTTAAGATAGCCAAGAAGGTGCACCTGATACTTCCAACTCACCGACTGCTCGACGCCGCCAGCGAGCGCAGCAAGGGTGGTGCCAAGATCGGTACAACCGGCAAGGGCATCGGCCCGGCTTACACCGACAAGGTGAGCCGCAATGGTCTGAGGGTGGGGGATACGTTACTCCCCGACTTCAAAGACCGCTATGATGCAGCCCGCGACCGCCATCTCAGGCAGCTCTCGATGATGGGTGACACCAACCCAGATCTGACGGAGCTCGAGGAGCGCTGGCTCAAAGCCGTTGACTATCTTCAGCAATTTGACACAGTCGATGGGGAGCATTTCATCAATCAGTCGTTGGCACAAGGCAAGAAGGTGCTATGCGAGGGCGCTCAGGGCACGATGCTCGATGTCGACTACGGAAGCTATCCGTTTGTCACATCGTCTAACACCATCACTGCCGGCGCCTGCACAGGTTTGGGCGTAGCTCCCAACAAGATTGGCGACGTATATGGCATATTCAAGGCTTACTGCACTCGCGTTGGTAGCGGTCCGTTCCCCACTGAGCTGCATGATGACACTGGGCGCAGTATCCGCGACCTCGGCCATGAATATGGTGCAGTGACCGGTCGCGAGCGTCGTTGCGGCTGGATCGACCTTGTGGCGCTTCGCTATGCCATCATGATCAACGGCGTGACCCGGCTGATAATGATGAAGAGCGACGTGCTCGACGGTTTCGACACCATCAAGGCTTGCGTGGCTTACAATATCGACGGCAAGGAGACTCGCGACTTCCCCTACTCGATAGAGGGTGACTCAATCGAGCCTGTCTACCGCTCGCTTCCCGGCTGGAAGACGTCCATGAGTTCGATGAAGAGCGAGTCGGAATTTCCCGCGGCGTTCACCGACTGCATCCACTTCCTTGAGCAAGAGCTAAATGTGCCTATAGCGATAGTGTCGTTAGGCCCCGACCGCGAGCAGACCATCGTCCGCTCCCTGTAACTCTTACCGCGGACGCACCAAAGGTCCTAAAAGTCCTAAAAGTCCTTAACAACTATCAACTTAAAAACTAATCCATGGCAAAAATCAAACCTTTTCGCGGAGTTCGACCCCCGCGCAATCTTGTAGAGCAGGTGGCCTCGCGCCCCTACGACGTGCTTAACTCTGAAGAGGCAAGAGCCGAGGCTGAGGGCAATCCCCGCTCACTATATCATATCATCAAGCCTGAGATAGATTTTGCTCCCGGCACCGACGAGCACGACCCCAAAGTGTACGACAAGGCTGTGGAGAATTTCAACGCCTTCCAGCGTGAAGGGTGGCTCTTGCAGGACGACAAGGAGCACTATTATATATATGCCCAGACAATGGACGGCCGCACCCAGTACGGCATCGTAATCGCCGCCAATGTCGACGACTATCTCAACTCGCACATCAAGAAGCATGAGCTCACCCGCCGCGATAAGGAGGAGGACCGCATGAAGCATGTGCGTGTCAACAATGCCAACATCGAACCGGTGTTCTTCGCATTCCACGACGACCCCGTGCTCCAGCAGATTATCGACCGTGTCACTGCCGGCAAGCCTGAATACGACTTCGTGGCTCCTGACGGCTTTGGCCACCACTTCTGGGTGATTGACGACCAAGCCACCATCGACACCATTACCGAGCAGTTCGCCAAGATGCCCGCCCTCTATATCGCCGACGGCCATCACCGCACAGCTGCCGCCGCACTCGTAGGGCATGAGAAGGCTCAAGCCAACCCCAACCACACCGGCGACGAGGAGTACAACTACTTCCTTGCCGTGGCATTCCCCGCTTCACACCTGCATATCATCGACTACAACCGCCTGGTGCGCGACCTCAATGGACTCACCCCTGAGCAATTTCTCGGCAAGATAGCTGAGAACTTTGACATAACGCCTATGGGCGCGGAGCCGTATCGCCCCACAGGATTGCACAACTTCTCACTATATCTTGACGGCACTTGGTACTCACTCACCGCCAAGCCCGGCCGTTACGATGACAACGACCCCATCGGAGTGCTCGATGTCACCATCTCAAGCGACCTTATACTCCGCGACATCCTCGGCATCACTGATTTGCGGTCTGACAAGCGCGTCGACTTCGTAGGAGGCATCCGCGGTTTGGGCGAACTTCAGCGCCGAGTCGACTCAGGCGAGATGGCCATGGCGTTGGCGCTCTACCCCGTGTCGATGGACCAGCTGATGGCCATCGCCGACACCGGCAACATCATGCCCCCAAAAACCACATGGTTTGAGCCCAAACTCCGCTCCGGCCTGGTGATCCACAAGCTCGACTGACCCCTTAGAGTCCTTAATGTCCTTAAAGACCTTAATATCCTTATAACGACCCTGGCTTGCGACTCATCCAACAATACAATCGGCGGCTACCTTCGCGTGGAGGGTAGCCGCCGATCGGTTTATAGCGGGTAGCTATTATTTCACCTTGTTGTTGAGCTCAGTGCCGGCTTTGAATTTAACCTGCTTGCGAGCGGGGATTTCGATTTTCTCCTTGGTGCGGGGGTTGATACCGGTGCGGGCACCCTTTTCGGCAACACCGAAAGTGCCGAAGCCGATGAGTGTAACTTTATCGTTGGCTGCGAGAGCGTCAGCGATAGTGGCGATGGTAGCGTCGAGCGCCTTCTTGGCGTCGGTCTGTGCGAGGCCAGCCTTTTCGGCGATAGCCTTTACGAGTTCTGTTTTGTTCATAAGATGATAAGAGTTAGGTTAATTGGTTTATAACTGACGCAAATATAAGCATTATTTGTAATAACAAACAATTTTTTCATAAAAATTGGTTAAAATTGTGCGATTTTTATGAATTCTCAGCTAAATGCGCCATAAAATGCTGACTATTCGGCAAAAAATAACACATTAACGTGACGCTGTGGCCTCGACTCAGCGTATGAAGTTGGTGGCGATGCGGGGCTCAAGCCGTGGCACAGGAGCTGCGCCGCTATGAAGGTTGGCGAGCATCCACGCCATATTGCGTGCCAGGGTGCGCATGGTCTGCATACCCTCGCCATCCTGGGCGGCTTCACCTGCGGCGCGGCCATACACCATGTTCCAATACTGCGACGACACGATGGGCATATTGTTGATGGTGAAGTACTTGTTGAGCCTGTCGAATGTCGCTGACGCTCCACCGCGGCGGCACACTGCCACCGAAGCCGCGGGCTTGAAGCTTATATGGCATCCGTAGGCATAGAAAAGACGGTCGAGCAGGGCGCACAGAGAACCATTGGGCCCGGCGTAATATACAGGCGAGCCTACCACGTAGGCGTCAGCCTCGGCCACCTTCTGCTCCATCTCCACCATCAGGTCATCGCGGAATATGCAGTGGCCCAGCTCCGCGCACTTGCCGCAACCGATGCAGCCCCGCACCGGCTTGTTGCCTATCCACACTATCTCGCTGTCGATGCCACACTCCCTCAAGGTCTTGGCTATCTCGTTCAGAGCCAAATGCGTGTTCCCCTCCGGGTGAGGGCTTCCATTGATCAGTAGTACTTTCATAGACTCAAATATTTTGGTTATAACTAAAGGCAAATGTATAACCTTTTACTGAATTTTGCAACAACATGCCCTCCTCACCCCTTCGTCTCAGACGCACAGCGTGGGGTTAACAAAAGTTGATGCTCTCCGAGCAATCTCCACAGTCCGACCTGTCCGACCTGTCTGACTGATCTGACTTGTCCCTTTCAATGAACAGTGAGGGGGATGATGTGGTTATATAGACATCAGTGAGTGAGTCATCACATTTGCCAGAACGTTTCATCACATTATCTAATATGAGTATAATAGACCCCCAAAATATTGAGTATGCTACCACGGCATCGCTCGTGCCTGACTTGGAAAAACGCATTGTGGTGTGTCAGAACAAACTCACGATGCTTATGGGAAAATTGCCGGCGAAGTGGCTCGGCGCGAAGGTTTTCCACTGTATCTATCACTCCCTGACTCTCTGCCTGTAGGTTTGCCGTCGACGCTGCTGAAGCGCCGACCCGATGTGCGCGGCGCTGAGCTGCGTCTTGAGGCTGCGATGGCCAACGTGGGGCTGAAGTATGCCGACCGCTTCCCATCTATGCGCCTGAGTGTTACCGGCGGTTGGGAGAATGACGAGGTCAGCCATTGGCTGCAATCCCCATTCACTTACCTGCTTGGCAATGTAGCGGGCACGATATTTGACTGGGGCAAGCGAAGCGCCGCTATCAGGCGGCTATCGCTGCCTGCGACCGTGCCAGGTACGACTACGAGCAGTCGGTGATACGTGCCTTCACCGAGGTTGATAACGCCATCGTAGCCCTACGCAAGCAGCATGAGGCAGCTTTGCTGCAGACTCAGCTGAGCGACGCCGCGGCCAAGTACGTCAGGCCCGCGGCCATGCAGTATCGCGCCGGATCGGTGGGGTATCTCGATGTGCTCGATGCTCAGCGGCACTACTTCGACGCACAAGTGGGGGTCAACAATGCTCTGCTCCGGGAGTATCTCGCGATGGTCAATCTCTACCTCTCGCTTGGCGGGGGCTTGTGAGGGGACGGCGGTCGAAGAGCTGAGAGATCAGGTCGGGGCGGTGTAGGCGGCGCAGGCTGCGCTCGATGTCGGCGCGGTAGGCGCGGTCGTACCAGAAGAAGTAGCGCCGCTGGGCGTGTTTCTCCTCTGTGGTGGTGGCTGTGTAGATGCGCTCGCCGGTATAGGGATGGATGCCTGAGTAGTAGATCTCGGTGGCGAGGGTCATGGGCGTGGGTGTGAAGTCTTGCACTTGTTCCAAGTGTAGATCAAGCGTCTTGGTCTTGACGGCGAGCATGGCCATGTCGAGCTCATGGCAGCCGGGGTGGCTCGATATGAAGTAGGGTATGAGTTGCTGACGAAGTCCGGTCGAACGGTTGACGCCATCGAATATCTCCTTGAATTGGTAATACAGCTCAAACGAGGGTTTGCGCATGACCCTCAGCACCGAGTCCTCGGTATGCTCGGGGGCTACTTTGAGTCGGCCCGACACGTGGTGGGCTATCAGCTCCTGACAGTAGCGGCGGTTGGCGGCATCGACCCGCTCACGGCCGGTGGAATGCATCGCGAGGTCGTAGCGTACGCCGGAGCCTACGAACGATTTCTTGACCGCGGGCAGGGCGTCGACGCGGTGGTATATGTCGAGCAGGGGTGTGTGGTCGGTGTTGAGATTGGGGCATACCTTGGGGTGGAGGCATGAGGGGCGCAGGCAGCGGTCGCAGATGCTCAGGTCGAGGCCATGCATGGAGTACATATTGGCCGAGGGGCCTCCCAGGTCGCTGATGTAGCCCTTGAAGTCGGGCATGCGGGTCACTTGCTTGACCTCGCGGAGTATCGACTCGGCCGAGCGTGAGGCTATGAATTTGCCCTGGTGGGCTGAGATGGTGCAGAAGGCGCAGCCGCCGAAGCAGCCGCGGTGCATGGTCACGGAGTGGCGTATCATCTCGTAGGCGGGGATGCGCTTGCCTCGGTAGCGGGGGTGGGGCAGGCGGGTGTAGGGGAGGTCGTAGGAGCGGTCGACCAGCTCGGTGGTCATCGGGGGGAGCATGGGGTTGAGGCGCACCACTCGGTCGCCATATTGCTGCCATAGGGTGGCGCCGCCGCTCAGGCGGTTTGACTGCTGCTCAAGGTGCTTGAAGTTGAGGGCTTGCTGACGGCGGTCGGCGCGGCACTGCTCCCATGAGTTGAGTATGATATTGTCAGCGTCGGTATCGGCCGGCATCTCGTGGGCGGGGCGGAGCATGGCGGTCTGGCGTACGTCGGTGATCTCGCCGATGGGCTGCCCGCTGTCGAGTCGGCGTGCTATCTCCACGATGGGTATCTCCCCCATACCGTAGATGAGCAGGTCGGCGGGAGAGTCGAGCAGTATCGAGGGGCGAAGGCGGTCTTGCCAGTAGTCGTAATGGCTGACGCGGCGCATCGAGGCTTCGATGCCTCCGATCACTATGGGGGTGTCGGGGTAGAGCTTGCGCAGGATTTCGGAATAGACGATTGTGGGGTAGTCGGGGCGTGCGCCGTGGCGACCACCGGGGGTGTAGGCGTCGTCGGAGCGGCGACGGCGGGCTGCGGTGTAGTGGTTGACCATCGAGTCCATGGCGCCGGCCGACACGCCGAAGAATAGCCGGGGAGCTCCGAGTTTGCGGAAGTCACGCAGGTCATCCTGCCAGTTGGGCTGCGGCACTATGGCCACGCGGTAGCCCTCGGTCTGGAGTACTCGGCCGAGCACGGCGGCGCCAAACGAGGGGTGGTCTACGTAAGCGTCGCCCGAGAAGAGCACCACGTCCACGCTGTCCCACCCTAAGGCTTTCACCTCTTTGACTGATGTGGGGAGCCAGTCGGTGAACTTGTGCTGGCCGTACAGGTCGGGTGTATGAGGTCGGTTGTCGTTGGTCATGCCTTGTCTAGGAGTTCTTGCATTTTGATCATCTCATCACGGAGGCGAGCGGCCTCGATGAATTCCATATTCTTGGCGGCCTGCATCATCTGTTCGCTGGTGCGATCTATGGCGCGGTGGAGTTCGTCGGGGTTCATGTAGGGTATCACGGGGTCGGCGGCGATGCTCAGATGCGGGGTGAGGTCGTAGTCGTAAGGGGTAGGTGAAGCTATGGGGCGCTGCTTCGGACTCTGACCTGAGCGAGGTTGCTTCGGCGCCTCCTCTTTGTCGGCGCCGATGATCTGACGGCGTGCTTTGACGATGGTCTGGGGGGTGATGCCGTGCTCCTCGTTGTAGGCAAGCTGCAGCGAGCGGCGGCGGTTGGTCTCGTCGATAGTGAGCTGCATTGAGTCGGTGATTTTGTCGGCATACATGATCACACGGCCGTTAAGGTTGCGGGCGGCACGTCCTACGGTCTGTGTCAGGGAGCGATGTGAGCGCAGGAAGCCCTCCTTGTCGGCATCGAGTATGGCCACGAGCGACACCTCGGGCAGGTCGAGGCCCTCACGTAGCAGGTTCACACCGATGAGCACGTCGTATGCGCCGGCGCGGAGGTCGTCGAGGATGCGTATACGCTCCATGGTGTCGACATCGGAGTGGATGTAGGCCGTGCGCAGCTTCATCTTCTGCATATATGCGTCGAGCTCCTCGGCCATGCGCTTTGTGAGGGTGGTGACAAGCACGCGCTCGTTAAGCTCGATGCGCTTCTGTATCTCCTCAATAAGGTCGTCAACTTGGTTGAGCGACGGACGCACCTCAATCACCGGGTCGAGCAGACCGGTGGGGCGGATGATCTGCTCTACCACCACCCCCTCGCTGCGTGCCAACTCATAGTCGGCGGGGGTGGCCGAAACGTAGATTGTCTGATTTTGGAGCTGCTCAAACTCCTCAAACTTCAGCGGACGGTTGTCCAAGGCCGCCGGCAGTCGGAAGCCATAGTCCACAAGGTTCATCTTGCGCGACAGGTCACCGCCGTACATCGCACGGATCTGCGGGATGGTGACGTGGCTTTCGTCGATGATTGTCAGGTAGTCCTTGGGGAAATAGTCGAGTAGGCAGAAGGGGCGCATGCCCGGCTCGCGGCCGTCGAAGTAGCGTGAGTAGTTCTCGATGCCTGAGCAGAGGCCTATCTCGCGTATCATCTCCATGTCGTAGTTCACACGCTCGTAGAGGCGCTTAGCCTCAAGGGGCCGACCCTCTTGGTTGAAATACGACACCTGGTCGGTCAGATCGTAGGCAATCTGCGCAAGCGCTGAATTGACCCGCTCCTTGGAGGTGACAAAGATATTGGCGGGATAAATCTTGAAGCAATCATGCGTTCCAAGCGAGACCCCCTCCTGGGGATGCACCGTGGCTATCGACTCTATCTCATCGCCCCAGAAGGTGACACGAAGAGTAATCTCCTCATACGCCAGACGGATGTCGACCGTGTCGCCCTTGACGCGGAAGGTGCCTCGAGCCGGCGCCATCTCATTGCGCGAATACAGAGCGTCGACGAGCTTGCGGAGAAACACGTTGCGGGCTATCTTCTGGCCGGTGTGGATGTCAATCACGTTGGAGTGGAAGTCCTCCGGATTGCCGATGCCGTAAAGACACGACACCGACGACACCACGATGACATCACGTCGGCCCGACAGCAACGCCGAGGTAGTGGCCAGGCGCAACTTGTCAATCTCATCGTTGATCATCAAATCCTTCTCGATATACTTGTCGACCGACGGTATGTACGCCTCCGGCTGATAGTAGTCGTAATACGACACGAAGTATTGCACCGAGTTGTCGGGGAAAAACGACTTGAACTCGCTGTAGAGCTGAGCCGCCAACGTCTTGTTGTGGCTGAGTATAAGCGTCGGGCGCTTCACCTGCTGAATGACGTTGGCCATAGTGAACGTCTTGCCCGAACCGGTCACACCCAATAGTGTCTGTGCTGGTAGTCCCTGGTTGACCCCATCCACAAGTTCCTTTATCGCCTGCGGCTGTGAACCCGTAGGCTCATATGCTGAATTGAGTTGAAAATCCATAGCTTGCAAATCTTAACTTACAAAGGTACAAAAAATCCCCGAAACCACCAACAACGACAAAAATGACTGTCGGTTCCTGAAAAAGGCGAGAAAATATGGTCAACGCTCATACATTAGTTCAAGGATTTTGCCTATATTTGCAATCAGTGTAAATATAGGCAAACTCTTTGACCAATGAACACCGCAAAACTATTCTCCACATTGCTTCTGGCAGGAGCGTCGCTCGCCGCGTCGGCTCAAAAGATCTATTCGACCGATCACTCCTACCAGGCCGATATCAAGGTGTATGTCACCGACCGGGAGTATCGCGCCGACCTCGTAGTGTACCAGACCGACAAGGAATACCGAGCCAAGTTAAATGAGAACAAAGGCATCTGGTACTTCACCGAGCGTCCCTACCGAGCCGACAAAAAAGTCTATTTCGTAGACCATGAATACCAGGCCGACCTCATAATCTACTTCACCGACCGCGAATACCGCGCCGGCTGGAAGAAGGATGACAAGAAACACCTCCTGTACTAATCCCGCATCAACCCCAATCCATGTCATTCTGCGACTTCATAGCCCAATGGCTGACGTTCGACGCCATCCGCCGCCACTTCCTAGACCGACCATCCGACCCATCAGACTTGTCCGACCTGTACGACCCATCAGACCTGTACGACCCATCAGACCTGTACGACCCATCAGACCTGTACGACCCATCCGACCTGTACGACCCATCAGACCTGTACGACCAGTCTGATGACCTCGACGATGACCTCGACGACTTCTAATCAAGATGCTTTCCATTATCCCATAGAGTGGTTGGAAGAAGAAAATAGAAAATCGCTAAAATAACTTAGCTATGGGAAAACAGAAATTCCGTTGTAAGCAATGTGGATGCCTTCTTAATGGAGGTAGAGAACGCCGCGAACATTGTCAAACTCACCATCCTGCAGTTCCAATTGGGAAACTGGATATTCTTCAATATGGATTTCCAAGAAATTTCCGATGAAATCTATTATGAGTTGAGCAGAAAATCTACCGCAAAGAATTCACAGAATAACATAACTTCAGGGGACTTCTATAAATTAAACGCTTGTAAATCAGAAATATAATTTGTATCTTTGCATTAAGAAAAATTACTTATGTCTAACGGTAGGAAGTTCCAAAAAAATATAGCGTCGGAGTCTCTCTTCGAGAATGAAATGTCAGTGTCTGAGCTGATGAGATTGGGCAATCAACATCGCGGTCAAGAAACAACTGTTTCCGACCGCAATACCAAACTCAAAGAACGACTGAAATAACCTCACCATTAGGGTAATTAACAATTTTAACGGGGGTAAAACGGGTCACATACAAATCCCTGTGTTGAAAATTTATGAATATGGATGTTTAA
>CAZVNS010000020.1:0-36387 GCA_964628905.1 uncultured Muribaculaceae bacterium | reverse complement strand
GATACAAATTATTTTTCTAATTTACAAGCACTTAATTTATAGAAGTCCCCATATAAACGCGATCCGGCTGGGGCCGTCAGTATCATAGGCAAGCCGGACCGTCATGTTTATTAGTGATAATTGCGCCTGACAAAAATAGATTTTTTACCACAATTACACAAATTTTATCCATTCAACACCAACTTTTAACCCATTTTAACACTTCTTGCCCCCTAATGTAACCACTCCGCTATGCTAAGTCTCTGAATTGTAGAGTCGCCACGGGTGGCGACCCTACACAGTGCTATCAGGTGTCATCGCGGACGCACCTGAGGTGCGACCCTACTTTTGGGAGCGTCTGCGATAACGTTTATGGAGGGAATTGCTACGGGATGAGGGCCAGGGGGGAGATGAGGGCGCGCTGAGCAGCGAGGCGGGCCAGGCGGTAGTCATCGGGAGTGTAAGCCGCTGTGGGGGGAGTGTAAGTGATGGTGGAGGTGGGGCGGTTGAACAGGGCGCCATACCATGTGCAGGAGGCGATGTAGCGTCCCATCTCGTAGCTCAGGTGGTAGCCGTCGCGAGTCAGGTCGGAGCCTAAGGAGGTAGTGCGGGCGCACTGTATGGCTGTGCCCGAGGGTATCACGCCCACGAGCTGGGAGTTGTCGGCGAGCACCCGGCGCAGGGTGGCGAGGATGGCGTCGAACATCTGCATCTGGTCGCTACCGTAGTTGGGGAATGCGCTATGGGTGGAGTTGGGGGAGTAGGCCCACGTCTGATGCCAGAAGAAGCGGGGGTTGTCGCCCACGATGGCGCGCACTCCGGCGATGAGGGCGGGGAGGTTGGCGTAGGTGTCGTACTGCCCTGAGAAGTGCGACGCTTGCTGGAAGGTGATCACGTCCCAAGGCTCGTCGAGCAGGGCTTGGTGGAGGCGGCAGTTGTCGACGGTGTCGACTCCTGCGATCGATGTTCCGAATTTGCGGTAGCTGTAGGCTGGGAGCGAGTCGGTGAGGTTGCGGTAGTGTGTGTCGATGGAGCAGCCGCCGATGTAGAGGTTGCCGATGATCATCTCCTGGCCCGCCAAGTGAGCCACGGACACCATCTCTTGCTCGAGGGCGTCGACTGAGAAGCTGTTGCCGATGGCGAGCACGCGTAGCGGTTCGACAGCTGAAAGATTTACGGCGGCGATGAGCAGCAGGCTCAATAGCGTGAAGTGTTTCATGGCGGTGGGGTGTTGGGGAGGGTTAGAGGCGACGATCGCGGGCGAGGTTGATAAGCCCCTGGTCGGGCACGATATACACCTCGATGCGACGGTTGGTGGCACGGCCCTGTCGTGAGTCGTTTGGGCGCAAGGGTTTGATAGAGCCGATGGCGTAGCCTACCACTGAGGTGAGGTCGACTCCCTGACGGTCGAAGTAGTCGTAGAGGGCCAGGACACGGGCCTCGGTGAGCTGCTGCCGATACACTTCGGAGCCTGTGTCATCGCTGTGGGCGGCGAGTATCACCTTGTACATGCCGGGGGTCTTGAGGTAGGGAAGGAAGCGCTTGAGCCTCCCTTCGACGCTCTGGAAGAGGACAGTGTCGTTGGGGGCGAACATCTTGTCGGTCTGGAGTGTCACCACGATTACCTCCCCTTTGCGCATGGTCTCCACTCGGTAGCCGGCGTTCTTGAGGCGTCGGGCTTGGTTGAGCATATACTCGCGTATGGCTACCTTCTGCTTGGAGGGGATGGCGGGGGTGGCGATGTCGTCCTTGAGCGCGGCGAGCTGCTCTTGGGCGGTCGGAGCGTCGAGGTCATCGGCTGCGATGGTGGCGAAGGGTGCGCTGAAGCACACCAACGCCACGGCACACAATATCTTATATATCCATCTCATAGCATCTCGGCGGCGTCGGCTTCGTCTTCGTATTGCAGCTCGGCATCGATTATGGTGTCGATATGCTCGGGCTTGATGGGGGTATTGCGGTCCTTGGTGAGCATGGCGCGCACTCGGGTGCGGAGGGCGTCGACGTCGAGCTCGGCCTGGTTGTCGATATCAAGGTCGAGCAGGTCGTTGTCGTCGTAGAAGTCCCAGATGATGTCAATCACGTTGAGCAGCTCGTCGCTGGGATAGGTGACGGAGTAAGCGTCGGTGAGTGCCTGGTTGATGCGCTTGATGGCTTGTGTTTCGTCGTACATATAGGTTAAGCTTAAAGGGATAATAGTCCGTCGGGGAGTACCATGGTGATAGTGCGGCTGTCGGGGTCAAGGCCCACGACAAGCTCGTCGGCCACGGGCACTGACACTGTGGAGCCGTCGGGGAGCAACACCTCAAAGAGGGTGTTTGCGGTGGATGTGTCGATGCCCTCCACACGGCCTACCACGCCGGCGGTGGGGTCGACGATGGTGTACCCCCGGAGGTCGTCGGCATAGTAGCCCTGGTCATCGCCGTCGGGATGCTCGACATCCTCGTTGAGTGCATATATGGCTTTACCGCAGAGCGACTTGGCGGCACCCTCTGAGTCGATGCCGTCAATGGTCAGAAGCACGGCCTCACTGCCGCGCGAGCGCCACGCGTCGACAAAGAATGGCACGTAAATGCCGTCGATGTCGAGCACGAGGCAGCGGGCGGTGTCGAGGTCGACTATGGGGTCGACGGCGGCGGCTATCTCGCCGTTGATGCCGTGGGGCTTGATGGTGCGCCCCACCTCGGTGAGCTGTTGGCGTGTGATCATGTCAGGGATCGCTACTGTTTCTTCTTTTTCTTCTTGCCTGTGGCCGGAGGCACAATCTCCTGGAACTCGTGGAGATGCACCTTCTCAGGGTCAAGGCGTATGGCCCCATGGCTGAATTCGGCCAGGTCCCTGAAGATCTTGGCGTCGTCGACACCCTCGGAGTTGACCTGAAGCTGCAGCTTCTTCATGTGGTTGGCCACAAGCAGGGTCAGGGCGTCGCGCTCGTCGCCGGGCTCCATGGAGGCGATGCGATCGATCATCTGCTCTACGTAGTGGCCGTAGTGGCGCAGTCGTATCCGGTGCTCGCCATATCCCAAGTGGTCGGGCTGGGTCTGCAACTCGGCGGCGGTGACCACCTGGACGGGGTAGTCGATGTCGAGCTTGAAGCCTGACATGATAGCTAAGTGGTCCCAGAGTTTGCGGCGCGACTCCTCATTCTCCTTGAGTTGGGGGAAGAGGGTGCCCATGGCCTTGACGATGGTGTAGGCGCAGCGGGTGCGCTCGTCACGGTCCTCAATCGTGAGGCAGTAATCCACCATCCGCTGTATGTTGCGCCCATACTCGGGAAGCACCAGCTGTCGTCGTTGTGTGTTGTATGTGAGCATATTGGGGTATTACATGTTCATGCCGCCATCGACCTGGATTACCTGGCCGCTGACATAGCTTGACATATCACTGGCGAGGAATGTGGCCACGTTGGCGATATCCTCCACCTGGCCGCCGCGGCGCAGGGGTATCTTCTTAACCCACTCTGCGCGGATGTCGTCGGGGAGGGCGGCGGTCATTGCGGTCTCGATGAAGCCGGGGGCGATGGCGTTGGCGCGGATGCCGCGTGAGCCTACCTCCTGGGCGATGCTCTTGGCCAGGGCGATCAGGCCGGCCTTCGAGGCTGCGTAGTTGGCCTGTCCGGCGTTGCCGTGAACACCTACCACTGAGGCCATGTTGATGATGGAGCCGCTGCGCTGGCGCATCATGATGGGGAGCACGGCGTGGATGAAGTTGAAGGCACTCTTGAGGTTGACGGCGATCACGGCGTCCCACTGGGCCTCGGTCATGCGCATCATCAGGCCGTCCTTGGTGATACCGGCGTTGTTGACAAGGATATCGATTGAGCCGAACTCCTTGTGGATTTCCTTAATTACCTCCTCGGTCTGGGCGAAGTCGGCGGCGTTGGAGGCGTAACCCTTGACCTTTACGCCGAGGGCTGCGATCTCCTGCTCGGTCTGCTTGCCGTTCTCGTCGATAACGAGGTCGGTGAACGCGATATTTGCACCTTCTGAAGCGAACTTCAGAGCCAGGGCCTTACCGATGCCGCGGGCGGCGCCGGTGATGACGGCTGTTTTTCCTTCGAGTAATTTCATAATTTTCGGTTATTAGCTATGTTCAGGCCTCACGCTCGGCTTTGCGAGGTATCGGCCACTTGTTTGGTTAATCAGGCTACAAATTTACAAATAATCCGCGACTGTGCAATAAGTTCCTTATACCTACGGCCAATGCCGACCACGTTCCATCGGTGGTAGACCATCGGTGGTCGGTGGTACGACCCCCAGTTGTATAAACTGCCTTTGCACGCATGGCGTGTCATCATCACACCATATATCCAGCCCTCAGGATCTTAACTAAGTAAATCATTTTGCTGACCTCAGCGAAATGGTAGCTAATCTTTTTACATGGGATCGACGTCGTAGTGGATCAGCAGGCCGCGGGAGGCGGGGGTGCTGAGCAGCTGATGGCGGGCGGAACCGAGGGCGGCTTTGACCCGCGAGGGGGATACGCCATTCTCGATCTTGATCATGATTTTGCGGATGTAGAGCTGCTGCACACGGCTGATCGACGGCTCCTCAGGGCCGAACACGCGGTTGCCCAACAGTGTGCGCAGGTGGTTGGCGTGGTCCACGGCCAGACGCTCTACCATGGCTGCGTCGCGGTGGCGCAGATAGATGAATATCAGCTTGGTGAACGGTGGATACATGTATGTTTGCCGCTCCTGAAGCTCATCGTGGTAATACCCTTGGTAGTCGTGGGCTGCGAGATGGCAGATCACCGGGTGCGAGGTGTCGGAGGTCTGCACGATCACCTTGCCGGGGGAGTCGCCGCGGCGGCCGGCGCGCCCTGACACCTGAGCAAGCATGTTGAACGCACGCTCGGTGGAACGGAAGTCGGGGTAATGTATCACCTGGTCGGCATTAACAACTCCCACCACCTCAACGTCGCCGAAGTCGAGCCCCTTTGTCACCATCTGCGTGCCCACCAGCAGGTCGGCCTTATGGCTTGAGAAGTCGTCGATGATGCGCTCGTAGGAGTCCTTGTTGCGCGTGGTGTCGAGGTCCATGCGCAGCATGCGGGTGCCACCGAAGAGCTGGTCTACCTCCTCCTCGATGCGCTCGGTGCCGTAGCCCAAGGTGTCGATATCGTGCTCGTGGCACTGGGGGCACTGGGTGGGTATGCCATAGACGGCCCCGCAGTAGTGGCACACAAGGGCGTTGTGATGGCGGTGGACGGTGAGCGACACATCGCAGTTGGCGCATTTGGGCACCCACGCGCACTGCCGGCACCGCACCATCGGGGCGTAGCCGCGGCGGTTGTGGAAGAGTATCGCCTGCTTTCCCCGCTCGATGGCCTGCTTGACCTGCGACACCATCGACGGGGAGAACGCTCCGGCGGCTGTGCGCTGCTTGCGCACCCGCTGCATGTCGACTATCTCAATCTCCGGCAGCACGGCATCGCCAAAGCGTTCGGTCAGTTCCACAATGCCCCACTTACCGGTCTGTGTCTTGTAGTAGCTTTCAATCGAGGGGGTTGCCGAGCCTAACAGGGCTTTGGCGCCATGCATCTGGGCGAGCATTATGGCGCAGTCGCGGCCGTTGTAGCGGGGTGCGGGCTCGTACTGCTTATAGCTCGACTCATGCTCCTCGTCGACTATCACCAGCCCTAAGCGGGCGAAGGGGAGGAACAGCGCAGAGCGGGCTCCGAGCACCACACACGGCTCGGTGGTGTTGAGCAGTCGCCGCCAGATATCCACGCGCTCATTGTCGGAGAATTTGGAGTGATAGATGATCACGCGTTTGCCGAACACCCGCTGCAATCGGCGTGTAAGCTGGGTGGTGAGGGCTATCTCGGGCACGAGCATCAGCACCTGGTTGCCCTGGCGGAGCACGAAGTCAATAAGGTGGGTGTAGATTTCGGTTTTGCCGCTCGAAGTCACGCCGTGGAGCAGCGTCACAGCATGCTCCTTGAATGAGTCATGTATGCCATTGAGGGCTACTGTCTGCGCCTCGCTCAGTGCGGGGAGGGTGATGTCGGCAACTTGGTCGCAGGCGAAGCGGTTGACCTCGCGGGTAAATCCTTCGGCCAGCCTCTTCTTGGCAAGCGCTTGCAGTATCGTCGACGAGCATTGCGAACGCTCCAAGAGCACCTCTCGGCTGACGTCGAGCGTCTCCCCCTGGCGGCGCTGGGTGTCAATGAGCTGCACCAGCGTCAGCAGCATCTGCTCTTGCTTGGGTGAACCTTTGACAGTGTCAAATGCCGAGCGCCGAGCGTCGGCGTCGGTGGAGTCAAGGAGCAGACGCACCCGCTTCTCCTTATGGGGGCGGTAACGCTCAACCATCTTCTCCGACACCACTACAAGCCCGCGGTCGAGCAAGCGCGACACCGTGGCCTCTACATTGCGCAGTTCAGTCTCCTTAGTGATATGGCTGACCGGCAATTGCCCCTTCTTGCTAATGAACGACAGCACGAACTCCTCGCGCTCGGTGAGGTCGACGGCCATATCCGACGGCTCAAGGTCGGGGTTGAGTTCGACGAAAGTCTCGCTCTCTATCTTCAGCCCGGCGGGGATGGCGGCTTTATAGACGTCGCCCAACGACGACATGTAGTAGTCGGCGATCCATCGCCAGAAGTTGAGCTGCGGGTGGCGCAATATTGGCTCGGGGTCGAGGGCCATCAGCACATCCTTGACCTCGAAGTCGGTGGGGGTCTCTACACCAACTCCCACCACTATGCCAGTATAGTAGCGCTTACGGCCGAATGGCACAATCACGCGGAACCCGGGCGTCAGCTTCAGTTGCAGATGCTCGGGTACGCGATAAGTGAAGGTGGCGTTGAGCGGCAAGGGCAACACCACCTCCACATAGTATGGTTTAAAAGGCTCGTTGGGCATTAATGATGGTTAATTTTAGCCCCGGCCTTCGGGCTGGGGTCAGTCAACTTGGATTACCAGATAGTTTGACTTCTCCCAGAAGCGGGTCGGGTTGGTGATTTTTATCACTTTCTGACCATTGACATCCTCGATGGTGTAAGAGTCGGTGGGCTGTCCGGTGAGCACCTTGGCTTTCTTGTCGTGGGTGTTGATGGTGGTGAGTGTGGTCTTGTCAGCGGTCTGGAAGAACTGCTGTTCGAAGTCGTCGGGAAGTATCTTGGTCTTGCGCAGGAAGCCGGTCTCGATGATGTTGTACTTCTTGAGCTCATCCTTGGTGGCATATACGTAGTAGCACTTGTTGAGTTCGGCGTTGAGCTGTGCGCTGCGCTCCTCGGCTACGTCGCGCTGCGAGGTGATGTCGGTCACGGTGGTGTTGAGCGAGTCGATCTGTGCGCCCTGGTTGGCGATCACGATACCGGCGGCATCAAGCTGCTGGGTGAGCGACTGTATGAGCTTCTCCTGGTTGGCAATCTGCTTCTTAAGGGTGGAGATGGAGTTGAGCAAGGCGGAGTTTGACGATTTGGAGTCTTGGAGTTGCTTCTCCAGCTCGGCAAGGCGGTCCTTGTTTTGCTGCATCTGATAGGATATGCGTCCTACCTGCTCGCTAAACCGGGCTTTGCGCTCGGGCGACTCGTTGATGATGGCGATATTGTCCATGTCGCCTTGGAGGTAGAGCAGTTGGTCCATCCCCTCGTTGACTTCGGCTACAAATTGCAGCAGTGAGTCGCGCTCGGCCACGGCTGCGCGGAGCGAGTCGAGTGTGGGGTTACTTTCGGCGGTCTGGTCGGTTGTGGTGTCACCGTTGCGGTCGCATGCTACCATAAGTGTGAGCACAGGGAGGAATGCATAAACAAGCTTTTTCATATTGTGAACGTATTTAGAGTTGGTGAATAGTTGAACTACGCCTCGTTGCAGTCCTTGTACTTGTTGACATGCTCGCGGCGGACAGGCTCCACATTCAGGCCTGACACAATTATAACGATTTCGCCACGCGGATTGTTTTCACTGAAGTGGGCTATCAGCTCGTCGAGGGTGCCGCGCACGGTCTGCTCGTGCAGCTTCGATATCTCGCGCGACACCGATGCCTGACGGTCGCCTCCCATATGTTGTGCCAACTCCTGGAGTGTGCGCATGAGCCGCAGCGGCGACTCGTAGATCACCATTGTGCGGGGTTCGCGTGCGAGCTCGGCGAGTCGGGTCGCCCTACCCTTCTTCGGGGGTAGGAAACCCTCAAAGGTGAAGCGGTCGCAGGGCAAGCCGGAGTCGACCAGCGCAGGCACGAAAGCCGTCGGGCCGGGGAGGGTGGCCACCGGGATGTCGTTGCGGCGGCACTCGCGGCTGAGCAGGAAGCCGGGGTCGGAGATGCCGGGGGTGCCGGCGTCGCTCACCAAGGCTATATCCTCGCCGGAGAGCAGTCGGTCGATGATGGGGCGCAGTGTGGCATGCTCGTTGAACTTATGGTGGCTCATCATCGGTGTGTCGATGCCGAAATGGCGCATCACCGTGGCGCTGGTGCGTGTGTCCTCGGCGAGTATCAGCGAACACTGGCGCAACACGTCGACCGCCCGGGGCGACATGTCGCTCAGATTGCCCACGGGCGTGGGCACCATGTACATCGTGCCGCTCATAGTCAACGATGTGTATAGTATGGCGTGATGGCTGCCACAAATTCCTCAACCTCCGGTAGCGTCATGTCCCAACACAGGTCATCCTCAAGGTAGCTGACAGCCTGGTCGATATCGTCCATCACCGAGAGTGTCTCGAGTGTCTCGGCCATGGCGGCGTCGAGGTTGCCGAAGAGCTCGCGGCGGAAGCGGTAGCGGTCGTTGAGTGTGAACATCTTGATCATCGGCTTGCCTGCGGGATGATTGGCTGGTTGCGGAGTTGACTCGGTTACCTCTTCGTCGAGCAGCGGGGGCTCGGTGTCGGGGTCATCATCTATGATGGTTGGCTCGGTGTCGGGGTCTTCGTCGACGCACGGGCGCGGGTTGGGGGCGGCATCTTGCGACTCCTCAAACTCGGCATTGCGTGCGATTGCAGCATCGTCTGAGGCGGACGCAACGGGGTACATCCCTACTCCTTCGGTGACAGATATTTCCAGCTGATTTATCTTCCGCTTGATTTGGGAGAAAAACTCCCTCATTTCCAACTCGGAAGGTGTGTTGCCTTCGCCGTGGAGCATCTCCATCAATTCATCCAACTGACTGCGGAGGTCAGCTATCTGGTTTCTAAAATTTTCCATAATGCCGAGGTTTTACACAAATTTTTCAAACAGTTCGACCAATCCTCCCTCATGGTACTCGTCGACTTCATCGAGGGTCCAACGGCCATCGCCGCGGCGCACCAGCTCGTAAGCCTCGTAGCCGCATGCGCCATCATCAAGCTGGCTTAGGTCGCAATCAACCAGGGGTGCTTCTCCCTCGATGCTCAACCTGGGATGCTCAGCCTCGATTATGGGTGGGCGGCGCCCCTCCTTGACGCTTGATGTGACGCACAGCATCACCGAACGCACCTTGGGGTCGACTCGGCTGAGGTCGATGGTGATTTGCTCTGACGATGCCTCGCCGGAGCCTTGGTCGTCAACCGAACCAACCACTGCGCCGTCGGGCGACATCGGTCGACACATCCGGCGCCATCGCTCGGGATCGCCGTGGACTGCCTCGTCGTAGGGGTGCTCACGGCTTAGGGAGTTGTAAAACACGACCCCACCGTCGTCCATTACCAGGGAGTTTTGCCCCAGCATGAACGCTGTGAGGTCGAGATCTATGTCGCCACACCAGTTGAGGGTGACGATAAGCGATTGATCGGAGTTGATAATCATCTTTGTGAAATATAATTTCCACAAAGATACAGATTATTTTTCGGCAATCGAATATTCTGAGGTAAGAATATAGTAGCTCTGCACGTAATAGGGCTCGCCATTCTCATCCTTGAGGGAGCTTGCTGCGATCTTGGCGCGGTGGTCGGCCATACGGTCAGCAAATTTGTCGAGGTCGCCCTGGCCGGCGGCTTTGCGCTCGGTCTCGCAACCTACCTCGGGCTCTTCGCCGTGCTCAGCCTCCTGGTTGGCAACTTGCTGTGCGTACGACTCTTCCATCTGCTTAACGCGGGCTTCGTTGATGCGGTCTTCCTTGACTACGCCCTTGACGATGATGGGCTTGTTGAGGGTGTTCTGGGCGAATTTACCCCCACTTTCGGCTGTCGACTCGCAGCGGAGTATGCTGCCCTGAGCGCCTGAGATGAAGGCTCTCTTGCCGCCATGCTTGCAGAGGTGGTCAACTACACCCTCTACGGTGACGGTGTCACCTGACTTGACGAGCGCGGGGGCCTGCTTGAGCACTTCCTCGACTGTGATGGCTTGCACCTGCTCGGCGTCGCTACCTTCGGTTTTGTTTGCGTTGTTGCACGACACCATGGTCAGTGCTACTGTGGCCAGGGCCACGATGATTGCTTTGATTTTCATATTTGTGAATTTTTGAGTTGTTAGGTATGGCTTACGGAGTTGCGCCCTGCGGACGCTTGTCTCTGTGATTTGTTGTCTCCGCAGGCAGGCTCGCGGTGCTCACCGGCCAGCGGTTATATAGAGGGTCGCCCTTCGGGCTTTAAGGTCGTTAAGGCCTTCAAGAATTTTTAAAACTTTTAGTCGCGTGTGAGTATAACGGGTATAAATGAGAATATTCCGAACAGACATGTCACGGCGGCTCCGTAGAAGAAGTGGGGTGAATGCCGCTTCAATCCTATTAACGCTAAAATCAGGGCCAATAGTATATTGAGTATGGCTGCTGACCACGATATGTTGGTGATACGCGGATAGGCCAGCGAGTCGTTGATCGACACGAACGACAGCTGATAGGGGAAGATATACTTGCCAATCTTTGACAGGGTCGACTCGGGATAGGTGTAGTCGTAGGTGCCAAGTGGCTCAAGGGTGGTGGCGTCAATCGCACGCCAGCGCGAACCCTCGGCGTCCGTCATGCGGAACACGATGTTCCACACGTTGCCCATCACAGTCAGGCGGTCGGCGTGGGGGTCAATCTTACCGATGTCGAGACGCTCCACCGACAGGTCGCTCTCGATGAAGTAGGGGTTGCCCTCGGTGTCGGTCATCAAGCCCAAATGGCGGGGATCCATGGCCTCAAGTATCCAAACTTTGTCGGCCTTGATGCTGTCGGGCAGATTAATCTTCATCACCATCGGGCGTCCGCCAAACTGCTTGAGGTTAAACACCTGGCCGTTGGCGTCGACCAACAGGTAGCCATCGTCGCGCTGCTTGCGCGAGGTGATGTTGGCGCTGAAGTCGTGAAGCGGCTGCTGGAAGCCCATCTTGTTTAACTCTGTGGAGAAGCGGCGGCTGCGGTCAGTGTTGATAGAGCCGTCGGCGATGCGGATGAATTCCATGCCGTCATCGGTCCAACGCCAGACTTCCTCAGGATCCTCGAAGTCGGAACGCTCGGGACGCGACTCCATGATCATGAACACCTCAGGCTGCACCTTGTTGATGTCGTGAGGGGTTGAGGTGAGTATGAGTTCTCCGTTCTTGAGGTTGTGCATCGAGGTTTCGATGCCGGCGATGGTGTCGGGCATGCGCTTGCGAGCCATCAGGTTGCGGTAATACATCTGGGGGATCAGCGAGTCACGGTCGTCCTTGGTCAGGGTACTGTCGAGGCGTTTGCCCTGGGGGTCTACGAGGGTGATCACCTGCGACTTATCGTCGCCGGTCACTGTCTCAACCCATGCGTTGGCCACAGGGGAGTAGGCCACGAAGGGCTCACTCTTGACATCAGGAAGCATCAGACGGTAAAGCCAGGGGAGGAACCAACTGAGCACGATGATCGCCACAGCGTAGAATACTATATTTGCTAACTTCTTCATATCCGATTACTGACGGCCCTCCTTAAACCGATATACCGACCTGTAGGTCAGCGCTATAGTAGCGATTAACAATACGATTACGGCTATGATCATGCCGTTGTAAGCCTCAGGCGCGTCCTGCATATACATCACAGTGAGCACGCCTATGTCTATGAGGCTCAGCAGTATGCGCTCGCGCCATGAGCCTTCGAGGCAAACGGCGGTGGCAAACAGGTAGGCTATATATCCGGCGAAAAACCACGGAAGAGCAGTCAGCGCCCCACGGCCAACAAGCTCACCGGGGAGCAGCATCGACTCGTAGCAGAACACTGTGGCCATCATGCAGCCGTAGATTACAGTCAGCTCCAACAGGCCTGAGAGTATCATCAACCCCACGAGCTTCTCCGATGAGTAGGGAAGATGCAAGGTGAGTTTCAGGCGCTTATGACTCATCTCGGGAGCCATCTGCGAGATGCCTATGGCCAAACCTATCAGCAGGGGCACATAGCGCAGGGCGTCGATAAACATCTGGTCCTTCATAAGCATGATGAGCCAAACATGGTCGACCCCCTTGTTGGCCACAATGCGGTTGATGCCAAGGTCGGCATACAGGGCTATGGCCAGGCCAAGCACCAGGCACACGGTGAATGTGCGTCCGGTCTTGAGCCACTCTTTATAGAATATCGCTTTAATCATGACGAATTTTTGAGTTGGTAGGTTAATACTTTCCTGTGAGGCCAATGAAGGCATCCTCAAGGGTCATGGGCACCTCGGCCAGGCCGGTCACCTCAACTCCCTGCTGAAGCAACTTGCCCTTGACATCGTCGGCTGAGCCGAACGAGAACACCTCGCCGTGGCCCTTCACCACCGACGGGTTGAGCAACGACTTGTCGGCCTCGATAGAGTCGGCTTTGGTATCGAAATGGTAGCAGTGGAATGTGTCCATAAGCTCTTTCACAGGCTGTTGGGTGAGGATTTTGCCGTAGTCGAGCACGATCACATCGTCAATCAGACGCTCCATATCCTGGATGATATGTGAGGTCATGAACACTGTCTTGTCCTCGCTCTTGACAAAGTCGCGAAGATACTCCACAAACAGGCGGCGGTAGCCGGGATCGAGTCCCAGCGAGAAGTCGTCGAGCACAAGCAGGTCGGCGTTCTGAGCCAAAATCAAGCCCAAAGCTACCTGCGAGCGCTGTCCGCACGACATCGACTGGATGCGCTGATGGGGGGATACGTGCAACTTGCGCATCAACTCATAGTAGGCTTCGCGGTTCCACTTGGGGTAAAATTTTGCGTAGAAGCGCTCGATCTGCTCGATGGTCATGAATGCATACTGCACATGCCCCTCGATCAGCAGCGCGATGCGCGAACGTGTAGCGGCATCCATCGCGGTGATGTCACGGCCGAATATTTTGCACTCGCCGCTCTGGGGCTTGAGGTAGCCCATCAGGATGTTGATGGTGGTGGTTTTGCCGGTACCGTTCTTGCCCAACAGGCCCAGGATGTGGCCTTGGGGCACATCGAAGCTCAAATCTTTGTAAATCAAGCGTCCGGTGCCATAGCGTTGGGTCAGGTTTTTAACTGAGATTACGGATTCCATGGAATTATATAACGTTATAACATTCAGAATATTACGCCAGCGGTCAGGAGCGCATGGGTCTGCTGCCCATGGGCTGTCAACCAACGGCGTCCCACCTCACCTTCGAGCTGGAGGGCAACGGTGGGGGTCAACTTGTATGATGCGCCCACCTTCACTGCAAGGGAGCGGTAGTTGGCGATAAGCATGTCGAAGTTGTGGTTTACCATCTGCCCGATGGCCGACTCGGGGTTGAGCCCGGTGAGCCGGCGGCTAAGGGATGAGACCCACGACAGCTCCCCTACAACTCCGGGGCGCAGCCTGACACTTCCGGCACTGAAGGCATAGTGGGCTCCGAGGTGTGCGGTGATGCAGTCGGCCTCGAGGTCGCGGGCAGGGGTGCGGTAGTTTTCGTGGTCGTAGCGGTAAGTGGCTCCGGGGTCGAGTTCAAGCAGCGTGGTGGTTCCGGTCGACAGTGTCAGCGGCACTCTTACACGAGCCACTACACGGTCGCTATAATAATATGTGTGGTCGCCAATGCGGTTGTAGTCGGTGCCGACTGATGAGCCGAAAAGATTTTCGGTTCCGATGCGTCGACGCCACGTGAGCTGGGCTTGTGGAGCAATAGTGAGTACTCCCGCCCGGCCGCTCCATCCGGCTTCACCCTCGAAGTGGTAGGTGGAGGCGTGGGTGAGTGTCAGGTTGTTGAAGTCGCGCAGTATCTGCTTGACATAGCCCTTGCGGTAGCGTACCGCTCCCCAGACCCCGGTGCCTCGTGTGGGGGTGAGGGTCAGGGCTATACGGTAGCCCAAGCCGTCGTAGGCGGTGTTTTCGGCTGAATTACCGCTGAAGCGTGCGTAGGTGGTGCCTAAACCGGTGAAGGCGTAGACGCGGATATTGTTTATGGGGTTGTAGAATTCGAGGTCGCAATCCTGGTTGTAGACGTTGAGCCCTAAGCCGATGCCCAGGTCGTAACGGCCTACGGTGCGGGTGGCTCCGAGGTCGATGTTGAGGTCGGAAACCACAATCTTGTCGCGGGGGTCGCGGTCGCGGTAGTCGATTGAAGCCACATAGCTCGCCTTAGCCCCCCAGCCCCAGACGCCTGAGCGCCCGGCATATCCGCCGTAGAAGCTATAGCGCCGCTCCGACAGGTCGCCTCCCACGGAGTCGCCAAGCACGTACGGCGCCAGTCGGTCGTAGTCGACGGACTCGGTCCAGCGCAGGTTGCGACGCTGCCCTGTGGCAAACTCCGCGCCGCCCCACACTACAGTGTTGGGATTGAGGCGCATGTAGGAATGGGCCTGAAGGCCGCCGATGAGGTGGCCGGTGCCTTCCTGCACCACCTGTGCCTGGTCGGCGCCGCTATAGCTGCCGCGGGCGTTGAAGGTGGAACGGTTGACGCTGAAGCGGGTGAACATGGCTGCGGGGTTGCTCTCGTAGGGGAGCGCGGCCACGTCGGTGGTGACGCTGTCCATCACCGAGGTGCCGCGCATGTCAAGGGCATCCGAGGCATGGACTGACAGCGCCGCGGTCAGAAGCAAATATGTGGCTAAGAGTGACTTCATATTAGTGTTGTGATATCTGGCGCACCTCGAAGTCGCAGGCTGAGTCGTTGGTGTCCATCAGTATGCGGCGTCCGTCGGCTGTTACGGTTGCCTCGCGGCGCACGAAGCATTTGCCGAAGCGCTCAGGGTCCTTGTTGAGCTGCGATATGGCGGCATAGCTCATATCCACCTCGTTGCCAAGGGCTCCGAACACCCATACCTCAGGCACGCTCAGGTTCACGCCGTCGACTATCCATTCGTTGGGTATCAGGTATGCCTTGTCGTTGTGCATCTGTGTGCCGATTGAGCTGATGTAGTCGTACGGCCCGTGGTAGTCGCTGAGATACTGCTCGGCGGTCATCCCCTGGGGGAAACGCACCAGGGCGTAGGAGCGATTGCACTGGTTTGACATGACCCAGATGGTCAGGGAGTAGCAATACCATTTGTCGAGGTTTGTCACCTCTGGGTTGTCGGTGTCCTGGGGGTTATCATCGACCCACTCGAAATCGGCGTCGGTATGGTCGATGGCGCCGGGCACCTGGGCGCTCCAGTCGATGGCCTGGTCAACAATCTTGATCGACTCGCCGGGTTGTATGGGATAGTCGGTGCCGCTGCCGGGGATCACCCAGAGGGTGCCGGCGGTGAAGGCGAGGTTGCGGTCGTTCTCCGGGGTGAGTATCTCGAAGGTGTTGGTGCGCGAGTTGACGAATGCCGACTCGGCTATGCCCAACCCATCAGCGTAGATCACCTGGTCGGTATTATTAAATATTGTGAAGTAGGAGTCGCGAAGGCCTCCGGTGGAGGTGGCGTTGAGCGAACCGGTGGCGTAAATCTCGCCGAACACCAGCGAATTGCTCTCGTTGTAGAAAAACCAGTTCAACTCCAGTGCGCAGTCGCTGACTATCTCGTGCGAGGGGAGGGTGGCACGGAGGGTGCGTTCCACCTCGGTGCCGTCATCTTGTCGGTAGCGCACGGTGGCTGAAGCCTGGATGTCGTAGAGTCCGGCGGGGAGGCGGTAGGGGTCGTACTGCGGCAGGGCTTGGGCGCCGTGGGTGCCGGTGTTGAGCTCTGTGTACTCAATTTTACCGGCAAGAAGCTCTGTGCCGGCGGGTATATCGTCGGGGAGGGTGTTGATTACTGTCACTGAGTGGTAGTCGGCCAGGGTGCCCTCGTTGTCGATGCAACCGGTGGCTACCACTGCCAATAGCGCTAATATGATTCTGCTGAGGAGTTTCATTATTGAGTTGTTAGAGTTTTTAGAGTTTTTAGAGTTTTTAGAGTTTTTAGAGTTTATAAAGTTGTTAGAGTTGTGTCCTGCGGGTGCTTGGTTCTGTGGTTTGTTGTCCCCGCAGGCCGGCTCGCGGTGCTCTCCGGCCAGCGGTTTATAGCGGTTGCCATTCGGGCTTTAGGGTCGTTAATGGCTTTAGGGCCGTTAACTCCCAGGCCCTATAGCCGCAGGTTTAGCTCCATGCCGAAGTAGGGGGAGGAGTAGCGGCGCTGCACCACACCATAGCGCTCGTAGTCGGGGGTTATTGACACGAGGCGGTTGACGTACAGGGCCAAGGCTATGCGGTCGTTCCAGAATTTTTTGGTTGCTTTGATGTTGAAGGTGGTGGCCAGGGGCACGGTGCGGCGCTCGAAGGCCGTGGGAGAGTATGTGCGCACAAGGTGCTTTAGGTAGGGGTCGTCGACCATGTCGGAGGTGTAGGGGTGCACCACCATGTCGGGCCCCATATAGTGGGTGGGCATGCCGGTGCGCTCGAGCGTCTGGGTGGAGGTGAGCCACATATTCTGCACCGACACCGAGAAGTTGAGCCCCAAGCGTGGCACGTCGGTGTCGAAGGTGAAGTTGGTGTTGACGCTCTCGTAGCGGTTGCCGTCGTTGTCGTCGTATAGTCCCACATATTGCAGCTCCTTGCCGTTGAGTATCACCCCGGGCTTATACCATAGCGGCTGTGAGTTGTTGAGCGTGGTGCGGAACCATGCTCCTGACACTGTCAGGCGGGTGCGTATCACGGGGAAGCGGCGGGTCGAAAGCGTATATTCAACTCCCTCCTTGTCGATCTGCGAGCCGTTGGTGGTGCGGTTGATCACATTAAGGCGGGTCTCCACTTCGTAGGGGAGCTCGTCGATCGTGGGGGCTCGGCCCTCGGCATAGGGATCGAAGGCCGACGCGTCGTATTTGTTGTAGTCATAGCGGTGCACCACTCCCGAGCGGCGGAAGCCGTCAGTCATGCGCTCGCGGAAGTATGTCACCGACAGACGGTTGCCCATCCAGGTGAGGTCGGCGCGCGCTTCCCACTTGAAGTTGCGGGCGGCGCGGAGATCGTAGTTGGTGAGGTCCTCGACGAAGGTGCGCACATTCATCACGCGGTATTGCTCGTCGTTGTGGAAGTAGTTGAGCTGAGTGAAATCGGTATACAGCAGGTCGGGGTAAAGCATCGATGCCACAGGCATCTTGGTGAGCCACCCCACACCACCGTTGAGCTCGAGCACCATCGGTGAGGAGCCGACGTGCCATGAGGGGAGCACCCACTTGAGGTTGGCGCGGGGGTCGAGATATGGCTTGCCACTGAGGGCATAACGGCTGTCGAGATGTAGCAGCTGAGTCTCACGCAGACCCAACTGGAGCTGGAATTGATGACGTCCGGCGTTGATGTCGGTGATATTCTCCACATAGGCCGACACTTGGTGCATGGCGGGCACGTCGGAGAAAGCACGCGGGCGGCTGGTGTTGCCGGCCACCAAAGGGCGCGTCAGGTCGTAGATAGCGCCGGCGCCAAAGTTCTTGCTCATGTTCCACTCCACACCGGCCTTGAGTATGTTGCCGGCGCTGCCGAAGCTGTAGCGGGCCTGGGTGTTACCCTTGACGAAGGCTGTAAACGGCTCGCCCACCATGTCGTATAGGGCATCGTACATCATCGGCAGGAAGCCCACATAGTGTGCTCCGGGGGTCAGCGACACCGGCAAGGGATAGACGCGGTTGGGAGCCACGGTCTTCTCCTGATGCAGCTCGTCGTGCGAGTAGTTGAGGCCGGTGGTGAGTGTGGCCGTACGCCAGAAGGGGCTGAGGGGGAACTGGAAGCTGAGTATGTTCTGCCACGACACCCCATTCTTGCTCGACTTATAGAAATCGGTGGTGCCGTTGATCGTCAGGTCGGGGTCGTTGTCGTCGCGCTCAAATGCGCCGGTATAGTTGAGCGAGGTGTTCCATGTGGCTATGTAGGTGTGCTCGGTCCACTTCTTGAGTGAGCGCACCGACGCGGTGACGCGCTTGAAGTTCTCACGCTTGTCGCGGGGGTCAATCTTGGAGTCGAGATAGTCCGCCGAGATGTTGAGCGTCCAGTCGTCGCCGGGCATCTTCACACCCTTTCCCACATAGAACAGTTGCGACTGCATGTCGGCCTTGAAACGCGCCTCCAGACGGCTCACGCGGTTCTTACGCTTGATGTTGACCAGGCCTGAGGTCAGCTCGCCGTACTCCACCGAGGGGATGCCGCGCACCACCTCCACCTGCTCTATGTCGTCGGTCGAGAGTGTACGCATGTCCACACCCTTGCCGGCCGAAGAGCGGTCGGCGCGCGTGCCGTCGGGCGACACGAGCATGTCGGCCGATGAGTTGACGGGCACACCGTCGACCACAAACGACGCGCCGAGCGAACCGGTGTCGTAGTTGTCGGAGGTCGATGAGTTGGCAGCCTCGCGCAGTCGCAACAGGTTGGCCGAACCCATCTCCGGGTCCTTGTTGACCTGACCGGGGAGCAGCTCCATCAGGTCGGTGAAACTCGACGGCTGCAGGTGCTGCATCGCCGTGATGTCAATCACCGAAGCACTGGTGGCCCCGCGCGACTCCTGGGCCGTGACCACCACCTCGTTTAGGTTGTTTTGCACTGGCGACAACTTCACCTTAGCGATTGCTCCGTCGGCCTTGACGTCGACGGCGAGGGTCGAGGGCTGATACCCTACCGAACTCACCGTAGCCAGCCAATGTCCCGGAGCCACATCGAGCACTATCACGCCCTGCTGGTCGGTCAGACCGCCGGCATGCTGCTCGCCGCGCGTCAGCGCCACTGCCGCAAACTCCATCACTTCACCCGTCTCAGCATCGCTCACAGCGACGCGTACGGGCGCGGCGAATGCCACCACGCTAACCAGCGCGGCCACAATCGCCATGTATAATCGTCGTATCTGATTGGTCATATCATCAACCACAAAGATACAACATATTTATATATTATGAAATACCCACTTATATCCGTAAACTTTTTCTGTATCTTTGCCAAAAGTTTTAACTGATATCTGCGGAGTGTTACATCTGTTTAATCCATATAATGATATAGCGCTGGCGATGCAGCCGGGGCAGCGGTTCACCCCGCCGCGACAGGCCGAGCTGATAGCCCAGAGCGGGGCGCTGCTCCCTCTGTGGTGGGCTCGGGAGGGTGATTACATACTTGCCCCCGGAGCCAATGCGGAGTGGGTTAGCTCCGTCAAGCGGCAATTTGGCCTTCAGGGGGAGATCTACGCCGGACAAGCCACCGACTGCTGTGCCCCCTGGGGGTGGAGCCACGACGCTCGCAGCCGATTTGCCGACGCGGGGGTCGAGGTCGGTTCACTCCCTGGCGACGAGTGGCTGCTGCGGCACCGCTCGCTGAGCCACCGGCGCATCTCGGCCGCCGTAATGGAGGGTTTGCGCCCGCACCTGCACTTCAACCTACCACCCGCGCCCATCGAGGCCCGCGACGAAGCCACCCTTTGGGAAGCCATCGACAAGGTGGATGGACGCGCCATGGTCAAGCTCCCCTACTCCACCTCAGGCCGCGGCATCATCGACACCACAGCTCCACGCGGCATGGCTCAGCTGCGCAACTCTGCGGCGGGAATGCTCCGACGCCAGGGGTCGGTGATGGTGGAGCAGCGCCTCGACAAGCTCGCCGACTTCGCCACGCTCTTCGACATCGACACCCAAGGTGTGGCCCGCCCGATGGGTTACTCGCTCTTTTATACCTCAGGTGCCACGTCATATTCCGGCAACCGTCTGATGCCTGACGACGACATCCGCAGTGAGCTGACCCGGTTTGTCGACAAAGATGACCTCCTTGCCGTGGAGCGCGCCCTACCTCCACTACTCACCAATCTGATCGGTACCGCCCACCGAGGCCCGCTTGGGGTGGATATGCTCATCTACCGAAGCGATAAGGCTTGCCACATCAACCCTTGCGTCGAGGTCAACCTGCGCATGACCATGGGTGTGCTGGCCCACCATCTGACTCGGCGCTTCTACGACGGCACGCCGAGGTCGCTGATTGTGGCCCCCGGCCCGGCCGAGAATGTTTTAAAAAACTTAATTCAGCCGCTCGTGCCCCCAAATCAGCACTTCACATTTGCCATCTTCGATAATTAGATGTAACTTTACGCACAATTATACCCAATGAAACGACTCATATCATCAATACTCCTGACGGCGGCATCCGTCACTGCCTTCGCCGCCGACACCCCGGGATTTGCTCCCGAGGCATACGACGCCGCCGACCCGCAGCAGCAGTGGGCGCTGGTCAACGTGTCAGTAGCCTGCATCCGCGAGGAGCCCCGCCACAGCGCCGAGCTCGCCAGCCAAGCCGTCATGGGGCAGCCCATACGCCTCACCGCCAAGGAGGGTGACTGGTACAAGGTGCAAAGTCCCGAGGGCTACACCGGATACATCATCGCCAACACCCTCGCCCCCAAGTCGACCGCTGAGATGATTGAGTGGGCCCGCTCCCCCCGCGTGATCGTCAGCGACTACGGCACCACCGAAATCACCGCCGAGCCGGGAGTCGACACCCCCCGCCGCCGTGTCAGCGACATCACCACCGGCGGTATTCTCCAAGTCGACTCCGCGGCCTCAACCCCCACGCAACTCGCCGTCACCCTCCCCGATGGACGCCGCGGCTGGCTCAACGCCTCACAAGCACAAAACATCACCCAATGGGCCTCGCAGCCCATGGATGTGGAGCGTATGCTCGACTACGCCTACTCGATGGAGGGGACGCCCTACTTCTGGGGAGGCACCTCACCAAAAGGTGTCGACTGCTCAGGGCTGACCCGCACCGCCTACTTCACACAGGGGTGGATCATACCGCGCGACGCCTCAAGCCAAGCCCGCACCGGCATGCGCATCGAGCCTGACCAATGGCCGGAGCTGCAAGCCGGCGACCTGCTATTCTTCGGCAACCCCAAGACCGGACGCGTGACCCACGTGGCCCTGCACGACCACGACGGCGAATATGTACACTCATCAGCCGGCCGCGTGCGCCGCAACTCCGTCAACCCCGACTCCAAGGGCTACATCACCACACCTTTCCTCTGGGCCGTGCGCATCATCGACCATGCCAACCCCGGCATCATCCAAGCCATCAATCACCCCTGGTATTTCACCAAATAAACAACATTATCTATGGATCGTCGCAACTTTCTCCGCACCACAATATTAGGAGCAGCCGTAGCCGCCTCACCCATCTCCTTCTCAGCCTTCGGTGAACCCGCCAAGCCCAAGGTCCCAGGGCGTTCCGGCCGGTTAAATCTCTCATTCTACCCCTACGAGCTGCAACTGCGCCACGCCTTCAACCTGGCCCGTTCGTCGCGCACCACCACCCCCGACGTGCAAGTGCAGATCGAATACGACGGCCTGGTAGGTTACGGCGAGGCATCGATGCCCCCATACTTAGGGGAATCGATTGAGTCGGTGACTAAATTCCTCGGCCAGCTCGACCTGTCGCAATTCACCGACCCATTCCGCCTGGAGGAGATACTGGAGTATGTCGACTCCGTAGCCCTCGACAACCGTGCCGCAAAAGCGTCGGTCGACATAGCCCTCCACGACCTGTTAGGCAAAATCATGGGTCAACCGTGGTATAAGATCTGGGGGCTCTCCCCTGAGAAAGCGCCCATGACATCGTTCACCATCGGCATCGACACCGAAGAGGTGGTTCGCCAGAAAGTCGACGAGGCTCACCCCTATAAAGTGCTCAAAGTAAAGATGGGACTCGACAACGACCGCGAGACCGTAGAGGTGATACGCTCGATGACCGACCGCCCGATATGCGTCGACGCCAACCAAGGATGGACCGACCGTCACCAGGCCCTCGACATGTGCCACTGGCTGGCTGAGCGCGGTTGCCTCTTCGTGGAGCAACCCCTCCCCAAAGAGATGATCGACGACACCGCCTGGCTACGCGAGCGTTCGCCGCTGCCGATTGTGGCCGACGAGTTCCTGCAGCGCCTCCCCGACGTGACCCGTGCCGCCGGCGCCTACGACGCCATCAACATCAAGCTCATGAAGTCGACCGGACTCCATGAAGCCTACCAGATGGCCGCCACAGCCCGCGGCCTGGGCATGAAAGTGATGCTCGGCTGCATGACCGAGACATCGTGCGGCATCTCAGCCGCATCGCAACTCGCTCCATTGGCCGACTGGGCCGACCTCGACGGCAACCTGCTGATAGCCAACGACCTCTTCGATGGCATGAAAATCGTAGACGGACGCGTCACCATCCCCGACCGCCCCGGCATCGGCGCCATACCCCTGTCAGAACTCTCCTAACCCCTCACCACGCACACACATTTATAATATATGAACAGACTCACAATGCGGGCGGCACTGCTGCTCTCAATCATACTCTCAGCCCTCAGCAGCCTGGCCGACGAACCCGTGACATGGTCGGGACGCGTCAACATGACCTCAGGCAACACAGGCGAGATACGGCTCACAGCCGTGCCCAACGGTGGCTACCACTTCTATGCCCTACCGCCCGACGGAGGCATCAACCCATTGGAAATCACCATCGAACCCCAGCCCGGCATCAACATCACCGGTGCACCCATCCCCTCCAAGGGGGCCAAAATGCACTTCGACGAAGCCCAGGGAGCCGAGATAGCCCAATGGGACTCCAAAGTGCGCTTCACCATACCATTTGAAATCACCGACGACCAAAGTCACGACATCACCCTGAAGATCCGCGGCCAGGCATGCTGCGAGGAGATGTGCGCAATGATGCGCGCCTCCCTCACCGTAAAAGCCACCTACGACCCCGCAAAAGGGATAACCCCTATCGTCTCAGCGAAATCCGAGACAACTGAGAAACCAGCGACAACCGAGAAATCAGTGAAATCTGAGATTTCTGAAGGCCCTAAGACCCCTGAAGTCGATGATACCACTGATACCACCGATACCGCTGAAAGTGCTGAAACATCTGGGGTTGCCGAAGATCCCGAAGATCCTGAAGCCTCTGCAATCTCTCAGGTTGCGCCACTAAAAGCCGCCTCCCTTCCCGCCCAACTCACTCAGGGTCAGCCTCAATGGTGGGAGCCGTCCAAAACAACAGCTGCCGAGACCACCGGGCTGTGGATGACGCTCCTCTTAGGCTTCTTAGGTGGATTGGCCGCCCTGCTCACCCCCTGCGTGTGGCCGATGATACCGATGACCGTGTCATTTTTCCTCAAATCATCGAAAGGCTCGCGCCTCAACCGCGGAGCGCTCCTCTACGGGCTCGCCATAGTGGTGATATACGTAGCATTAGGATTGCTGATTACACTTCTTTTTGGCGCCGGCAAGCTCAACGAGCTGTCGACATCGGCAGTGTTCAACATCATCTTCTTCGCCATCCTGGTGATATTTGCCATATCATTCTTCGGAGCCTTCGAGATCAAGCTCCCGGCCCGCTGGTCCAACGCCATCGACTCCAAAGCCGAGTCGACCACCGGCCTGATCAGCATCTTCTTCATGGCCTTCACCCTTGCCTTAGTGTCATTCTCATGCACCGGCCCGATCATCGGCACACTTCTTGTGGCCACTGCCGCCGAGGGTGAGATACTCGGCCCGGCCATAGGCATGGGAGGCTTCGCACTGGGATTGGCACTTCCGTTCACGCTCTGCGCCTTGTTTCCCGGCATGCTCAAGACGATGCCCCGCTCCGGCGGATGGCTCAACTCGGTGAAAGTGGTGTTAGGCTTCATCGAACTGATACTGTCGCTCAAATTCCTCTCCGTGGCCGACATGGCCTACGGGTGGCATCTGCTCGACCGCGAAGTGTTCCTCTCGCTCTGGATCGTGCTGTTTATCCTCTTGGGCATGTACCTGTTAGGCAAATTGCGCTTCTCGCACGACTCCCCCCGCGACCATGTGGGGGTAGGCTCATTCCTATTGGCACTGCTGCCGCTTTCGTTTGCCGTCTACCTGATCCCCGGCTTGTGGGGGGCGCCCCTCAAGTCCGCCAGCGCCTTTGTGCCACCGCTCACCACCCAGGATTTCAACCTCTACGCCCACTCGCGGGAAATCACTGAATTTGACGACTATACCCGCGGCATGGAGTACGCCCGCGAGCATAAGATGCCCGTTCTCATCGACTTCTCAGGCTACGGCTGTGTCAACTGCCGCCAGATGGAGGAGGCCGTGATCAATACCGAGCAGGTGCACACCTTCATCGCCGAAAACTTCGTGGTAATCAAGCTCATGGTCGACTCCAAGACCCCGCTCGCCGAGCCTATTATCGTAGACAATGGCACCGACCGCATCGAGCTTGAGACCATAGGCGACAAGTGGATGTTTCTCCAAAACTACAAATTCGGAGCCTCTACTCAGCCCTACTACGTAATACTCGACAACGACGGCGCCATGCTCAACGAGCCCGCAAGCTACCACAAGTCGCCCGAGCGCTTCATGACTTTCCTCCAGCAGGGACTCGAAAAATACCACCTTTTCAATTGACCGTCAACCCCCTATGACTCACCGACGCATGTACCGACACGTCACCGCTGCAGTGGTGGCAATCGCCATCGCCCTGTGGAGCGCCATCGCCACGGGGTGCGCCGGTGTATCAGCCGAGCTTGACCCCCGGCTACCGGTGGCCGGTATCGACATCTCGGCCCACAACGGTCCGGTCGACTTTGAAGCCGTGCGTGCCGACAGCGTCGACTTCGTGCTAATCAAAGCCACCGAGGGGGCAACATTCAAGGATACTGCATTTTACACCAACCATTCCCGAGCGCTTGCCGCCGGACTGCACGTCGGGGCCTACCACTTCTTCCGCTTCGAGACCAACGGCCTGATGCAAGCCCTCAACCTGCTCAACTCAGTGCGCGGGCTGCACCTCGACCTGCCGCTGATCATCGACATCGAGGAGTGGGGCAACCCCAACGCATGCCCAACGCCCCAGATTGTGGGGCGACTGCGCGAAATGCTCTCATACCTCGAGTCGCAGGGCTACCCCGTGATGCTCTACACCAACCGCGACGGCCACGCACGCTTTATACGCAACCAGCTCGAACGTTACCCGCTGTGGATCTGCTCATTCACCGACCCGCCGCTCGACCAGGGTAACGACCGCGTAATCATCTGGCAATACAGCCATAATGGACAGGTGGCCGGAGTCAACGGCCCGGTAGACCGAAACTCCTTCATGGGCACGCGCGACCAATACCGTCAGTGGTTAAAATCACTGACGTTCCCACCACAATATTACGAATGATTTTACGTTAATATCATTAGCGTGACTGTGCCCGAAGCAGCGTGCAACATCATTGAAACCACACACCGATATGACCAATCGATTACATAAGTCGCATATACACCGCATATTGACACTCCTCATCGGATTTATAGTCCTGGCAGCTCAGCAGGCGGGGGCATTCCCCGTCAACACCTATGCCGAGACATCGGCCCTGAGCCAAGGACGTTGGGTGAAGGTGAGTGTCACCAACTCAGGCATCTACCGCATCACAGCCGCCGACCTGCGCTCATGGGGCTTCTCCGACCCCGCCAAAGTGCGCGTCTACGGTGCTGGAGGAGTGCGCATCCCCGATGCCCTCACCCGCGTGAACTATGTCGACGATCTGCCGCTTGTGCAATCGGTCAGCACCTCCAACGGCGTTTACTTCTACGCTGTGGGCATCGAGTCGTGGTCCCAAGCCGCCACCTACCGCTACATCCACAGCCTCAACCCATTCACACAGGTAGGATACTACTACATCACCGAGAGCGACACCCCCGCGCGCGACATCCCTGATGCCACCGGCGAGCCTATCGGCACCACCGACTATGCCACATCCTTCCACGACCGCCTCTACCATGAGGTCGACCAGGTGTCACTGGCACTCACCGGCCACTACCTGCTGGGCGAGGACTTCCGCTACACCCCATCGCAGACATTCAACTTCACCCTTACCGACCGCGACACATCATCGCCCAAGGTGTGGATGCAGGTGGGATTTGCCGCCAAAACCTACGGCTCATCATCGCGCCTGACATTCACCGCCAACGGCACCGAGCTCCCCACCACCTCCTCCGACGACATCCGCGCCTCATCGTCGTCGACCTACGTGTTCGGCACAGAAACCACCACCCGCAAAGAGTTTGAAGCCTCCGGCGACAAGCTCCAGATCGGCATATCCCACTCATCGTCGGCCACCATCCACGAGGCCCGGCTCGACTACATCACAATCAACTACCCCCGCCAGCTGAAGATGCGCAACGGCTACCTCCAGTTCTGGCTCCACCAGTCATCGTTCACCCTGGCATCGACAGCTACCAACACCCGCGTGTGGGACGTCACCGACCCCCTCAACATCAGCGCCATCAAGGGTAGCGCCGACTCCCGTTACACCAACGAATACACCGGCCAACGCTCCTATGTGGCCTGGAACGACGACGCCACATTCCCCTCCCCCAAATTCGTGGCTAACGTGACCAACCAGAACCTCCACTCACTCCCCACCCCCAACATGGTGATATTCACCCTCCCTGAGTGGCAGGCACAGGCTGAGCGTCTGGCACAATTCCACATTGAGCGCGACTCGATGAGCGTGGCCGTGGTCAACGTCAACGACGTCTACAACGAATTCTCCTCCGGCTCACCCGACCCCGGGGCACTGCGCCGCATGCTCAAGATGCTATACGACCGCGGCAACGCATCAGCCGACTCCGACAAGCTCCAGTACGCCCTGCTGATGGGACGCTCGATATTCGACAACCGCCGGCTCACATCCGTCTCCGGCACAGTCAACTATTCCACCATCCCCGCCTGGGAGTCGAACACCGGACTTGACGAAAACGACTCATACACCACCGACGACTTCTACGCATTCCTCGCCGACGACTCAGGCTCAGCCCCCGGAGCCTCAGTGCTCTCCATAGCTGTGGGGCGCATGCCCGTGCGCTCAGTCGAGGATGCCCGCAACGCCGTCGACAAACTCATACAATACACCGACGCCATGCCCCGCGGAGCCTGGAAAAACCGTGTGATGCTCATCGCCGACGACGAGGACAGCGGCCAGCACATGCAGCAGACCGAGCGCCTATACAACGCCATGCTCAACACCCCCAACGGCTCTGAAATCGTGGTCGACAAGATTTACACCGACGCCTACGACAAGGTGAGCAACGGCTACCCCGCAGCCCGCGCCGACATGTTCCGACTGCTCGACGAAGGAGTGTGGTGGTGGAACTATGTGGGCCACGCCAACATGTCGGGCTGGACCCACGAGCAATTCCTCGTCAGCGGCGACTTCAACAAGCTATACTACCGCCGACTCCCCATACTCTATGCCGCCACCTGCGACTTCCTGCGCTGGGACCAAGCCAACCTCAGCGGAGCCGAAATCATGTGGCAAACCCAGGGTGGTGGCGTAATCGCCGCCATCTCGGCCACACGCCCCGTATATATCAGCGACAACGGACTGCTCACCGCCCAAGTCGGAGCCCAGATGGCACTCCGCGACGACGACGGACAGTTCCAGCGCATCGGCGACCTGTACCGCAACGCCAAGAACGGCCTTAAGAACAACTCCAACAAACTCCGCTACGTGCTCATGGGCGATCCCGCGATGCGCATGACCATACCATCCAACCGCATTCGCGTCACCGCCATCAACGGCTCAGCCGTCGACCCCGACGACCTTCCCACAATCATGGCCCGTCAGGACGTCACCGTCGTGGGTGAAATCATCAATCCCGCCGGCGAGCATATCCCCAACTTCTCCGGCATCCTCTCATCGGTGCTCTACGACGCCGAACACTCCACCACCAGCCACGGCTGGGGTGACGGCAGCGCTGTCACATTCGAGCAACAAGGCACCCGGCTCTACGCCGGCAACGACTCCATCACCGGCGGGCGATTTAAGATACACATCGCCATGCCCTCGGAGATCGCCGACAACTACCGTCCGGCGGCCCTCAACCTCTACGCCTACAGCACCGACGACCGCGAAGCCATCAGCTGCATGCGCGACCTCTACGTGTATGGCACCGACACCAACGCCACCACCGACACCATCCCACCGGTGATCGAGAGCTACTACCTCAACCACCAGTCGTTTGTCAACGGGCAGACGGTCAACGAATCGCCGATGGTGCTCGCCACAATCTCCGACAACCGCGGACTCAACCTCTCGCAAGCCGGCATCGGTCACCAGATGACCCTGTACCTCGACGAGACAACCACCATGACCGACGTGTCGCAGTACTATACCCCCAATGCCGACGGCTCAATCGGTGGCACCATCGCCTACCCCACCGAAAACCTCATGCCCGGGGCACACACCCTCAAGCTCAGAGTCTGGGACACCTCCAACAACCTGACCGAGCAGACCATCGAATTCTTCGTCGAGCGAGGCCTGAGCCCCACAATCTACGACATCTACACCGATGCCAACCCCGCATCGGTTGAGGCAAACTTCTACATCACCCACGACCGCCCCGACGCACAGATGACCGTCACTGTCACCGTCTACAACCTGCTCGGCGCCGAAGTGTGGAGCTCAACCTCGTCGGGCCGCAGCGACATGTTCACATCAGCCCCCGTCAAGTGGGACCTCACCGGCCGCTCAGGCAACCGAGTCAACCGAGGCATCTACCTCTACAAAGCCTCAATCACCACCGATGGCGAGCAGCACTCCACCGCAACCCGCAAGATTGCGGTCACCGCCCCCTGATCCCATCACCTACTTAGTTTATTATTAACATTTTTCAATTGTTATTATGCCACAAATTTTGTAATTTCGCGGCATAATACCACATTATCACTCGACACATGCAGCATCCACGCCAACGCCAACGCGAATTCCTACCAGAGCCCACACTCCGCAGGCTCCCATGGTACTTGGCCTACGTGAACCTGCTCCACAGCCGCAACGTCGACTACGTATCCTCAACCCAGATAGCCAAGGAGATTAACGTCGACTCCTCACAGATAGCCAAAGACCTGTCGTTCCTCAACATCAAGGGGAAGACCCGCATAGGCTACGGAGTGAGCTCGCTCAAAGAGGAGCTGGAGTACTTCCTCGGCTTCCGCGAGCGTCACAACGCAGTGATGGTGGGCGTAGGCAGCCTCGGCGCAGCCCTGATTCAGGACTCCGGCCTGTCGCGCTACGGCCTCAACATCGTGGCCGGATTTGACATCGACCCCCAGGTCGTAGGCACCCAAATCCACGGAGTGCCCATCTACGACATAGCCCAGATCGACCAGCGACGCCCCGACCTCGACGCCGAGATAGCCGTAGTGGCAGTGCCCGTCGACAAAGCCCAAGAGGTAGCCGACCAGCTCATCGCCGCCGGCATCAAAGGGCTGTGGAACTTCACCCCGGTGCGCATCCGCGTGGCCGGCGATATCGTGGTACAGAACACTTCAATCTACTCACACTTAGCTGTGATGTACAACCGACTGAGCAACGGAAGCTACAACGACCGATGAAGATTATCACCATTGAGCGCACACCCTCACAGCCGATTGAGCCATGGCCCGCGATCAGGACATACCCCGACTCAGCATGGCTCAACCGCAACCTGCCGCTGTTCATCCCCGACATCGCCGGGCAATGGACAGCCACAGCCTACGCCGTGACACGCATCTCAAAGCTTGGTAAATCTATCGCCGCCAAATTCGCCCCGCGCTACTACGACGCCATCACCTTAGGGCTCCGCGTCAACCCGCCCCGCCCCTACAACGACTCGCAGCTCAGCCAATGCTTCGACTCAGCTTGGGTCACCGGCACATGGCTCCCCACCCCCCGGCTGGTTGACACCGTCACAATCGGCAGCCAAGCAATAGCCGTCGACACCACACAATGGCTCACAGCCCAAGCCATAGAGGCACTCAGCCACTGGATGACACTCAAGACCGGCGACCAAATAGCATCGTGCATCATCGCCGACCAAATACCAATCATCGCCGGCACCACCCTCGACGCATCAATCAACGGAACACAAGTGCTACACTTCAACATACGATAACATACGCTATATGAAACTCATATCACATACCTCCAACCGATCACTCCTGCTGGCAGTCACCACCTTAGCAGCCACCACCGCATCGGCCTACAGCCCCGAATACTACAAATCAGAGTCAGCCCTGAGCCAGGGGCTCTGGGTCAAAGTAGAAGTAGTAGACAACGGCATATACCAGTTCACCGCCGACCAACTCCGCGAGATGGGTTTCAGTGACCCGTCGAAAGTAGTGGTGTGCGGCTACGGTGGCGCCGCTCTTACCAACCAGAAGTTTAACACCAACGACCCCGACGACCTGCCCCAGACCCCCGTGGTGCGCACCGCCGACGGCCGCATACTCTTCTACGGCGAAGGAGCAGCCCAAGCATCAATCTCCTACAACCAATACTACAAGCAAGACCTGCGCATCAACTTCTCAGCCAACGGCGGCTGCTACTTCCTCACCGACTCGCAGAGCCCCATGACCATTGGGCGCATCAACCGCGACTACAACAACACAATCAACGTCACCACCCACACCTCAGTCGAGTTCTACGACTTCAACGAAGCCAACCCCCGCCAGGGTGGAGCCCGCTTCTTCAGCCGCAACCTTAAAGAAACCGGTGACCGTCCCCTGACATTCACCACCGTAGCACCCGTCGAAGGCTCCACAGAAGGCTACATAACCTACACATCGGTTGTGAAGTCATCCCGCATTGAGCCCCGCTTCTCAGTCACTCTTGACGACGACATCACCCCCGGAGCCGCCACCAACAACGCCGGAACCATCCTCAACACCGACAGCAAAATCTTCGGCCGCGTCTATGGATACCAGTACTTCACCCTCCGCGGCCAGGGAGGCTCAAATGACTACACCGTCAACGTAGCCCCCACCCCCGCCACAGCCTCCAATTCAGGCTATACCTACGGCGCCAACGACTGGGTATACTTCAGCTACCCCAGCTACAACACCCTCGGCGACAAGAGCTTCCGCATCATGCACTTCCCCGGCATCCTCGACACCCGACGCATCGTAGTGCAGCTCGAGCAACCCACCAACGCCACTCTGGTGTGGGACATCACCGATGTCAACAACATACGCCAGTTCAACACATTCGTCAACGACGAAACCAACCAGCTCTGGCTCACCCCCGACCGTGACTACAACACATCTGCCACCCCCGCACTGCGTACCGTGGTGTTCGACACCACAAAGCAATTCCCCACACCCCGCATCATAGGCCAGGTCGACAACCAGAACATCCACTCGCGCCCCGCACCCCACATGCTCATCATCTCCAACGAAGCATCATATAGCGCCGCACAGCGCCTGGCCCAGGCCCACCGCGACCTCCAGGGCATCGACGTCGAAGTCTTCCGCCAGAGCGAAATCTTCAACGAATTCTCCTCAGGCACACCCGACGTGATGGCCTACCGCCGCGCCGCCAAGATGTTCTACGACCGCGACCCCGAGAAATTCCGCTCACTCCTGCTCTTCGGCCACGGCATCTACGACAACCGACAGATATCGTTCAAATCCGACGACGCACTGCTCACATACGAGACCGACGACTACGACTACATGGGCACCACCGCCACCAACTACACCAGCGACGACTACTTCGGACTGCTCGACGACTACTTCAACCCCACCACCGTGTCATCGACCAAGATGTCAATCGCCGTGGGCCGCATCCCCGCACAGTCCAACGCCGACGCAGTAGTCGACAAAATCATCCGACACATGACCACCCCCATCGACCGCCCATACCGCAACAACGTGCTTGTGCTCGCCGACGACAACGACGCCAACAAACACGAGCGCCAGGCCGAGGAGGTAGTCGAAGCAATGCGCCTAATAGCGCCCCCCACCACATTCACCCAGGTGTTCAACAACGTATACCCCTGGCGAGGCGAGGACGCCTACGAAGCACGCCAACAGATCATCCAGTCGCTCAAACAAGGCCAGGACCTGGTGACATACGTAGGCCACGGCAACGCCGAAAACCTCACACTCTTCAACTATATGTGGCATAAGAAATATGCCAACTCCGTGCCCTACAGCCACCTCCCCATCTGGATACTCGCCACCTGCGACACCTACGCCTTCGACCGCCTCAGCGACGGCATAGCCGAAACCATGCTCTACTACCCCAACGGCGGCGCAATCGCCGTGGTCGGAGCCTCACGTACCGTCTACGCCGACTCCAACCACTACCTCAACAAGGCCCTCTGCAAAGCCTTCGCATCAGCCACCGGAGCCACCACCATCGGCCAGCTCTACCGCCAGGCTCACAACGAAGTGATGGACGTGTCCGACGTCAACGTCCACGTCAACACCATGGCATTCAACCTCCTGGGCGACCCCGAAGTGCCCTACCTCGCACCCGAGTTCAACGCCCAGGCCCTCACCATCAACAACGTCTCAGCCGATGGCGCACCCATCCTCTACCCCTTGAGCGACAACACCATCAGCGGGCAGATCACCGACCTTGAGGGCAACCCAATCACCAACTTCAACGGCCACGCCACCATCTCCATCTACGAAGCCCCCATCACCATCATGTCATCCCCCAAAGATGGCAATTGCGAACCCAAACCCGTCAACCTCGACGAAACACTCCTCGCCGAAGTAACCACCGAAGTAGTTGACGGCAAATTCACCGCACAGTGCGTCATCCCCACCTCGCAGCGCCCCGACCAGACCACACGCCTCTCACTGTGGGCCACCGACGATGACCACACACGCATAGCCACCGGCCACTGCGGCACCATCACCATCAGCAGCACACCCTCGGCCGACACACCCGTCACCGACACCACCGCACCCACCATCGACCAGATGTACCTCGACACCGAAGCATTCGCCGATGGCGACAAAGTGGGCAGCTCACCGGTGCTCTACGCCACATTCCTCCCCGACCCCAGCGGATTTAACGTATCCAAAAGCTCAATCGGCTCAAGCGTCACACTCCTGCTCGACAACCGCACATCGTTCCCCGGCATCCGCAGCACCCTCGCAGTCCAGGCCGACGGCTCAGCATCAATCGAGTACCCCATGTCGCAGCTCGAGGACGGACGCCACTCACTCACCCTGAGCATCGGCGACAACATGGGCAACCGCTCATCGCGCACCATCAACTTCACCGTGGTCAACAACGAAATCCAATCCACACTCACCATCGACCGCAAATACGCACGCACCGAAGTCACATTCGACATCGACCACACATTTGACGCCCAGCCCACCGGCCGACTCATCATCGAAGACGCCAACGGCCAGATAGTGCACAGCGTCGAAGCAACACAATTCCCCTACACCTGGAACCTCAAGGACGCCGCCAACCGCGACATCCCCACCGGCAACTACCGCTGCTACACCCTGCTCAACAACGGCAAACGCTACTCAGCCACCGACCGCATCCCCCTGACCGTCGTCCGCTGATCGCTCCCCACTACCGACAACAACATCCCTCATAAAAAATAATGGCACGCAACCTTGCGCGCCATTATTTTTTTCCTTACCTTTGCCCCGACTAAAGCCCAGATGGCGGAATGGGTAGACGCGCTGGTCTCAAACACCAGTGGAGCAATCCATCCCGGTTCGAGCCCGGGTCTGGGTACTGAACTGAGGATTCTCGTTTTGAGAGTCCTCTTTTCTATTTTCACCTCTCGCAACTCATTGGTCTGCTTATAGATAAGCTCTAATACTTTGTCTTAAAAATCGGTTCGATGTTTTCTATATTCTAAATAATGCGTATATTTGCAATATGAGAAGAGAATTCAACGTTATCTTAAAAACTCAAAAGGCCATAAAAGCCTTTTGGAATACTAAAAGGAGACAATTAGTACGGAGTGGCGATTCATCTAACCGCGGGGCTGTGGTAGGTGGCAAGCAATTAGATGGCTTTTTATCGCTTCTAAGAGATGCATGTATTGCAGTCGGCGTTCCCGGATCCTGCATATACGACAAGAATAACTATATCCCAGGATTCTTTCGTTCTTCAAAAGATTGGGACTTTCTTATAATTAGTCCTAATGGTAAGTTAATAGCTGTAATAGAGCTTAAGTCACAAATTGGTTCGTATGGAAACAATTTTAATAATCGTACAGAGGAGGCTATAGGTAACGCTACAGATTTATGGACTGCTTATAGAGAAAAACAATTTCCGACACACGGCGTTCCTTGGGTTGGGTATCTAATGCTTATTGGACGAGATATTAAATCAGTGACACCCATTAAAAATTATGAAAACCATTATCCTGTACGATCAGAATTTGAAAATGCTTCATACATTGACCGCTATAGAATTTTATGTGATAAATTGATGACTGAGAGACTATATACTTCCTCATGTCTACTTTGGACTTCAGATTCCACCACGTATGGCAACGTATCAGAGGACTTGTCAATAGAACAATTTATAAATTCTTTACAGGGATATATATTGGGCTGCAAGGATGAATTCAAATAATTCAAGATATGGAATTCGGTCTAACGGATTAAACCATGGAGATGTGTTCACCTCTTCAGAGGTAGTCCAATTTATGTTAGACAGCATTGGATACATCTCAGAGGTTGATCTTTCTCATTCTTTTATATTAGAGCCATCATTTGGTAATGGAGAATTTCTTTTAGAGATTTTTTCTCGTATAACTGAATCGGCCAAGAAACATGGTTATAACCCTGTTGAGGTCTTTCAAAAATGTGTGTTTGGAAGTGAAATAGATAGAGAAAAGTATGAGAAATGTATTTCAAGACTAAGAATCTTAATGCCTGATTGTCCTTTAGATAATTTGAGAAATGAAGATTTCCTAATGTCTAATTGGAAACAAAATTTTGATTTCATAGTTGGCAATCCGCCCTATGTAAGATATGAAAATATTCCAGAAGATATAAGAAACATATACAAAACCATATTTAAGACTTTTCATTATAGATGTGACTTATATGTACTTTTTTTCGAAAAGTCTCTTAGTCTATTAAATCCTCATGGAAAGCACTGTTTTATCTGCTCCAATAGATGGCTTAGGAATGAATATGGGAAAAAACTACGACTTTTTATTAGTAACAATTTTAATTTGGTGAAATTAATAGATGTTGAGAGGCTTGATGCTTTTCAAGAGAAAGTTCTCGCTTATCCCGCAATAACTGTAATAACCAATAGCTCAAATAAGCACGAAGTTGAATTTGCTTGTATATATAGTACTCAGGAATTGAAGGACTACATTGAATATGATATACGGAAATATCACAATATCGATGATTTGGGTACAATATTTTACAATATTAAATTTTCAAGCTTACCGACTATTGAAGAGCAGAACTTTTCCATTGGAATTGGTGTAGCCACGGGTGCCGACCGTATTTTCATATCTAAAGAATTGCCCGCTATAGTTGAGAATGAATTACTTCTGCCAATAATATGTGCAAAAGATTTGTCTGGGAATAAGTTCCAATATGGTGGACTATACTTGCTTAATCCTACTGATAAAGTTGGAAACCTTATAAACTTAGACAACTACCCCATGGCAAAAGCTTATTTAGAACAATACCGTACTCATCTGCAGAAAAGACACATTGTAAAAAATAATAGGAAATGGTATTCATTAATTGATAAAATTAAGCCTGACATTCAGTATAAATCCAAGATTCTACTCCCTGATATATCGGCAAACACTCATATATTTGTCGATGAAGGAAAATACTATCCTGCACATAATATATATTACATAATATCTAATAATGAGGATAATGAGCAATTATTATTACTTGCTGCAATTCTTATGTCAGACATTGTTAAGGAACAGATGTTAAATCTATCAAATAAAATGAATGGAGGATTTCCTCGATGGCAAAGTCAAGCTCTTAGGAAGTTAAGAATACCATGTCTATCTGCAATTAACTCCGAGCTTAAAAGCCAATTATTATCTGCATATAAAGGATTTAATATTAAAGAAATCAATCGTATAGTTAACATGATAATGGAATCTCAATCAACACGTTTTAGATATAAACATTATAATATTAGGCATATCCAACCATCTTTATTTGATTTTCCAAATCTATCTTAATCACTTATCTATAGGTACGGATGGGTTTGAAATCCAATGGTACATTTTCCACAACCTGGAACTATGAACAGATCAAATTAAATGTAACCTACCTTAGCAAATAAATATCTCAGAGCTTTCATAGGGCACATCAGTCACCGTGATAGGTGCGCCTTATTTTCCAAAGGGGACTTCTATAAATTAAGTGCTTGTAAATTAGAAAAATAATTTGTATCTT